>JAZRPG010000001.1:0-17760 GCA_045649105.1 Eubacteriales bacterium
TGTTTTCTTCCTTGCATTCAGTGTGCGCATAAGCGTTGCATTTGCTTCGGCAATGTTCTTGTCCCGTATCGTCTGTGCTCTCTCCCCGAGGTCGTCAAAATATGTATCAAGCCCCGTCTCGTCAATATAAGATTCCCCCGAGTCTTCCCCTTTAAATGAAGATGGACCGTTTGCGATGGATTGTGTGTTATTATTCGGTTGTGTGGTTGTATTGCCAACTCGTCCTTCTCCAAAGGCATTGACATCATCTTCTATTTGTGGTATTTTTATATCAGAAGATGTGTCTTTGCCTCTGATAAGTTCGGTTTCTCCGGACGATGCAGTCTTGAAGGGTTTAGACACATCTTCATTTGTTATGTAGATTACGTCTCCCTTGTCATTGACCACTTCATGCAGATAAAAGTTGTTTTCATTGTCTTTCAGGACAACTGCTGCGACATATCCTGTCTGTTCTCCAATCGTTACCGGTGCCGCAAAGATGTAGCTGTCCTTGCCTCTGCCCTTCCAGTTTGAGACAAAGTCTATCTGCTCTCCGTTCTTTATAACCTCCGGAACTGCTGCAAACGTTACCGCCTTTGCACGTCCGATTCCATGCGCAATATCAGACCTTACTCCTTGTTTTGTTAATTTCACATCTCCAAAGCCTTTTCTTTGCACCCTATTCCCTATAGAACTAAAAAACTCAGCCACCTGCTCTATAAGGTTTTTTTCGCCCTTTGGAAACTCTTTCCCGCTAAGAGTCTTTACGCTGTCTTTCCCCTGCAGTGAAGGTATATTTTCTTTAAGCTTTATGACAACATTTTTGCTGTCTTCTTTTGTTTTGTTATTCGGTTGTGTGGTGGTATTGCTATTTCTGCCTTGTGGATATCTTCCATTCAAATAATCTGTATCGATAGCATCAAGCCAATTCGAAACCAGAGGGTCTGTGTTCCCTGCAAACACTCTGCGAAATTCACTGCTTATCAAAGCTTTGTCGTTTGCAGTAGGATTATAGAAATTCTCAATCTCTTGCAGTCTTGTAAAGAAATCCCTATCCAACACTCCAAGTTCTTCGCCTTTTCTTTTTAGGTTGGATATAATAATATTGTATATCTGTGCTCCTTTCACAGAATCGGTTTCAGAGGCTTCCATCTGTTCAATCGGGAGCTCACTTTCCTCAGTCTTCCCGTAATCAGGTGAAAGCAAATCTTTCGTTTTTAACGAATTTTGCCTGTTGCTTTTTCGGAAGAATCGGGTATAATGTTATTAGAAGCAGTTTGCGCCCCATTGACGCCACCGTTTTCTGTGTGGTTTTCGGGCGGAGCTGCTTCTATACTTTCATCTTCATTCAACTGAAGACTGTAAACAAACTCTCCTGTTGATTTTTTTCTGACGTTTGCAATAATGTCAAACACTTTTCCGTCAATTTGCACTTTTTTTATGAAGTAATCCCACAAGCCTACTTTTTTATGTGCTTTTCCGGACTTCCCTTTTTCTTTCGCTGAGCCATCATATTGAGAATTCTCTACCAATTCAAAAATGAAGCCATCTGCACCAGTATTTATTTTTGCATCTTTTCCTGCTTTGTCAGATTTTGTGTCGCCATATATGGTTTTGTTAATATCTACCGCATCAAAGCTTGCATAATACGTTTGTCCATTATTTGTAAACTTTGCCGTTCTTCCTAAAAACTCATTTTCCATAAGATTTAAAAATCTTTTTTTGCGGGCTTTCCACGGCATATCTTTCACTTCTTTGCTTGTTTCGTACACCTCAATTCCATCTGCTCTTTTCCCCTTAAAATCATACATTCTCCCACCGTCGGCATCCGTGCCGGCGGTGTTTATATTTCCGCTTGCGACTGCCGTCTCCGTTGTCGCGAGCATCCTTTCAAACTGCGCAACCGCCGCCTCAAGCTCTGATACTCTCGCGCCGTATTTCTCCCGTGATAAGGTTCCGTATCACAAAAATCTGTCTGTTTATTTAAAACACTTGATATTTGCTGCCGCGTTTGCTAAACTGTAGAAAAGTATCAAATCGTAAATTATTCCTTTTCCGACATGCATCAATATATTTCACAAGAGGTGTTCATTATGGAAAACTCACTCTGGAATGGCTTTAAAATCGAAGAATTTATTTTTTCTGAGCGCAAGGCACGGCTCGTATACCCCGACTGCGAGAAAAACGGAAAGCTCCTTCTCAAAACCGAGTACTGGGACGCTTTCCCGAATCTTGAAATTGAATGCTTAAAGCGCGGATACTGTCTGTGCAACATAGAGCACTACACGCGCTGGGGCGCAGATGAAGAAATAGACATAATGGCGGATTTCGTAAAGTATATTTCAAAGAAGCTCGGCTTTGAGGAGAAATGCATCCCCGTCGGAATGAGCTGCGGAGGGCTTCAGGGGGCACTTCTCGCAGAAAAGTATCCTGAGCTCGTATCCGTTCTTTATCTTGACGCGCCTGTACTTAATATACTCAGCATGGCAAACCTCGGCGAATGCCCGGTAACCGAGGCTTCGGCTCTTTTCTGGCGCGAGCTCGTTGCTACCTACGGATTCAGCCGCTCAACAATTGTCAACTTCAGAAAGAGTCCTATAGACAACATGGCTCCGCTCATTAAAAACAACATTCCGATAATCATGCTCTACGGCAACATGGATAATGTCGTAGTTTATGAGGAAAACGGAAAGGTACTTGAAAATTACTACAAGGAAAACGGCGGAATCATAAAGGTTATTTCCCGCTCCATGTGTGAGCATCACCCGCACGGACTTGAGGATCCGACACCGATTATAAATTTCATTGAGGAGCACACGCGTTAATTAAACCAAAAAAGCATCCGGTATTTTAAAAATGCCGGATGCTTTTTCTATTCAAATCTGTCTATGCTGAGCTTTTCGGTACGCATAGGATATACTGAAAGCTTTTTTTCAGAGCTGCAGGTCGCAAGATATACATCTCCTGCATCGTTATATCCCTGAAGCTTAAGCTCTCTCACAAGCCAACCTTTGTCAACATTGCAAAGCCGAAGATTCTTATACATTATATTTCCGTCAAGAATAACATTTGTCTGAATGTATTCCTGCTTCGGCGCAAGGTTTAAATCCCCCGGCTCTACGGGGCGGCTTGATGCGCGCGGAAGGAAGCTTATGTTTCCGTTATTCTCAAGTATCGCGGTCTGTATCTCTGCCACATCAAAATATCCCGCTATTCTTGCAAGCGTCAGGAAGTCTCCGAGGTCAATTTTAGCCTTCTTGAGATTCTGCCTGTATATGATTCCGTTATCCATCAGAATCAACGCGTCCCCCACGAGAAATTTCCGTACCTTTACGGACTTGGTTGTTGCAACTGATATACCGTAAGCAAGAAGTGCATACACGCTCATTGCAAGTATTGGATAAAGCGGATTCTTTTCAAGCCCTGTCGCCATTTCTGCCGCGATTGAGCCTATCGTTATTCCGACAACATAATCAAAAAGAGACAGCTTTGATATTTGCTTCTCGCCCATCAGCTTTGTAAGCAGAAACAATGTTATCGCAGAGCCGAGTGACATAACAAAAACTTTTAAAAACTCCATACTTCTCCCCTTCCCGGTCACATTAATATTCCCCTGAACATGAGCAAAATATTCCTCCGCATATACAAAAACGCCCTTTCATGCCGTAATCATCGGCAGGAAAGAGCGTTTTTTTAAATAATTAACTTTTTTACTCCCCGGCGGTGTCTTTTTCAGGAGCAGACTCAGCGTCTGTCTCCGGTGCAGATTCCTCACCGCTCTCCGGTGCAAGAGGTGCTGCAGATTTGTCCTTACCAAAGAATTTATAAAGGTCAATCTTGTCATATGCCTTTGTGTGCTTAACCTCTACCTTTTCAGTATATTCCCGGATTTTATCCTCAAACACATTAGCCGCAAACTCCTGTGACAGGCTCTCTGCATTTTCCTCAACATACTCTTTGTTAATCGGCAGTCTCTTTATGATATGGAAGCCATGGCTTGTCTCGACTACGCCGCTTACGCCGTTTTCAGCAAGGGCATTCGATGCCGCTGAAAACTCTGAAACCATCATTCCTGTCTTTGCGATATCGTACCCGTCTTTGTCGAAGATATATCCGTTTGTATTTGTCTCCATACCGGGGTCCTTGCCATATTCCTTAATAAGCGCGTCAAAGTCCGCGCCGTCCTTCGCCTTTTTGGCGATAGTCTCTGCAAGCTTGCGCTTCTCTGCATAATCCTCTGCATTCGGGTCATTCGCCTGAACCAGAACATGTTTTACACGCACATAACCCGATGAAAGCTTGTTGTATATTTCGTCTGTAGATATGGCAAACTTTCCGTCGCCGACAAAGAGCTCACTATTCATCTTCTGATAAAGCTTTGACAACTCGTTCATGTAATACACGAGCTCTTCTGTCGTGTTTTGAGCCTTAAGCTGGTCAAGAAACGCCTTTTGTCCGCCTGCACTCTCAATCTGAAGCTTAAGCTCCTGCTCCAGAAGCTTTTTATCTTCTTTAGTAAGCGTAATTCCGTTTTCTTCAGCGAACAGCCTTACCGTCTCCATATCCTTAAAGAAGCTGTCTGTGCTCTGCTTAAGCGCATCGGCACCGGTCATACCGTCACCAAAATCCTGGTCAAGCATATCGGCAAAGCTTATACCCATGCTCTGCTGCGACGATACATCCATCTGCCCTAAAGCGCCAAGATACAGCTGCTCTGAAATTTTGTTGCCGTTAATCTCAAGCACAGTTTTTTCGCCTATTGCGCATCCGGAAAAAAGCCCGGAAAGCATTACTACAGCAAGCGCCAATGCTGCAAATTTTCTCATTCTCATCCTTACTATCTCCTCTTATATATAATGTCATTATACTTTTACAGTATAGCAGAAACATAACAAAAAATCAAATATTATAATGTAAACATTTTATGTATATGCAGTTTTCAGGATTTTTACAACAAGCCGAACACAAACGGAATTGTTATGAGTCCCAGCACTCCTGCTACAAAGCAAACCTTCGCACCCGTCTCACTGTCTCCGCCAAACGCCTCAGGGAACACTACGCTGTTTATCCCGAGCGGCATAGCGAGCATTACCGTTGTTATGAGCACCCATTCCTGCCTTACGCCCACTGCCCGCAGGATAAACATTGCTGTTATCGGTATAATCAAAAGACGTATTGCCGATGCCGCATATGACTTCCAGTCAAGGAGCATTTCGCGCACATTCATCCTTGCAAATACAGCACCCGTCAAAAGCATTGCGCACGGGGACATACAGTCTTTTGCCATTCCAAGAATATCAGTCACAAGCCCCGGAATCTGAAGTCGTAACCCACCTACTATCATACCTGCAAGCATCGCAACCACCGACGGGTTTAAAAACACCTTAAGCGTCATCCTCTTGAACGGAGTGAGGAGATACATTCCTATTGTGTATATGTAAATATTATACGGCAAGCAAAATATCATTGCATCAAGAAGCGCCAACTCCCCGAATATTGCCTGCACAAGCGGGTACCCCATATATGTTATATTCGGGATCGTGAAGCTGTAGATATATACGGCCTGAGTGTTCTTGTTTTTTGAAAACAGCTTTGCAAGAAACACAGAGATAATTCCTGTCACCGTAAGAACTATGAGTGACAAAAAAATGAGTTTTGCCTTTTCAGCTATTACATCCGGTCGGAAATTCTCCGCAAAAGTAGAAAATACCATAGCCGGCAGAAAGACGTTTACAACAAGCTGTGACAATGTCGAGCTTGCATCGTCAGAAAAAATCTTTTTCTTCTTAAATGCGTAGCCTACAACCATAAACGCCAGCATAATCATAAGTTGCTTTGCCGTTATAAGCGCTGTTCCCATAATAAAAACTCCATTTCAAAACCGGTACTCGTTTTCCTTTTCGGCAACGTACTAGATTATATCATAGCCCATGACATATTACAACACAAAAAGCGCTGCAAGAGAGGGCCTTTTTATATGCTGTACGATGTTTGAAGCGGCACTTCCGTATTCCGCAAAACATTTAATTATCACTTGCTTGTCCCCCGTGTTCTGTGTTAATATATAAAAAATAAAACGCTTTCTTTTTTATCAGGAGGAATTATTATGCCCAATTTGACAACTATCAGAAACGAATCACTTACCGTTACTATAAACTCCTTTGGCGCTGAGCTTTTCAGCATAAAAACATCAGACGGAGTTGAGCATTTGTGGCAGGGGAACCCCGATGTCTGGAAAGACCGTGCCCCCGTGCTTTTCCCCATCACCGGCTCTCTGAGAAACAAAAAATATATTTATGCCGGCAAGGAGTACACACTCCCGAGCCACGGCTTTGCAAAAAGACGCGAGTTCACTCTGGAGAGCAAGACGGAAAGCTCTGCCGTATTCCTTCTGAAATCTGACGCTGAGACGCTTGCGGCGTACCCGTTTGAATTTGAGTTCCGCGCGGTTTACACACTCGATAAAAACGCGCTCAAGGTGGACTACATTGCAGATAACAAGTCCGGAGGCGCAATGTATCTCTCGCTCGGCGCGCATGAGGGATATTCCTGCCCCGGCGGAATCGAGAATTACAGCATAGTTTTTGATGAGTGTGAAACACTTTCCACCCGCGGGGTAAACGGCGATACAGGCCTTCTTACCGATGAATTGACCCCTGTTATAAACGGAGAAAAACGGCTCAAGATGCGCAATTCATATTTTGAAATTGACGCACTCGTATTCCTTGATGCAAAATCACGCGGTTTAACCATTGTTGACGACCGCACAGGTGAGCGCACTCATGTTGCCTTCCCCGGCTTTGACACTCTTTTAATCTGGACGCGTCCCGGTGCTGAATATATCTGCATCGAGCCATGGAGCGGTGCACCGGATTTTGAATCACAGGTCACAGACTTTGAACACAAAATACGCATTAATAAAGTCGAGAAGGACGCTCGCTTCATGCGTACGCACACAATCACTTTTCTCGGAAAGTAGTATATGAGCCGTAAAAGGCGAGCCGCTCTTAAGGGCAGCTCGTTTTTTATTTTCCGTATAACAGGTCTCCTTGCGATTTATCTTTAAAACTGATATAATTCTAAAAGACAGGAGGCTTTATAAAATATGAAAATGCAACTTGGATGTCTTCCCTGCTCACTTCGTCAGGCTCTGGAGGCAGCACAGAATGCGACAAGCGATACAGAAGTGCAGGCATGCATTATGGACGAATGTATGGATTTGCTGAAGAATTACAGAAACTATGCTTCATCCCCCGCCATGGCACGGGACATTCATGCCATTGTCCGCCGTCACACCGGCATTTCAGATCCGTATGCCGTCTCAAAAAAAGCCACTATTGACGCAGCTCTTGGCGAATATGAAGCTATCCGCGCACTCATAAAAGAAAAAGGCGATATCTACCGTGCACTAAAGGTTTCGGCGGCGGGGAATAACATAGACATGGCAGTGTACAGTAATGTAGACGTCGCCTCGGCTGTAAAAAGCTGCTTTGACGAAGATTTTACAGTTTGTGATATCGATATTTTTAAAGAGCAGCTCTCATCTGCAAAAACGCTTCTCCTTATAGGAGATAACGCGGGTGAGTCTGTATTTGACCGGGCTTTTATTGAGTCTCTCCCTCCGATGGACATCTTCTATGCAGTTAAAAGCGCGCCGATTATAAACGATGTTACAGAGCGCGACGCGATAGATTCAGGGCTTTGTGATGTGTCTCGGGTAATCTCTACGGGCTGCAATGTCCCCGGCACAATTCTTTCTGAATGTTCAAAAGAATTTCTTGATATTTTTCACTCCGCCGATATTGTGATAAGCAAGGGGCAGGGAAATTTTGAAACACTTGAGAATGCAGACCGCGGCGTATTCTTTCTTCTCCGCGCAAAATGCCGGCTTGTGGCAGATGCATTCGCTGTCCCGCTTGGGTCGTATATATTTAAATACCTGGAAGTATAAAAAAATACCATGGGTAAAATTACCCATGGTATTTTTTTATATCTTCTCTGCTATTTTAAGCATTTTCCATATCATACCCGCCATTTCAGAGCGTTTGACCGCTTCATCAGGCAGAAATTTTACATCACCTTTTTTTAAAATCTCTGTCCCTACACAGAAAGCGGCGCCTTCTCTTGCCCATTGCGGGATTTTTTCGCCGTCTTCCAACTCAGAAAGCGTTTTGTCCTCATCATATACTTTTATGTCTATACCCGCAAGAGCTGCCGCCCGCGCCACCATTGTCACAGCCTCGGCACGGCTTATATTGCGTCTCGGCAGAAAGCTTGTCGGAGAAACGCCTTTTATTATACCGCTCTTATGTGCCGTTCCGACATAGCCTGCAAACCAGTCACTTGAAAGGACATCTGAAAAAACATCACTTTTTTCCTCCGAAAGGCCGAATGCGCGAACGGTTATTGCGGCAAATTCCGCACGCGTTATCTCGTTCTGAGGCGCAAATTTTTTGTTCCCGATTCCGTTTACTATACCTTTTTGCACAAGTGCTTCTATTGCGTCGAAGTTTTCGTCAAAATAAGTATCTTCAAACGAGCCGGGCTTTATATCGCTCATATCATAAAGCGGCGTTTTTCCTTCTGATGCGCGTTCGAGTGCTACAAGCGCATACAGCGCCTGCTCTGTTGCGAGCATGTCCGACTCCTCCCCGATTGTGTGAGAGAAGCTACCGTCGCCTTTTGAAAACGCCATAAGCGCATCATAAACCGTATTTCCGTCTTTTACAAACCTTTCGTCATCAATCGAAATACCGAGCGTTGTGAGCGCAACAATAACCTGCGCCGTGCTTTCAACGGTATCGCCGCCACCCGACACAAACGCGCCGGATTTGCTCTGGAGCTTTGAAAGGCAGGAAACGGCCTTGTTTATTGCAGTCCTAACCTCAGCCCGGTCTGAATACGCTGCAAGCGCTGTAATCGCCATTGCGGTAACATCGCTTTCTGCGTCTTCTCCTGCGATTGCAAAGCCTCCGTCCTTAAGCTGACGGCTTAGGACAAGCTCTACATATTTGTCACGCTGCTGCAACTCATATTTTGCACAATCCGCCGCAATAAGCGCAAAGAGCGCACCGTTTATCCCCTGGGCAGTTACCTTTTCATAGTCGTCCAATTTGCTGATAAGATTATACCCTGCGACATGTCGCGCATCGACCTTTATGGAGGTAAGCGCAATTGCCGCCCTTGCATATTCCGTATATTTCCTTGCGTTTAAGACACCGTTATTTTCCGTGAGCGTTTTTATAAGCTCGTCATAATAAAGCTTTTCCCATGCGCGGTCTGAATAGCCGCCACGAACAAGCCCCAATACTGCCCATTCTCCGCCTATTGTTGAAGGACGCGGTGCCGCAACTGTCTTTTTTACATACTCAGCAGCCTTTGCAGCGGAAACAACGCGTTTCTCAGCGTCTTCATCATCCTCTTCCGCGTTTTTATCCTCTCCCGCAAGTGCATCAAAGCCTGCAAGCGGGTCTGATGTCCAGTCGCCCGTGTAGTACAGTACCAAATCCGCTCTGTCGTATACCCTGAATACGCCTATCCCCATATTGGGCACTTCATTGTCAACCTTATATAACCACCCTGAGTTTGCGCCATGCTCAAACTGCGAAAGCGAGCTGCCCGACGGCCGCGTGATTTTTGATATATAGCCGTTTTCAAGACCCTCACATGTATATCCGTTGCTATCCATAACTTTTTTTATGACATAGGACAGCCTCTCCCCGTCCTGCACCTTTACAGCGCGTCTCGGAAGCCATACAGCCCCGTTTCTGCCGAGAAGAGTGAAATATACGGTAATTTCATCATTTATAATCGGTGGCTCCTCCTCAGGCAGACCACCGCCGGGGTTTCCGCCTATCACCGCTTCCTCTACAGTAACAGAGCTGAAATCGTACACATTGTACGCCTCTCCCGTGCGTAAAACTCCTGCCGCGGCAATAATTGCGCGAAATGCCTGCTCTGTAGCAAAATCATTCTCCACGTTATCCATATAGCCAAAGGCATCACGGGATTCCGTGAGGTATGAGAGCATACCGTCTAATAAACTGTTTTCTCCCTTTATAAAGCGCGCGTCCGTATCCGGGTTTATACCCAGTGCTGAAAGCGCAATCATGACCATGGCGTCGGAATTCGCATTCCCGAAGCTTCCGCCCGGAAGCTGTTTTTCCGATAAAGCGGAAAGTGCAGTATCCACAAAATTGTGTACTCCGTATTCGTCTTCCTCTGCAAGGTAGTACGGTGCAAGAGCGGCGAGCACCGTCCCTGTTGTATCAATATCATCTCCGCTGTAAATTACGCCGTCCCATTCGTAGCTGTATGTAAATATACCGCTCGGCGATACGGATTCTTTAATTTCATCTATAATGCCGCGGATGTCGTCAGTTGAATATCCGATGCTTTCCTGCAGCTCTGCCATAAGCACCCACGGCGCTTCGTAATAGGACGCGATGGCAGTTTCCTTAAGCTTTGCTACGGCATTTATGCGCTCATTATTCGCCGCAACAAGGTTTTTCGCATCATATCCTGCGCTTCGCAGTATCATTATCGCCTTTGCAAGCTCGCTTGCAGTTGCGTTCGGCTTTGCGGCGGTCGTAATTACCGCCTCTTTATACTGCTCCACTGCAGCTTCAGAGCTTGCGCCGTTTTCAGAATACATATCATACGCGCTCATGTCGAGTATATACCATTCTTCATTGCGTTCTGCCATGTCCTCTGCAAGAGTGTCCATCAGCGTCTCAAGCTCCGAAAGCCTTGTATCCGCCTGCTCTGCAAATGCCGTAAGCTGCCCGCAGGCAAAGATTACAGCAAGCATAAGACAGATAAATCTCATACCTCTTTTTTTCATAACCATTTCCCTCCAATGTACTCGAAAATATCTGTCTTTCTAAAAAAACTATGCCGCGCAAGATGCACGGCATAGTGTAAGTCAAAGCATATCACATCCCGTACCCGGCAGGAGCGGCAGTCTTCCGACACGTATCTGACTTATCCCAAATTCAGGGCTTCACAGTGACCGGCTCGCGAGGATTTGCACCTCATTCCGTGATTTTCGAAAAACTTGAATATTTTCTTTTTATACATTATATACTGTTTTTTTACAGTTTGCAACATAAACTTTATTTTTTGCGGAATCTTTCTTGTTGAGATGTTGCATAGAAATTGAGCCTGATACAATGAAATAATAGGCTTATAAACTTGAAACTTTACTATTTTAAACTATTAATCTCTTTCTGTAAATTTGCCAAAAATCTACCTGCATGAGCGCCGTCCATCTGCGTGTGATGAAATTGAAAGGAGAGAGTCAGATAATATTTAAACCATTTCTTTTTATATCTGCCCCAAATGATAAACGGATTATTGAAAATGCCACTGTTCATTCCAACAGCTCCATCAATTTCTGTATCTGTAATCGCTGATGTTCCTATTACCATACTATCAGCGGATAAATCTCTATCCTGACAACTTTCTGCAACTTGAGCAGTATATTTCAGATATTCCTTATTGTATGTATCTAAGTTTTCTGCATACAAAATGTCACAGGAACTAACCCCTCCGTCTTTGTTCTTTACAATTGTATTAATAGCAATCGTATCATATTGCATAAGTTGCTTTCCAACAGGAAGTATATAAAACTCTTTTATACCTGCAGCGGATTTTCCTATACAATAATCTAAAAGCATATTAAATTTCATATGTTTCCTTTTGCTTACTTTTATAAGATTTGTTACATCTAAAGTCTTAAAAAAGGTTACCATAGGATTTGGTGCATTCATCCATAATTCATATGCCATAGCTCTCGTTGTATCTTCAGGTTGTATTCCTTTTGCCATTACATATTTCCTTTCAAATTCGAGTTTATATATTTAACAAAGCTTATTCTATAGGCATAGTATAACAATCATCTTTTATTCCGTCAACGGGATTAACACATTTCCAGCAATGTTCCGTTGTGGCAAATTCATTCCGTCGGATACCCACCGAAGAAGAAAAAAGCGACTTAACCCGAAAGGATCAAGCCGCTTTTTTACTTAATTAATACAAATTGTGAAAACAGTCTGTATCAGAGATTACTCGTTGATTCCGATAACAACGCCTGAACCAACAGTTCTTCCGCCTTCACGGATAGCGAAGCGGAGACCCTCTTCAATAGCGATCGGAGTGATGAGCTCAACGTTCATAACAACGTTATCGCCCGGCATGCACATCTCAACGCCGTCCTCAAGTGTGATTACACCTGTAACGTCAGTTGTACGGAAGTAGAACTGCGGACGGTAGTTTGAGAAGAACGGCTTATGACGTCCGCCCTCTTCCTTCTTAAGAACGTAAACCTGGCCCTTGAACTTTGTGTGCGGCTTAATGGAGCCGGGCTTTGCAAGAACCTGTCCACGCTGAATCTCGTCTCTTGCGATACCACGGAGAAGAACGCCGATGTTGTCGCCTGCCTCTGCGTAGTCGAGGAGCTTACGGAACATCTCGATACCCGTAACAACTGTCTTCTTAGACTCGTCAGCAAGACCAACGATTTCAACTTCCTCACTCATCTTAACCTGTCCACGCTCAACACGGCCCGTAGCAACAGTACCACGGCCTGTGATTGTCATAACGTCCTCAACAGGCATAAGGAACGGAAGGTCAGCCTTACGCTCAGGTGTCGGGATGTACTCATCAACAGCGCCCATGAGCTCAAGAATCGGAGCGTATGCAGCATCGCTTACATCATCGCCTGCTTCAAGAGCAGCAAGAGCAGAACCCTTGATTATCGGAATATCGTCACCCGGGAACTCGTAGTCAGAGAGGAGCTCACGAATCTCCATCTCAACGAGCTCGAGGAGCTCAGGATCGTCAACCTGGTCGCACTTGTTCATGAATACAACAATGTACGGAACGCCAACCTGACGAGCGAGCAGGATGTGCTCACGTGTCTGGGGCATCGGGCCGTCTGCTGCAGAAACAACAAGGATAGCACCGTCCATCTGAGCTGCACCTGTGATCATGTTCTTAACGTAGTCAGCATGTCCCGGGCAGTCAACATGTGCGTAGTGACGAGCATCTGTCTCGTACTCAACGTGTGCTGTGTTGATTGTAATACCGCGCTCTCTCTCTTCCGGAGCCTTGTCGATCATGTCATATGCCTCGAACTTAGCCTTACCCTGGAATGCGAGTGTCTTTGTGATTGCCGCAGTAAGAGTTGTCTTACCATGGTCAACGTGTCCGATGGTACCAATATTTACGTGCGGTTTGCTTCTTTCAAATTTTTCTTTTGCCATTTTTCTAATCCTCCTCGTATTTAAAATATAATTTTTTATTATTTTTTCAGGTACGCTTCCGCCGCATAATACTGCGACAGACTCTACACCTGTTATTTTATAGTAAAACTATAAAACTTGCAACTGTTTTTTTGATTTTTTCAAAAATTAGTCCTTCTTGCTTCGGGAAGAGATAATCTCCTCCTGAATGCTCTTCGGAATCTCAACATAGTGGCTCGGCTCCATAGTATACTGGCCGCGACCCTGTGTCCTTGAGCGAAGGTCTGTTGCATATCCGAACATCTCAGAAAGCGGAACAAGAGCCTCAATCTGCTGTGCACCAAAGCGAGCTTCCATACCCTGAATGAGACCGCGGCGTCCGTTAAGGTCACCCATAACATCGCCCATGTAATCCTCAGGAGTGATGACAACTACTTTCATGATCGGCTCCATAAGAACCGGATCTGCCTTGCGGCAAGCTTCCTTGAATGCCATACTTGCTGCAATCTTAAATGCCATTTCAGATGAGTCAACCTCATGGTAAGAACCGTCGTACAGTGTAACCTTCACGTCAACTACATTGTAGCCGGCGAGAACACCTGCCTGCATTGCGCCCTGAATACCCTGATCAACAGCAGGGATATATTCCTTCGGAATAGCGCCGCCGACAATCTTATTTACAAACTCATAGCCCTTACCGGACTCATTCGGCTCAACAATGATCTTAACATGACCGTACTGTCCCTTACCACCTGACTGACGGGAGTACTTATGGTCAATATCTGCAGATTTGCGTATGGTCTCTTTATATGCGACCTGCGGCTTACCTACATTTGCCTCAACCTTAAACTCACGCAGAAGTCTGTCAACGATGATTTCAAGGTGAAGCTCGCCCATTCCGGCGATTATTGTCTGACCTGTTTCCTCATCCGTATATGTGCGGAATGTCGGGTCTTCCTCAGCAAGCTTCGAGAGGGCAATACCCATCTTCTCCTGACCTGCCTTGGTCTTCGGCTCGATTGCAACACGGATAACCGGCTCCGGGAATTCCATAGACTCAAGAATAATCGGGTGTTTTTCATCACAGAGAGTGTCACCTGTTGTAGTATTCTTAAGACCTACAGCTGCGGCAATATCACCTGAATATACCTGCTCAACATCCTCACGGTGGTTAGCATGCATCTTAAGGATACGTCCGATACGCTCCTTATTGTCCTTAACTGAGTTAAGAACAGTGCTGCCGGCTGTAATAGTACCGGAATATACGCGGAAGAAGCAAATCTTACCTACATACGGGTCTGTAGCAATCTTGAATGCAAGAGATGCAAACGGAGCCTTGTCATCTGCCGGACGCTCGTCTTCCTCGTCTGTTTCGGGGTTTACACCCTTGATAGCCGGAATGTCCGTCGGTGCCGGCATGTAGTCAACAACAGCGTCAAGAAGCATCTGAACGCCCTTGTTGCGGTATGAAGTACCGCAGCATACGGGAACCATCTTAACTGCGATTGTAGCCTTACGGATAGCAGCTTTGATAGCCTCTTCGGAAATCTCCTCACCCTCAAGGTACTTTTCCATAATTTCATCGTCAAATTCGGAAACAGCCTCAAGAAGTGCTGCGCGGTATTCTTCTGCCTTTTCAACCATATCTGCAGGAATATCCTCATCGCGGAAATCCTTACCGAGGTCATCATAATATACCTCAGCGCGCATTTTGACAAGGTCGATAATTCCGCGGAACAAGTTTTCAGATCCAATCGGAAGCTGAATCGGAACCGCGTTACAATTAAGTCTTTCTTTCATCATGGCGACAACATTATAGAAGTCTGCACCCATAATGTCCATCTTATTGACGTATGCCATACGCGGAACCTGGTACTTGTCCGCCTGGCGCCAAACAGTTTCAGACTGGGGCTCAACGCCACCCTTTGCGCAAAATACGGTTACGCTTCCGTCGAGTACTCGCAGAGAACGCTCAACCTCGATTGTGAAGTCAACGTGTCCCGGAGTGTCGATAATATTTATACAGTGATTTTTCCACTGACAGGTGGTAGCAGCGGAGGTTATGGTAATACCACGCTCCTTCTCCTGATCCATCCAGTCCATTGTAGCAGAACCCTCATGCGTGTCGCTTATTTTGTAGTTACGGCCCGTATAGTAGAGTATACGCTCTGTTGTTGTGGTTTTTCCGGCGTCAATATGCGGCATAATGCCTATATTTCTTGTAAGTTCAAGAGGAAAGTGCCTTGGCATCGTTTATCTCCTTTCGGTAGTAACTGTAAACACCCGCCAAAAAACATGCGGAGACTACCAACGGAAATGTGCAAATGCCTTGTTGGCCTCTGCCATCTTGTGTGTATCCTCGCGTTTTTTGACTGAACCGCCTACGCCGTTTATAGCATCGACGAGCTCGCCTGCAAGACGCTCGCACATTGTCTTTTCACTTCTTGCGCGCGCATACGTGGTCAACCAACGGAGACCAAGAGTCTGTCTGCGCTCCGGGCGAACCTCAATCGGCACCTGGTATGTTGCACCACCAACTCTGCGAGCTTTAACCTCAAGCACCGGCATAATGTTTTCCAGTGCCTCTGTAAAGGCCTCAAGGGGCGCTTTACCTGTTTTCTCTCCGACAATCTCAAAAGCACCGTACACAATCTTCTGTGCGATACCCTTTTTGCCGTCGAGCATAATGCTGTTGATAAGCTTTGTGACAAGCTTGGAGTTGTAAAGCGGGTCAGGCAATACATCTCTCTTCGGAACAAATCCTCTTCTTGGCACGTTTCTTCCCTCCTTCATATCGGGTAATGATTTCATAGGTACTCCGAAACAACCATGTTTCGGTTTGTGCCCGCCCTGAGGTTTATACTATATATATAAACACCGGGCAAGGCCCAGACTTTGCCTTGCACTGTGCGTGGTAAAGTCAATCTTAATGCTTTTGCATTACTTTCCCGCCTTCGGCTTCTTTGCGCCGTACTTTGAGCGGGCCTGCATACGGTTTGCAACTCCCTGCGTATCGAGTGTACCGCGGATTATGTGGTAACGAACACCCGGGAGGTCCTTAACACGGCCGCCGCGAATCATAACGACGGAGTGCTCCTGCAGATTGTGGCCTACGCCCGGAATGTATGCGGAAACTTCTGTTCCGTTTGTCAGGCGTACACGCGCAATTTTACGGAGAGCTGAGTTCGGCTTCTTCGGCGTAGCTGTACGAACTGCTGTGCATACACCGCGCTTCTGAGGCGAGCTCTGATTTGTAACCTCTTTTTTCAGTGAGTTAAACCCGTTTTGCAGAGCGGGAGCTGTCGACTTATAAACCGAAACTGCTCTTCCCTTTCTGACAAGCTGGTTAACTGTAGGCATTATTCATCCTCCTTTCCTCAAGTATAAATATCCTTATGGGCGGATTTTCACTATTGAAAATCCGCTCATCGGAAAACTGGTTATACGCAGGCTTATTTAGGAAGCACTGCGACGGCGGCACCTACATTTATCCCGCAGGCGCGGCCAAGCTCTTCCATGGTGTCAACCTCGACAACCTCAACACCGCAATCATTGCAAAGACGGCAAAACGGGCCCATTATATCAGGGTCAGCGTCCTGCGCGACATAGGCTTTTTGTGCGGTTCCGTCCGAAACTGCCTTCTTCGACTGCTTTATCCCTACGATAGGCTTTTGGGACGCAAGCTCGGTCAACATTTTAAAACCTCCGAAAAACGTATATTTGCGGAACATATCTGTTTCCACAATATCACAAGTTTGGATTATATCAGATTATTTGCCAATAGTCAATGATTCATACGAAAAAAATTATTTTTTAGCCGGCTGTAACTTCTTCTTCCGCCTCTTCTGCCACATATTCCACATCAAATTCACGGTACATCTTCATACCGGAACCTGCCGGAATAAGCTTTCCTATGATGACGTTCTCCTTAAGACCTACGAGCGGGTCAATCTTGCCCTTTATCGCAGCATCAGTAAGGACTCTTGTCGTC
The DNA here is from genome assembly GCA_045649105.1 of Eubacteriales bacterium. Classification (GTDB taxonomy): domain Bacteria; phylum Bacillota; class Clostridia; order Oscillospirales; family JAAYXM01; genus JAZRPG01. The sequence goes on from JAZRPG010000001.1 coordinate 17,215, forward strand.
TCCTGGAAGGATGCGGCAGATAAGAACGAGTCAGTTGCAAGAGATGCCTTCGTAATACCGAGAAGAACAGGCGTGCATGTTGCCTTTCTGAGTGACTCCTCGCCGTTTGCAATTCTTTCGTCAATCTTCTCATTTTCAGACTCGAACTCGATAACATCGACCATTGCGCCTGTGAGAAGCTCTGTATCGCCCTGCTCGTCTACGCAGACCTTTCTGAGCATCTGGCGGACAATAACTTCTATATGGCGGTCGTTTATATCAACGCCCTGCTGACGGTACACGCGCTGAACTTCCTGGATGAGGTAGTTCTGAACAGCAGAAACGCCGCTGATTCTCAACACATCGTGCGGGTTGAGTGCGCCTTCTGTAAGCTCGCCGCCAACCGGAATCTCATCGCCCTCAGAAACTTTAAGCATTGAACCGAACGGTATTGCATAGCTTCTTGCCTCGCCGTCTTCCTTATTCGTAATCGTAACTGTACGAGGTGCGTTCTTCTTGATTTCATCAAAGGAGACAACACCTGAAATTTCTGAGAGAATTGCCATC
>JAZRPG010000002.1:0-5765 GCA_045649105.1 Eubacteriales bacterium
GCATACTCCTGCGCATCTCGTCATGTAATCCATAGCCTTAGGACACATATCCTCTGTATACACAATCTTCTCATCAAACTGGTTGAACGGGAAGTTATCTCTGTCTACTGTCTTCTGATGGAAAATCTGAGGAATCATATAAACCGGTCTGCCGCCGTACGGCTGCTGGCAGCCAATGTTTTCAGCTGTCAGAGCCTTCAAGAACAATGTCGCCTGCTCCTTCGTCGGGAGGTACATATACATAGAGCTTCCAACATCTCCGTCTTCATCGATGATGCGGCGGAATGTCAGTCCCGGAATATTCTTGACCTCATCCTTAATTGTCTTTTTAACTCGCTTGAGATTTGTGAGTATCGTGTCTAATTTTCCGAGCTGAGCCTGCGCTGCAGCGCCTGTCAGCTCGCTCATGCGATAGTTCTGTCCGACAAAAACGCGGCTGGGGTCATTCGTCAGTCTGCCCTCTACCTTGCGGTACTGGCCCTGGTCGTGATAACGGACTGCGCGCTCATAGAGCTCGTCATTATCACTGATAACGATTCCTCCGTCGCCTGTCGTAATGATTTTGTTCAGCTGCAGTGAGAAACATCCGATATCGCCCCATGTTCCCATCGGCTTTCCGTTGAGGGAAGAACCCATAGACTGAGCAACATCTTCAATAACAGTTAAATTATACTTCTTTGCTTCTTTTATAATTTCGTCCATCTGACAGGGGGCGCCCTGAAGCGGCACTGTCATAACAGCCTTTGTATATTTATCCGCAAGCCTTCCGATTTCTTTCGGGTCGATGTGGAAAGTGTCGTCTACATCAGCAAAAATCGGTACTGCGCCTGCACAGATAACAGCTCCTGCCGAAGCAAGGAAGGTACAGGCAGGAACAATAACCTTATCGCCGGGGCCGATACCTGCCGCCTTTAAGGCAACCATCAATGATGCCGTTCCGCTGGTAACGCCTATCGCATTTTTTACCCCGAAACGCTTCTTGAAGTCCTCTTCAAATTTATCTACCATACCCAGAACATTGTCACCGTAATATCTAAAAGGAGATTGTGCCATGCACACGTCATAAACGGCCTTTGCTTCCTCTTCTCCGTACAACTCTGCACCCGGATAATAGTGAGAATACATTTTCTCTCTTACCGGAGTTCCGCCATTTAATGCCAATTTACTCATTGCTGTATACCCCTTTCTAACCATAAAAAATGGAATGAAACTTGATTACTTTAAGGATAACACTTTAAAATTTAGTTGTCAAGGATTATTCCCCTGTTGCAGAAGCCTCAGACCTTTTCCAGAAGCGCCTTGCAGCCCTCGTAAATATCCCTGTAGGTTACTTCAAAATTACCGCTGTACCAAGGGTCTGCCACATCACGGTCCAGAAGCTTACCTACCTTTCCTTTTGCATCTCCGCCGAGTATCCTGATTGCATTCCGCACATTGTTGCTGTCCATGCAAAGAAACATATCATACTTATCGTAATCGCTTTTCTTAAGCTGAACCGCGCGCTTTCCGTCGCAGGAAATGCCGTGTTTTTTAAGCTCTGCTTTTGCAGGGGGATATACAGGGTTTCCCACATCTCCCCAAATTTCTTCTGTGCTAGTTGCGCAGGATGCTATAACAAAATCCGCTTCCCTTCCTTCCTTTTTGACCATATCGCGAAGGATAAATTCAGCCATCGGACTTCTGCAGATATTGCCGTGGCATACAAACATTATTCTGACCATATTTTTCTCCTCAAAATTTTTCTCCGCAGTTTCTTCTTATTGCCTCTCAAATCTGTATTTCTGCTCCGCATCGGGATATTTTTCGCGGTCAACCTCTTCTAAAAACATTTCAAGCGGCCTGACCCACAGGGATTTTTCGCCGTACATTTGTCTGTATACAACATAGTCTTCTCCTGTTTCGGAATGCTTTGCAACATCCTCGACACGGTAAAAATTACCCTTGAAATGCTTATATACCGCCCCTATTTCCAACTCTCTCATAACATTCACTCCCCGTATATATGCATCCGTTTATAATATCTTTTCAAGCCCCATCTTCTGCGGCACGAGGCCGAGCTTTTCATAAAACCTTATTGCGCCCTCGTTGCATGCCCAGACATTAAGCGTTACATTATAGCAGCCTTCACTGCGGGCAAAGTCCAGCACATGCTCATAAAGCTTTTTACCTATATGCTTACCTCTGCAGCTCTCATCAACGCACAAATCGTCTATATAAAGAGTTTTGATATCGGTCAGAATATTGCTCGACACATGCCGCAAAAACATGCAGAATGCATACCCGACAACCTCTCCATCAGCATCAGCCACAAAAACCGGCCTTGTATCGTCTGCAATAATCTCCAGAAGCTCTTCATCCGTGTACTTTTTGGTTCCCTTTTTAAATATATCGGGCCGCCCGCCGTGATGCACCGCAAGCACCTCAAAAAGCAGCTTATTTATTACCTCAAGGTCTTTCTCCTGAGCCCGCCTTATCTCCATCTGCGCCACCCCTTCAAAACATTTCTTCCGAAAGCTTAATCTTCTTTATATAATACTATAAATTCTTAATCATATCAAATAAAAAAAGCAGATAAAAATCTGCTTTTTTGTCAATTCGTATTCTTTAGTCGGCTCACACCGTTGCCTCTGCTTTTTCAAAATTCTCTTCAGAAATCGGATGATATGTCGGCACGGTGTCTTCCACAAGCTGCCTTATCTCATCCTCCCGTCCGTCACACGCCGCATCCATAATTATCTTAAGACGGGCAAGGAATGTGTCCGTATCAAACGGTATCGGCTGCCCGATATGGATAAATTTATTCGAGGTTGTCTTAAGCCCCTCTTCAGACATAAGCCTCTCCTCATACATCTTTTCGCCGGGGCGCAGGCCCGTGTACAAAATCTTTATATCCACATCAGGTCTTAATCCCGAGAGCTTTATAAGATTTCGCGCAAGGCTGTCAATCTTTACGGGAGAGCCCATATCAAGAACGAAAATCTCACCGCCCTCGGCATATGTTCCCGCCTGCAGAACGAGAGATGCCGCCTCGGGGATTGTCATGAAATATCTTATAATATCAGGATGCGTAACCGTGACCGGGCCGCCCTTTGCAATCTGCTCCTTAAAGCGCGGAATAACTGAACCGTTGCTTCCGAGCACATTACCGAAGCGCACCGCCACAAAATCCGTATTCGGCTTCACTCCGCTCTTGATTTTTTCCTGCAGATGCTCATACACATCCTCCCGAAGTAGCTTCGGAAGAATCAGCTCAGACGCCCTTCCGTCTCTTATTTTCCTGTCAAAGGACTGAATGACCATTTCGCATATGCGCTTGGACGCGCCCATTATATTCGTCGGATTAACGGCCTTGTCAGTAGAAATCAGGACAAACCGCCTGCAGCCGTTCATCATCGCCGCGCAAGCTGTCTTGTATGTCCCGAGCGCGTTGTTCTTAATCGATTCACACGGACTGTCCTCCATAAGCGGAACGTGCTTGTGCGCCGCCGCGTGGTAAACGATTTCCGGCTTGTACTCTTCAAACACCTGACTTAAGCGCCTGCTGTCGCGCACGGAGCCGATAAGCACCACAAGATTCAGCTCAGGATACTTGTCCTTAAGCTCAAGTGAAATCGCATGCGCATTATTTTCATAAATATCAAATATTATGAGCTGCTTGGGATTATTCTTCGCAATCTGTCTGCAAAGCTCGCTGCCTATTGAGCCGCCTCCGCCCGTTACAAGAATTACTTTCCCTGCAAGCGAATCAAAAATCTCGCTCATCTTTACCTTTATGGGCTCACGGCCGAGAAGGTCAACAACATCTACATTGCGCATAGATGCGACAGTTATATTCCCCGTGACAAACTGGTACATTCCCGGAAGAGTTTTAAGCTCGCATCCGGTTTCCTTGCATATATCAAGGATATCTCTCCGCTCCTCAGCGCTTGCGCTCGGAATTGCCACATAAATCTTCTGTATTTTATGCTTCTCGACATTGAGCAAAATATCCTCTCTGCCGCCGACTACGGGAACGCCGTCTATATACCTTCCCCACTTATTGGGGTTGTCATCTATGATACAGCACACGCATTCATTAACTTCCTTTGCGCTCTGCATATCCCTCAGAATCAGGCGCCCTGCAGCACCTGCCCCGATAAGCATGACTCTGCTTGTCCTTCCTTCGCGGCGGACATTCCGCCTCTTTGCGCGCTCAAGAAGCACAAAACGGTACATAAACCGTACCGCGGCAACAAATAAAAACTGAATCCCTGCACCTATTATATAGTACGAAACGGGCATTCTTTCAAACACGAGCGAAATTGCAACCGTATGAATCACCGCAAGAATCACAGACGATATACTGATTCTTGCAAGCTCATCATAGCTTGCAAAGCGCCATATGCTGCTGTAAAGGTGCATTTTCCAGAATAAGAGCACGCTCACCACCGTATATATCGGCACAAAATTTACCCATGCCTCAAAAAAATTCAGCGGAATTTGCGATACATTGCAATCAAAGCGAAGCCATAATGATAAAAAATACGCCCCGTTAACCGCAACAATATCGTACAACACAAGCCACAGTATTATGACATGCCAATGCCTCAAAACAAATCGCTTTCCCGTTTTTTTATCAGACATACCTTTTCTCCTCGCGTAAATAGTCAAGCAGGCAAACTGCAAATATAAATATATCGAATCCGCAAATCAAACAAAAATGCAGATTATGAAACAATTATTTATATAATATTAACACTTATATTTTCTTTTGTCAACAAATGATATTCCAAACATGGAATAATGTGGATTTTTGTCGCTTTTTGTGTCCGATAAATTCAAAAAGGCGATTACAAAAGTGTTAAGCCACCCCGTAATCGCCTTTTTTGTTTAGTATTTATTACTTTTATTTATTTTCAGATGCTGCAACCGAGGCCTCTGCTGCACTCTCCTTTTTCTCTCCGATGCTGAGAAGAAGGTTAAGCACTATGCCGAATATTGCAGCGCCTGCAATGCACGGAACCTGCATTCCGAAGAACGGAATGTTTCCGCCGAATGCATACTGACCGCCAACGCCGATTACGATAATGGAGGAGATTATCGCTATGTTCTTTGATGAGAACATGTCAACGCCCTTGTCAATCATAATTGCAACGCCCTGTGCAGCAATCGCACCGAACAGATAAATCTCAAGTCCGCCGATGACCGCAGTCGGAATTGCATATATACCGCGGATAAGCGGAGTGAAGCATGAAATTATCATTGCAAAAACAGCAGCGGCAATAAGAACCGGAACGCTGAAAACCTTTGTGATTGCCATTGTCGAGATATTTTCGCCGTAGTTTGTTCCTGCCGGTCCGCCGATAAGACCCGTGACCATATCGCCGATACCGTCGCCGATGAGGTTGCGGTCAAGCTTTCCGATAAGGTCGTACTTGCCCTTGCCCCTCTTCTTCGCAATATCGTTTACATAGATGTCAAGCTGATACATATGTGCAGTGGACTCGGGGATTGTCGCGATTGCGACCGGCATAATTGCAATCAGCGCCTCAAGTGAGTATTTCGGAAGCGAAAATGCCGGAAGCGCGAGGAAAGACCCGCTGCCAAGCTTCCATGCGGAAGCCGATACTATGCTGTCGACCGTCATGACATCAAAAAGGTTGCTGCCCGGTACGGCACCGCCCGCCCAGTAAATTATGCCTGCCGTAAGGCAGCCGACGCCTGCGCCGAGGAGCAGGGGAAGCTGTCCGAGGAAGCCCTTTAAGTATCTGGAGAAAATTATTGTA
>JAZRPG010000003.1:0-17771 GCA_045649105.1 Eubacteriales bacterium
GAAAATAGGTTTTGGAGAAACAGTAACCGAGATAAAAACAAGCGAGTCGGGTGATTTGATAATTCTCATGACAAACGGTTTCTTCATTCTTGCGCTTCCTTATCGGGAGTATGACGGTGAGGCGTGGAGATTCTTTGAAACTGTGAATGACGACAATCATTTGGTTGTCCTAAATCCGGGAATTTTGCAAGGTGAAGACTAAAAAAACTAAGCCGGGCGGAGCAGGGGGGATATCCCTCCTGCTCCGTTTTCCTTGTATAAAGAAAACCACGCGATAGTCGCGTGGTTCAAAAGAGGCTATTGACGATGAACAGGAAAAACCTCCATTGTGTTAGAATAAAGATGACATGCCAGTCAAAATAAAAACACAAAGGAGGATTTATCTATGAAAAAAGAAGCCATAGACACAAATAGTTTAGCACATACAAAATGCAATTGCAAATGGCATATAGTGTTTGCGCCAAAATACAGACGCAAAGTATTTTTTGAAGAAAAGAGAGGAGAGATACGCGAAATTTTACGAAAACTATGCCAATGGAAAGGTGTAGACATAATAGAAGGAGAAGTGTGCCCAGGCCATATACATATGTTGGTAAGTATCCCACCAAAAATGAGCGTTTCCGGATTTATGGGATATCTGAAAGGAAAGAGTTCGCTACTAATGTTTCAGAAATGGGAAAATATGAAGTTTGCATACCGAAACCGCGAATTTTGGTGTAAGGGATATTATGTTGATACCGCGGGAAAAACACAAAAGCAATAAAGGAATACATATCGAATCAATTAAAAGTTGACAAATAAAGTGACCAGTTAAGTATGTACGACCCGCGGGACCCATTTATGGGTAAAAAGTAACAGTTGCGTGGCTGGCGGGCCAATCTCAAACGCACTTGTGCGTGCCAGTATCAGTTAAGGGCTATGCCCGAAAATGAAATACCCCCCGTTATCCGGGGGGATCATTATTGTTATGTAAATTACAGGTCGAGTTTTAAGTCTCCATCCTTTATCTTTCCGAGGCGTTTGAGAATTATGTAGAACACATATGTAAGAACGGCGGGAAGGATAAAGTGAAGAATCAGGATGCTTACAAGTACGGGCAGAGAGAAACCCATGTCGGTAAATGTGTTTATCTGGCCGACAAGTCCGCTTGTGCCCATTCCGGCGCCTGCCGGGTTGTTCGTCATCTTGAAAACGAGTGTGGAGAGCGGGCCGAGCACTGCGGAGGAGAGAATCGGCGGGACGATAGTCCACATATTCTTTAAAATGTTCGGTACCTGAAGCATAGATGTTCCGAGTCCCTGTGCGACAAAACCACCGAAGCGGTTTTCGCGGTAGCTCATAACGGCAAAGCCTATCATCTGTGCGGAGCAGCCGACGGTCGCCGCGCCTGCGGCAAGTCCGCTGAGATTGAGCGCAACTGCGAGTGCCGCGCTTGAGATAGGAGCGGTGAGGACGACGCCCATAACAACGGAAATAATTATGCCCATAAGGAACGGCTGAAGCTCCGTTGCACGCATGATTATTTCGCCGAGTCCCGTCATAAGAAGTCCGACGAGAGGCGCGACTGTCTTTCCGGCGAGGAAGCCCATAATAAGAGTCGTTGCCGGTGTTACGATTATATCAAGTTTTGTTTCTTTGGATACTGCCTTTCCGAATTCACAGGCGATTGCAGCAGTGATGAAAGCGCCCGCAGGGCCGCCGTTTCCGGCTGCGCCGACCATACCGGTTATTATGCTGCAGAAGGCGACAAGCGGAGGAGCGCCGAGCGCGTATGCAACGGCAACGCCGATTCCTGCGCCCATGTACTGCATTGCGATTCCGCCCAGTTCAACGAGCCAGGTTGATATGGTGTTCTCGCCGAAAAGGTTCGCGGTCTGCTGACCGAGTGTCTTAATTATAAGTCCGATGATTAGTGTGGAAAAAAGGCCGAGAGCCATGTAGCTCAGCGCGTCAAGACCGTAGCGTTTAGCTGAAAAAACGATGTTCTTGCGCTCGAGAAAGGCTTTTAGCTTTTTCAAGTGGAATACCCCCTACAGATTATTAGGGATATTCTACCACACAAGGAACAAAAAGGGAAGAAGAAAAAAGAAATTTCGTCATATTTGACGAAATAAAACATAGAAGCTCCGGAATTTAAAATAAAGTGACAGATGCTGCGGATACTTGAAATCCCGTTCCGGATACTGTATTATATAGATATAATTATAATGGGGGCATGTAAAATGATAATAGTAGGAGAAAAGCTTAACAGCTCAATTCCGTCTGTTCTGCGTGCTTTTGAGGCACGCGATGAAAAACTCGTTAAGGAAATTGCAGAGAAACAATGCCGCGGCGGCGCGGAGTATCTTGATGTCAATGCGGCGGCATGTATGGATGCGGAGCTTGATACACTCCTGTGGGTGGTAAATACGGTTTCAGATATCCCCGGCGTAAAGTTTATGATTGACTCGCCGAGTGCGGAGGTTGTGGACGCCGCGCTGTCAAAGCTTTCGCTTTCTGATGTTATAGTCAATTCCGCAACGCTTGAAAGCGAGCGTTTTGATAAAATGATGGAGGTTGTCGCGAAGCATAAGACGCGCATTGTAGCGCTTCCGATAGATGACAGCGGCATACCTCAGGAAGCGGAAGCGAGGTTTGCACTTGCCTCAAGAATTATCGAGAAAATCCGCACATACGGCGTTGCAGACAGCGATATTTTCCTTGATGTGCTTATCCAGACGCTCGGTACGGACAGTCTGTGCGGTGCAGCGGCGCTTGAAACGATTCGCCTTGTGCGCCGTGAATTTCCGGAGGTACATATAACGGGCGGTCTTTCCAACGTGTCTTTCGGGCTTCCGAAACGCGCGGTGCTTAACGGAGCATTTCTGACTGCCGCAATAACCTGCGGACTTGATTCTGCAATTATGGACAGTGCAAATGATGACCTTCGCATGACGATGCGTGCGGCACTCCTTGCAAACGGTCTCGATGAATATTGCATGGACTATCTTGATTGCTACAGAGATATTTACGGCGAGTAGACAAAAATTAAATTGAATCGGAGGGTTCATGCATGAAAAAACCATCGCGCCTCGGAATAATTATATATGTCGCAACGGTTATTATTTCAGCAATATTTGTTTTTGCAGGCAACAGAATATGCATGCCTGAGATTTTTGACAACAGCGATGAGGAGTACTATCGCGCAAAGGTGCTCGAGGTGGGTGAGACGAAGGTTGAGGAATTCAGCCTTGATGATGGCGCGACAACGGTTACGAATAAGAACATATTATTCACAGCGCTTATAAAGAGCGGGCCGTATAAGGGTGAGAGCATAACCTGCGTTCAGAGCGTTGACTCGATGTATGCGTACCAGCCGCGTGATGTAAAGGCGGGCGACAGCGTGCTTGTATCGCTCCCTGGGTACGAAATAGAGGGCTCGGACGCGGACTGGATATTTATCGAGCACAACAGAATGGGCACTATATATCTGATGTGCGGCATGTTCCTGCTCCTTATCCTGCTGATAGGCCGATTAAAGGGGCTGTCTACTATAATTTCGCTCATGTTTACGGTCCTTGCGATATTCCTTGTATATATCCCCGCGATACTTAAGGGGTTTAATGTCTATATTATGACGCTCATTGTCGGCATATTCATAATCTTTATGAGCCTTATAATAATAAACGGGTGGAATAAAAAGACGCTGTGCGCAATAGTCGGAAATATAATCGGCGTTGCGGTGTCAGGGGTTCTTGCGCATATTATGAGCCGTGCATTCGGGCTGACGGGCATTGTCGATGAGGACTATGTCCTGCTTACGCTTATGGATACGCCGATTGACCTGAAGGCAATTGTTTGGGGCGGTGTGCTTATCGGCTCACTCGGTGCAATCATGGATATAGCGATGTCTATTGCCTCGGCGATGAAGGAGTTAAACGATACAATGCGCGATAAGACATTTGTGCGTATGCTGAAATCCGGCATGAACATCGGCCGCGATGCAATCGGCACGATGACAAATACGCTCATACTTGCATATATCGGCGGCGCGCTTGCAACCGTGCTTCTCCTTGTCGCGTATAATAAAAACATACTTTATCTGTTTAATATGGAGATGATTATTGCAGAGCTGCTTTCTGCCATTGTGGGAAGTATGGGTATCCTCGCGGCAGTGCCCGCTACCGCGCTCTTCTCTGCATATGTATATAACAGAAAGAAGGACAGAGAAATTCAGGATACCCTCCTGACAAATTCTGATTAAAGCTTATTGATATCTGCTTCTGTTATGAGCTTAAACCCTGCATTTGTAAGCGATGCTTCTGCAGCCTCGTTGTTTTCGACTCTTAAAACGACATAAGCGTGCTTTTCTGTACGGGCCATAAATGCATAGAGATATTCAACATTGATGTCTGCTTTATCAAGGACATTAAGTGCTGCCGTGAGCTTGCCCGGATCATCGCCGATTTTGACACCGACAACATCAACTACCTTAATAAGATAGCCGTGTTCTCCAAGCACTTTTTCCGCTGCGCTCTCGTCATTCACGATAAGGCGGAGAATGCCGAAATCTTCTGTTTCAGCAATGGAAAGCGCTCTCATGTTAATGCTGTTTTTGGCAAGAATATCTGTTACCGCAACGATTGTGCCTTTTCTGTTCGGAACAAAAACCGTTAACTGTTTAATAGCCATTTTTTTATATCCCCTTTCTTAAATCAGCTTGCGCTTGTCAATTACACGGACGGCTTTGCCTTCGCTTCTTGTAATGGTTTTCGGTGCTACAAGATGTACTGCCGGGTTAATACCGAGCATTGTTTTCATGGCATTTGCAAGAGCTTTTTCCATCGCAAGGACATCGCTGACTTTGTCGGTAAACTGCTGAGGAGACATTTCGACATTAACTTCAAAGGTATCTGTATTATTCGCTCGGTCAACAACAATCTGATAGTTCGGCTGATAGCCTTCGTTGAGGAGGACTGTCTCTATCTGGCTCGGGAAGACATTAACGCCTCTGATAATGAGCATGTCGTCAGTTCTTCCCATAGGCTTCGCCATTTTAATAAGAGTTCTGCCGCAGGAGCATTTCTCTCTCGAAAGAACACAAATATCTCGTGTTCTGTATCGGAGGAGGGGGAATGCTTCTTTGTCTAAAGAAGTGAACACAAGCTCGCCCTTTTCACCTTCAGGGAGGACTTCGCCCGTATCCGGGTCGATAATCTCTGCGAGGAAGTGGTCTTCGTTAACATGCATACCTGTCTGCTCGCTGCATTCAAAGGCGACACCGGGGCCGCTTGTTTCGGTAAGACCGTATATATCATAAGCTTTAATACCCAGCGTTTCTTCAATGCCTCTGCGCATTTCCTCTGTCCAGGGCTCAGCGCCGAAGATACCTGCTTTAAGCGGAATATCCTCAGGCTTATATCCCTGTTCTTTCAATGTTTCGCCGTTATATGCAGCATAAGAAGGCGTACAGCAAAGGATTGTTGCGCCTAAATCTGTCATAAACTGAATTTGACGCTCGGTGTTACCGGAGGACATGGGAAGTGTAAGGCAGCCGACCCTGTGGGATCCGCCGTTAAGTCCGGATCCGCCTGTGAAAAGGCCGTAACCGTAAGCAACCTGGCAAACATCCTTCTTTGTTCCGCCTGCTGCAACGATTGCACGGGCACAGCAGTCTTCCCAGAGATCAATATCATTCTGCGTGTAGAAAGCAACTACGCGCCTTCCGGTTGTTCCTGATGTGGACTGGATACGGACACAATCCTCAAGAGGCTTTGCAAGCAATCCGTAAGGATATGCATCTCTTAAATCTGCTTTTGAGAGGAACGGGAGCTTATGTAAATCGCAGATTCCTTTTATATCCTCCGGCTTGACGCCTTTTTCGTCCATAAGATTGCGGTAATAAGGTACATTTTCGTAAACATGCTTTACCTGTTTAACTAATTTTTCCGATTGGAGCTTCTTCATTTCGGAAGTCGGCATGGTTTCAATTTCTTTCTGATAGTAATTCTGAGCCATTGTTTTTCTCATCCTTCCTTTAATTGAGGTTTTCATTGGGAACACAGTTTTGCGTCGGCTCGCTTTTTCAAAATAAAAAACGCCCTCCGCAATCCTTTAAGGATACAGAGGACGAAAATATCATTTCCGTGGTACCACCTCAGTTTATCGCTATCTCACGGTAGCGACCTTATCAGGTACTGTCCATACCTTAGTTCTGTGACGGGAACTCCCGTTGCCTCCTACTTAAGACTAATCTTGTTCAGTGCACTGCTAACAGAAGGAATTCGAGAAGGACGCCCCATTTGCCTCGCACCGACCGGCAACTCTCTCCATGTTCTTTCCAACCTACTGGTTTCTGCTCTCTGCATTTGGATGATATTCAATTTATGGCATATATTATATTACTATATTCCTCAAAAGTCAATAATTACAGATAAATTTTATATTTTTATTTTATCTGTAATAAAACTTTTTGTTTTCTGTGCGTTTTATTGATTTTGCGGACTTTTTGTGATATAATTGTTGAGATTTGGAATCAGAAGCGAGGACTTAAAAATGTATTTTGAAGAATTTGTTTTAGGCTCAAAGAAGCAGATTGAGCCTGCAATTATACATAAGGGCGATATGCTTGACTTTGCAAATAAATATGACACGATTCCCCTTCATACTGATGAAGAATATGCAAAGTCAACTATTTTCGGTAAGCTCATTGCGCCGGGAGTTATGTCGTTTATGTCGGTCTGGCGAAATATCTTGAAAACGATTTAGCAGGTGACGAGCTTCTCGCAGGTAAATCCACCAAAATAGAATGGATGAAGCCTGTGTTTGCAGAAGATGTCCTTTCGAGCACCTGCACGGTATCTAACCTTACAAAGAGGAATGAAAAGAACGGTCTTGTGGAGCTTACGTTTGAAGTGTTTAACCAGAACGGAGAACTTCTTCTCACTGATGTTACCGAAATGATTGTGAAATGTAAGCCTGTAAAATAGAATCATATTTTCCGTATAAGCAAAGGAGACAGAACATTGATTGGTTCTGTCTCCGTTGCTCTTTATGTTTCCTATGAATTAACTGAATAATCCTTTTTAAACCCGTGAGCACCAAATATCTGCCACTTTCCGACACCGAGTCTTTGCATAATAGCTTTTCTTTCTTCCAAGCACAGCTTTGAGTCAGTATCGACGGAGGTCATAAGTATCGGTGCATACTGATTGTATTCTGCCTGCTCTGCCGTAAGTCCGTGAGTGTTGATATAAATATCACCTGTGATTGCAATATGATTCCCGTAATCTATCAGCACAATCTCGCCGGGCAGATGACCGCCTTTGCCTTCATACACTTCAAAGTGCAGTTCTCCGAAATTGAAGAAGCCAATCTGTGTAAGCGGTTCTGTCGGATTTTCAGTATCATTCCATAATGCGGTTATCTTATCCGGATTTACCGCTTTGTATGATGTGAGAGTTTTGCAAATGCTTATATAAGGCTTGTGAAGAGGATTTGATTCTCTGTATCCGTCCTTGCCCTCATATTCATTTGCAAGACAATTTAATGTTTTTGCGCTTGCAATCACCTTATCAAACATTGGGAGAAGACCGCAGTGGTCAACATCTGCATGAGTTACGAGGATTGTCTTTTCCATTGTATCAAACTCAGGAAATATCTTTTTGAAAACCTTAAGCATTTCATCGGTGTAGCAAGCGTATCCACTATCAACAAACAATACCTTCTCATTGCTTTTTATGATGATGGTATTGCTTCCGCAGGGTGGCTCAATAAGAGTTATTTCCGTATTGTCCGTTACCTTGTGAGTGCTTATTCTGGGATTGAAATTATTTCCTTTTGATGCACCTAAAAGCTCTGCGAATTTACTGATACTGTCAAAGGTACGATACGGTGACAACCCTTGCTCATCAAGTGTCTGCATTGCAAGATTTACATGCACCAAAAGGTCTCGGCTCACTTCTTCCGAAAGCCCCATTGTCTGCGACAGACCTAAAACATAGGTATTATAGAAAATACTGTTGTCATAAACCTTTTCAGAGCTGTTATAATCTATCACACGAACCTTGCAAAGCTTTTCGGCTTCTTTTAAGAATTTCGAAATCTCATCAAAGTCCTCGACATAGAGTCCCATTTTGAAAAACTGATAATCTGTTCCGTTTTCCTGTGAACTGATGTAGGAAATATTAAAGTTAAATTCGCTTATCAGCTCAAGCACATTAGTTACGCTTCCCGGAACATCGGAAAGGCAGAATTCTATCAAAACAACACTTGTTTTATTCGCACCCATTTGCAGATAACCGATTTTTTTAAGCTCGGTATCTGCTTTCTTTAATTGCTCCTCTGTACCTTCTGCATCAATAAACAAGGTGTGTGAATCAACCGCTTTGTTGTAACTTACGCGGGTAATGTTTATTCCGAGGAGAGAAAAACATTTGCTTGCTTTCAAGAATGCTCCGATATGATTAGGCATAGAGGTCACATAGGTCTTTTTCACGTAAATCACCTCGTATATATGCTTTGTATCGAGTTGTTTACCGAGTTTCTCCATATCACTTTACGGAGTTCAACACGCCTTACCTTACCGCTGGTTGTTTGTCAAAGTAGATACTGTACCGTCAAGCAGAGCTGAGACCTTTATAAAAATTGGCAGGTTGCCATTGCCGCCTTCTGTGCAATTTTATCAGGGTATATATGGCACGTGGGCTTATAGTTTCTCATTGTGTTCGTGCATTTCAGAAGTGCCGTTTATTTTTTCAAACCTAACTTTTTGGCGGATTCATCACGCATTTTGTATTTAAGGATTTTTCCTGCCGCATTCATCGGGAATTCGTCAACAAACATAAAGTATCTCGGCACTTTATGTCGCGCGATGGAAGCATTGCCGAACTCTTTCATTTCGTTTTCATCAGATGTTTCGCCCTTATGAAGAATAACCCAGGCGCAGCATTCCTCGCCGTATCTTTCATCGGGAACGCCAACAATCTGAACATCGCGGATTTTCGGATTTGTAAGGTAAAACTCCTCGATTTCGCGTGGGTAGAGGTTTTCGCCGCCGCGGATAATCATATCCTTTAATCTTCCTGTTACCTTGTAGTATCCGTCAGGTGTCCGCATGCAAATATCGCCTGAATGGAGCCAGCCTTCATTGTCGATTGCCTGGGCGGTTGCTTCGGGCATTTTGTAGTAGCCCTTCATGATGTTAAAGCCACGGGCAACAAATTCGCCGCTTTCGCTGTCGGGAAGTTCTGCACCTGTTTCAGGGTCAATAATTTTGCATTCAACACCGGGGAAAGCGCTTCCGACGGTTTCAACTCTGTGGTCAAGGTCCTCGTTCACTTCGCCCATAGTGCAGCCGGGAGAAGCCTCTGTCTGGCCGTAAACAGAGATGATTTCACGCATATTCATTTCAACGGAGGCACGGCGCATCAAATCTGCCGGGCAGTTTGCACCTGCCATAATTCCCGTTCTCATATGTGAGAAATCTGTTTTCGCAAAATCAGCGTGATTGAACATGGCGATAAACATTGTGGGAACACCGTTAAAACACGTAATTTTTTCATCGTTCACACAAGCGAGTGAAGATTTTGGCGAGAAATACGGAATGGGACAGAGAGTTCCGCCGTGTGTCATCGTAGATGTCATTGAAAGCACCATTCCGAAGCAATGGAACATAGGCACCTGAATCATCATGCGGTCTGCCGTTGATAAATCCATTCTGTCACCGATGGTCTTACCGTTGTTGACGATATTTCTGTGTGTGAGCATAACACCTTTCGGAAAACCTGTCGTTCCGGATGTGTACTGCATGTTACAGACATCATCAGGCTTGACAAGGGATGCACGGCGCCTTACCTCTTCGCGGGGGACAAGAGAAGAACGGGAAAGCATCTCGTCCCAGGTAAGACAGCCCTGCATTGAAAATCCTACTGTAACAACATTTCTGAGGAACGGAAGTTTTTTTGAATACAACGGCTTGCCGGGCTCTAAGTCTGAAAGCTCAGGGCAAAGCTCCTCGATTATTTTTTTGTAGTTTATATCTTTGCAGAACTCAATCATAACAAGAGTGTGCGTGTCAGACTGCTTGAGCAAATATTCAATTTCGTGAATCTTATAAGCGGTATTGACAGTCACCAGGACTGCGCCTATTTTCGTTGTTGCCCAGAATGTGATGAACCATTCGGGGACGTTCGTTGCCCATACTGCAACATGGTCTCCGGCTTTTACGCCTAATGAGATAAGCGCTGCGGCGCATTCGTCAACATCACGCCTGAACTGCTCATATGTCCTTGTATAATCGAGCGTAGGATACTTGAAAGCATACTGATCAGGGTAGTTTTCTGCCATAGTATCAAGTACATCAGAGAATGTTGCATCAATAACATCATACTTTTTCCATATGAATGTGCCTGTTTTATCCCTGTTATAGTATGCTTTGTCAAAGGATTTTTTCTCGCGGTTGAACTGTGAAATGTAATTTGCAAAGTGGGTTAAAACAATATCCGCATCATTGATTTCCTCATTCCAGGCAGCGCATATATATCCTTCGTAATTAAGAGATGAAAGAGCGCCTATAAGCTTTGCTACATCAAGCTCTCCCTCACCAATCAGAACCGTTTTCCCGTCTTTCATATCACCGAGACGGACATACTTTATGTATGCGCCCAGAGTTTTGATTGTTGCATCTGATGTTTCGCCCGCATCAAAATGCGTGCCTCGCACATTCCAAGATGCGCCGATTGCGGCAGAGGAAAAGTGATTGATTATGTCGATTACATTTTCTGTGTTTGCCAAAGCTCCGACAGTTTCAAACAAAATGCTGACATCTGTATTTTCGGCCTTCTTTATGGCAGCAGAAAGCTTTTTATCCAAAGCATCAAACGAAACCTTATTATCGATGCGTACAATGACATTGGAAATTCCTGACGCCAGCGCCATATCCACATATTTAACTACCAGGTCGGCAGTTGTATCATCAGCATCAATGCTGTCAGGCATACGAAGCGCCGAAACTGCAAGATTTCTGTTTATGAGCTTTCTCTTTGCATCAGCAGTGCGGTCACGCCTTAATATACTGTCGTGATGGGCGCCTCTTTCCTTTATTGCATCATATATTTCAAAGCCTTCAAATCCGTAATCGAAGGCGTAGCGGCAGGTATCAAGAAAGGTCGCACGGCTTACATTCTTGGTTGAAAATACTATTTTCATATTACGCCTCCTCAAAGACTATCTTGTTAAGCGCGTTTATATATGCCCTGATGCTTGCGGCGATGATGTCGGTCGAGGTTCCGTTTCCTGAATAAAGCTTTCCGTTGTTGCGGAGTCTGACGAGAGCAGAGCCTAACGCCTCTTTACCCTCAGTTACCGACTGAACCTGAAAATCATCAAGCTCGTAGTGATGGCCTATGCACTGCTCAATTGCGCGGAAAGCAGAGTCGATGGGGCCGTCACCGCTTGCAACGCCGCAAATAATTTCATCATTGCATTTGAGCGTAACCCGGCTCATTGCGCTTGTCGCATTGCTGCTCGTTGTTGTATATGTTTCAAAGTGGTATGTTGACGGGGCCTGCATGGCAGAGCTTGCAATGAGCGCCTCAAATTCTTTCGAGCCGACAGTGCCTTTCTTTTCACACACCTGCATAAGTGCTTTATATACATTTCCGATGTCAGAGTCGGAAAGGTCATACCCTAAAACCTCTGCCGCCTGAGTAACCTGCGCCATGGAAGAGGCAGAATCAAGCAAAATCTTTTTCTTTTCGCTTACGGTTTTTTCGTTTTCATAGCTTGCGTGGTTTATGTTTGAGAGCATATCATCAATGCTTGCATGAATTTTAGTGGTATTAAGCTCAAGCTTTGCGTCAATCTGTGAGCCGCAAGCGCTCATTGCATCTGAAAATTTTCCTGTCAGGAGAGCATCTTTGCCTGCCATGGCGCATTTGATACCGTCCGCACCCTTTGAAACAGCCGCAAACGCCGATGCGACGCCCATGCTGATACGGTCAGACACGCGGACATATACAGGAATGCTTACCGCCTCTTTAACCTTTGAAACCATATCTGCAATTTCTTCGGGAGTTGATACGCCTGCGTCATCGCAAACGGTTACAATGCTTGCGCCGTTTGCCTGAGCCTCCTTTGCGGCCGAGATGAGGAAATCAGCATCTGCTCTTGTTGCATCAAGTGCAGAAAATTCCACATCATCGCAGAATGATTTTGCTTCTTTCGTAAGCTCCGCGATTTTTTCAAGCATAGCAGCCTGTTTTACATGATATGTATATTCCATCTGAATTGTTGATACGGGAAGCTCAATCTGAAGACGGGGGCGCTTTGCGTCCTTAATGCATTCCCATACAGATGAAATGTCATCCTTGTCAAATCCGACAGGAACGGCAAGAGCGGCATTCTCCACATTCTGTGCAATGGTTTTATATATAATCGTGTCTTCGCGGAGGTTTTTAACAGCAGATAATTCAATAGCATCTGCACCGATTGAGTCAGCGCAATTTGCTATTGCGGATTTTTCACGGAAGAGCAGTGAAACCTCACGGTCCTCTGAAAGCTTTTTGAGAGTAATGTCGATAATGTTGATTGTTCTCATTTTTGAAAACTCCTTTCAAGATAAAAACATAAAACAGCATTTTGCTAACAAAAAAACGTTTCCATCTCTTTGTTAGTTTAAAGAGACGAAAACGTTGAATCCGTAGTTTCCGCGGTACCACTCTTCTTCATCCGAAAAGGATGCACTTTAGATGCCGACACATCTTAACTCTGTTACGGGAGTCCCCGTCTGCCCCTACTGTAAGTTCACGGCAGCCGCTCCGCGGTGAGTTCAGCAAAGTTTTACCAATGTCTCGCACCACACGACATCTCTCTCCGGGTAAAAGGCTTTTGCCTACTGTTCCGCATCTCAGCGTTTGAAATTAAAATGCATTTTATCATATAGAGCTTGATTTGTCAAGACTTTTTGGAAAAAACTTTGAAATCTATTTAATGCCCGTAATAAGCTCTACCATTTCGCGCGGTGTGTGCGCAATTTCGGTTGCGCCGAGGGAGATTAAAACGTCCTCATCGCGAAATCCCCAGGAAACGCCGACGAAGCGGCAGTTTGAATTTTTTGCGCACTCTACGTCCACCTCGGAATCGCCGATATATATGGCTTCATCTGCTGTTGCACCGAGAAGCGCGAGCGCTTTGTTAACCATATCGGGAGCAGGCTTTCTCGGAAGGTCAGGCGTGTTGCCGATTGCAACAGACATATATTTTTCGAAAAAGTGTTTATTAAGACCGAGGACCGCATCCTCATGCTTGTTGGACACAATTGCCATTTTATATCCCGCATCGGAAAGCTGTGAAAGAGCTTCGATGATACCGCGATACGGCGCCGTTTTATTCGACTTGTTAATCTCGTAATACTCGCGGAAAATTCTGAGACATTCCTCAAATGCCTCCTCGCCGCAATTTTCGGGAAGTGCGCGGCTGATAAGGTTGTGCACGCCGCAACCGACAATGCTTCTGATTTTCTTTTCGGTATGTATGGGGAAGCCGAGCTTTCCGAGTGCATGGTTGACGGCATCGGTAAGGTCTGAGAGTGTATCGAGAATTGTTCCGTCAAGGTCAAATATAAGTGCTTTTGTCGTATTCATCTTTAAAAACTCCATGTATCTTTTTGAGTATATAGCTTCGTAATCATGCTTTTCCTTTTTTAGATGACTTTTCATAGAATTTGCAGAACTCTCTTATGGGGCACTCATGGCATTTCGGGGAGCGCGCAGTGCATATGGCTCTCCCGTGAAGTACCATTCTGTGGCACATAATATTCTGCTCATCGGGAGGAATGATTGCCTTAAGTCGCAGCTCAACACGCTTCGGGTCTGTGCTGTCGCAAAGCCCGAGCTTGCCCGAAATGCGTATGCAGTGCGTGTCTGCAACGATTGCCGGTTTTCCGTATATGTCGCCGAGGATAAGGTTTGCGGTTTTGCGTCCGACTCCGGGCAGGGAAATAAGCTCCTCCATAGTATCGGGCACCTTACCGCCGTATTTTTCAAGGAGAACATTTGCGCATGCACGAATGTCGCGGGCCTTCATGCGGAAAACTCCGCAGGGGTGGACAATCCGCTCAAGCTCCTCTATATTGCACTCTGCGATTTCCCGAAGCGTCTTAAAGCGTGAATAAAGCTCTGCTGTAACGATGTTTACGCGTGCATCTGTGCACTGTGCTGACAGGCGCGTCGCAAAAAGGAGCTGGTACGGCTCATCATAATTAAGCGAACATTCCGCCTGCGGGTATGTAGCCCTAAGACCGTTGATAATACCTGAAACTCTGTCGTATATTTTCATTTTTAAAACCGGACCTGTCAATCGTCTGAAGCATCATGCCGTATTCCGCAAAGCATGTCATAAAGCCGCCTGGTCTTTGACTCGAAAAAGTATCCTACGCAGCAGAAGACAGTGCCTGTAAATGCGAGAAAAGCCGTAAGCTTGCCTAAAAAAGCAAAAAAACGCTTCATTTATTTACACCTCTTGAGAATTTATGTACTCAGTAGCCTTTTACGCTGTCGTCCAGCGAGTCGTCAAACTTTATCCAGTCATTTACAAGGATTATGCTGTATTCGGTTGCTGTTCTGCGAATAACAACGCGCTCAATTCCTGAGTTAATAACCAGGCGCTTGCACATCGCACATGACGAGGCGTTTTCAACAAGTTCGCCCGTTTTCATGTCACGGCCGACAAGATAGAGTGTTGCACCGAGCATTTCGGAGCGTGGCGCAGCGATAATGGCGTTTGCTTCTGCATGCACACTTCGGCACAGCTCATAACGTTGCCCGCGCGGGATATCAAGCTGTTCGCGGCGGCAAAATCCGAGGTCACAGCAGTTCTCGCGCCCGCGTGGCGCACCGGAATATCCCGTAGAGATAATCGAGTCATGCTTTACAATGATTGCTCCGTAATTGCGACGAAGGCATGTGCCCCGCTCGAGGACGGTCTCTGCGATGTCAAGGTAGTAGTTGAATTTGTCCTTGCGCTCCATAAATAACACCTCTTTATCAGTTTTTTATTATCCTTCCGTCTGAAATTTCTATTATCCTGTCTGCCTGCGCTGCGACAGACGGGTCATGAGTTATGAGAACTATTGTAGAGCCTGCACGGTGGAGAGAGCTCAGTATGTCGAGTATCTCGCGTCCTGACGCGGCGTCAAGATTGCCGGTCGGCTCATCTGCGAGGATTACGGACGGGCTTTGGGTTATTGCTCTTGCAATGGCTACGCGTTGCTGCTGCCCGCCGGAAAGCTCTGTAGGGCGATGGAAGAGCCTGTCTGAAAGGCCGACGCGCGAAAGCGCGGATATTGCCGCCTCACGGCGGATTTTCCGCGGGACGCGCGCATATATGAGCGGAAGCTCTACATTTTCAACCGCCGACATCTTACCGAGCAGGTTAAATCCCTGGAAGATAAAGCCTATTTCGCGGTTGCGTATTTTAGACAGCGCCTTTTTTGAAAGTGAGGCGACATTCTGCCCGTTTAAAAAATACTCGCCGCGCGTTGGCGTATCAAGGCAGCCGAGGATATTCATAAGCGTGGATTTGCCGGAACCGGATTTTCCGGTAATCGCGACAAACTCACCGTTTTCCACGGTAAGGCTTATATCCCTTATTGCATGGACTGTGGAGCCGCCGACAGTGTATGTTTTTGAAAGTGATGAAGCACTTATCAATCAGATATCATTCCTTGTGAATAACGCACTGTCCGGGCGTTACAGATTGCTTTTAATGTTAGGCTTAAACCCGAACCCGAGAACCTCGTGCGTGTTTGTAACGATTATGAAGGCGCGCTCATCGGATTCCCGCACAATTTGCTTAAGCTTGCCTATCTGGTTGGGGTTTATTGCGCACATTATCATTTTGCGCGGCTCATTTGTATATGCGCCTACGCAGTTTATGATTGAGGCACCGTGAGCAAGGACAGTAATGATGCGCTCGCAAATATTATCGGTGTTTTCCGTGAAAATATACGCAACTTTATTGTAGTTAAAGCCATAGAGCACGGCGTCTGTTGCGATGGAAGCGACATACATTTTGATAATTGCGTAAAGTATGCTGTTTATGTTCCTGAAAGCGAAGGAGGCGCAGAGGACTATTACCGTGTCTGTCATAAGAACGAGGCGGCCGAGGGAAACTCCGGAATAGCGCTTGCGCAGTATGCAGCCGACGATATCCGAGCCGCCCGTGCTTCCGTTTCTGAGAAGAACAAGGCCGATGCCCGCTCCGATGAAAATGCCGCCGTAAAGCGAACAGAGCAGAGGGTCAGATGTAAGTGCCGGGAGCTTGTCGGTGATTGTCATAACAAAGGACATGGAAATGGCGGAAAAAATCGTCTTGGTCATGAACTCGCCGCCGATTTGCCAAAGACCTATAAGAAGAAAAGGAATATTGAGTATAAGAGTTAAAAAACCCATCGAAATCTGCGGAAAGAAGTAATTTATAACCATGCCTATACCGGTAATGCCGCCGATGGCAATCTGCGCATACCTGATGAACAGATTAAAGCCGAGGGAAAAAAGGGCACTGCCTATGAAAATCAGGAGATAATCAATAAAAAATTTTTTGAATTTTACCAACATGAGATATTGTCACCTCAGGTATAAGTATGATAAAATAATATTATCACGAAAATTGGCGCATATCAAGTACATTTTAGTTTTGGAGCGGGTGCTTATTATGAGAATAAAAACAGGGCGGCTTTATACAGACGGAGAAAGACGCGACGGCGGGATTTTAAAAATAGAAGACGGACGGTTTGCAGGCTTTGATGCTGCGGGCGATTTTGATATTGACCTCTCGCAATATATTGTTTTTCCGGGATTTGTGGATATGCATACACACGGCGGTATGGGCTTTGACTGCACGACGGCTTCGTTTGATGAGCTTGATGATTTGTCCATGTTTTATGCGCAAAACGGTGTTGCAACTTTCTGCGCAACTACGGTAACAAGCGCACCTGACGTTGTTTTAAACGCGGTGCGTACTATTGCAAGGCGCTGTGAGAAGGGAACAAGGGGCGCGAACATTGCCGGTGCATATCTTGAAGGGCCATATATAAATGAAAAGTTCCGCGGCGCACACGATGAGACGCTTCTGCGCGCGATAAGCCTTGACGAGATAGAAGAGATAATTGACGCATCGGGCGGGTGGCTCAGGGTATTTGCGCTTGCGCCGGAGCTTCCGGGTGCAGAAGAGGCAATAAAATACATAACCTCGCGCGGGGTGCGTGTATCCTGCGGCCACAGTGCGGCCTCTTGTGAGGAGGCAAACGCAGGCTTTGATGCGGGGGCAACAATTGCGATACATACATATAATGCGATGAAAGGACTTCACCATCGCGATGTCGGGCTTCTCGGCGCATCACTCACGAGAAATGATGTTTATAATGAGATAATATGTGACATGATACATGTGTCGAAGGAGGCGGCAAAGATAGCTGTTGCCTGTAAGAGTGAGGACAAAATAGTGTTCATAACGGATTCGATGTGTGCAACGGGGATGGCTGACGGAAGCTATAAGCTCGGTGAGCTCCCTGTAACGGTAAAGGACGGTATTGTGCGCACGATGGACGGGGCGCTTGCAGGCTCATCACTCAGGACAAATGTCGCACTTGGAAATGTCGTTACAAAGCTTGGCGTACCGATTGAGAAGGCAATGCTGGGTGTTACAAAAAATCCTGCATCAGCGCTCGGCCTTGATGGAGAGATAGGGTCAATAAGTCGGAGGCCAAGCGGTCTTAGGAAGACAATTTCATC
>JAZRPG010000004.1:0-1508 GCA_045649105.1 Eubacteriales bacterium
AAAATAGCCGTCATGCACGCCGCAGACAACAAGGCCTTCATATTTTGCCTTAAGATTCTCGGCAGCTTTTTCCGCAACACCCGGTCTTGAGCCGAAAAGATATACGCTCTTGCCGTTTTGAGACATCTTTTCAAAAAGCGAAGATGTGAAATCTATTCCGGGAATTTTCTCCGTAATCGGTGTTCCCAAAATTTTTGCACCGTAAATAACGCCGATTCCGTCGGCAATTACAAGGTCTGCTTCACAAACAGCCTTTGCGGCATCTGCATTTTCCCTGCAAGCCATTACTATTTCAGGGTTAGGGGTAACAACGTAAGCCGCCTTGCGCTCGAGCATAAGGTCATAGGCCTTGTTTACAGCCTGCTCCTTAGTTATATTGTCAAACTTCGTTCCAAGAACATCAATACGCATTATCAAAACTCCAAATTATATCTTTGAAAAAACCTCGCCGATTTTTTCGTGAATTACAAGGTCGGCATACTTATCGGCAGGTGTTTCATCGCGGTTTATGAGTATAAGGTGACTGCCGCCAAAATATCTGATAAGTCCGGCCGCAGGATAAACGGCAAGCGATGTGCCGCCAATAATCATAACATCTGCATTTTTTATATATTCGACAGACTTTTCCAAAACATAGCTATCGAGCTGTTCTTCATAAAGAACGATATCGGGCCTGATAAGACCGCCGCAGCTGCAACGCGGAACACTTTCGCCTTTTGTTATAAGCTCAATATCGGCACTCTTGCCGCAGGCCATGCAATGGCACTTGTTAGCCGTTCCGTGCAGTTCAAGAACATTCACGCTTCCCGCCGCTTGATGAAGCCCGTCAATATTTTGAGTAATTACAGCTTTAAGCTTTCCCTCGCGTTCGAGGCGTGCAAGAGTAAGATGCGCGGTATTGGGCTTCACATTCTCAATTACAAGCTTTTCACGATGAAATTTATAATATTCCTCCGGATTTGACTTAAAGAACGAATAGCTCAAAATCTCTTCGGGAGGGTATTTATATTTTTGATTATAAAGTCCGTCAACACTTCTGAAATCGGGCACTCCGCTTTCCGTGCTTACGCCTGCGCCGCCAAAGAAAATAATATTATTGCTAGAGTCAATTATTTCTTTAAGCTTAATTATTTTTTCGTCCATGGTAATTTTCTCCTAAACGCAATAACACATGGTAATTATACAATCATAGTGGGCATTTTACAAGAAAAAAGTGCTCCGACCCGAAAGCGGTCGGAGCACTGATAATTTAGCTTAGTTGATGTTGGTTGTGTAGTTGGGAGCTTCCTTGGTGATATAAATATCGTGGGGATGGCTCTCACGAAGAGCTGCAGAAGTGATTCTGACAAACTGGCTCTTTGTACGAAGATCCTCGATGGTGGGAGTTCCGCAGTATCCCATACCTGCACGAACACCGCCGAGCATCTGGTAAATAGTGTCTGCAACGGGTCCACGGTAAGGCACACGACCTTCAACACCTTCGGGAACGAGCTTCTTGTTGTTTTCCT
>JAZRPG010000005.1:0-15390 GCA_045649105.1 Eubacteriales bacterium
TATTGCTATCCCGATAGTAATGTGTTGAAAAACAAATTAAATATAAGAGATAATAAACTACTCAAAACTGCTGAAGAAGAAATTACATTGATTAAGCAAATGGAACTTTTGAAAAATCCGATTAAGGGTAATTTTTCAAAAACACATCTTATGAATATACACAAGTTCATTTTTGAAGATATTTATTCGTTTGCCGGAAAAATAAGACGAGAGCAAATCAGTAAAGCAGATACTATGTTTTATCCGCCGAATTTAATTGACAGAGAGCTTGATAAGGTGTTTGGTAAAATAAAAGCGAAAAATATGCTTAGGGAAACTGACAAAGAAAAAGTTTTTGACAATTTAGCATATGTGATGGCAGAACTTAACATTATACATCCCTTCAGAGAAGGCAATGGTCGTTCTATCCGTGAATTTATCCGTCTTATGGCAAAGCGTATGGGATATGACCTGAATTGGGGAAATGTAGATAAAGATGAACTCTTAGAAGCATCAATATCGTCCGTTGATGATTATAAGGTTTTGATAGGGATACTTAAAACTTGTGCAGAATTGCTTTAAAATGGCATTGGGCATAAATGTTAATGTCATTTGATATAGTGAATTATGAAATGTAATTTTTGCGGTTTCATATGGATTATAGAAGCAATGAAAATCACGGTGATTAAAAAAGCCATAAGTCGAGTGGGAATAAAATGGAAAAATCCCAGAAAGCCTTGGAAAATACAGGGTTTCGGGGATTTTTGTTTTTTCTGCAAAGTTTTCGGGTGATATTAAACCAAAACAAAAAAATCACTTAAACTGAAGCTGACACGGGCAACAATGCAAATATTTTTCAGGCAATATCTTTTCTTTTGCAAAAACGACGGAAGACATATGCAGACAATTTCTTGAAAAATAATAAATCTTATGATAGAATGTAAAAAACAGGACAAGTGGATTGGTACGAAATTCCCGAAGGAGTAGTTTAATGACAATTTTTGATGTACTTAACTTAATTGGCGGATTGTGTTTATTCCTCTTTGGTATGAATGTAATGGGCGACGGTCTGGAGCGCCGTGCGGGAAACAGCCTTAAAGCATTGCTCGGCAGACTTACGAACAGCCCGACGAAAGGATTTTTAACGGGACTCGGTGTTACCGCCGTAATACAGAGCTCGTCAGCCACTACCGTTATGGTTGTCGGTTTTGTCAACTCAAGGATAATGACACTCAAGCAATCTATCGGCGTTATTATGGGCGCAAACATCGGAACGACCGTTACGGCATGGATTCTCAGCCTTGGCGGAATTTCGGGCGACAATATATTTTTAAAGCTTTTAAAGCCTACATCATTTACACCCATTCTTGCTCTTATCGGAACAATCTTCATTATGTTTTCAAAATCGGGCAAGAAAAAAGATGCAGGAACAATACTTCTCGGCTTTGCGACTCTGATGTTCGGTATGGACACAATGTCCGCAGCAGTATCGGGACTTTCTGACATTCCCGCATTTCAGAACTTATTTATAATGTTTAAAAACCCCATTCTCGGTGTTCTTGTCGGTGCCGTTCTTACCGCTGTTATTCAGTCAAGCTCGGCATCTGTCGGAATCCTTCAGGCTCTTTCTGCAACGGGTGCAGTATCCTACGGCGCGGCAATCCCGATTATTATGGGACAGAACATAGGTACATGTGTAACCGCGCTTTTATCCTCGCTCGGCACAAGCAAGAATGCAAGAAGAGCCTCCGTCATACATCTTTTCTTTAATGTTATAGGAACCGTTGTATGGCTTACAATATTCAGCGTTATCTCAGCGGTTTTAAAGCCTGTAATCTTAGATACGTCAGCTTCTTTTTTCGGCATAGCGGTTGCGCACTCAGCGTTTAATATTCTTTGCACGGGATTGCTTTTACCGATGTCATCACTTCTGGAAAAATTAGCTTATGTTATTGTTCCCGAAGGAAAAGAGACAGAAAAAGTTGTCGAGCTTGATGAAAGACTTCTTGCAACGCCCACAATTGCGCTTCAGCAATGCTATAATGTAGCAAAGAAAATGGCAGCTGAGGCAGTTGAAGGTTTCAAACTTGCAATTTCATCTGTCAATGAGTACGATGCTGAAAAAGCAGAAAAAATCAGAATTGCGGAAAGTAATACTGACCGTTACGAGGATATTTTAGGCACATATTTAACAAAGCTGTCCCGCTTTAAGACGGCAGACGATGACAGTGCGGAAATTTCAAAGCTGTTAAAAGCCATCGGAGATTTTGAAAGAATATCCGATCATAGCGTAAATGTTCTGGAATCTGTCGAAGAATTAACAGAAAAGAAAATCGAGTTTTCAGACGATGCAAAGAAAGAACTCAATGTTCTTTTAAATGCGGTATCTGAAATACTCGGCATCACTTTAAGCGCATTCAACAAGGAGGACGAAGCTTCAGTATATAATGTAGAGCCGTTGGAGCAGGTAATCGACGGGCTTAAATCCATGCTCCGCGACAGACATATTCTCAGGCTTGCAGACGGTGAATGTACTGTTGAGGCCGGCTTTATCTGGGGAGATTTCTTAACAAACTTAGAGCGAACCTCTGACCATTGCTCAAACATCGCAACCTGCCTGATTGATGCGACAAACAATAATATGAATGCTCATGAATACAAGCAAAGCCTTATTGATAACAATCCGCAGTTTGAGGAAAAATTCAGGCTGTACGGCGAAAAGTACAAGCTGAATTATTAAAATCCATACAGCAAAATGCTCTGCCTGAATCGGCAGAGCATTTTTTATGCAACAAATTAAAATTTATATCTCTTCCACCTTTATTGTGTTTGTATTCCCTGACTTTCCGTTTATAATACCGCCCGTAAGAACTATCAGGTCACCCTTCTTAAGCGGCAGATTTTCGCGTGCCGCGCGGGTCGCATGGTAAAACAGGACATCTGAGGAATCAAACTGCTCACTCAGCACGGGAAGCACGCCCCACGAAAGCGCGAGCTTATACCAGACCTTTTTATTAGTCGCCATGCCGACAATGTCCGTCGGCGCACGGAATCTTGAAACCATGCGCACCGTCACACCTGACATTGAGCTTACAACAATCGCTTTTGCACCGATGTCGATTGCCATGCCGCATGTCGCGTGCGAAATGGCATCCAGCTTGTTTTTAATTTTAAATTCATTTCTCTTAAATCGCTTTTCGTAGTGTATGTCCTGCTCCGTCGCCTCGATAATTTCAGACATTACCTTTACTGTTTCAACCGGGTACTTCCCTGCAGCAGACTCGCCTGAAAGCATAACCGCGCTCGTCCCGTCATATACGGCGTTTGCGACATCGGAAATCTCCGCACGCGTCGGACGCGGATTATAAATCATGGACTCCAGCATTTCCGTTGCCGTAATAATCCTTTTGCCCAGCAGACGGCACTTTGTAATAAGATATTTCTGGATTGACGGAAGCTCAACAAACGGAACCTCGACCCCGAGGTCGCCGCGCGCAATCATGATACCCTCGCACACCTCGCAGATTTCATCTATATTATCAATTCCCGAACGGTTTTCGATTTTTGCAATAACATCTATTCCCTCGCCGCCGTGCTCACTCAGAAACTTCTTAATATCCAGAACATCCTGCCCGCTCGACACGAATGATGCGGCGATAAAATCAACCCCGTTTTCGATTCCGAACAGGATATCCTCCTTATCCCTTTCGCTAAGAAAAGTTTTTTTGAGAACCTTATTCGGAAAGCTCATGCTTTTCCTGTCGGAAAGCTCGCCACCCGCCATAACCTCACAAACGACATTATTCCCCTCAATCTTTCGCACATCAAAGGAAACGAGCCCGTTATTGACAAGAATCCTGTCTCCGACTTTAAGGTCATTTGCAAGGCCGCCATAGTTTACGGAAACGCGTGTCTCATCGCCCTCAATATCATCCGTTGTAAAAGTAAAGGTATCCCCGTCACGCAGGGTTATCTTTTTATCCTTAAATGCAGCAATCCTGTATTCGGGGCCTTTTGTATCAAGCATAATCGCAATCGGCAGGTTAAGCCGCTCACGCACGCTTTTTATCATATCTATTTTTTCCTTGTGCTCCGCATGTGTCCCGTGCGAAAAATTAAGCCTCGCAACATTCAGACCCGCGCGGCAGAGCGCCTCAAATATCTTAGGGTCCGAACTTGCAGGGCCTATTGTACAAACAATTTTTGTCTTTCTCATATATATCTTAATCCCCCGTGCTTTATATAAACTTTTTTAAGTGAAATTATAATACCACAAAAACGGACAAATAGAAATAGCCTGCTCATTAGTTATTTTTTTAACAATAACTCATATTTCAAAGCAGTTGTAACAAAGATAAAACTGTGCTATTATATTTTATATAAACATTGGCTTTCAGTAACGGAGGAACACAAATGAGGAATTACGAAAAAGAGCTTTCAGAACGCGTAAAATTTATACAAGACGCGCTTCGGGCAAGCGGTGCTTCGGGCATAATATTCGGAAACAGCGGAGGAAAAGACAGCGCACTCGTAAGCATTCTTTGCAAAAAAGCGTGTGACAATACGGTCGGAATCCAGATGCCCTGCTGTTCAAAGCGCAACTTTGAATCGGATATGGACGACGCGCTTGAAGTTGCCCGCCGTTTTAACATAACTACGCGCACATTTGACCTTACTGCCGTGCGTGAAAGTATGCTCTCCATGTTCGGTACCGAAGTGGCGCTTAATGATGCGGCGCTTGCAAACATTGCACCGAGGCTCCGTATGACAACGCTCTACACAATTGCCGCCGCCGAAAACCGCCTCGTCGCAGGGACGGGGAACAGAAGTGAGCGGTACATGGGCTACTTCACGAAACACGGTGACGGCGCAGCTGACTTCAACCCGATTTCTGACCTGACAGTCACCGAAATATACGAATTCCTGCGATATCTCGGCGCGCCTGAATCCATAATCGAAAAAGCGCCTTCGGCAGGGCTTTTTGAAGGGCAGACAGACGAGGCAGAAATGGGAATAACATACGCAAGCATAGATAACTTCCTTTTAAACGGCACCGCCTCTGAAAAGGACCTTGAAATTATGAACCGCTACCACAAAAGAAGCGAGCATAAGCGCCGTCCGCTGCTTATGTTTTCCGACGAATTTGAAGTATGAAAAGAACCGTTTTTTCATTAATTTCCGCTTTCTTTTTCCTTCTCGCCTTTATCCTCTGTTTTCTGCTTATCGGATATAAGTTTACGGGGCTGCTCCTCTTTGCGGCG
The DNA here is from genome assembly GCA_045649105.1 of Eubacteriales bacterium. Lineage (GTDB taxonomy): Bacteria > Bacillota > Clostridia > Oscillospirales > JAAYXM01 > JAZRPG01. Next base: position 5,241 of record JAZRPG010000005.1, read on the forward strand.
GGCTTATATTTTTCTTTTCTCGCCCTCTCCTGCAGCGCGCGCTCACGGCATATTTTGCGTCTGCGTAAAATAATAACCGTTCTTGCATCTGTCGGAGTAATCTTTGTTTTAATTCTCTCCTCTATTGTTATTTCAGGAATGAACGGAGATGCGGCGCGCCCTGCTGACTATGTAATCATACTCGGCGCAGGGCTTAACGGAGATGTTCCGTCGCTCACACTTTCGGAGCGGCTTTCCCGTGCAGAAGAGTATTTAAAGCAATTTCCCGACTGTGTTGCCGTTGTCAGCGGCGGCATGGGCAGCGGCGAAACCACAACAGAGGCAGAGGCTATGTCACGCTATCTTATCGCCCGCGGCATTGACCGCAGCCGAATAATAAAAGAGCATAACGCCAAAAACACAAGCGAAAATATTGCGTTCTCACTTAAAAAAATCAAAGAGCACGGAAGCGGTGACTTCTCTGTCGCGGTAATATCAAGTGATTACCACATCCTCCGTGCACGAATGATTGCAGAGAGCTTCGGGCTTTCGCCCGTTATGGTATCAGCAAAAACATCGCTTCCCGTTTTGCGTATTAATTATATTTTCCGCGAGGCATTTGCCCTTGTTAAAACCGGAATAACCATCAGGAGATGATAAGAATGAAAATTTACACATCTGTTGACGAGCTTATAGGGCGCACCCCCCTTCTTGAGCTTAAGAATTATATGCGCGAGCAAAATCTCGATGCGCGCATCCTCGCAAAGCTTGAGTACCTAAACCCTACGGGAAGTGTTAAGGACCGCGCGGCTCTCGCTATGATTCTTGATGCGGAAAAGCGCGGACTCATTAAGCCCGGTGCCGTTATAATCGAACCGACAAGCGGAAATACAGGCATAGGGCTTGCTGCAATCGGCGCGGCACGCGGCTACCGCATAATTCTCACAATGCCCGACAGCATGAGCATAGAGCGGCGCACGCTCCTTTCGGCATACGGCGCAGAGCTTGTGCTCACGCCCGGTGATGAGGGCATGAACGGCGCCATAAAAAAAGCGCATGAGTTGAATAAAGAAATCAAGGGCAGCTTTATTCCAAACCAGTTTGAAAACCCCGCAAACGCCGACGCGCATGAGCAGGCAACAGGCGTTGAGATTTTTGACGATACGGACGGTGCTGTGGACATCGTCGTTGCAGGGGTCGGTTCAGGCGGGACCGTGACAGGTATCGGACGCTACCTGAAAAAGAAGAACCCGAATATAAAAATAATTGCCGTTGAGCCATGCGACAGCCCCGTTCTCTCGGGTGGAGTGCCCGGACCTCACGGACTTCAGGGCATCGGCGCGGGATTTGTCCCAAAAGTGCTTGATACTGAAATCTATGATGATGTGGTAACCATATCGACAAATGAAGCATATTCTGCCGCGCGCGATGTTGCCCGTCTCGACGGTGTCCTTCTCGGAATATCCTCAGGCGCGGCAATCTCCGCCGCAGCGCTTCTTGCAAAGCTGCCTGAAAACCGCGGTAAGCTCATCGTCGCAATAGCACCGGACACAGGAACACGCTATTTATCAACTCCGCAGCTGTTTTCTGAATAAACAACAAAAAAGTCCGTGGGAATTTTTGTGAAATTCCCACGGATTTTTATTTTCCGTTAACCGAGCCAGATGTATTTTGAAAGGTCAATGCTTCCGTCATCTCGAAACTCTATGCCCTCGCCCTCAAGAAGCTTTCTTTGCATATCCTCTCCGCCAAAGGCAAATGCACGCGATGTTCTCCCAAACCTGTCTATCACGCGGTGACACGGTATCTCTCCGGGCGACGGGTTCGCGTGAAGTGCATATCCTACAACGCGCGACCACCTCGGGTTCCCCGCAAGACGCGCAACATTTCCGTATGTCGTCACCCTTCCTCGCGGTATACGCCGCACAACATCATATATTTTTAAAAAAATTTCTCCCATAGCGCTTTGTTTACACCTCTCGGGAAATTAAGCTTCTAATTATAAGTATCTGCCGATGCACATTATCTTATTCAAAAGGCTTAATAATCCTCGCCGATAATGTCGGGCGGTGTGAGAAGAAGCTCCGGATGCTTCACATAGTATTTAAAAAGCTTTATCGCAGACGCGTAATAATATCCGTCACATATGCGCTCATCAAGAACAAAGCGGATATTTACAAAGTGCTTTGTGCTGACGCTTCCGTCACGCCGAAGCTCATGCTTCACCTCTTTTTTACCGATAGCCATAAACGCCGATGTAGTGCCGAACTCATAAAGATGGTGATACACCGGGGAAAGGCCTATGGAGCCAACATTTGTAACAAAAATTGTCGAGTGAAACGGGCTTACTTTATTTATGATTTTCGGCATAAGTCCGACAGAATCAAGGCTTCTCAAAACCCACACAACAAATTTCTTTATAAAGCCCGGGAACGCGCCCACAAATCTTGCAGTGAAATCCGTGCCGTTCATTCCGTCTCCATCTTCGGGAATCGCCTCCGCAATTGCTTCATTAAACCGTCTGACAACATCAGAAAGCGTGTCGTTTGCATTAAACTCCGGTGTCACGAGCACTTCCTCAGCATCTTCGCCCATTGCCTTTTTCACCGTGAGCGATGCCCTCAGATAGCTTCGTGCATATATTTTCCTTCCGCTTATAAACCTGTTTATCCTCGGCTTCTGCACAATCGTGCGCATAATTGCGGCTATAAGGATATGATACAGCGAAAGAGACGGTATTTCCGCGCGGTTTTCTAATATAAACTTACGGAAGCCGGAAATGTCCACCTCCTCCTCAAAAAAGACCTGACTATCCAGGCGCGAGCGCATAATATGCGGGATAAGATGAAAAAGCGGGTCAAGCTTCCGTACCCTGTATCCGTCATACCTGTCGCCGAAACGGCGCTTTCTTTTTATCTCTGCCATATACAAATCCCCCTAAACCTTTTTCTGTATCACTTTGCACTGCTGCGGGTTCTTCCTGTCATTCTCCTCCGTTTTCTCTGCTCTGCCTTTTCGACACACTTATCGTATGCCGAATCAGCGCCTTCACCCGCCTCATACAATGATTTTGTAACCCCGTATTCGCCGCTTTCTTTTTTCGTAAATCTCAGCCGCGCAAGATATCTGCCGTGGTTTTTACAGTCTGCAAGCGCCATATACTGCCCTCTGCGCTCAAAGACCCATTTCCTGACCCCTGTGCAAACCTCACCGCACTCGGGACATCTTATCCGTGAAACATCCTTATCTCCGAATGCCTCTCGGCGGCTCGTATATCCGCCGTACATCTCGCATGCACGCGGCCCCGTATCGTCCTTTGCGGCACGGCATGCCGCATCCTCTACAAGGCGCGCAATCCCCGCCTTCATATCAAGTCTGCCTGCAACAAGAGCCGTATAGTACGCGTCATTAAGCGCATCATGCATCGGCCTGTCCGCCACTATCCCGAAATGCTCCATTGCGGTAGAAAGAGCCTTTTGGTTACTTCCGCTGTCAGTCTGAATATTATAAATCATCTGGACATTGAACCATGTTTCTGCCCATGCAAAACTGAGCCTGTACATCTCAAAATTCTGACGCAGTATACGCATATCGTCAGGACCCCAGGTGAGGAATACGCAGTCCTCTCCGCACCAGCTTTTAAACTCGTCTATCGCGGTGCAAAAATCCTTGCCGCGTTCAAGCTCCTCCTGCCCGATTCCCGTAAGCTGCTTTATCTTATGGTGAATCACCTTATAGAACTTAGGGCGGATGCTTATTTTAAATTCGTCAGCTATCTCAAATCGGCTGTTCAGCTTAACTGCACCTATCTGGATTATCTCACCGTACAGCTTGTTCCCATTTTCAGACTCCGCAAGAGCCTTCCCGGGATATGCCTGATTCCACTCAAGGTCGATTATTATATATGTCACTTTATTACACGTCCTAATGTTTGCTGCGGAATATCAGCTCCTGCCAAAATCCATAATATATTATATAGGTATTAGGGCACTCTTGCAAGTACTGTTCACAAGAAAAGTTGACTTTTTTCGCGTTAAACCGTATAATTATCACATACAAAACAGAAAGGCAGCGGTTTTTTATGAAAAGAAAAGTAAATTGGAAAAAAGTAATCGGTTATATCGTTTTTACCGTTCTCGCCTTTTCTATTGCGTACTCGGTTATAAAAATAATTCAGACCCCGTCCGAGAGCACAGGCGCGTCCTCAGGAGGGCATCTCCGCAGCGATTATATTCTCATGCTTCTGCAGTGCTGTCTCGGACTTGTTGTTATGTTCCTCCCGAGCTTTCTTGAAAAGAAATTATCCTTTGAAATCCCGAATTACATGAGTATTATGTATTTTATATTCCTGTATTGTGCGATATACCTCGGAGAAGTCAGAAATTTTTACTATGTCATTCCTCACTGGGACACTATTTTGCATGCATTCTCCGGCGCCATGCTCGGAGCTCTCGGCTTCACACTCGTCAGCATATTAAACGACGCGGAACGCGTAGCCGTCGTATTGAGCCCGTTTTTTATAGCACTTTTCGCATTCTGCTTTGCACTTGCCGCCGGCGCCGTATGGGAAATATACGAATTCTCCGGTGATGGACTTTTTGGCCTTAACATGCAGAAATACCGCCTTGAAGACGGCACACAGCTTATAGGACATGCAGCGCTTGCAGATACCATGAAGGATATAATAATTGATGCACTCGGTGCACTTTCAGTCACATTTGCAGGCTATCTTTCCCTTATAGGGAAAATCAAACGCAGAGAAAAAAGAGAAAACAAAAATAAATAAACTAACCGCAAAAATGTCCTGTATATTTTTACAGGACATTTTTTATGTCCCGTATCTCAAAAAGCTCGCATAATCTCCGCTGTATACGTTCATATCTATATGCTCCTCAGCGCCGTTATAGCCGCGGAGCTTCTCTGTATGCGAGTACTGCCAGAAGATCCACTCCCTGCCGTCCGGAAGCGTCGGCTTTTTAACCGTGTCACATATCCAAATATCACAATCCTCATACTTTCCGCTGATATATAATAAATATGCCCTGCGTGTTGTATAGATAATCGGTTTTTTTCCGTAGTGCTCCGAAAGTTCCCCCAAAAGCTCGCTTAAAATCCTGTCTGTCTCGGCCTTGTCAGGAGGGTTTTTCTCATAATCCCCGTAAAATTCCACATCCACAACCGGAGGAAGCATTTCCGGATAGTCAGGCACGGCGGAGATGAAATTTTCCGCCTGCTCAAGCCCGCTGCTGTCGTAGCTCAAAAAATGGTACGCCCCTGCCCTGAGATGAGCCTCTCTCGCACCTTTAATATTTTTATCAAAATATCTGTCAACATATCGGCTTCCCTCGGTTGCTTTAATAAACGCAAATGATATCCCCTGCTCCGCGAGCGCGCCCCAATCGATTTCACCCTGATACGACGATACATCAACGCCCTTTACATCATACTTTTCCGCCTCGTTGCGCCCGACTCTTACAACTGCCGCACAAATAAGAGATGCAATAAATGCAATTATTATACCAAGCTTTAATGCAATCCTCATAGGAGTAACTCCCCCCTCATGTGAAACCAATTCCGTTTTCTAAATTGATTTTACAAATCCGTCAAATGCCGAAAAGCCCCTGTCATCGCGTTTAAACACCCCTGCGCACTTCAGAACTTCTGCAAACAGCAGCCCTGTTTCTCTTTTTAAAAGCTCCTCCGTGCTCTTTCCCGCTTCGCGGTTTTCTTCTATCCGCTCTGCAAGCCGGGCATGCTTCTCTGTATCCACGGAGCTTCTGATGTCCCTTCCCGCGTCAATATACCCGCAAAGAAGCGCAAACTCACGCTTTATCCTTGCAGGAAGCACGGCAAGCCCCATAACCTCAATGAGACCTATGTTCTCGCGCTTTATATGATGAAGCTCCTCGTGCGGATGAAATACGCCGAGCGGATGCTCCTTTGTCGTAATATTATTCCGCAAAACCAAATCAAGCTCATACAGCTCGCCGCGGCGGCGAGCGATAGGCGTTATTGTATTATGCGCCTCTCCTCCCGTCTCTGCAAAAATAAAGACACTCTCATCTGTATATCCGCGCCATGCATCAAGGATTCTGCCTGCAAGAGATTCTACCCTTTTTCTGGATTTATCGCATATGCGAAGGACAGACATCGGCCATCTTACGCGCCCGACACACACATCTTCAAAGCCATCTATGGTGTAAACCTTTTCTATCGGCGCGCGCTCCATGGGAAATGAATACCTCCCGCCCTGAAAATGCTCATGCGAGAGAATTGAGCCGCCGACAATCGGCAAATCCGCATTTGAACCGATGAAATAATGCGGGAATATGTCAATAAAATCAAAGAGCCTGCAAAACACATCTCGGTCGATTTTCATCGGCACATGCGTACCCGAAAGCGCTATGCAATGCTCATTATAATATACGTACGGCGAATACTGGAAATACCATTGCTGTCCGCCCAATTCAATCGGTATAACCCTGTGATTCTGCCGCGCGGGGAAATCAGGCCGTCCGCTGTAACCCTCACTTTCGCGGCAGAGTATGCACTCGGGATATCCCGATTCATGCGCCTCTTTCGCTCTTGCAATTTCGCGCGGGTCCTTCTCGGGCTTTGAAAGATTTATCGTTATATCAAGCTCTCCGAATTCCGTCTCCGCTGTCCACTTCATGTCGCGCGCTATTCTGTATCTGCGGATATAGTCCGTCGCCTGTGAAAAATTGTAGTACCAATCCGTCGCAAGGCTCGGCGATTTTTTATATCGCTCCCGAAACTCGCGGATTACCGTGCTCGGAAGCGGCGTCAGCGCACCCATAAGACGAGTGTCAAAAAGGTCAAACTCTGTCTGTGTATGTCCGATTATTCCCGCATCTGCAGCATAATTACACAGCGCCAAAAGCGTCTTTTCAAGCCCGTGCCCCGTCGGCCTCTCATTTTTAAAGTCCTTTATACCCAGAATTTCCGATATGCGGTTTACCGAGCATGTAATATCCGCATCTCCGATAAGCCCGCTTTTCACGGCATATTGGACAAGATTGTTTATTTCCGCAAAAACGCTCATTCCGTATATCCCTCCGGGTACAAGTTTGTTCCGCCTGCAAAATTCATCAGCAGACTCTTATTGCGCCCTCATTCCGTATCTTAATCTGACGGCATCTCCCTGTACCGATGAGCTTATCCATGCCGCACATAAAATGCTTTGTCATTTCTTTCGGGATAAATGCCTCAACCGTTCCGCCAAAGCCTCCGCCCTGAATCCTGCTTGCGCCCTTGCCGCAAAGCAGCTCCTCACAGACCGCGAGCGTATAAGCCATCGGCTGATTCTTTATCGCTCCTGCAGTATATACATTCTGAAGATACATAAAAGATGAGCGGCCTGACGCATTTATATCTTCAAGAAATGCTGCAAAATCGCCGAGTTTTAAATGCTCCGCCTCACGCGCGGCACGCTCATTTTCATTCATGAAATGCAGCGCGCGCAAAACGGCGCGGTCTCCGACGCTCCGGCGAAGCTTTAAAAGCGAATCAACAAAGGAATTCCTGTCAACCTCACGCAGTACACTCTTTCCGAAATATTCGGCAACACTTCTCATCTCTTTCGGGATTTGTGCATATTGAGCGGTAAGACCGGCATGGTCTGCGCCTGCATCAATTATCACAAGGTCATACCCGTATTTATCAATGTCACATTCAATTTTCTCTGTCTTCGGCGCATCTGAGGCAAAGTCTATGGCCGCAATACCCCCGACGGCAATTGTCAGCTGGTCCATAAGCCCGCTCGGTTTTCCGAAATGTACCGTCTCGGCATACTGCCCTGCTTTGGCTTTCTCTGTCGCAGAAAGCTTACTCCCGAACATATCGCTGAGTGCTGTTGCAAGAAGAATTTCAAATGCGGCAGAGGATGAAAGCCCCGAGCCGCGCGGCACATCGGAGGTTATATATATATCAGCTCCTGAGAGTGACACCCCTCTTTCAGAAAGCGCGTCCGCGACACCGCGCACAAGCGCTACTGCCGTGTTGCGCTCCTGCGGCTGCGGGGCAAGGTCATCAAGAGAAACAGAAAACTCACTGTACCCCTCTGACTTTACGCGAAGCACATTTTCTCCGTTTTCCGAAACAGCGGCGAGCATGCCGAGATTTACCGCTGCGGCAAGCACATTCCCCCGCTGATGGTCGGTATGATTTCCTCCGAGCTCTACCCTGCCGGGTGCGCTGTATACAAGAATATTTGACCTTTTCCCGAAAGTTTCTCTGAATAACTTTATGATTTCTTCAGAATTCAAAAAACTCACCTCAAATTCTCCTCTTGCAGTATATTATTCCTATATACGCCTTAAAAAACACTGTACTGAACCTAAAAAATTTAAGAAACCCTGCACGAAACTTGTGCAGGGTTCTTTCTTTTAAATTACGGAAGAATTATTGCGTATACAATAAGCGGCTCATCAGTTCTGTTCTCAAGAGAATGTGTCTCGCCACCGGTCGTCCACATCGCATCGCCACAGGCAAGCTCATGCTCTTTTCCGTTGTCGGTAACTGTTGCGCGCCCGCTCTTTACTATGTATATTTCGCCCTCGGAGTTATGCTCATGAACGCCTATTGATTCGCCCGGCATAAGCTTAACCTCGGCAAACATGTTTGCCTTTCCGGAGAGCTCCTCTTTTTCGAATATATTGATAAATTCGAGTGCTCCTTTTCCTCCGCGGAGATTTTCGCGCAGTTGTACGCTCATATCGCTTCTTCTTTTAATCATTACCTTCACCGTATCGGCCCGTGTTACAAGCCGTCCTTCCTTTGCGGATTATTTTTTCTGCTCATGATATTATATTACACCATATTTTAAAAAAAGTCCAGCAAGCATTTTTATATATACTTGAATTATCGTCATTTTATGTTAAAATATATGTATATATATTCGGTTTTGTGACAGAGGTGAATCATATGGCGAGATACGGGTTTGTCCGTTCAGAGCTTGAAATAAAAACTCTTATTCTTCATGTGCTTGAATATGCAAAAATCCCCGTCGGCTTTGACAATATTATGTCTATGTCGTTTGTCGACAATGCGATTGACTACTTTGAATTTACAAGCTACCTTGCAAACATGGTAGAGACAGGACATGTCGAGGTCTGCTCTGATACGGGCAGCGACAGATACACCATCACCGCAAAAGGCGTGCGTGACCTTAACTCCTGCAGGAGTTCTGTTCCCCGTGCGGTCCTTCGCAAGGCTGAAAAGGCGGCTGACAAAGTCGTTGCCGAAGTCGTGCGGAAAAACCTCGTCGATGTCAAGGTGTCAGAGCGTGACGGCAAATTCTTCGCAAACTGCAGTTTAAAAGACGATTCGGGAGAGGTGTTCTCCTTCTCCATGTCTGCGATGTCACGCGAATCGGCAAAAAAGCTTACGTCAAATTTCTACAAAAACGCCGAAAGGATTTACAATCAGTTTCTCACCGCTATGCTTGACGAGTCAGAAAAATAAATGTCACAGCCCACTTTTTCTGAAAAAAGCTATTGACATTTGACCGCTTTTTTTGTATACTATATTAGCTTGCAGTGGGGGCCTTTAGCTCAGTTGGCTAGAGCTACCGGCTCATAACCGGTCGGTCCCGGGTTCGAGTCCCTGAAGGCCCACCAAAAATCGACAAGGTTCTAAATGAATCTTGTCGATTTTTCTTATTACCTATTCACTCTTCACTATTCCCTAAAAAGACTTGCCGATTTTTGGAAAATAACAAGTAATAGTGAATAAGGAATAAGTTTCTTTTGGGAAGGATAAAAGTAATGAATAGTCCTTTGCTTATAAAATCAAAACAATTTGCTTTGGATATTATTAAAGTTTGTAATAAAGTATCCGTCTGCTTGTTTCGGAGCATATCCGAAACGATGTTCATCGAGCTTCTCGCGCGGTTAAATGCTCCGTATAAATGCCCGTCTTTTGTCGCTTTCGCAATTTTGCGAATCGCATCACCGCTGTTTACTATTTTGCGTTTTAGAAAGCTTGCGCTTTCCTTTACCTTTTCGGGAAGTGTTTTCTTCCTTGCATTCAGTGTGCGCATAAGCGTTGCATTTGCTTCGGCAATGTTCTTGTCCCGTATCGTCTGTGCTCTCTCCCCGAGGTCGTCAAAATATGTATCAAGCCCCGTCTCGTCAATATAAGATTCCCCCGA
>JAZRPG010000006.1:0-49477 GCA_045649105.1 Eubacteriales bacterium
TGTCATTTATATGCTGTATCGGTATATCAAGATACTTTACAATTTTGTCCTCTTTTGCGAGAACATCTATAAGCTCATCGTCTATTATATCGGGGTACAGATAATGCACGCGTACCCACTCTATTCCGTCAATTCGGCACAGCCTTTGAAGAAGCTCTGCAAGCATGCTCCTGCCGCAGATATCAACTCCGTACCGGCTCGTATCCTGAGCCACGACAATAAGCTCCTTCGTGCCGAGCTGTGCAAGACCCTCTGCCTCTTTTAAAATATCCTCCGGTTTTCTGCTACGCAGTCCGCCGCGAAGCTTCGGTATTATGCAATATGTACAGTGATTATCACAGCCCTCCGCAATTTTAAGGAACGCGGTATATTCAGGCGTTGTAATCACACGACCGCACTCAAGAGGAGATTCCTCAGGCGCGGGATAAAGGCTTACATGCTCTCCGCCGAGCGTCTTTTCCATAACCTCGGCAATATTACCGTACCCGCCGCACCCGACGAGTGCGTCAATTTCGGGAAAGTCCGATAAAAGCTCATCCTTATAGCGCTCGGCAAGACAGCCGGTCACGACTATTTTCCCGATGCTTCCCTCCGCCTTAAGGGTTACCGCCTCGCGTATGTTCTCATACGCCTCCTCGCGCGCAGACCCGATAAATCCGCAGGTATTTATTATTATTGCATCAACCCCGGCTATATCCGTTGTAAGCTCATACCCCTCATCATCAAGTAATTTAAGCATGTGCTCGCAATCGACCTGATTTTTTGAACAGCCCAGCGATACAACACCTATTTTTGCCGACATTATAACATATCCTCCACATCAAACGCGAGTCGCGAAAACGCGGCGCGTATCTCATCATATTTAAAGCCGCGGCGCATAAGCATCGCCACAAGTCTCCTCTTTCTGTCTTCATCGGGGGCTATACCACCGAGCTTTTTTTCTATCAGACGGTCAAGCTCCTCCGTCGTTTCGGGAAGCTCTGACAAAACCTCCTGCGTCATTTCACGCGGGATTCCGCGGCGCATAAGCTCCTCTCTGATGCGTATGCTTCCGTATCCCCGCGCTTTATAGTATGAGGCACAGGATTTTGCGTAGTTCTCGTCATTAAGAACACCTATGTCACGGAGCCAGGTGGCGGCACTTTCTGCCTCCTCGTCGGAATATCCGCGGCTGTGAAGCTTTTTTATAAGCTCCTTTTCCGACATGCTCCGGTGCGAAAGCGAGTTTGCCGCGCTCTTTTTCGCCTTATATTTACGGTAGCGCCCGGAAAGCTTATTAACCGCCTCGCATGTCAGCTCCTGCCCGACCTTCAGCATATACGAATCTTCCGCGGAGGTCTCCGCATATGACCCGTCAGTAAAATGAATTATAAGCTTTGACTTGTCGCGCCGTCCGGGCTTTATGCTCTCAATTTGCATGTTTATCCCTTAAAGTCATCCGCGTCAACCTTTACTCCTCTGCCGGCTGCAACCGCGGCTGCTTTTGCCTGAGTACCCATAAGATTGTGGGCATTGGCGCGTATATCTGCCTCAAGCTTTTCTGCAATCTCGGGATTCTCTCGCAGATATGTCTTTACATTATCCTTGCCCTGACCGAGACGCACCTCGCCCATATTGAACCATGAGCCGGATTTCTGTATAAACCCGAGCTTCACGCCGAGATCGACAAGCTCACCGAGCTTTGATATTCCCTCGCCGTACATTATGTCAAACTCACTCTCGCGGAATGGCGGCGCAACTTTATTCTTCACGACCTTTACGCGTGTGCGGTTTCCTATAAATTCAGTTCCGTTCTTTAGCGTTTCAACGCGTCTTACATCAAGTCTTACGCTTGAGTAGAACTTAAGCGCGCGGCCACCCGTCGTGACCTCGGGGTTTCCGTACATCACGCCGACCTTTTCACGGAGCTGGTTTATAAATATCGCAACGCAGTTGCCCTTCGAAATGGCGCCCGCAAGTTTTCGGAGTGCCTGGGACATAAGCCTTGCCTGAAGTCCGACAAACGCATCGCCCATCTCACCCTCTATTTCTGCGCGCGGAACAAGCGCCGCTACCGAGTCGATGACTATGACATCAATCGCATTGCTCCTGACAAGAGCCTCTGCAATTTCAAGCGCCTGCTCACCCGTATCCGGCTGTGAAACGAGAAGACTGTCTATATCTACTCCGAGTGCGCGCGCATACACAGGGTCAAGCGCATGCTCAACATCGATAAACGCAGCCTCGCCGCCAAGCTTCTGTGCCTCTGCAATTATGTGGAGTGAAACAGTCGTCTTACCTGAGGATTCAGGTCCGTAGATTTCGACGATTCTGCCGCGCGGAACACCGCCGATTCCGAGTGCAAGGTCGAGCGTGAGCGATCCTGTCGGAATATAGCTCACATCCATATCCCTCTTGTCACCAAGGCGCATTACCGAGCCTGCGCCGAACTGCTTTTCTATCTGCTGTATTGCGGTTTCAAGTGCTTTTTCCTTTTCCATATCGTTGCCCTCCCTGAAATTTATTTCCTATTTAAAGCATGTAACTACTCTTTTTATGCCTGATGTGTCACGCGTCGTCTGAACATCGTGCCCGCCAAGGCTCTCCATCAGGCGCTCTATTTTCCCGCTCTGGTCAATTCCGCACTCAAACGCCATCAGTCCGCCCTCGCGCAGAAGCCCGAACCAATTTTCCATTATTGCACGGTAGTATAAAAGCCCATCCTCACCGCCGCAGAGAGCGAGCCTCGGCTCGAACTCCGATACTGAGCAGTCGAGTTCTGTCATCTCTTTCTCGGTTATATACGGGGGATTTGAGACGATGACATCAAACATCCCGAGATTTTCAGGAGGCCTTGAGAGCATATCTGCACGGACGCAGGCAAGGCGCGAAGAAAGCTTATGCTCAAACACATTGTGCTTTGCAACCTCAAGAGCGCCGTCGGAAATGTCTGCAAGCACCCCGCGCGAGCCGTTCCGCATTAGCGCCAGCGCTATTCCTATGCAGCCGCTGCCGCAGCCGAGGTCAAGAAACCGAAACGGTCCGTTTGCGCGACGCAAGACACAGTCGACAAGCACCTCCGTATCCGAGCGCGGAATAAGCACATCATTTGTAATTTTGAGCTTTATTCCGTAAAAATCCCACTCTCCGAGTATATATGCAAGCGGCTCACCCGAAAGCCTTCGTGCCGTAAGCACATTTACCTCTGACACGACTTTGTTTGACGCATGCAAATACTTGTCACGCAGAAACTCCTCACGGCTTTTTCCCGTAACACTGCGGATTATCTCATATGCCTCAAGCTCAGGCATTGATATTTTCTCGGCTATAAATTTTCTTCTTATGTCGAGATATACATCGTTATATGTGGTAAACAATTAAAAAGCTCACTCCCAAAATCACCAATTATCTGCGTCCTTGTTCTCCGGAATCACCTCAGAAAGCGCCGCGATTGCGACCTCTATCATACTGTCATCAGGCTCGAAAGTCGTAAATCTCTGAAACCACAGCCCCGGTGCGCGCATGAATTTTGTAAACGCGTTGTCATACCTTCCTATAAAGCGGTTGACCTCATAGCTTATGCCGACAACTACGGGCAGAAGCAGAAGGCGGAGCGCCATACGGAGAAAAACATTTGACCATTGTACTACGGAAAATACAATAACGCTTATTATCATTACGGAAAACAGGAAGCTTGTCCCGCAACGAGGGTGCTCCTTGTTAAACTTCCTGACATTTTCGCAGGTAAGCTCCTCGCCTGCTTCATAGCAGAAAATCGTCTTATGCTCAGCGCCGTGATATGAAAACACGCGCTTCATATCCTTCATTCTTGACATTGAGAACATAAATATCAGAAATACACAAATGCGAAGGAGCCCCTCTATAAGATTCCTGATTACTCCCGAGCCGACGAGGCTGTCAAGTGTGCCTGCAAGAAGCGTCGGCAGAAAAATGAACAAAAACACGGGTATCAGCACTCCAAGGACCGTTGCAATGCCCATGATAAATTTTTCAACCGCTGCGTTCCCGAATTTTTCCGTCAGCCACTTTTCAAACTTTCCCGGCTCCTCATCAATATCCTCAATCGAAAATGACGCCGAGTAGTTAAGTGCTGCCATGCCGCGCTTCATTGACTCAAAGAGGCCAACAATGCCGCGGATTATCGGAAGTCCGAGTATCTTATACCGCTCGCGAAGCATTTTTACATTTTCGGTCTTAAGCTCAATCTCCCCGTCAGCGCGGCGCACCGCAACAGCGCTTCTGTCAGGCCCGAGCATCATAATCCCTTCGATAAGCGCCTGACCGCCTATTGTCGTCTTTTTGCACTTTCCCATTGTTTTTATACCTTTCCGTACTCTCTACTCAGGGGCGAATTCCTTTATCGGCAGCGATATCGTAACCGTCGTCCCCTCTCCTGATTTACTTTCTATATCAAGCGAGCCGTTGTGAAGCTTCACAATTTCGTCACTTACGGCAAGACCTATGCCGCTTCCCTGAGCCTTTGACTTTCCCTTGTAGAATTTTATCTTTACATACGGCAGCTCCTCCTCGGAAATGCCCTCGCCAAAGTCGCGGATAACTATTTTTGCCGTTTTACCCTCGCTGAATGCGCGGATTTGAATTGACCCGCCGGACTTTCCGTGCTTTATGGCGTTGTCAAGTATGTTAAAGAACACCTGCTTGAGTCTTTCTCTGTCTCCGCTTATGAATATGTCACTGTCGTCCTGCTCATAGGTCATCTCAAGGCCTTCCTTGCGGAACATATCAGCGTACATAAAAAGCGTTTCCTCAAACTCTGCTTTAAGATTTACGCGGTCTATATACAGGGTAAACCTCCCGCTCTCTATCCTTGCAAAGTCAAGAAGCTCCTCAACCATTTTTGAAAGACGCCGGGTCTCCTTAAGCATTATTTCAATGCCCCGTTTTGCCTCCTCCCGGTTTTCCGTCCCGACAGTCGCAAGCGTCTCTCCCCAGCCTATTATGGCGGTAAGCGGTGTGCGCAGCTCGTGCGATACTGACGATATAAACTCGTTCTTTATTTTTTCGCTCCGTGCAATCTCCTCCGACATCTCGTTTATGGAATCACACAGCTCACCTATCTCGTCGGGGAACTTTTTCTCTATCTTTACGCCATAGCGTCCCTCTGTTATCTGCTTTGTTATCTCCGTAATCTCACGAAGCGGATTTAAAAGCGACCTTATAAAGTACCTGTTTGAAATGAGAACAAAGAATATTATAAGTGCTCCGACTATAAGCGCTATCGCAGTCTGTACTATTATGCGGCGGTCGACACCGTGCAGGCTGGTTACATACCTTACAACTCCGACAACCCCGTTTTCTCCTGAGGTTATCGGGCTTGAAACGCTCATGATTCTCTCGCCTGTCTGCGGGTCGCGCCCTGTATATGTCCGCGTCTTGTTCTGGCTTATCGCCTCGTCAACATCGCTCGTTCCCGGTATCATTCCGGCAGGAAGCCCTGACGAGGACAGCATTATGCGCCCGTTTGTATATAAAATCTGCCTCTCGACATCAGCCATATCAGGCGCAAGCTTAAGCTGGCGCTTCGCGCTCGCATAAAAGGAGTCCATGCTTGATGTGAGCCCGTAGCTGAAATACTCCGCGCTTAATGTTACGCTGTTTGTCAGATTGCTGCGGATATTCATGTAATAATAATTCATCATCCCCACAGAGAATATGGCGACGCAGATTATAACAACAAGCATTATATATATGAGGTTGTTGACTACCCAGCGCTGCTTTATCCCCATTTTATGCTTCACTCCAAGGCTCCCCTTCCCGCAGACTATGCATTCCACTTATATCCGTATCCCCAGACCGTCTGTATATACGACGGATATGCGGGGTTGTCCTCAATCTTTATGCGCAGGCGCCTGACATTGACATCGACAATCTTAAGTTCTCCCGGATAGTCGCTTCCCCATACTGCAGCGAGCACATCCTCACGCGATACCGCACGGTCGGGGTTATTAAGAAAATACTCCATCATCGTATATTCAACCTGCGTAAGCTTTATCCTTACGCCGTTTTTATCAAGCGTTCTGTTTCTGGTGTTTAAAACGAACGGTCCGCTCACAATTCTCGCGCCGTCATCTGCCACTGTATCCCCGATGCGGCGGTAAAGCGCGTCAATTCTCGCAATAAGCTCTGTCGGCGAAAACGGCTTCGTTACATAATCGTCCGCACCAGTCATAAGCCCCGTCACACGGTCAACCTCCTGAGTTTTTGAGGTGAGCATTATTATACCGATTTTTGAGCCGCGCGCACGGATTCTGCGGCAGACCTCAAACCCGTCTATATCGGGAAGCATTATATCAAGCAGCGCGACGCCTATGTCAGAATTGGCCTCGAGTATCCTCAGCGCCTCTTCTCCGCACTCTGCCTCTGCCACTTCATAGCCTGCGCGGCTTAAATTTATGACGACAAAGCTTCTTATGCTTGGCTCGTCCTCAAGGACAAGTATTTTCTTTTTCGGGCTCATTTTACTCCCTCCTCAGGCGAATAAAATTTCTGAAATCCATACGCTCTCGCGTATTTTAAAGCTTGATTTTATAAGCTCCTTATCTATCGCGGTTCCCAGGCAATCGGCGCTGTGAATTTCCGCAGCAAACACCGTATCCTCGCGCTCATACAGAATAAATCTTCCGTTCTGCTTTGCAGCCTCGTGCCGCATTTCTCCCGTCAGCGTATACACCGTAAACAGCGGCAGAAGCCTGTACTTTGTATCATCGGCAGACCCCGTCATTACCGCCTCCTCGGCGTAGAACTTGACTGCAATCTGACCCGGGCGGACAGCTGCGCGTTCCGCTTTTACCGCTCCGCTCCAGGCAAGGGGCATGGAAAGATACCAGTTTTCAATAAATGAGTGGTATGTAAACGCCCTCGGCAACAGTCCGCTGCCCGATGTATATGCACCCCAGTTGTAGCATTTGCTGGTTCCCGGTGTTTCCGTGTCCGTCGCAAGAGATATCGGGATTTCTATGACACCGTCTCCGTTTACATCTTCACAGAATGCGCGTGTTGAGCAAAACACTCCGTTCGGAATTGCGTTTATTACGCTGCCGTTTTCGGCGGTGACAAGGTTTGTCATGATGCCGACGTTCTCTGCGGCGCACTCGATATACACTCCGTTCTGACCTCCGGACACTCCGCCGCTTTTCATTCTGAGCACCTGCCCCGAGCCCTCTGCAAGGGGCACGGAAGAAACCTTTTCCAGACCGCCGTTTTTCGCCATGTATACCTCAGCCGCTCTGCCGCCGTTTTTCGCGGTTACGGCCATAAAATCGTTTCCGCCGTTCTGGTCAATATCACTGACTGTATACTGCTCTGCCATGATGTCGAGAATTCTTAATGCGCCCTCGTCCGAGACGCTGTACGCCATAACCGGACGCTCCGCAACATCTCCTGAGCCCCACTCGACTATCATCTCAAAATTCCCCATGCCCAGAATGTTTGAATACGACACGGTGTAAATCGTGTTCTCAGGGCCTTCTATTATATCGAGCATTTCAAACTCGCCCGCTCTCTGGGAAAATATATAGATATACGCCTTGTACGAATCCGTAAAGTCACGCAGGAAGGCAACGCCCTCATCAACTCCGTCACCGTTGAGGTCCATAAGCTGCAATGACTGACGATTAAGACCCGAAACAGGCTCGGCATACTCAAAATCACCGTCTCTTATGCGGTCAACAGCGCGCATAAGATTATTATATTGCTCAGGAATTTCCGGCTTTCGGAACATCTCTGACGATGAAAACATATCGCAACCGCAAAGCAGGAAAACCAGAAGCAGAACTGACGCAAATCTGACTCTCATAATCAATTCTCCGCAACGTAATTTTTGCATTATTACATACACTATTAATTATAGTATAAAACCGCAAGAAACACAACAGAAATCTGAAAAAAAATGCGCCTTGCGGGTATATTTCCGATAAGGCGCCGGCATTTTTCGGATGAAGCACGGACAAGACAGAAAATTTTTAAAAAACCGTTGCCTTGAAACAGAAAAAAGCACCTGCATATCACTTTCATACAGGTACTTTTTCTTTTAGTCATTTAATATAATTACACTCTTCTCCGCAAGGCTTTTTTCACACAGTACTTCGGATATATACCTCTCCTCAAGAGGTATCCACAGCTTTTTAAAGCTCTCAAGCGCAAAGCCGCCGTCACGCATTTGTATCCTTTTCAATTGCTCCGCTTTATCCACCGTACAAAATGCCTTTATGTCATAAATATCCCCGAAGCAGGGATGCATACTGTATGCGCCCTCCACTATAACGAGCCCGTCGGCACGAAGCTCCGTATATTCCGTAATTTTCCCTTCACGGCAGGAAAATTTACCGTAGCTTATTCTCTCTCCCCGTGCAAGCGGCTCTTTAACCTCAGTTTTAAATCTTTCATAATGCACATTCCCGCCCGGCTCGGCATATCGCGCCTCGGAGCGCAGTGTAGCAGGAAGAAAAAAATCGTCCATATGCACTACTTCTCCGTCATACAGCCTTGCAATAAGCTCTGCGGCAGTCGTCTTCCCGCTCGCGGCGCGCCCGTCAATGGCAACCGTCGCGCGCCCGTCCTTGCGCATTTTTTCTTCTATGCGGTAAATGAGCGGCATAAGCCTTGCATACCTTTTGTCAATAACGCGGTATGACGGCGCGTATGCGCTCTTGTATCTTTCGCTGTGGCTGACAGGCGAAAAACCGCCTTTTCCGTACTCCTTTATATATTCCGAAAGCTCGTCTGCACCGAATGTGAATACGCCCTTTTCCGCAGCATGCAAAAGGGTGTCAAGCTTTTCTCCGAAGCGGGACTCACTGCCGTTTTGAAGCTCTGCCGATGCATAAATTACACGCGCCGCCGCCGGAATGCTCCGTACGGACGAGACAGAAAGCCTTGTAAGCCCGTTGCCTATGTCCACAAATGCCTCATCAGCATCTTTTGCGTGCTCATATTCCTTAGAAAGCTCTTTTTCAACATCTGACGAGATGCACAAATGTCCGCTTCCGAATTCATTCTGGTACGCAAGCTTAACCGCGTCACACGGCTGCATCAGCGGGTATTTTTTCGCATGCCATAAGATTATCTCATAAAACCCGCGCATTTGCAGCTTTCCTCATCGAATTTACCGACATTACAACCGCCGGAACAAGCACTATATGTAATATTATCCCAGGTAACGCGTTAATAAACGCTCCTGCAAGAAACATCGAAAATGAAAATTCGCTCCCCGCAAGGCCTGCAAGCAGAAACCTCGCCGCGCCCCATACAACACGCCCTGCAAGCATTGCACATATCAGGGATAAGTATATAAACACCGTCTTTTTCGGCATCGCCTTGTATAAAACCCCGACAAGTGCGCCGTATACCGCAAGCTCAAGCGCCATTGCAGCGCCCTCAGGGAATATCGGCGGCATGCTAAAAAGCGCAAATCGCAGAAGCGGCATAATAAAACCGACTGCAAAACCGCTTATCGGACCGCAGAAAAAACCGCACAGAAAGACAGGTATATGCATCGGAGAGAGCATTTTCCCTATCTCCGGTATCTGCCCCGTAAAGAACGGCAAAATTATGCCGAGTGCAAGAAACATGCCCGAAAGACTTATGTTTTTAACAATACTTTTCTTCATTTTCCACAGCTCCTTAAAAAAACAAAAAGGCATGGCCTCTCATATCCATCAGAGACCAATACCTTCATGGTACTTTTCCGTCCGTATTAAAACTCTGCCCGCGACCGAGACTTCGCGCCTCTGCGGTCTCCATGTACCGACATGCCGCATTTACATTGCATACTCTATCACATTTCCTCCGTAAAGTCAAGTGTGCTCCGTGGCATAAAGCCTTATTCCATGATATCACATCAAAGTCGAACACCCCGAGGCGAGAAAAAGCGTCCGCCAACATCGGCGGACGCTTCTTTGTCTTATTTCATAAACAGTGTTCCCTTTATATTCCCTGCTATGATGTCGTATGCATTTTCAATATGCTTTCCGTTTGTTATAACCATCGGTATGTCATGCTCAAAGCATATTTCAGCGGCATGGAGCTTTGTAAGCATACCGCCCGTACCCAGCTTCGTTCCTGCGCCTCCCGCATGCTCGCGAAGCTCGTCCGTAATTTCCCTGACGCGCGGTATAACATGAGCATCCTTATTTTTTCTCGGGTCGTCATCATACAGCCCGTCAATATCAGAGAAAATAATCAGCAAATCCGCGCCGCAGAGAGCCGCGACCTCGGCAGAAAGCGTGTCATTGTCACCGAACAGTATTTCGTCTACACCCGTCGAGTCGTTTTCATTTACGACAGGGATAGCGTCAAGCTCAAAAAGCGTCTCAAATGTAGACACAATCATCGCCCTCCGCTGCGGCTGGTCAGTGTCGCTTCTTGTTATAAGTATCTGCCCCACAACCTGTGAGTAGTCAAGAAAGAACTTATCGTAAATATGCATAAGCTCGCACTGCCCGACAGATGCGGCAGCCTGCTTATAGCGGACATCATCGGGGCGGACGGTCATGCCGAGTTTACTCATGCCGACACCTATCGCGCCCGATGTAACAAGTACAACATCAATGCCTGTATTCTTTATATCGCTCAGGACGCGTGCAAGCGTCTCAAGATGGCGCAAATCGAGCTTGCCCGTGCTGTGCGTAAGCGTCGATGTGCCGACTTTTACAACTATTCTCCGTATACTTTCCGTGGAAAACAATGTCTCCCCCAACCTTCCCGAATTTCTTTAATTCTATTCTGCCTTAAATGTTCCTTCCTCTATCTCGGATATCATACCGACGCGCTCGGCATGTCTCCCGCCCTCTGCGGCAGTACCGAGGAAGATGTCCACAAGCTCAAGCGCAAGACCTGCACCCGTAACACGCTCGCCGAGGCAGATGACATTCGCATCATTATGCAATCTCGTTGCCCTTGCGGAAAAATGCTCACTCACGCATGCCGCACGGACACCTTTGACCTTGTTTGCAACCATGCTCATTCCGATACCCGTCCCGCAGACGAGAACGCCGAAGTCTGCGCCCTTGTCCGAAATGCACTTTGCAACCTTATATCCGTATATCGGGTAGTGCACCGATGCATCGGAATATGTCCCGAAATCGATGACCTCATCGCCGCGTGCCGTAAGATGCTCCTTTATTTTTTCTTTAAGTGAATATCCTGCCGCATCGGCACCGATTGCTATTTTCATAAAACGCACCTACTTTTTTAATTTTTCAAGCCGCTCGCGCTCAGCCTGAGGAAGTCTTATATATTCAGGGCGGAGAGCCTCCGCCGTCTGCACCTCTGCATTCTCGGCAAGAAGGGCGACATACGCCGCGCGCTGACACCTTAAATGCCGCGGTGCGAGTCTGTGCGCTCCGTTTTCCTCATTATAGCACAGCTCCGCTCCGTCGCCAACAAATATTACATCTTTTTTATCTGAAAGCTCACGCAGAAGGTCAGAAATCGCTATTGCGCGGTCCTCACAAAGGCGAAAAAGCTTTCCGCCCTCCGCACGGAACAGCGCGTTATATACCTGCCCTGCGCGCGCGTCCATAACGGCACAGACAATGCCCCCGATATGGGCAACGCCCATTGCCGCAGCCTCAAGCGTAGATACGGCGCAGCACGGGACACCGCACGCCCACGAAAGCCCCTTTATTGCCGCCATGCCTATACGCAGCCCCGTGAAAGAGCCGGGCCCCGCCGATATTGCAAGCCTGTCCATATCGCGCACCGAAAGCCCCGTGCTTTCAAGAAGCCGCTCGACAGACGGCATTATTGTCACGCTGTGTTTAAGTCCGCTGTTTAAAAAAACCTCAGCAACAAGATTTCCGCCGTCAGTAATTGCGACTGACGCTGCCTTTGCAGAGGATTCTATTGCGAGTATTCTCATTGTTCTCCCGCCTCCGAGATTTCAATTATGCGTGCATCGTCATCTTCCGATGCTCTTGCTATATTTACGGTAAAATCGCACTTGTACGCGCCTTCTGCGTTCTCAAACCACTCGATAACGCAGATTCCTCCGCGTGCAATATAGTCATCAAACCCGATTTCATACAGCTCATCTGCCGAGGACAGACGGTAAAGGTCGAAATGAAAAAGCGGCGGCGATGTAAAATATTCATTAACTATCGTATATGTAGGGCTTGTAACGCGCTCACACGAGCCCATTCCGCGCGCAATTCCGCGGACAAACGCAGTTTTCCCCGCGCCCATCTCGCCGCACATCGCAACTATATCTCCGCCTCTGAGCCGACGCGCAAATTCCTCGCCCAGGCGCTCGGTCTCCTTCTCGTTCTTCGTAAGAAACTCCATGCCGCATCTCCGCTCTGCCGCAATATGGCAGTATTTATTTACATTATACATGCTTCCTGCAGTGTTTTGCAAGCGATAAGCAAAAAAAGATTCGAAAAATGAAATTTGAGGAGGGCGGCTTTCACCGCTCTCCTCTGAGTTTTACAAGAAACAAAAAGCCCGCTTTATCGCCTTGTAAATACATGGTGCCAATACGGCCAGACGAAGTTATCGGCACTTCCCCCAAAACCGGTCAAAAGCACACATTTTTCTTTATTGCGATACTCCCGCCCGTCATATTCCGTTTCTAATATCGCTGCCTCTCCGGACTTATCAGTCTCCGTTATATAATACACCCTCAGGAAATGCTTATTGACGCTCAGTACCTTAAAATACTCAACCTCGCAATCCAGTATCCGCTTTCCCTCTTCAGACGCAAAGTATTCCTCGACGACTTCCCTCTTCATTTCCGTCAGTATTTCGCACTTTATAAGAGATGATGTCCAGAATATTAAAAATATAAGTATGGGCGAAGCAAGCGCTATCCATATCTTTCTTGTTGTTTTTCGTTTGCTTTCCATTCTTTATCGCTCCGTTCTGAATGTACATTATTGGAGTTAATTTAAAAATTGTCCTGCATCTTAAGTGTCGTTATGATACCAATACGGCCAAAAACTTCGCTCATATCCCTCAAAATTATCTCCCCAGCTGAAAAATTTATATCCTTCAGGAAGCTTCACAAGCCAGAGATAATGACTCCTACTATACGCCTCACCATAAAAGCGTCTCTCAAAAAACACTTTAATAAGTCTGCCGTCAACATCAAGAACTTTGAAATATATCAGCTCTTGTGCACATTCCTTTCCCTTATCAGACTCAAAAAAGCTCTCGATTCCCTCTCTGTGTATTTCCGTCAGTATCTCGCACCTTACAAGAGATGAACCCCAATGTATGAAAAATATAAATATGGGCAAAGCAATCGCTATCGCAAGCGCCAACAATATTTTCTTTACTGTCCTTCGCATGCTTTTCATTCCCTTTTCACTCCGTTCTGATAAATACCAAGAGCCTCTTCTATATCACATTATATTTCGTTGTGTTACGGATTGTCAAGTTTTCCTTATCTGACTGCCGCGGGAAGCTCGGGCATGGGCAGCGGGGGCTCTGCCCCCACCGCCGGAGCTTCCTGCATCTGCATCTGCTCCGCCTCCTGCCTCTGTTCCTTTATTTTGGATATTATCTTATTTTTATTTCTGAGATACTGCTCGGGAATGCTCTCAAGATATGTAATAACATCCGTTATGATTCCCTTCGAGAACAGGTTATCCATCGTCTGCGTCTGTGTAAGCTCGCTCCAGTATGCCGCAGAGCCGATATCAACCTTCATTTTAAGCCCTGCCGAGCCCTCCTCACTGAAGTTAAAGAGCTCAACCGCCGGATTTCCGTCCTGCTCGCTTTCCACCTCGCGTATGCCGTAGTCAACGCTCATCATATCAACGATTGTCCGGACATAGTCCTCGGTAAATCTGTAATACGCAAGCTTCTGAAGCTCAAGCGGCATTGCCGAAGCCTTCTGCGTTGCAATTATTGCAGACGTGTTCTGCGGGTTAATATTACCGAGAGCGGCGTCCGATGCGCCCATAAACTCAAGCGTATAACTTATAAGCTGTGATATAACCTGCATGACCTGCGAGGACATGTCAGCGCCTCTGAAGTTTGAGGCTATTGCGTCATTGGGGTTGCCTATTACGCCGATAGCCTGACCGACCTTGTTGGACCAGCCTGAAATCTTTGTTGCATCGTACAGCATTTTCGGAAAGGCATTCGACTTTATCGAGTGTATCGCCATTGCGAAAAGCTGGTTTATGCTTATCTGGTTGGGTATAAGCCCCGTAATTGCCGCCACTCCGTGGTAAGAGTTTTTGACCTTGTCCCAGGACATCATCGCAAGAGGATATCTCTTATATCCCGTATCCCACTCGCCTCGTATCACAAGCTCCTTTGTCGTCTTTATCGCGTGTATCGTTCCTCCCTCGCGCCAGAATTTCACAAGTACTGTCACAAGGTCGCTCTCGTTTGCACTGCCCGGGTTATACATATTCGCGTCCGAATCCGGAACTATCCGCAGCGCGTCCTCCTCGCTCATGCCAAAGCGTCTCGCCTCCTCACGCACAGAATCGACAGTTTTGCGAAGCTCAATCAGAACATACGGCTGCTTCTGCAAATCGGAAGAGTACGGGTTTCCGAACATAACATTTGTGTTGTCTACCACCTCGCACTCAAGCCTGCCGCGAGCGAGCTGACCCGTATCGGCCTCGTGGTCAAAATAGAAATACAGACAGCCGTCTCCGTCGACCGCGGCATTGCGTATTACATCTCGCGACTTTGCCTTTATATCGGCAAGCTCTATGACGCGCTCAACCTCCTTTGACCATACCGACGCTTTTTTCGTAAGCTCACCTGTTGCGATAAAGGGAGTGAACGAAACTCCGATATCGTCCGCGACAATCATCGAAATAAAATAGCTGACAACCCGCCTTAATACATTTATGACAGGCTTGTTCAGGTCGGGGGCATTAAGCCCCTCCCACTGCTTTCCTATAAAGAAATTTTCGTTCTTTTTCACCGTATCGTACAGCTCAAGTCCCTGATTGTACGATACAGCGCGGCGATACTCGCCCCAGATTCCGTGCGGTTCTTTTTTAATCCTCATCTGATTCCTCCCCCTGTTCCGTTCCGTCATAGCTTAAAAGATTTTCCCACTGGCGCTTTAGCCTCGGAAGCATCTCTTCCTCGCTTTGCGGCTCAAATTTTTCTTCCGATTGCTTTTCCTGCCTGCTTATAAATTGCATGCCAAGGCCTATCCCGAGCGCAAAAAGCATCACGCCCGTCACCATAAATATAAAATACCAGACCATTAGAAATCCTCCTATCTGTATCTGTTCTTAAGCTCATTAAGCTCAGAGAGCGAAATGCCGAGCTGATTCGCTATCTGTGCATTGCTAAAGCCCATGCTTGCAAGCTTTATTGCACGGTCCCACATCTCCTGTTCACGCGCAGTTTTACGGTCATACTCGAGCTTTTCAAGGTACATTTCCCGTTCCCATTCCTTGTCGCTTTGCTCCATCGCGGCATTATAGGCAATATTCCCCTGATTTGCAATTCGCTCTGCCGCGTCTATACCGTGATTATACACAAGTCTTGCATACTCACTCAGTGCATTTGCCGCGTCTATGTCGCCATTATACAGAGCATCCATTCTTGCCATTTCAAGCTCATTCATGTACTCGTTTCTTGCAAGGAGATTGTTATTTAACGCATTCTGGTATGTATTGGCAAGCTTTAGCTTTGATGTCTCGGAGTATCCCGACTCATCAAGTCCGAGCTTTACCATCTGCTCGCTTTGTACACCGTACGGGTTTGCCGCTTGAAGATACGCCTGATATGCTGTCTTGTTCGCATTCCGATAAGTCTCCTCGGCATATCTTTTTTGGTTATTAATCCTTGCAATCTGCTGCTGTGTGCGTTTCTTTATCGCGTTTTGGTTCGCCGTGTGCATTTTATCAAGCTCTCCGCGCGCCGTATCTGATGCATTCTTTACATCATCATATATACCGCTCGGTGTCCTTACGCTTCCTGAGCTTGTGAGCGTGTACGGTCCGCCCTGTGTGAACACGGTCGTTCCGACATCTATGCGCTCCTTTCCCTGCGGGTCCTTGTATGTGAGTCCCTCTTCGCTGACGTAACCGAAGCCATGTTTTCCGTTTGAATATATAGGTGTTTTTGTGTAAGTCATTTTTTATTACCTCTTTCTTTTTTAATTACTTTTTTGTATTTCCGATAAAAAATCTTCGCACAATACTGTGCACTCCGAATGCGTGATTCGGTTTGTCATTCCGACAGATAATCTGAATTGCACTGTATTTCTTGATTCTTGTATTGAACGGAACCACGGAGTACGGCGAGGTATTAAATGTGAAATCAGCAAAGTCAATGTCCTCAAAATCAAATACCCCCGCGCTTTTTGAGGCTATCATCTCCTCAAATCCCGCATCTGTCCGCACATACACCTTCACTCCCGAGCGGTTATAGGTCTTGAGAAACACTCCTGAGCCTTTTTTCACCATCGTTTTTTTGAGCATGAAGTCTCCGTCGTCAGAAAGATTTGTCGCCCACTCGGCAACTATCGCTTTTCCGTCGTCAGAATATGCCTCGCTCTTCAGCTCGCCTCTGTCATTTACAAGGTCGCTGTTGAATTTACAGAAGCGTCCGTCCTCCGTACCGAAATACAGCTCACCGTCATGCTCGCAGAACACGCGCGCAGGAATATTTGTCCAGTAGTACCACTCGTATTCAAATGTGCCCGTCTTATTTCCCAGATATGTCTTTTGTGCGGCGTCTGCCACATAACACTCATCCCCCACGCAAAGCAGGAGATACCCTCTCCACTGCACCATTACGGCATCGGAGAGGTTTGCGTTTTTTAAAAGCCTCTTGTTTATCCTTGTCGAACGGATATTAAGCGCGCGCTCACTTGATATATCCTGCATCGCAATGGCATAAACGCCGTTTCGCGTAAGATATACGGGGTCGTCAAGGAAGGTGCATACGGCATGCGGGGCTATGCCCCCCATCCCTGATGTTCCCTGTTTTATCGGAAACATCGCGCGCCCTTCCGAATCAAAGGTCATAGTTCGCATATAGCTCGTCGCATCGACTCCGTCCTCCTTGATTATTGCCTGCGAATCTCCCGTGCGGAGATATCCGATTATCGCAGATGAGTCCACGCCTATTTCCGTATAATTTATGTCCGGAACATATGTCGGGTCATTTACGGCACTCGAAAAATCCACATTCGGATAGTCAGGATTTCCCGAGAAAAACACACGGTTTTCATAAACATTAAGAAGCGTACATTTATCTATTCTGTCGGCATATCCCTCACTCGTTTTGAAATACTCTATCTCAAAGTTATCAATGCCCGGTATGTACGAACTCGCAAGTGCATTTGAAATTCTGCATATAACATATGTAGATGTATGTCTTCCCACAGAAATCATTCTACCACTTCCGCCAGATGAGGTACTGTAATCAAAAGTCAGCAACCGGTCATAATTTATTCCGTTCACCATTCCTTCCGGATTGAAGTTTGACGGGTGGCTAAGATTTCTCTTTCCGTTCGCATCAAGCACAATATCAAAGATCACCTCGCCCGTATCTTTACACCTGAGTATCATCCGTGAATTCGGGTCTGCAAGACCATCAAGAATAAACATAAATACTTTTTTTGTTCTTGCTGCAATATCTACCGAAAAAGAGTTCAATCTGCGTGGTGTCATGAGATTTACACCTCCCCCGTCAGGGACAGCCCCCGGACTTGCGGCTTCTTCTGACGAGTGCTCCCAGATGCCTGATTCAATCCACTTTTCATATCCCCACGAAATTATAGCAGCGCTTGATTCAAGCGATATAGCCTCGCGTGATGCAATCGTTGTCGGAGCATATATATCCTCACTGTCTGTCGCGTGGCGGCATGCGTCCCCGTCAAACACAAGATACTCTTCCCCCGTGAGTATGCAGAGTCTGCCCTTAAAGTATGCCGCCCGCGACCTTTTGTCCGCAATGTTTTCAAGAAGCGCCACAGGCTCGCTTTCTCCGCCGTCATAGCGGTATATGGTCGTTCCCGCATGAATTATGAAGCACGACACTTTTTCTCCCTCTGCGTTTTCTCCGTCATAACGGTATATGCCGTTTATCCTTCCCGGAAGCGTCTGCAATACGCGCCAGCCGACACGCTTTTCCGGAAATCCGCCAGTGTCGGATACAAGATTCCGGGCCTTCGGGCTGTGCATATCGTCTACCATTGCCTCACTTTTGGAAAAGTCAACACCGGAAAACTTTCTGTACTGCTTCGTATACACATTCGGGGCGCTTGCTCCGGATATTCTGGTTTTTTTAGGCATTTTCAAGCGCCTCCACCCGTCGGAGAAGATTTTTATACGCATTTTCCGTATCTGCAACATATCTTACCCTGCAAGGAGCATCGCAGAAGATGCTCGTGCTCGGATAATTAGTATGCAGTGCAAGAAGCGTCTTTCCTTCTTCCGTTTCGGTTATGTCGGTTTCCGTTCCGCTTATTTGGGCTTTTACAACTCCGTCAGACAGTGTAACCGTATCTCCGCTTCCCAGCGTGTACGGTATAGTCACCGTCTGCGGTGATACATACGGCTCATATTCCGTCGCTTTTGAGCCTGCCTCAATCTGCATATACCCGTCAACTTCCACCGCACCGTTACCTGCTCGTGTAAGGTTAACTATATGTGTTCCGGCTTCAGATAAAGTAAAAGTCTGGGGTAACTGCTTACCATTTACAGGGCTTAAGGTAGTTGTTTCAAGCTTTACATTTTGTGCAATCCCCTTAATGGATATGGTATATGTTCCGGCTTCCAAGAAAAAACCGCCGGATATTTTGCATGTGCTGTATCCTGTTGCTGTTCCGCTTGCAGTAATTCTTCCGTCTTCCGCAATATCCCACTCGACACCGGCACTTGTTCCTTTATGAGTTCGTGGCTGAAGCAAATTCTTTCCGTATACTCTGACAGTCGGATTTTCTGTCGGCGTGCTCTCACCGTACATATTGAGTGAAATAACAGGACCTTCCATGCTGTCGTATATTGCATGTGTTTTTGCCCTTTCCGTGCTGAATTTTACAGCATCCGCCTTTTCGCGCACTACTTTATCAACATACTGCTTTGTCGAAAAATCCGAATCGTTAACCAATTCGCTCGTATAATTAGGCATTTGCCCGCGCAGTTCATCAAACGCCTCTTGTGTCGCTCGGCTTATCGGTTTGTCGATGTCTGATGTGTTGTCCACATCAGACAGCCCGATTTGCTCCGCCGTTACTCCGTGCGGATTCCCCGTGTTTTCTTCATGTTCCTTGCCGCCGTCTGCAATTTCTGACACCGCGTCGACAAGCGCATTGTGTTTTTCCTTTATCTCCTTGTCGCTTCGCGCGTCAAACACTTCCTTAAGTGCTTGCGCCGTGTACCCCTCGTCCGACGGATAATCCGGAAGTGAACTGACTCCCGTGGCATAATTTTGTATTTTGTACTCTTCAAAACTCATTTTTCTCTCTTCCTTTCCTTTCGGCGTACCGTACCGTATATTTTTTATGAATAATCAAGCAATTCTTCTATCTGTCTTTCAAATTCAGGCGGGTCATAAACTTCTCTCTGCGGCGGAACTGATGCAGGAACCGGTCTTCCTGCCACAAAATATCTTATTGCGTCGGGCGCATGCGTAAGCTCATGCGGGACGCTTGAAACATCGTTCGGATTTTTTGTATCCACCGTCACTGACGGGAGCGTCCGTATAAGATTTATGCATGTGCCGAATATCCGCAGATTTGCTATTGTTTTTCCATATTCGTCACTGCACGGAGCAAGCCATTCTTTAAGGTTATACCAGCCCTGCACGCGGTCATTGTTAGCCCGCACGAGCGGAACTCCGTTTTCAAAAAAAATTTCAGCCGCGCTTTTTCCCGTATCCTGGCGCCTGTTCCACAAATCAGGCGGAGCAATGTATGCATAGACCTTCTCATTTGTCGCTGCCACTATCTTCTTTGCCGCGTCTGATATTATAAGCCCGCTCTCATATATTTCCCTGTATACATACGCCCGTCCGCTTAAATCGACCGCTATCCAGTACCCTGCGAGCATGTCAAGTCCGTAGTCCATAACGAAATATCTGCGCCAGTGCTTCGGAATTTCAAAAGGCTTTATTACATGTATCTCGCGTCGCCACTCCGTAAAATACTGCCCGTCAAATATATCCCAGTTCCCGAAAAGGAGAGCTTCCCTGTCCTTATCCGAAAGGCGCCGAAGCCGCTCTATGTATCCCGGGTCCGAGTCCATGAGGAAGGTATTATCCTCTACACGCGACGGAATAAATATTCTTCCGTTATGCGGAATATCAGGCTCTCCAATATCGATAAATCTCGATTTCACCCATGAATGCCCTATTCCTCCGGGGTTTGTGGAGCTTTTTATCTGCTTCGGGTATCCGTTTGTTCCGCGCACACGCGAAATAAGGTACAGATACATCTGCTCTGTAAAATGCGTAAGCTCGTCAAAACGAATCACATCATACTCCGCTGACTGATACCTGAACACATCATTTTCCGAGTCACAGTATCCGAAATCGATAAGCGAGCCGTTCCTGAACACGCCCTCATGCCTTGCCGCCTTATAGGTAAAAAGCGCTCTCGGATAAAGCGCAAGCGCCGTTCTTATTATTGACTTGTCAAGTTCAGGGAAGGTTCTGCGCAGTATAAGCTGTTTTGACCCGGGATACTTAAGTGCAAATAAAAACGCATCCACAAGCTGGCCGAACGATTTACCTCCGCCTGCAGCCCCGCCGAAAAGCACCTCGTCTTCTTTCGCCTCGATAAATTCGCGCTGACGTGGGCTTATCTTAAGCTCCATTTTTTGCTCCCGACGGGTTCACCACCTTGAGTACAAGCTCGAATTTAGGGTCCTCCGCTTCTTCCTCACCGGCAAGGATGTCCTCAATAAACTCCGCCGCGCGCAAATCGCCCTCAAGCCCTTTTTTAACCTGAGCCATCGCAATTGCGCGGCACACGCTGACATTATCTCCTGCATCGGCATCAACGATATTGCCTATGCGCTGCTCAAGATATGTCGGGGTGACATTTTTCTTTAAAAGAGCTTCAATCTCGCGCTTTATGGAATTTACCTTTTTCTTTCTCGCCATGAGCATCACCTCCTTTCAGATTTATATAGAGAAAGGGCGTATGCCTCTCTTGCATACGCCCTTCGGTAGCAGCATCGGTACACTGCTGCATGTTAGTATTATACCACAATTAAAAATTAACTTTGTCCCAAGTTTTTCCCAACTTTATTCCTCGCCTGCAGGGAAGAGTGAAAGCGGGTCTATATGCTCTCCGTTTTTCAAAACCTCCAGATGCAGGTGCGGCTTCTCAAGGCACTCTGCAAGCGCAGTTGCGCCTATTTTACCAACCGCATCGCCCGCCTTTAACTTATCCCCGACCTTGAGGTTTGTCCCCTCCTCAAGGTTTGCATAAATGCTCTCTATTCCGCCTTCATGCCGAATCTTAATTATACTTCCCATCATTGTATCCGTCGCAACCTGACTTACAACTCCGTCGGCAATCGCAAGCACGGGCGTCCCCATCTCTGAGGCAATATCCACTCCCGAGTGTATGCGCCAGTCTCCCATTGTCTCGCTTTTCACAAGCTCCTTGCCCGAAAACGGTGCGGAAATTGCCCCGCTGACCGCCATTGTATACTCTGTCTTTTCAGGCTTCGGTTCAGCCTTTTTGGTCTCTGCAATTGTCGGTACGGTTTTCTCGGCTGTTTTCTGTGTCGTGACATTTTTTTCAGGCTCAGGTTTTGGCGTTACCTTTTCCTCACCTTTCGGCTCCTCTACTTTCTGTCCGAAATTATAGCTTGTGCTCCTGTCGGAAGGAAAAGGAATCTCAAACGAGCTTTTTACGTCAATTGCCGTCTCCGTATCCTTGACCGCGTCTTTTGCCAGAAACATTACATAACCCGATATTCCAATTGCCGATATGCAAAGGAAGAGGATTATGTAAAAACCGCTTTTCGCGACTTTACTTAAAAACCCCTTATATTTTTTCAAATCAGATAGCACCTCCGAGGTTATTTTAGCCGAAAGTGCAATCCGTTATTCAAATTAAATAAAAAACGGAGCGGCGAAAATTCAATCGCCACCCCGAAAAAACAGAATTTTTTTAAACATTGAATCTGAAAAGAACAACATCTCCGTCCTCTATAACATATTCCTTGCCTTCACTCCGCATAAGCCCGCGCTCACGCGCCGCCGCGGTCGAGCCGCACTCTATAAGGTCCTCATAGCGGATAACCTCGGCGCGGATAAAGCCGCGCTCGAAATCCGTGTGGATTTTGCCTGCCGCCTGCGGTGCCTTTGTGCCCTTCTTTATCGTCCACGCGCGCACCTCGGGCTCACCCGCCGTGAGATATGACATAAGCCCGAGAAGGCTGTAGCACACCTGAATCATTCTGTCAAGTCCCGACTGAGTGAGGCCGAGCTCTGAAAGGAACATCTCGCGCTCATCCTCCGCAAGCTCAATAATCTCCGCCTCAAGCTTTGCGCATATCGGAATAATCTGCGAGCCCTCCGCCTCAGAAAACTCCTTAAGCTTTAAATAATGCTCATTACCGTCAATGCCCGAAACAAAATCGTCTTCAGACATGTTTGCCGCGTATATAACAGGCTTTGCCGTGAGCAGCTCTATTGAGGATATAGTATCAGCCTCTTCCTCATTTGCTTCAAAGCTCCTTGCGCACTTGCCTTCTCCGAGATGAGCTGCAAGACGCTCTAAAAGCTCAACCTCTTTTAAGAGACTCTTGTCACCCTTTGCAGCCTTTCTCGTCTTGTCAAGACGGCGCTCAAGCATCTCCATATCAGACAAAATAAGTTCATAATTTATCGTATCAACGTCACGAATCGGGTCTATTCCGCCCTCAACATGAACGATGTTATCGTCCTTAAAGCAGCGGACAACATGAACGATAGCATCAACCGCGCGAATATGTGAAAGAAACTTATTTCCAAGCCCCTCGCCCGATGCCGCGCCCTTTACAAGGCCTGCAATATCGACGAATTCAACAGTCGCATATGTCGTCTTCTGTGTATTATAAAGCTTAGAAAGCGCATCGACTCTTGCGTCCGGAACGGTTACCGTGCCGACATTCGGCTCAATTGTGCAGAACGGATAGTTTGCCGCCTCTGCCCCGGCATTCGTTATCGCGTTAAAAAGCGTGCTCTTTCCTACATTCGGAAGCCCTACGATACCAAGTTTCATAATTTATCATAACCTTTCTATTTTCAAGGGTTTCAGGCGTTTTTTTAATTGGTGTGACACCAATTTGCCACCATTTGCTCTTGATTATTTCTCTCAAATTGCTGCACCGCTTTTCTCAATGAATCATCCGTAACATGTACATATTTATCCATCGTTGTTTGAATTGAGCCATGTCCAAGA
Organism: Eubacteriales bacterium; assembly: GCA_045649105.1. GTDB lineage: Bacteria > Bacillota > Clostridia > Oscillospirales > JAAYXM01 > JAZRPG01. Next base: position 23,354 of record JAZRPG010000006.1, read on the forward strand.
AGTTTTTGTAACACTTTAGGTTGTACTCCTTTTTCAATAGCACGTGTGGCGTATGTATGTCTTAAAGCGTGCATACAAAATCGCTTAATATTAGCTTCATCACAAAGCTTATACAAATGGGTATCATAAGAACTATTTTTAGCAGGCTCACCAGTTCGCCAATTTATAAACACAAGGTCTTTCATTATAAGAGTAGATTTTTCTCCTGTGTGTCTATCCATAAATTCCAAAGTCTGATATAAAGTAGATGATTGTTTGCGTTCATCCCTTGTAGCATATATGCTTTGCAAAATCTCATAAGCACGATTGGTAAGTGGTATTGTTCTATAACTATGTTGCGTTTTTGGTGCTCCCGCTCTCCAACAACCTTGCTTGTGTCTGTATTCCAAAGTCTTATTAACAGTTAGTGTGCGTTTTTCAAAGTCAATAGCATCCCAAGTCAAGCCAATCATTTCACCTGTTCTTAATCCGGTTTCCAATATCAAAGCATACTGATTGTAGTTATGCGACTTTCTTGCAGTTTCCAAAAACTTTTCTTGTTCCTCAACTGTAAGAAATTTAATATCATTAACCGCACGTACAGGCTTGGTGTATCTGACACCATCCATAGGGTGTTTTGGTATTAGGTCATTCATCTTTGCAGACTTAAACATTGTACCCATTGTAATAAATGCTTGCCTTATAGTTGAGCCGGCATAATCGGCATCCATACTATTCAACACCATTTTACAATGAAGTGGTTTAACATCTGTAATTGGTAATTTGCCTATGATTGGTTGAATATTGTGGCAATATCTTTCCCTGTAATTACGTGTTGTATTCGGTGCTAAATCGCCTACAATATTGTTCACCCAATAATCAAACCAAGTATCAACGGTCATTTGAGTAGAAACAATACACTTGCTATGCTCATCTTCATACTTTGCTTCTGCTAACCATTTTTTCGCTTCATTAACCTTGTGAAAATACTTCTCAACACGTTTTCCTGAAATTTTGCTTACATACCTTGCTACGTATCTTTTATCCTTTCTCTGGACAATACCAGCTCCTAATTCTTTGCCTTTTAGGTCTTTACCCAAGTTATCAACTCCTTTTGTTAAAAAAGAGTTTGACACATTAAAATATTATATCATAATACCATCTAATAGTCAATTATTCCGCATGATTTTGAATCATTTCCGTGTCAAATCTCTTAAATCTCTATCGTTTTCTCAATATATTTTACAAATTCTTTTCGCTTGACTAATCTCTTTTTGCCAACATGTAAAACAAACTCGCATAATGGGTTATTTAACATATCGCTTATTTTGTTAATTCCTATATTGCTATAACTGGCTGCCTCTTCAACTGTAAGCAATACCTTTTCCCATATAGGCACAAAGTTCTTGTTATCCATACTGCTTACACCTCACTCTGATAATACTTTTGATTGATAGCCTTTATATCGGTATTCATTAAAGCATTATAAACCTTTTCCGGCACTTTATCTTTTAGTGCTTTTGCCTTATTAAACAGTATGCCTTGTTTTATATCACAGTAAATATCTAATGCTTCATTATATGTATCTATATTTTTTGAACTAATGTGGCGATCTTTATCTATAACTACGACACGATATTTCCCGGTCTTTGAATTATACTTGATGTTCGTTTTTCCAACCTCTAATGTTTCATAGAATGTATTTATACTATGTGGTACTACCAAACACAAGTCAGGATGATATTGCTTGTTCCCATATTGAATAATATCTTTGTCAATATCCATCTGTGTTTCACCATCTATTTCATAATAGTTGTTATCTAACCAAATGAAAAAGGTTTCATACTTGTTTCCTAACCATTCATCACACATATATGTACCTTCATAACGTGGATTTTGTAACTGATAGTATTTCCCACATCTGTTTTTCATATTGTTATATCTTATGTGTTTTTCAGTATTTGATAATATTTTAAAGTTTGCCATTATTTCCACCAATGCTAATAGCACCAACAGAAATACGTTATTGAATTTTTTTATTTGTGCCATAGCACGTTTCCTTTCGTCAGTTATAATAAATTTTCGTAGCGTATTTATGTACAACTGTTACCTTATGTATGCTTGCATATATATTAGGTAATTAGCTTTAAAGGAAATCGTCTATAAACCCTTATATATCAATGCTTTTTTGACTTCTTATAAATTTAGTTTTTAGTAATTTGTTACTGATTATTTAGAAAAATATTCAGTAATTTTTGACTTAATATCAGAAACGATAGCTTCTAAATCATCTTTTTTGAAATACTCAATTTTGTGATTCTTTTTAAAATTATATGCTTTGTTTTGAGCCTGTTTTTCATCCAGCCCAATCAACATCAGCAAGTTTTTCATTTGCCAGCTCGTAAAAATATAATCTTTTCGTGTCATCAGAAAACTATTGATACTCAAAAACTGTCTTTCATGCTTTTTCTTTTTCAGGTCATTCAAATAGATTTCAGCCATATGTCGGTTAAATTTGTGTTGCACATTCTCAAATTGTCGTACCGCCTTATCTAACCTATCAAACCATATAGTCAAAAACTCTGTTTCAACATCAGCACGCATACGCAAACTTCTAAATTCGAGTCTGCTATAATATGGACTTCTATTTTGACTTTCATTTTGCTTGTCATAAAATTCCACTTCCCGATAACCGTTTTTGGTGGCAAGGCTCTTCGTCTTTCCCGTCCAAAAGTCTTTTGTGTCGTATGTATTATAGTCATTAGTGGCACTTGCAAAGCATGATATCAGTAATCTGTTGAGCTTTGTGTAATTTTCGTAATACGTGTTATCCAACGTATTGAAACTCAGATCAAGGCGTTTCCATTTAAAATCATCTATCCCGACTTCATCAAATACAGTTTTCATTACTCTTTTGAAATCTGAATATTTTTCTAAAATGTAGCCGCCGTTGTTCCTGTTTGGGTTTACACGTATATACGTTTCATACCAATCACGATTACGCACTTTCCTTAAATTACATGAATTTATGATGTTGTTATTGTCAGCAACTTCAAAATTAATCACATTATCCGTTGTACCATTGCCTGTGTGGAATCCTACATGTGTGTTTTCGTTAAAACATACCTCTACTTTTTTTCTATTCATTAATACTTGTCCTTTCTTATTTTTTTAAGGCATTGTTTGTAACATAAACACGCTACATAGGATTATTCTCTTTTTTTCTGACTCTTTTAATTGAATTTTTACGTTTTTGAAATTAGCACATTTTTAACAGCGTTTTTTGAAATTTTGCAAAAAATAACACCTGCTTATAAAAGCAAGTGTATTTCAAAATCTTATTTAGTTTTTATTCTTCCTCATCATCAAATTCTTCATCATCATAATTGTTTATATCATCTATTATTGATACTAAATCTTCAATGCCAAACTCTGCAATATATTCAATTTCATCAACAATATCTTGAAAAAATTCTTTACAATCGATTAAATCCTCCTTTATCCGTTCTAATCTTTTTTCGCTTATTTTATCGTTATTAAACATCTCACGAATTTCAATAAGCGAATTGTATAGTACATTTGCATTGTATTCAGCATCAGACAAATCTACTGTATAACTAATATATGGGTTAAAATATCGCTCAAATCCCTTTATTTTCTTTCTATAGTAATCCCCTTCATCACTATCAATATATTCCTTCAGTTCAGTATATGTAATAACACTATCGTCAGGAATGTCAGTTAAATCTATTTCTGTTACAACAGGTTTTGATTCCTGTTTTTTTACAGTTGATGCAGTTCCTTTGGGTTTATATGTTATTTCATGCCCTAAAACATCAATCAAATCACACAAGGTATTGATTTGTGGTATACTGGTTTTGTTCTCAATTCTTGAAATTACCTGTTGACTATAACCGCTTTTTTCTGCCAAATTCGCTTGTGTAAATCCTTTTTCTTTGCGTACCTCTACGAATTTATCAATCAACGCACACACTTTTTCATCTTTTTTACTGTTTTTCATTGCCTTTTCCCTTTCTAACAACTTTTAAGTTGTAAAGACGCAATACAACTTTTAAATTGTATGATTCTATTTGTTATCTCTCAAAATTCTGTTTACTGTACTTCTTGATAAACCTGTTTCTTTTACAATATCCACAATCTTCATACCGCTATTGGCTAATACTTTTACAACTTCGCCTTTTTCGTTTTGCTTTGACGGTCTACCGCCATTTCGTCCACGTGCTTTTGCACTTACCAAACCCTCTTTTGTTCGTTGGCTTATCAAATCACGTTCCAACTGACTTAAACCGCTCATAACAGTTAAAAGGAAAGCGTTGTACGGATTGTTGCTTGTGGTATCTAACCATGTGTCTTTCAGACTTCGTATAGTAGCACCCTTATTTTTGATTTTTTCGATTATATCCAACAAATCCTTTGTACTACGCGAAATTCTTGTAAGGTCAGTAATAATTACTGTATCACCTTCGTTTAGTTCTTCCAACATTCTTTGAAGTTCAGGGCGGTCTCTTTTAGTGCCTGTGATTTTTTCCTGATACAAAACTCTATTATCCACACCAACTTCTTTTAAGGCATCTATCTGCCTGTCTAAATTTTGTCCATCTGTTGAAACTCTTGCATAACCAACTAACATAATAGTCAACCCCTTTTCTTTGACTAACTATATTGTATCATAAACGTGTCAAAACGTAAATAGTTTTTGATACGTTTTTTGAAATATCTTTAATTAAATTTTCCGCTATTTTTGAGCATAAAGAAAAGTGTGCCAAAAACATTCGTTTTTGACACATCAATTCTATTCCATCACTAATCAACGATACATTCAAACTTATATATTCCATTTATAGTAAATGAAACTTTATATACATAAATATATTCTGCATCTGTGTTCGCCCGAGGAACAGTTTGCATTACCCAAATATACGCTTCCGAAGATATATCATGCGCAGCTAAACCATGCTTACACTCGCAGTATACTGCTTTGACCGTATGTGGTTCCACAGTAACCCTTCCGGTTCCAATTATGTCATGATGTTTATCATCAACATACAGGCGGTCAATCTCTAAAGAATACTCACTGCGATTAGTGAAAACAAAATTTGTTCCTATTAGTTCAACATCTATATCTTCTGCCGTAATTTTTCTACCTAACGGTTTATACTTAGGGTTCTTTTTACTCCATCCCTTATTTTCGTACACAGATAGTTCGCTTTCCTTTATAATCTTTGGATTGCCCTTCTTGTCATAAACCTGAACAACAGGATATTCATACCAACCAACTGTCAGCTGTGCCGCTACTTGCGTTTTTTTGAATACGGCACTTTTACCCGGAGCATATAGTATCTGAACTGGTTCTGTGTACCAACCGACCGTAAGTTGTGCTTCCACTTGGGACTTTTTAAATACGGCACTTTTACCCGGAGCATATAGTATCTGAACCGGTTCCGTGTACCAACCGACTGCTTTATATTTAGACACTTCAGATCCTTTTACAGTAATTGTCCTTCCGTCAGGAGCATACATGACAACGGATGCACTCGGAAAATAATATCCATCATACTTAGCTCGTGTACTTTGTCCCTTAAACGCCTCTATTGATATATCTACAGCATAAGTATAATTATTGACAAACCAGCTATACTCGCTTTTTATTTCAACCAAAAGTTTGTTGTCCGGAGTTACAAGTTCATAAACTATATCTGTTCCTTGAGATTGCTCTACAACTGGGTCATCCATTTCGCAAATCAATTCATATCCTTGACTCTGTAAATACCTTGCATAATTCATTGCATATTTTTCAGCATCTTCTAAAGTTTTTGCTCCATATGAGTAGACATATGATTGTATATTATATTCCGGATAAGATATTTCAAAATGAGACCCACACTTTAAAGCCGGCAATATATTGTCAATGCTATATACACTTTTGAATTTGCTATATACTAGTTTTTCTCCATCTAATGATGTCAATCCTGAATCAAGACTTTCATTAATAAAATTGTCCGTCCAGCCTTTTGCCAAATATAACTGTCTTAATCCCTTTTCAACATTTACAGGTTGAAAATTTGTATCATACATTTTTATATACTCTATATTCTCTTTGGTTGAATGTATAGAAACGGTTTTTATTTCCCCACGCCAAAAAACATCAATTCCAAAAGCTTCTGAAATAGCTCTAACAGGTACAAGAGTTCTTCCATTAATTAATTGTGCAGGAACATCAAGAACGCTTGCCACACCATTTTTATAAATTTTATCATCATTAATTGTTAATTTTACAACTGTATTTCCTTTTGTCCCAATTGCAGTTCGAGTGTCGTTATCCCAATCAACAATTGCCCCTAGTTCTTCAAATATTTTTCGCATTGGCACTAAAGTTCTTCCGTTGATAATTTGTGGTTGAACATCAAATTCTATTTTTTCATTATCTATGTACACGGACACATTTTCTTGTGCTGATACATTAAATGTAAAGATACCGAGTAACAATACTACTAGCATTGTTAGTGTTACGATTTTTTTCATAAGAAATCCTCCTGAAAATAAATATAAAAAATGCGTAGCCCATATATCAGAGCTACGCACGAAAAACATACGGCTCTGACATAAGGTTGCTACACACTTATACTTACATATACTTTCAACACAAAGCTATGGTAGTCAGAGTGTACGCTTTTGCCTAATTAGCGTACACCTTGTGCTGAAAACTATACTTATTCCATTATAAGTATAGTATGTAGCGTAGCCATTATATCAATAAAAGTCAGATTTTGCAATATTTCTAACGAAATTCATACAAAACTTATAGTAGTTCGTAAGTGAGTTCGACAAAACCCCGTGATTCGGGCGGTTTCAGATTTTTATGTGCTGCTCCATTAAAATGCAAATGCCTCAAAAAGCCTTATTTTAAGCCATTTTCGGCAATTTTGTAAAATCGTTGTATGTTCGATAATAATATACAGAAGGGGCGGTGTGAATAATAGTATATTTTACTTCGATGTTTCTAATAGCAACCTGATATGTGAAAACATTAGATACCATTGAAAAAGAAACCTCACTCCTAAAAGGAAATGTATTGCACCCCCCTTTTTATAACATAAAACACTATTGTCTATAAAAAACAATAGTGTTTTATGTTGTATTTAATTTCATTTTAAATTGTTTTTGTGCCAAACTCTTTAAATAGTCTTATACACCATCTTTGACACCATTTCTGCATCGAATTATATAGTGTTATATGATGATATATAGAATTGAGTTCTTGTGATATTCCTTTGTTTATAGCCATTTAGAGAGTTTTATAAGGATGTATTTAAGTTTATGAAACAGGCACACAAGTTACTATACCAAGTTTCATAATATTTCACTTCTCCTTTATTTTCAAGGGTTCTTAACCCGGCCTGACACCGTTTTTCTTGATTGTGTTTTACAAACCATTGTTATATCATAATATCGGAAAATAGTCAATTATTCTCTCTGTTTTTATTCAATTATTCCTATTATCTGGGTGATGAAGTTGCTGTTGTTTTTGTGCTGCGGCGGTCCTTCAAGATAAATATTGCGGAACACCCCCGTCAGCTTTATATTGTTTTCCTCTGCATAGGAAACAAGCCTTTTCCGTGCCTCGGGAATTTTTTCATAGGCTCCGTGATGAAAGAATGAAACAGCCTTAAGCTCGGGAATGTTGCTGACATATTCACCCCTGCTTTCTCGGGGTACGGCAACACAATAGGAAACATCTTCGGGAGATTTTGCTGAATACTCGGTAAAATACATTCTCCTTGTTGTATCGGTTCCGTACAGTTTCATAGCTTCAAGTGCCGTATTTCTCAAAAGGTTCGTCTTGTCGGCAACAGAGGTTGAGTTGTACACACGGCAATAAACAGTCTGCGGCTCAATCGTGATTTCTCTTATATCACTTCCTTTTTGCTGTGTTCTTTCTTCCAGCTTCTCTATGGTGAGGTTAAGTTCATCTCTCGTTTTTTTAAGTCGTTTTATTATCGGCTCCAAATCAGTCGAATCGTTAAAGTATTCCCGTATTTCGTCGAGAGAAAGCCCCAGATTTTGAAAAACACGGATTGTGCGGATTTGAGTAAATGTATCGATGGTGTAATACCTGTTACCTGCAGCGCCGTCTTTTTGGTCAGGCTTTATAAGGCCTTTCGTTTCATAATTCAGTAAAATTTTTCTTGTAATTCCTACAGCTTTTGCAACTTCGCCTATGGAAAACAGATTTTTATCATTCATAAACATTTCCTCATTTCAAGCACAAAATAATTTTTAAGAATTTATAAAAATTTCCCTTGAAAAACATTGCATCGTACATTGATGTACGGTGTATAGTTATTATAATGTACAGTAACCAAAATTTCAAGCTGTATTAAGAAAATGCTGAAAGAAGGTAATAAGATGAAAAGATTACTAAGCGTGGTACTTGCACTTGCTATGCTGATGATGCTTGTGCCGACAGTCGTATTTGCAGAAGGGGCTTCCTCTCCTGTAAATATTGGGAATATATGCGCAGAGCAATTAAGCGACCTTGAAGCTCTTGCAGCAAGTTATCCCTCTGCTGTGCAAGTGAACACAAACGATGATATTATCACCATAAAGCTTCTGAGTGATATAACCGGGCGAATCGAACTCGACATTCCGAATGCCGATTTTATTTTTGATGCTAACGGAAAAACATTTTCCGGCGAGAATCAAAACGAAGCGATTTGTCTTGAAAATGCCGCTGATTGCACCGTAACACTGACAGGAAACGGAACTTTTTCAACAGGCAGAAACAATACATTCTTTGTCGGTGACAATAATGACCTGTTTATCGAATCCGCTACGATATCGGGAAGAATACGCCATGGAGGAATAAGCACCGTAAAGACCGTGCTTGCCGCCGGGAAAGCTTGCTATTCCGTCCTTAAAAATTCCGGTTTAACTGCAATATATACCGAACCCCAGAATTTGGTTGTCGAAGGATCAGACACAGTAATTATAACTCAGTTGGATGTGACTCCCGCTCTCTACACAGTTACCTTTGACGCAAACGGTCACGGTACGGCTCCCGATGCTTTAAACAATGTTATAGAAGGGGGCAAAATTGCCGCACCCGCAGCGCCGACTGAAAACGGCTATACCTTCGGCGGCTGGTATAAGGAAGCAGAATGTCAAAATGCCTGGGATTTTGATAATGACACAGTAACAGAAGATACCACTCTGTTTGCTAAGTGGACTGAGGGGATTGCCTACAAAGAATATGTCATTGAACGCTACGACATTGCTCATGTGCAAAAAGTACTGGGCAGCGGTGCTTTCGTAACTGAAAAAGATGGCAAAATTTTAATTATTCTCAGAGAAGACCTTAATGGCCGCCTTGTTTTCAGCAGCTTACGCGGAGGTACTTTTGAAGGCAGCTTCGTTCTCAACCTTAACGGATACACTATCGATCCCGGAATGCTTAACGAAGCCATTGACCTTTACGTGTATTTTGAGGGCGATCTCACCATAACAGGTAGCGGCACACTGAAATACGGTAAGAACAACACCACAAATACATGGGGCCAAAAAATTTATTGTGCAGTTGCAGAAGGATATGACTACTACACGCTTACCGTTAACGGAAACGATAAATTTGATGCACAAAACACCGAAACAAAAGCGCTCAATAGTGTTGACTATGATGTCGTTATTACCCAGTATGGCAGCGGCGGAGTAAATTTTGAAGATATCTATGATTATGTAGAATTTGATTCAAACGGCGGAAGTGATATCGGCGGAATTACAGTCGAAGCAGGCAGTAAAATTGCAGCACCCGAAGCACCCACAAAGGATGGCTATACTTTTTGCGGTTGGTACAAGGAAGAAACCTGCGAAAATGAATGGAACTTTGAAAGCGATACTGTTACAGAAAGCACTACTCTCTTTGCAAAGTGGACAGAGCCTCTCCAGGGCTATACTGTTACATTCAATGAAAACGGCGGTTCTGTTACACCTGCAAATGCCACAACAGAAGCAAACGGCAGATTAGCAGCATTACCTACACCTACGAGAAGCGGCCGCTATACCTTTAAGGGCTGGTACACGGCTTCAAGCGGCGGTACACAGGTTACAACAGATACAGTATTTGATGCTGATACAACCGTCTACGCACAGTGGGCATACACAGGCGGTTTAGGCGGCAGTGTCGATGTAAGCAAGTATACCGTTAAGTTTGAAACAAACGGCGGAACTGCTGTTGAAAATAAGTCTGTAACAATAAATGCGCGCCTTAACAAACCGACAGCTCCTGCAAAAGACGGCTTTGCGTTTGGCGGCTGGTATACAGATAAGGAGCTTACAACGGCTTACGATTTCAATACAAAGGTAACAAGCAGCTTTACACTTTATGCAAAGTGGATTGAAACTGAAAAAGAACCTCAGGTTGTTGAACCTCAAACAACAATCTCATTCAAAGACATAAAGACAGATGATTGGTTCTGCGAAAGTGTTAAGTATGTTGTTGAAAACAAACTTATGAACGGTGTTGCAGAAGACAAGTTTGCGCCAAGCGATAACTTGACAAGAGCAATGCTTGTAACCATACTTTACAGAAATGAAGGAGAACCTGCTGCAAACAAGAGCATTCCGTTTGCCGATGTTGACATGGGTGCTTATTACGGCAATGCAGTTTCCTGGGCAAAACTGAACGGTATTATAAATGGCGTTTCTGAAACAGAATTTGCACCGAACAGCAATATAACCCGTGAACAGATTGCCGTTATTATGCACAGATACGCACAGTATAAGGGTATGAACGCTCAAACATCAGAAGAAAATCTCCACTTCACAGATAGCGATGAGATTTTTGAATATGCAGTTTCAGCTATGAATTGGGCAGTTGGCAAGGGACTCATAAAAGGCAGAACAGATACAACACTCAACCCGAAAGACAACGCTACAAGAGCAGAAACCGCAGCGATTATCTACAGATTTTTAAAAGCTGATAAATAGACAAAAACCACAAAAGGACAATGGATTAATTCCATTGTCCTTTTCTTTATGTCAGGTGCTTTTTAATAGAACTCAGTTCTTAATGCAATCCAACCCATCTTCTATTTAAGTCCGAGTTCTTTGCAGATTTCCTGCAAAGAGCGGATTTTTTCATCCGGCACAGAGCTGCTGTATTTAAGCTCATGCGCAGCCTTGCCCTTGTTCTTACGCAAAATGCGCGCCCATCTTATTACCTGGTATACGGGATACAAAGCAGGATATTTGTACAAAACCCTGTAATATGTCCTAAGCTGTGAATACGGCATAAAGACACGGTTGAATATGTACTTAAAATTCCCCCTGCCTGCCTTGGCTATGCCGATTCCGTTCTCCATGCTGCCGTATACGCCTGCGGAGAGGATATAGCTCTCCATACGGCGCGTAGTTTCTGAATGCTCCGAGGCGCCCGACCACACATCGCAAAGCTTTTCCGCCGCATTGTAAAACTTCCAAAGTCCTGCTTCCTCTAACAGCTCTGACAGTTTTTCTTTATCAATCTCTGCCTTTTTCTCCACAAGTCTGATATCAAAAATCGGCCTGATTCCGCACCCGCCGCTTAAAAAGTGGTACGCAGTATGCGCAATAAGATAAAACAGCAGATATTCATTCTGCAGAAGAAGCTGATGCTCTTTTCCCGCAATCGGCGATGCGAAGTCCCAGACGCGGTCCAAAACCTTATCAAACGCCGCGCTGTTTTCTCTTATGCTGAAATGAAGCTCGAGATGCACTCCGTTTGGCGAAAACAGCGATATGTCGTGGTAATGCGCCTCATCCTCAGTTACATATCCGAGCCTGCTTTTAATTGAGGCAACTGCCTTTTTAAAATCCGTCTCTCGCACCAGAATATCAATATCACAGCTTGTCCTCATAAACGGCTCGGGATAATAGCCGCGTATAACGGCGCCTTTTAACGGAATAAACGGGATTTTTTCATTCTCCAAAGTTTCGCAAATTTTTGAAAGCTCGCTGCTCTGCTGTGTTTCGCGATATACTGCAAGCAGCGCTTTTTGCCTGAACTTTTCCGAGACGGCGTCCGTACCGAGCTTCTCTGCCTTTGACAGAGCAGACGCAGCAACATGTGCCATGTCATGCGCATCAGAAAGCGTATACAAAGAAGAAAGCATATCCGAATCAATACTTTCAATTATGTCATCGCTGACAGTCGTCCCCTGTAATTCGGACGAAATCAGAGAAAGCATAATATTTTCTGTATTCATGGATACGCTCTCCTTTTTACTGATATTTTCTCCAGACCATTCTGTCAACTATGCCCGTATAGCTCTGAATAAGCTTTATGACCTTATCGGACACATTCTCATCAACATAGTCGGGAACGGGGATTCCGTGATTTCCGTCGACCGACATGTCAATCGCGGTTGAAACCGCCTGAAGAAGTGACTTTTCGTCAATTCCCGCAAGAACAAAGCACGCCTTATCAAGCGCCTCAGGCCGTTCTGTCGATGTTCTTATGCACACCGCAGGGAAAGGATGCCCGACTGATGTGAAAAAGCTGCTTTCCTCGGGAAGTGTGCCGCTGTCAGAGACGACCGCAAAAGCGTTCATCTGCAGGCAGTTGTAATCATGAAAGCCGAGCGGCTCATGCTTTATAACGCGCGGGTCAAGCTTAAACCCGCTTTCTTCAAGGCGTTTTCTGCTCCTCGGGTGGCAGGAGTACAAAATAGGCATATTGTATTTCTCTGCAAGCTTATTTATCGCACCAAACAGCGATATAAAATTCTTCTCCGTATCTATATTTTCTTCCCTGTGTGCCGAAAGCAGAATATATTTTTTCTTTTCAAGACCTAAACGGCTATGTATATCCGACTTTTCAATCTCTGCAAGGTTTTTATGCAGAACTTCAGCCATCGGCGAGCCCGTAACATATGTCCGCTCCTTCGGAAGTCCGCAGTCTGCAAGGTATCTTCTTGCATGCTCGGAGTATGCCATATTTACATCTGAAATTATGTCTACAATCCGCCTGTTTGTCTCCTCAGGAAGGCACTCATCCTTACAGCGGTTGCCTGCCTCCATATGGAATATCGGGATATGCAGCCTTTTTGCCGCGATTGCGGAAAGACATGAGTTTGTATCACCGAGTATGAGCATCGCGTCAGGGCGAATCTCCGCCATAAGCTTATATGAGCAATTTATGATATTGCCGACGGTCGCGCCGAGGTCATCACCCACCGCGTTCATATATACTTCCGGGTCAGATAGCTTCAAATCCTTAAAGAAAACGCCGTTTAAGTTATAGTCATAGTTCTGCCCCGTATGCGCAAGGATGCAGTCAAAATACCTGCGACACTTATCAATAACTGCCGCAAGACGGATAATCTCAGGTCTTGTTCCGACAATAATCAAAAGCTTAAGCTTTCCGTTCTCTTTCCACTTAATGTCTGAGTAATCAAGCTTCATGTCCATAATCACAATCTCCTTACACCGTCTCTCCGAATGTATCGGGCCTTTTCGGGTCAAACTGCTCGTTTGCCCACATGACCGTTATCAAATCCTCAGTATCAGATAAATTTATAATGTTATGTGTGTATCCGGGGAGCATATGAATCGCTGTAATGTTATCGCCGCTCACCTCAAATTCCATAATATCATCAGAGCCGATTTTGCGCTCCTGAATGAGGCCGTGACCCGAAACCACGATAAAGAATTCCCACTTTGTGTTGTGCCAGTGCTGACCCTTTGTAATCCCGGGCTTTGAAATATTGACCGAAACCTGACCGCATTCGCCCGTCTTTATAAGCTCTGTAAAGCTTCCGCGCGCGTCCGTATTCATCTTAAGCGGAAATGCGGCTTTCTCCTTCGGAAGATATGAAAGATATGTAGAGTACAGCTTTTTTTCAAATGAGCCGTCGGGAATTTTCGGCATAACAAGCGTTTTCGGCTGGTCTCTAAAAGAGTAGAGCAAATCGACTATCTCGCCGAGTGTCACATTGTGCTCACACGGGACCCTGCAAAACTCGCCGTCGCGGGTCTCATCTCCCGAAAGCGCTCGAAGCATCTCATCAACAAGGTCGTCGATATACACAAGCGTAAGGGCAGCATCACGGCTGTTCACCGTTATTTCAAGGTCGTTTGCAATGTTGTTGCAGAATGTCGCTATAACGCTGTTGTAATTCGGGCGGCACCACTTTCCGAACAAGTTCGGGAACCGATACACAAGCACCTTTGCCCCCGTTTCTTTTCCGTAGGAAAATATAAGGTCCTCGCCCGCCTTTTTGCTCTTCCCGTAATCGTTTAAAAGCGCCGCCTGGATTGACGAGCTGTTCATTACGGGGCACTTGTTATTATGCTTTTTGAGAGCACCAAGAAGCGTCTCTGCAAATCCGAAGTTGCCCTTCATAAACTCATCTGTATTCTGCGGGCGGTTTACACCTGCGAGATTAAATACAAAATCCGCATTCTTGCAATATGTGTCAAGCAGGCTTTTTTCCGTGTCTATATCGTATTCATAAATCTCCGAAACCGAAAGCCCGGGGTGGGTTCTGTCCTTGCCGTCGCGGATATTGGAGAGCGCGGCGCAAAGATTTTTTCCGACAAAGCCTTTAGCTCCTGTTACCAATATCTTCATTTTGAAAGTTCCTCTTGAATATACGCAAGAGACGCAATTTTTGCTTTTGTCTCCTCAACGCTCAGAAGCTCCGTATTGTTTGAGTTAAACTCCGTAAGCGTGTTTCTCTCCGTGTCGCCGTGCTTAAAATACTTGTCATAATTAAGTCCGCGCTTATCCGCAGGAACACGGTAGAAGTCACCCATGTCTATCGCATTCGCGCACTCCTCGTTTGTAAGAAGCGTCTCATACAGCTTCTCGCCGTGACGGATTCCGATAACTTTTATCTTTTCCTCGTCACCGCCAAAGAGCTGTATGACGGCCTTTGCCTGAGTCTCAATCGTGCAGGCGGGAGCCTTCTGAACAAGGATATCTCCGTTTTCGCCGTTTTCAAATGCGAACAGGACAAGGTCAACCGCCTCGTCGAGCGACATTATAAAGCGCGTCATTGACGGGTCTGTAATTGTTATATTCTCATTATTCCTTATCTGCTCAATCCACAGCGGAATTACAGATCCGCGCGAGCACATGACATTTCCGTAGCGTGTGCAGCAGATTTTTGTCTTCTTCGGGTCTACCATACGGCTCTTTGCAACAACGACCTTTTCCATCATTGCCTTACTTGTCCCCATCGCGTTTACGGGATATGCCGCTTTGTCAGTCGAAAGGCAGACTATGTTTTTTACCCCTGCGTCAATCGCGGCAGTGAGAACATTGTCCGTCCCCATAACATTTGTTCGGACAGCTTCCATCGGGAAAAACTCGCATGACGGAACCTGCTTAAGTGCCGCCGCGTGGAAGATATAATCAACTCCGACCATTGCCGCGCGGATTGAGTCAATGTTTCTGACATCTCCGATATAGAACTTGATTTTGTCCGCATGCTCAGGATACTTCACCTGATACTCGTGGCGCATATCGTCCTGCTTTTTTTCATCACGCGAAAATATGCGGATTTCGCCGATATCCGTTTCCAGAAACCTGTTGAGAACAGCGTTCCCGAAGGAACCTGTCCCGCCTGTGATAAGAAGTGTTTTATTCTTAAAAAGACCCATGTTAATCACTCTCCCTTTCTTATTTTTAAAATGGAATGTCATCGATTCCATTGCACCATCGATGAACAATATAACACCGGGATAAAAATTTGCGTTCTTTTCTCACAGCAAAGCCCCTAAATGGGTATATAAATAATATGCTAACAAAATCCCGCTGACAGCAAAAGTTTTAATCACCGAATTGTCATTTTCAACATTATCTGTGCCGGCACATGCCTCCGCAAGCATAATTGGGTCAAACACAGAAAAGTATAAAGAAATTCGGAACAGCTCAGCAAGAGCCGTTGCGGAGAGAAGCCTGAACGCAAGTGAAACTATGGACAAAAAGCAAAGCCTTTTGTATTTCGGGCTTTTTTCGCACCAGAGAAACAGTACACAGAAGGCGGTAACAAAAAAGAAAATTATAAACCCTGCCATCGTAAGCGTCGTATCTCTGTCAAGATACCCGCCATATGTCTCTTCTTGCCCCAGTATATCGATATAAAACTTCATAATCGAAGAAGAGTTCAGTACTATAAAAATTGCGATAAGAGAAATAATAAGCAAATTCCTCTTTCTTTCTTTTATGTTGTAAATCGGATATGCCAGAACAAATACCAGCGCGCTGCTGTGAAAAAGCGAAGCCGTAAGCACCAGCAGCAAAAACTTCCAGAATTTTTTATTTTGCAAAAAACCGAAAGAAAACGTCAGGATTGACAATGCAAGCGTCTGACGCAAGCCGCTCATCGAAAAACCGAAGCTCCCGAGAACAATCAGATATATATAGCTCAAAAATACATTTGAGGAGTATTTTTTTATAAGCCTGTATGAACTGAGAACAAAAAGGAAATTTATAATCAGCTTCCAGCCGTAAAAGCCGACACCGAGCTTTGCAAAAACACTTCCCGTCAAATAGTATACAGGGTCTTTAATATCTCCAAAGGATGCCATAAAATCGGATATGCTGACGCTTGCGTTTTTTTCATATTTAACTTTATAATGAATCAAATCCGGGTTTGCCGTCGTTCCCTGCATAACAAAGACCACAAACAGCGATATGAACATAAACTTCAGAAATAAATTTTCACCTGTTATATAGGTTTCTCCACGAAGATTTTCATATCTCCTGTTGTGAAAAAACACCGCACCGAAAAAACAAAGCAGAAGCAAAAACAAAATATAATAGTCCATTCTTTATCCTCAATCAAGCAAGTCTTCAAACAACCCGATATATTTTTTAATATTTTTATCCATATTGAAATTTTCTTCCGAAAAATTACGGCAGCTTTCAGCATACGAAGTTTTACCGTTTTCAAAAATCCTGCGGATTTCCGCAAGCATTGAATCAATGTCACCTGTCGGCACAACAGCACCGCACCCATCGCCTATAAGCTCCGGATTTGCAGTCGAGTCAAAGCATACGGCAGGCGTTCCGCAGGAAAGAGCCTCAGCCGTAACCTTGCCGAAGGTCTCCTCAAGTGACGGTTGAAAAAATACATCGGCTAAAGAATAATACTCCGAAAGCTCTTCCGTTGAGTTTGTCGGCGGAATATGTATTATCTTATCATTTAGGGCAACTTTTTCGCTTACATTTCCGAGAAGCAGAAGACGCTCATCGTCCGAAAGCTTTTCCGAAAGCTCCGTAACCGTGTTAAGTCCCTTTGCCTCGCTCCACCCGCTCGCCACGCAAAGTATAACCTTTTTCCCCGAAAGTCCGAGCTTTTCTCTGAGCCCGTCAGCGTTTCTCGGTTTAAAAGCCTCACCGTCTATCCAGTTATATATCTTCTTAAATATTTTTGCACTTGAAAATGCCGATGCCTTTCTCGCTTCGTCCGTCAGCCACTCTGACACGCCGACAACGGCAAGGCGCGGAATCGCGCCGAAGAGCTCTTTCCGTTCCTTTAAAACATCATGTGTCCTGTCAATAAAGAAGCTGTTGCGGGCTCTGTTCGGAATCGGGCATTTTCCGCAACTTTCCTGCCATTTATAACAACCTTTTTTTGTATAGTGGCAGCAGCCGCCTGTATAAAACCAGCAGTCGAGCAATACAACGACTGTTGCAATATCGCGCTTTGCGAGGTATTTCAAAAGCATTTTGAGATTTATAAAGTTTGCATGGAGATTCCTGAGTATCACAACATCGGGGCAAAACCCGTCCATAAATTTTAAGAGCTTTCTTGTGGAAGCAACGGAAAACGAGCCCTGCTTCCCGTTTATTCTTGAAAGGAGTGCATGAAGCTTTGCATCAAACAGATTCCCCATGCGGAGCTCTGTATTCTGATTTACTGAGGGGCCTTTTGAATATGCCGAAACACACACATGCCCGTGTGCATTTAGAAACTCGTTCATTTCAAAAGTCGTCCTTCCGGTTGAGGCAACTTTATTCACCGCATTTATCTGAAGAATCTTCACGCTCTCACCTTCTTGATTTTTAAAAAAACTATCTTATCATGATTGCATGGTATATTTTTTTAACCGGTATCATAATTGCTCTCTTTATCCTGTGCTTTAATATTGCAATTTCGTCCTTTGCCGTTAAAGCGGCGCTGCCTTTTAACATCTCTTTCATTCTGTCGCGGGCTTTCTTTCTGCCCGTCATTGCACAGAAATAGTATAATGTCTTTCTGTTTGCAGGGCTTTCCTCTTCTCCCGACAAGATGTCGCACAGCCTGTCCGCAAAGCGGTCCTTTTCCGTCTCCAATAAATGACGCTTTTTAACGGAAACCTGCCCTGCATGTCGCCTGTTTTTCACAAGCACATCAGGAATACAATAATATGAAAATCCTGCAAGGGCAATTTCTGTCCAGTATTTCCAGTCAAGAATAAAAATGTACTCTGTATTGAAGTTTCCGACTTTGTCCAGCACTTTTTGGGGTATCAAAAGGGCGCAGCCATTAAATGAACCCCCTATAATGCACTTTTTAAATGCTTCCTCTGAATTTAAATGT
This sequence comes from Eubacteriales bacterium, assembly GCA_045649105.1. GTDB lineage: Bacteria > Bacillota > Clostridia > Oscillospirales > JAAYXM01 > JAZRPG01. Next base: position 41,920 of record JAZRPG010000006.1, read on the forward strand.
TTTTCCTTCCCAGGAATACTTCTCACCGTTTTCCCAACATTATTGATAACCTCCACGCCACAGGAAATTACCGTTTCGCCGGAAGTAAGCTTATTTTTTTCAATGCACTCAACCTGCTTTTTTATTTTATCGGGGAAATATACATCATCGTGCGAAAGCCACGAAAAATACTCGCCGTTCATTTTGGAAATGCCGTAATTCAAAGCGCTCGCACAGCCGCCGTTTTCCTTGTGGTAGTACTTGATTTTATCGCCGTATTCAAGCGCAATTCTCTCTGTTTCGCCGTCATCGCGGGACCCGTCATTTACAACAATAATTTCAGTATTTTCATATGTCTGGGCTATTGCCGAATCGATAGCCTCTCTCATGTAATCCGCGCCGTTATAAACCGGGATTATTATTGAAACCAATGGATTATAACTCATGCATTACCTCTCCCTGTTGTAATTATTGTAGCTTAATCCAATCTCCGAGTCTTCTTTCCCATTCAGGCGGGTTAAAAAGCTGGAATCCGCCGCCATGGAAAAATGTATATTCTCCGAAATAGATTCTGCCGTTAATCTCATACAAATCTATTCTTACGTGCTTTATTCCTTTGGAAAGCTTTGCCGCAATTTCCTTCATTTCCTCAAACTTTTCAGGCTTTTCTATCGGCTTTGCGGTATTGGGGTGAATATTTACTATATCGAGATGATTGAAGTCCATATCAAAGAAATCAAACTTACAATCCTCGCTTCTGTCTGTTGCGACAAACATAATTTTCGGAACCCCGTCAAAGCAGAAAAACTTATAGTCCTCTACGCTTTTTGTCGGGTCTTTCTCATCTGTCATCAATTCCTCTGCTATTATGCGCGGTTTTATTCCCCTGTAGGGATACTCACGCCCTGCATATGAAAAGTCAGCTTTCAGACGCTTTTCAAATACGGCTTTATATTCTCTGAGTTCTTCTTCTGTAAGCTTTGTCTTATCCTTTATTATTTTTGTGCTTCCCGAATCATGATTGCATTTCAGGACAAACTGATTCGGCAATTTTGAAAAATCGATGTCGTCAAAGTGCTCCCAGCTTCCAAGCAGCGGGAAAAGGTATTCTTCGCCCAATTCTTTCTTTATGTGCTCACGCACGGCAAGCTTATCAACCAGCTTGCTGTATTCGGGATGTCTGTCATTTACTTTTAACCACTGAAGCTTTTCATTAAATCCTTTCGGATTTCTGAAGTTTATCATTTTACCTGTCGTGAAAAAATAGAAAATCCTTAAGTATAATTTATCAGGCAAAAATGACAGTCCGTACATTATCTTACCGCGGACGCTCCTGCTGAATATTTTTCGGAAATCTATCATCTGAAACCCTTTCTCTCCTTATTACTTTTACTGAAAGCTTAACTTACAAATCCCTCTCCTCAAAAGCTCAGAGATTTTCTTTATACCATTCAATCGCAAGCGCGATTCCGTCCTTAAAGCTGTAGTCCGGGTCGTATCCCAGAAGCCTTTTTGCCTTTGATATATCCGCGTTTGAGTGTTTTATATCTCCCTTGCGGTCCGGACCGAAAATCGGCTCGATATCGACGCCGAGCGCTTTTGTGAGCCCATAGTAGATATCAATAAGATATTCTCTTCCGCCGTATGCAATATTAAATGCTTCACCTGCTGCCTCATGCGGCGCAAGGCATGCCCTGAGGTTTGCCTCTATGACATTATCTATGTATGTAAAGTCGCGGCTCTGCTTCCCGTCACCGTTTATTGTCGGCACCTCGCCGCTGAGAAGCTGCTTTAAAAACTTCGGGATAACTGCGGCATATGCCCCGTCAGGGTCCTGGCGGCGGCCAAATACATTAAAGTACCTGAGGCCGTATGTGTCAAGGCCGTAAAGCTTCGTATAAAGCTTTGCCCACTCCTCGTCCGCACGCTTTGTAAGCGCATACGGAGAAAGAAGATTCCCCTCACGCCCTTCTGTCTTCGGAAGGTTTGGTTCATCGCCGTAAACAGATGAGCTTGAAGCGTATACGAACTTCTTAACGCCTTTCTGTCTTGCGGCTTCAAGCATGTTAAGCGTTCCCTCTATATTGTTCTTGCAATAAAAGAGCGGCATCTCAATCGAGCGCGGAACACTGCCCCACGCCGCCTGATTGAGAACAAAATCGACGCCCTCGCATGCGCTCATGCATGTTTCAAGGTCCTTTATATCGCCCTTTATAAATGTGTAATCAGGGTTATTAAGGAACATATCGACATTTTTCTGTTTGCCTGTCGAAAGGTCATCAAGCGCGCGGACCTTATAACCCAGATTAAGTATTGCCTCACAGAGGTTTGAGCCGATAAATCCCGCCGCCCCCGTCACGAGGAATACGGAATTTTCCGGAAACTTCAAGTTTTTATATCCCATTCTTACAACCTCCAATAGTTGTATTATGAATTTTTATCTCTCCCTGTAAAAAAGGATTCTGTAATAATAATAAATTTTTTCAAGCCAGATTCGCTTTGACTTAAAGTAGTTGTTCTTAATATGAACGCCCATATCATATATGTCCTTATTTGCATATTTGATAATGTCGTTATGCATCTCATCAGTCAGACGCTTTTCCCTCGGTATTGCGAGCATCAGCTCAATAAGCTTTCTGTTATTGAACGGGAATGTCAGTCTGTGGCAAATATCAAGAGATGTCGTTACAAGCATGCCCCAGCTGCTCATACGGACTTCCCAATAATACAGGTCCGTATGCTCATAATTGTACTTGCTTTCATAGAGGTCAAACTCTTTCATATATTCCTTATAAATCCTGTCACTCTGCTTTAAGAGAGACGGGGACAGGAAATATCTTGTCTGGAATATACTGAAGTGCCGCGGTGTAAGCCTTTCAGGCATTTTCATTCCGTACTTTCTGTCAAAAAACACTCTGACAATTTCTGAAATCCAGGACTTTACCTCAACATTTATTTTGTTCCGGCGGTAGAAATAGATATGCTTTCTGACCTCATGGTCGGCAAGCCCTCTTATATACCCGAATGAATGATAAATAATCTGCTTTAAGACATCAAAATCCGGAACATCGCTGTTTTCACTCGGAATTTTAAATATCTCATGCTCAAGTCCCAGCTTTTGGCAAATGCCGTGCGCCGCATCAGAATCAACAATCTCCGTATCCTTGGACTGGAAGCTGTAATATCCGAATTTATCATAGACTCCGTTTGCGCAGGCAAGCGTCGTCTTGCTGTCCGTTCCTCCGGAAAGAGAGATATATGCATTTTCCCACTTTTCAGCTGCAAGCTTTATTCCGTTATTCAGAATATTAAATGACTTCTTTATTGCCTCGTTATATTCTTCCTCGGTTTTCAGCATCTTTAGCGGCTCTGTGGGGAAGAACCGTTTTATGACAAACTCACGCTCTTCCTTGATTTCAAGATAAACGTTTGCGCCAAGGCGGCGGAGCGCCTTGAACGGAGAGAGATTTCCCGGTAGGTAACGGTTTCCGATATTGTAGTACTTGTTATTGACAAGCTTGTCTACAAATTCGTCCCTCGGCAAATCATACAAATCCCCCACCAACTGTGCGTGAGAGGTGATGACCGTATGTCCGTTCACATCGCCGTAGATAACTCCCTTTATTCCGGCACAATCAGAAACGGCGATTACCGACTTATCGAATATAAACAGCGCAAAAATGCCCGTCCACTCATTTATGCATTCAAACGCGGCCTTTATCCCATTTTTATACGCATCTGCACAATTGCAAAGCAATGTCTTCTCATCATGCACCATGCTGAACGGATTATATGCGTGGCCGATAAGGAGATATGAAACATCATCCCGGTCAAAAACAGTATAATCCTGGTTCTTATGAATAATGGCGTTATAGTTTTTAATCTTTTCCGTGTTCCAGTTTTCATAAAACGGATATCCCTTTAAGTCTACGGAGTCATCGTCCGTAATCAGATACCCTCGGCAAAACAGAGCATCTCTGTACTGAGGATATTTCTCTAAAAGCTTCTGCATTTCTGACCGATTTTTCATTTCCTCCTGCCTCCGATACATTTCCTGATTATTTGCTTTCTATCTTGAGATATCTGCACATATCTTCATTGACTTTGTTTACATCAAACTTTTCTTTGCAGTATGCACGGCTCTTCTCGCCCATCTCTTTTATCAAATCACCGTTCTCAATAAACGCGAGCATCTTTTCCGCAACTGCCCTGCCGTCTTTTACGGGTACGATAAATCCCGTCTCGCCGTCAATCACCGTCTCGCGGCAGCCCGGCGCATCAGTAGTAATAACCGCTCTGCCCATTGACATAGCCTCAAGCACCGTTCTCGGAGTTCCTTCTCTGTATGACGGAAGAACATACACAGAGCACTTTTCGTAATAGTCAGCTACCGTGTCAGTCTCGCCGAAATGCTCAATGATTCCACGGTTTATGTACGAATCAAGCGTCTCCTGAGAGATGGAATCCTGAATCCCCTCGCAGGCACCGAGGAGCATGCATCGCACCTCGGGATGCTTCTCCTTCACGATTTCGCAAGCCTCCAGATATTCGCGTATTCCCTTTGAATACATTACCCTTGAAAGCATGAAAAATGTCGTCTGTTCGGGATACGGTCTGAATGCGAATTTCTCCATATTCACACCGGACCCGTTTACAATTTCGCATTTTTTCTCCGACACGAGCCGTTCTTTAACAAACTGCTCTTTGTCATCCCCGTTCTGGAAAATAACCGTATCGGCACATCTGAACGCTCTCCTGTAAAGAAACGACATTATCATTTTTATTATCTTTGCTTTTTTCGTTTTCGCCGTAAAGGCATACCCTGCCCCCGTCACCATTGCAACCTTCACGGGCACCTTTGCCGCTTTTGCCGCAATCGAGCCGTAGATGACAGGCTTCGAGGTGTACCCGAGCACAACATCGGGCTTTTCCTCCGCAAAAAGCTTCTTAAGCGCTCTCTGATAGCTCAGGTCCTTAAGCGGATTTACCCCGTTTTTATTCATCGGGATTTCATGAAATCTTGCTCCAAGCTCCAGAATTTTGTCCACATTGTCCCTGTTTGGGCCTGTGACAATAACCTCATATCCGCTCGCAATTATCTTCTTGATTAAATCGCCGCGAAAATTATACGCTGTTCTGTTTTTCGGGGAAACAAGAATAAATTTCATCTTCATCACTCATCTTTCGTGATATTATTAAGATTATTAATCAATACTTCCTTAAGTCTTGCGCTGTTTCCGTCGCTGACAAAGCTGTTGTGCGGCGTAAGCACTACATTCTCAAGCCTCCACAGAGCATCGTCCGAGCCTAACGGCTCCTCCTCAAACACATCGAGAACCGCGCCAAAAAGCTTTCCGCTCTTAAGTGCTTCCAGCAGAGCCTTCCCGTTTACTATCGCGCCACGCGCAATGTTTACGAGAACTGCACCGCCTTTCATTTTATCAAACATGCTCTTATCAAACATGTTTCGCGTATCATCGGTAAGCGGCAGGGTAAGTATTACTATGTCAGCTTCTGATACCGCATCTCCGATATTTTCAAGCGTATAGCAGCTGTCATAGCAGTCCGCCGTCGGCTTCAGAATATCTACGGATATTACGCTTGTCCCGAATGCTTTAAATCTTTTTGCACATTCCGTGCCTACAGAGCCGCAGCCGACGATACACACCGTCCTGCCGTAAAGCTCCGTAAGCCCGCGATGCTTTTCCCATATGCATTTTTTCTGATTCTCCGTGAAGAATCTGCTTTTCTTATAAAGCTGCAGGACGCCGCACAGAGCAAACTCCGCCATCGGTATACTGTATACGCCCCTTGCATTATATATCCTGATATTATGCTCTCTTACATAATCCATCGGCACACGGTCAAACCCCGCGCTGGTGAGCTGAATGTACTTAAGTGCGGTGAATTTTTCTATCGGGTGATGAAGGAAAAGCCCGTTGCAGACTACGCCTTCAACACTGTCGGCACAGCACGGCAGAGCATCAGCCTCATTCTGCATAAATACTGTGGTGTGCCCCATTTTTCTCATTTCTTCCATGCACTCATCTGCGCATGATAATGCCCCTGTTACAAGTATGTTCATAAAGCTCTCCCGTCACGCCCTCTCTATTTGCCGCTGCAAATGGCGTTCACCGCATCATATATCCGGGCTCTGTTATCATCAAAAAACTTGCTGTGCACTTCAACCGTCTTTTCATATTCTCTTATATCGCGAAGCCCGTTTGAGAAAATGGCCTCTATCTCATCCAGGCTCTCTATCTTGCTTGAATCACAAAAGCTGCGCGATAGAATGGCGCATGTCGAGCCCAGTCTGTAATGCTCCGCAATTACACGCTCAGCCGGCAGCATACCCTTTCCGAGCGCCGCAATCCCGCCAAAGCCGTACGGTATGCCGCATTTTCTGAATTTATGGCACAAATCCTCAACAGTTCCGTCGCAAAGAAGCTCAAACATAAACTTTTTCCCATAGCCGAGGCTCAAATCATTAAGCCCTATAAATATCTCCGAAATTCCGCCTATCGACAGAATATCGTCGATAACGGAAACGGCCTCCGGTGTTTCAACTAATGGGAGCGTTCTTACACGGCCGTCTGCAAGCCGCACAAACTTCTCCACCTCAGAAGCGGACTTAAAATACGGAAGCATAAGAATATCCGCGCCGTTTTCTATCGCCGCGTCTATCTCATCTTTTGATGAGGAATAGCCTGCCCCGGCTTCATGAATCGGATTCACGCGCACCATTACCTGCGCATTTGTCACAGTCTCTGCAATCAGCCTTACATCACTGATTGTATGCCGTGACTGTACCGTGTCCATTCCGCCCTGCCGGTCGGACTTCCCGATATACTCCAAATCAACAAAAATCCTGTCCACGCCTGCCGCTTCTGCAATTCTTGCAACTTCAGGCCTGTTGGTTATGTACATCAGTTTTAATGCCATTATTCCACTACACTTTCTTTCTCTGCGTCATTCTCAGACGTGGCCGCAACACTGACTGTCGCGCCGACATTTTCATTGTCCGCATTCGTAAATACTTTAAATATGGTCATGAAAAATATCTTTAAATCAAGCAATAACGACATGTGCTCAACATACCAGACATTCATATCTATTCTGGCGTTCCACTCTACCTCTTTGCGACCGTTCACCTGAGCCCAGCCCGTAATTCCGGGACGGACATCAAACATGCGCTTCTGTTCATCAGTATACTCCGCAAGCGGCCACGGATGATATGTAAGCGGCGGTCTTGGCCCGATAAAGCTCATCTCGCCTTTCAGAATATTAATTAACTGAGGAAGCTCGTCAATACTCGTTGCCCTGATGATTTTCCCGATACGGGTAACTCTCGGGTCATTCTTCCCCGAATATACGCCGCTTCCGGTATGCTCTGCATCGACTACCATTGAGCGGAACTTCAGGATTTTAAATGTGCGCCCGCCGACTCCCAGACGCTCCTGCCTAAACAGTGCGGGGCCTTTTGAATCGACCTTTATAAGCAATGCGACAAGCAAAAGCGGTATCCCGCCGACAAGAAGCATAATGCCCGAAAGAAGAATATCAAGAGCCCGTTTCAAAA
>JAZRPG010000007.1:0-11352 GCA_045649105.1 Eubacteriales bacterium
CGGAGACGATGCTTCTTACTTCAAGCTGGGTATGGTATATCCTCTGCCCGAGAAGGCTCTTATTGAGTTTGCATCTCAGGTTGAGCGCGTTATAGTTATTGAGGAGCTTGACGATATATTTGAAACACACTGCAGAAAGCACGGTATCAAGGTCCGCGGAAAAGAGATGTTTTCAAAGCTCGGAGAGTATTATCCGGCGCTTATCCGCGAGGCTGTCCTCGGCGAGAAAAAGGACGGACTCTCTGCGGAGGATGTGCCCGTACGCCCGCCCGTGCTCTGTCCGGGCTGCCCGCACCGCGCGATTTTCCATGTGTTTAACAAATTAAAGCTCACTGTGTCAGGTGATATCGGGTGTTATACTCTCGGCGCACAGCCGCCGCTTAATGCTGTTGACATTACGCTTTGCATGGGCGCGTCGATAAGCGGTCTGCACGGCATGAACAAGGCGCTCGGCGCCGATTTTGCGAAAAAGTCCGTAGCTGTCATAGGCGATTCGACATTTATGCATTCGGGCATAACGGGGCTTATAAACGCGGTTTATAACCAGAGCCCGACAACAGTCGTTATCTCTGATAACTCTACCACGGGAATGACGGGACACCAACAGAATCCGGCGACGGGGCTTACGCTCAAGAATGAGCCGGCGCCCGTGCTTGACCTTGAGGCGGTCTGCCGCGCAGTGGGAGTCAAGAGGGTAAGCGTAATAGACCCGTATGATGTAAAGGCGTTTGAAAAGCTTCTCCGTGAGGAGCTTGAGGCTGCGGAGCCGTCGGTAATTATTGCAAAGCATCCGTGCGCACTGCTCAAGAGCGTAAAGCGCGGTGCGCCGTATTCCGTAGACGCAGAAAAGTGCATAGGCTGCGGAATGTGTATGAAAATCGGTTGCCCGAGCATAAGCCTCACAGAGAAAGTGGCAAAAATCGACACATCGCTCTGCGTGGGCTGCGGCCTGTGCGCATCAATGTGTGCAAAGGGCTGCATATGCAAGGATTAGGAGGAAGAAAAGCTATGTATAATGTTCTGATAGTCGGTGTCGGAGGACAGGGCTCGCTGCTTGCAAGCCGTGTCCTCGGCGAGATATACGGAAGCATGGGCCTTGAGGTGAAGCTCTCCGAGGTGCACGGAATGGCACAGCGCGGAGGAAGCGTTGTTACACATGTGCGCGCGGGCGAGTCTGTCGCGTCCCCGATAATACCGGACGGAGAGGCAGATGTTATCATCTCGTTTGAGGAGCTTGAAGCGTTGCGCTGGTCGCACTGTCTTAAGGAGGGCGGCACGCTCGTGTATTCGACGCAGCAAATTTCACCGATGACGGTTATAACCGGTGCGTGTGAGTATCCGCAGGATATAGGCGAGCGGCTTAAGAAGAAGGGTGCAAAGCTTATACCGGTTGATGCGCTGGGGCTTGCCGTTTCTGCAGGCAGCGCGAAGGCGGCAAATATTGTTCTTCTGGGTGCTGCGTCGGAGCTTATCTGCGAGGATTCCGACATGTGGGATAAAGCTATAAAGAAGACGGTTCCCGAAAAATTCCTTGAGCTTAACTTAAAGGCATTTGAGCTTGGAAAAAATTCAAGAGCCTGAGAAAAAACTGAGTCAAAAAACAAAAAACGGTTTAAAAAATAAAGACCTTGTTGTATAATATTTTAAAGAAGCTTTTTTGTTTATAAAAAGTTCTTTGACGGAGGTAGAGTTATGGTAATTTACCAAATCTCGGCGTTTATCGAAAATAAGCCCGGAAAGCTTGAGGGCGTCATAAAAGCGCTTTCTGATGAGAATATAAGCATCCGCGCTCTGTCGATAGCAGATACAACGGATTTCGGTATTCTGCGCCTGATTGTTGACGATACATCTGCTGCAATCGAAGTCCTTGAAAAAAGAGGAATCACCGCGTCGAAGACGCGTGTAATAGGCGTTAAAATGAGTGACGAGCCGGGAGCGCTCTATCATGTGCTCAGCGTTTTAAAAAGCGCAGGTATCTCTGTTGAGTATGCGTATGCGTTTATCACGCACAGCAAAAATGAGGCGTGCGTCGTTTTGCGCGTTGAGGATAATGAACGCGCAACAGAGGTGCTTACTTCCGGCGGAGTACAGCTTGTAAGCGAAATCGAATAGCAAGAAAAACAGGGAGAGGGTTTTGATATGTCAGAGCTTTGCGCAAATGAGGGAAAGCAAACCGTAATAGAGGTTGAGGGCAGAAAATACATGCGTCTGCCCATAAAAACGCATGTCGTTACATCGGAGGACAAGATTGCAGATGTCGCGGAGAAGTATGCAATGCCGCACATGCAGAAGGGTGATATACTTTTCATTTCCGAAAAGTGCGTCGCATGCTCGCAGAAGCGCGCGGTTCCTCTTGTTGATATACATCCGCGTCCGCTTGCGAAGTTTCTCTGCAAATTTGTGTATAAATCACCGTACGGGATAGGTCTCGGAATTCCGGAGACAATGGAAATGGCGCTTCGCGAGTGCGGAAGCGCAAGGCTTCTTTTTGCGGCATTTATAAGCGCAATAGGAAAGCTTTTGGGGAAGCGCGGGTGGTTTTACCGCGTTGCAGGCTATCGCGCAGAGTCGATAGACGGGCCTACGCCGTACACGCTTCCGCCGTATAACAAGTGCGTCGTGCTCGGCCCTGAGGACCCGGACAAGGTCGCCCGTGATGTTGCCGGGAGGATAGGAAACCGCGTTGCGATTGTCGATGTGAACGACCTTACGGGCAAAATCCTCGGCGCTTCGGACGCAACGGTTGACCGTGAGCTTCTGCCAAAGATTTTGCGCGACAATCCGCTCGGACAGAGCGCACAGCAGACGCCGATGGGAATAATAAGAGAGGCATAAACAATTATGGATACGTCTTATAAGGCGCGTTTTGATGAGATTTCGCGCATTGCGGAGGAAAATTCCGCACGGGTTCTTGCGGCGTTTTCAAAAAACCGCGTATCTGATAATATGTTCGCTGGGACAACCGGCTACGGCTACGGCGATTTCGGGCGCGATGCGCTTGACAGAATATATGCCGATGTGTTCGGCGCCGAAGATGCCGTTTGCCGCATCCAGTTTGTAAACGGAACGCATGCGATATTCTGCGCGATGTTCGGCGCATTAAACCCCGGAGACACTATGGTTTCCGTTACGGGCGCGCCGTATGATACGCTTCTCGGCGCAATAGGCGCAGAAAAAGGCGGAAAGGGTACGCTCTCGGAATACGGCGTCAAATACCGCGAGATACCGCTTTGTGAAGATGGGATAGATATAGAAGCGGCAAAGGCGGCAGTAAGCGCATGTGAGAGCCCCGCCGTGTACATACAGCGCTCACGCGGGTACGGAGCGCGGCGCGCGCTGTCGGTATGTGAAATAGGCGCGGCGATTGAAAAATTAAAAGCGCATCGCGCCGATGTAAAGGTTATTGTTGATAACTGCTACGGCGAATTTGTGGAGACAAAGGAGCCGACGCATGTGGGCGCAGATATAATGGCGGGCTCACTTATAAAAAACCCCGGCGGCGGGCTTGCTCCGACGGGAGGATATATCGCAGGAAAGAGCGAGTTTGTTGAGCGCGCGGCAGAGCGCCTTACCGTTCCGGGAATAGGGCGCGAATGCGGAAGTACGCTCGGGAATAACAGGCTACTTTTTCAGGGCTTTTTCACAGCGCCGCATACGGTTGCCCAGGCGCTTATGACATCGGTCTATGCAGCCGAGGTGTTCGGCGACATGGGATACAAGGTATCGCCTCTGCCCGATGAGCCGAGGTATGACATAATCCAGACAATAGAGCTCAAGACGCCGGAGCGTGTGCAGGCATTCTGCCGCGGGATTCAGGCCGGAGCGCCGTGCGACTCGTTTGTCACGCCTGAGGCGTGGGACATGCCGGGGTATGACTGTCCGGTTATCATGGCGGCAGGCGCCTTTGTTCAGGGCGCGTCAATAGAGCTTTCGGCAGATGCGCCGATGCGTGAGCCGTACCGTGTGTATCTCCAGGGCGGACTGACCTTTGAGAGCGGAAAGCTCGGTATAATGCGCGCCGCAGAAGAGCTTAAGAAACTTTAGAAATTAAAAAAGTGCGTAATGTATTTATTTAAATACACTGCGTGCTTTTTTCTTTAATAAACAGCAACATAAAGACAAATACATGGCAGAAAAAGTATCGCGGCCCGGTGTGCAATTTATATTGATTGTGATGAATGAATGATGTATAATTAAAATGTATATAATTGTGATGAGGTGCGCATGCATGAGTGAAATTTTGCTTTTAAAGCTTGGCGAGATTGTCCTGAAGGGACTGAACAGAGGAAATTTTGAGCGCAGGCTTATGAAAAACCTTGCATGGAGGTTAAGAAGCTTCGGCTCGTTTGAGATATCGTGCAAGCAGTCGACAATATATGTGCGCCCGAGCAGCGCGGACGCGGATATGGATGCGGCATTCCGTGCGGCACAGCGCGTTTTCGGCGTTGTAAACGTATCGCGCGCGGCAGAGTGCGAAAAAGATATTGAAAAAATAATTGAGCTTTCAAAGGATTATTTAAAGGCCGAGCTTTCGTCCGCAAGAACATTCAAGGTTGAGGCGAAGCGCTCGGATAAGAGCTTTCCGCTTAAGTCTCCGCAGATTGCAATGCAGGTCGGAGGCAGTCTGCATGACCATTTCGGAAATCTTGAGGTTGATGTCAAAAACCCTGATGTCTGCGTGAGAGTGGAAATACGCGACAGCGCGGCATATGTCCATGCAAACCCTGCACCCGGCGCAGGCGGACTTCCGGTGGGTATAAACGGCCGCGCGGCAATTTTGCTCTCTGGCGGTATTGACAGCCCTGTTGCGGCGTATATGATGGCAAAACGCGGGCTTCAGCTTCACGGAATACATTTCTTTTCCTATCCGTACACATCTGAGCGCGCAAAGCAAAAGGTTATTGAGCTTGCCCGGCTTGTAGGGATGTATGCGGGCGAGATTAAGATATCAATGGTTCCGTTTACGAAAATCCAGGAGGAGATAAGAAAAAACTGCCGCGAAGAGCTGTTTACGATTATAATGCGCAGATTTATGATGAGTATTGCCGAGAAAGTGGCGATTTCCGAAGATTGCGGCGCGCTTATCACCGGTGAGAGCCTCGGCCAGGTTGCAAGCCAGACAATGGAGGCTCTCGGCGTGACGGGCAGCGGTCTTTCGCTTCCTGTGCTCCGCCCCGTGATTGGCATGGACAAAGAGGAAATAGTGACAATCGCACGAAAGATAAACACATTTGAAACATCGATTTTGCCGTATGAGGACTGTTGTACGGTGTTCACGCCGAAGCACCCGAGAACAAAGCCGCGCCTTGAGTCTGTTCTCGAGGAGGAGAAAAAGCTTCCGTTTGAGGAGCTGTGCCGCGAGGCGATTGATAATATTGAAATAATTTAGAAAAGAGTGAAGAATTTGAACCTTTCAGCCGAAATTATTGCTGTGGGGACAGAGCTGCTTCTCGGTGAAATTACAAACACGGACGCAGTTACCGTTGCGCGCGCACTTTCAGAGCTTGGGATAAACGCATATTACCAGACAACGGTCGGCGATAACCCTGAGCGCCTGCGCGCCGCGGTTAAAATTGCGCGTGAGCGCGCGGATATAGTGATTACAACGGGAGGTCTCGGGCCGACTTTTGACGATTTGACAAAACAGGTTTGCGCCGAAGTGTTCGGGAAAAAGCTTGTAAAAAACGAGGCGGCGCTTGTAAAAATCGAAGAGTATTTCAAAAAGCGCGGCAAAAAAATGACGGAAAATAACGAGAGTCAGGCATATCTGCCGGAGGACTGTACGGTGTTTGAAAATGACTGGGGAACAGCCCCGGGCTGCGCCGTGCGCGACGGAGAGAAGATACTTATAATGCTTCCCGGCCCTCCGCGCGAGTGCACACCCATGGTTCGTGAGCGTATGGTTCCGTATCTCGAAAAGCTGTCGGGTGCCGTTATTGTGTCGCATTCCATCAGGATTTACGGTATGGGCGAGTCTGAGGTTGAGCATAAAATACGCGAATTTGCCGAAAATATGAAAAACCCGACGCTTGCGCCATATGCAAAGGACGGAGAGGTGCTCCTCCGCGTAACGGGTCGCGCCGCAACGCACGAGGAGGCGGACGCATTGACAAAGCCTGTTATTGAAAAGGTACGCGAGATTTTAGGCGACCTTATTTACGGAACAGATATTGATTCGCTCCATGAAGCGGCATTTCTCGCGCTTAAGGAAAAGGGAATGACTCTCGCAACGGCAGAATCGTGCACGGGCGGGCTTGTGTCAAAGCTCATTACTGATATTTCCGGCGCGTCAGAGGTGTTTTGCGGCGGTGTTTGCGCATATACAAACGAGGCAAAGGTAAATGTTCTCGGCGTTTCACGCGGGATAATAGATGAATTCGGCGCGGTAAGCAGCGAGTGCGCCGAGGCGATGAGCCTTGCCGCGGCAGAAAAGTTCGGCGCCGATTTCGGAATCGGCATAACAGGCTATGCCGACCCTCAAAGTGACGATGAGAGCAACCCCGGCGGGACTGTGTATGTCGCCGTTGCACAAAACGGCGAGGTCACATCTCGCAGGATATACCAGCCGGGAGGACGGGCGCTTGCACGCGGGCGCGCGGCGCAGGAGGCATTTCACATTCTGCTGCGGAGAATGGAGAAGCTATGAGTATTGAAAAGACAATAGACAGCCGGAGGATATATAAAGGGGAAATAATAGGCATGCGCGTGGATACGGTCGAAATGCCCGATGGGCGCCGTACAAAGCGCGAGGTGTGCGAGCATAACGGAGGCGTTGCCGTGCTTCCCGTTACGGACTCGGGAGAGGTTGTGCTCGTGTCGCAGTTCCGCTATCCTTTCGGATGCGAGCTTGTTGAGGCGCCTGCGGGAAAGCTTGAACCCGGGGAGGAACATCTTGCCTGCGGAATACGCGAGCTTTCCGAGGAGACGGGATACAGCGCAAGCGAGATGAAGTATCTCGGGTTTATATATCCGTCGCCCGGTTATCTGACGGAGAAAATACATCTCTATCTTGCGCGCGGGCTTTCCGAGGGCGAGGCGCATCCGGACGAGGGTGAGGAGCTCACACTGCGGAAAATGAGTTTTAAAAAAGCGCTTTCAATGTGCGATTCGGGAGAGATAAACGATGCAAAGACCGTTGCGGTAATATATCGCGCGGCGAGATTTATGGGGATATAACAGAGCTAACAGGGGGAGGAAGGTAAAATGGCGAAAAAAATACTTGTGGTAGAGGACGAAAAGGCGATAGCGGATATTCTGAATTTCAACCTCAAGAAGGACGGATACGATGTCATATGCGCATATGACGGAGAGGAAGGTCTCCGCATGGCGCTGGAGGACGCGCCTGACCTGATTCTTCTTGATGTGATGCTTCCGAAGCTTGACGGGTTTGAGGTTTGCAAGGCTGTCAGGCGTGAGTCAAACACGCCCATACTGATGCTTACTGCGCGCGAGGAGGAGGTCGATAAAGTTCTCGGCCTCGAGCTTGGCGCGGACGATTATATTACAAAGCCGTTTTCCATGCGTGAGCTCATGGCGCGTATAAAGGCAAATGTGCGCAGAAGCTCGCAGGAATCGGAGGAGACTTCCTCCGCAGACGGCAAGCTTGTATTCGGCGATATTGTAATAAATCTCAACAGCATGGATGTAAGAAAAGCAGGGCAGTTTGTCGAGCTTACGCCGAGAGAGTTTGAGCTTGTGAAGTTTCTTGCAACACAGCCGAATAAGGTATTTTCGCGCGAGGAGCTTATGGAGAAGGTCTGGAATTACGAATATTACGGAGACCTGCGCACGGTTGATGTGACGGTGCGCCGTCTCCGTGAGAAGATAGAGGACAACCCCGCCGAGCCCGTGCGGATTGTAACGCGGCGCGGCGCAGGGTATATGTTCGCAGATTAGACATACGGAGGGGGAAATATCTTGCGCTCACTTCAGATGAAGCTCGTTTTCGTGCTTGTGCTGCTCATTGTTTCTGTTATGGCAATCGTAGGCACATTTATGTTAAATCGCGTCTCGGTATATTATTTTGACGATTTTACGGAGCAGATGAACTCGGTATTCAATTCCGAGCTGTTTTACATGCTCAAAAACGAGGCTAAGGCAGATGATGGGGCGGCGCGCCTTAAACAGGCGATGGAGGCATATTCCTCTGCTCTGCGCATAAGCAGCTACAGGAATTTTTACATACTTGACGGTGAGACCGGGAAAACGCTTGCCGGCTCAAATGACGACGAGGTGGTGCGCACCCCGGCGATTATTTCTGCCCTCAGCGGCAGAATCGGGCAGGAGAAGCGCATTTCAAGCGGATATATTGACCGCGCAGCGCCGATAGAGGTTGACGGAAAGGTTAAGTATATCGTGTATATAAAGGATGTCAAGCAGGATTTGCAGGACCTTACGGCGTCAATGTTTGCGATAATTCTGCGCTCAATTCTTTTTGCCCTTCTTATCGCGGTGCTTTTGAGCTTTCTTCTTGCAAAGACGATAACAAATCCGATAGAAAATATTACAAAGAGCGCAAAGCTTATGTCGCTCGGCGAATTTGACGCCGTGCTTCCCGTGCGCTCAAACGATGAGATAGGGACTCTTACGCAGACGTTTAACGACATGGCTTCTGCGCTTAATACAACACTTGAGAAGGTCGAGGGCGAGAGAAATAAGCTCAACACAATGTTCTTATATATGACAGACGGCGTCACAGCCTTTTCAAAGGACGGTTCCCTTCTGCACTTTAACCCGGCATCTGTCGGCATGCTTGGGTTTGATTCGGAGAAGGATAAGACATTTGACGGTATTTTTAAAAGATACGGGATTGAGTTTTCCTCGCTTCTTGATATGAGCGAAGCTTTTGCTGAGCACAGCATAAACACAAACGAGAGAACCCTTAAGGTGAGCTTTGCTCCGTTCGGGAGCGAAGAGGGAGAGCATGGAATCATCGCTGTAATTCACGACTTCACGGAGCAGCAGAAGCTTGAGAACTCACGCCGTGAGTTTGTCGCAAATGTATCGCACGAGCTTCGCACGCCGCTTACAAACATAAAAAGCTATACCGAGACGCTCGCAGAGGCGGGCGATGCACCGGAGGAGATGAAGGAGCAGTTCTACGGAGTTATACTGAACGAAACGGACAGAATGACTCGCATAGTAAAAGACCTGCTTACCTTGTCACGGCTTGATTCGGCAAAGATGGACTGGAAGATGGCGACATTCTCGCTTAAAAAGAGCGTCGAAAACGCTTACAGAGCAATGGAGCTTGATGCAAGACGGCATAATCAGAAGCTTACGCTGTCGCTCGGGACAGAGCTTCCGGATATCTACGGCGACCGCGAGCGCATAGAACAGGTTTTTATAAATCTCCTGTCGAATGCAGTAAAATATACGCCGGACGGCGGCAGGATTGACCTTTCCGCCGAAAACTGCGGAGAATATGTAAAGATTACGGTGCGCGACAACGGAATCGGCATTCCGGAGAAGGATTTGCCACGCCTGTTTGAGCGTTTTTATCGCGTGGACAAGGCCAGAAGCCGCGAGCAGGGCGGAACAGGGCTCGGCCTTGCAATTGCGAAGGAAATTGCAGAATTCCATGGCGGTGAGATAAAGCTTGAAAGCAAGTTCGGAAGCGGAACGACCGCAACTGTTACGCTTAAGAAGAATATGCCGGACGGCGGAGGTGCTAAATGAGTACTAAAGAGCGCATAAAAAGCGTGCTCATTTGCGTACTGCTTGTCGGGGTCGTTTATCTTACGTATGCCGTCTGGTTTTATAACAGCCCGTTCGGGGATTTGTCTTTCGGCGGGATATTAAACTTATCGGGCGGGAAAATATTAAGCGAGACAAGCACTGACAACGCAGACACGAACAGATTCGGAATAAGGCCGATGTCTGTCGTTTTGCGTGACAGTGCAGGTGCGCGCGGCGCGATATACAGAAGCTCAGAAAGCGACGGAATATATAATAAATTGCGCGAGAGCTTAAAGAGCGCACTTGCCGGCGCAAAAAGGGGCGTGAGAGTCGGTGCGGCGGAGTGGAACGAGAAGCTTTTGAAAAACGGCGTCCTGTGCGACTATTTCGGTGAAGTGCCTGCGAGCGCGGTTTCAAAATGGGTATCCGGCACATACAGAGAGGATATTTCGGCTCTCGGCAGGTACTTTTTATTATCAGCTGACGGAAAAGACGCGGTGCTGTATATAAAAAACGGAGCATCAGGCGAGGTGTGGAAATACGAAACAGGGCTTTCTTCAGATGAGCTTTTGCAGACCATGAGCACAGTAACGGCACAGAAGGCAACGCTTGCCGCAGAGCGAAAAGAGGAAGATTTCCGCGCTGTGCCGCCTGAAATGCCGATAATTGAAGGGCGGCCCGCGCCGTCAGTGCTCAGCGCATATAACCCGATTTCGACATTCTCGCAGGAAATTACAGAGTCTGTTCTCCGGAGATTCAAGCTGTCTCACAGCAATCCCGGAAAGTATGCCGAGCAGGACGGGACACAGGTATATGTCGCAGACATGGTAACGCTTAAAATATCTCCGAACGGAGTCGTTACCTACAGTGATACGCGTGACGAAATAGACGATACGCTCGGGATAGGCATTGAGTCCGAAGGTGAGGTCCCGACGGTTTCAGAGGCACTTGAAGGAGCACGCAGGCTTGCGGAGGGGATTGCGTCAGAGCTTCCCGGAACGGGAGGGATATATTTAGCGGCAATAACGGAGACAGATGGCGGATTTGAGATAGTATTCGGAAGACATGTCGGCGGAATCCCTGTTGATATGGCAAGCACCGTGTATTTTGTCCGCATAGTGACAGAGCATAGAAGCATAAGCTCGGCGACCGTGAACTTAAGAAGCTTTGATTCGGGAAGCGCACCGTCAGAGACTATGAGCGAGCGCCTTGCCGCCGCTGCGATGAACGGAAGCGGAAAGAGCGGTGAGCTTGGGCTTCGCTACTCAGATACGGGTTCCGGCACGGTGGGGACGGCCTGGTATATAGGCGGGTTCAGCAGGCAGAGCGACGGGGAGGATTAAAATATGGATTGGTCGAGAGTTAAGACGATTATGATAGCGCTCCTGCTTGGTGTAAATATTTTCCTCCTCATAACATACATCGGGCAGGACAACAGATACAGGCGTGATGAGCTTGCGGCGAGAAGTGATATATGCAGTATCCTCGCCGCGCAGAATATTGAGGTTGATGAGAAGCTGATTCCGCTTGACTCGGTGACAATACGCCCCGCTGTGCTTGAAAACAAAGGGCCGGATACAAAAAAGATTGCGTCATCAATACTCGGAGATGTTTCCGAGAGCGAGACGGAAGAAGGAACGGTATATACGGGAAAGACCGGAAACATATTGTTTT
>JAZRPG010000008.1:0-23664 GCA_045649105.1 Eubacteriales bacterium
TGTTTTCTTCCTTGCATTCAGTGTGCGCATAAGCGTTGCATTTGCTTCGGCAATGTTCTTGTCCCGTATCGTCTGTGCTCTCTCCCCGAGGTCGTCAAAATATGTATCAAGCCCCGTCTCGTCAATATAAGATTCCCCCGATGCGGACGGGTCCTCTGCTGTCACCGCCGTCTTTCCATAATCCGGCGAAAGCAAATCTTCCGTTTTTAACGAATTTTGCCTGTTGCTTTTTTCGAGAGCCTTATTATACGCATTTTCAAGAGCCGTACCTTTCTCCGTTGCCGGAGCCTCAAAAACGGACTTGCCTCCCGATTTTTTCCAGTTGACATTTGCCCAAAATCGTGCTATATTATCTTTGAAGTCAACATTCTGTATGGTCACCGGGGAATTGGACCCCGGCCTCCCAGCAGTAATCGTTTGACTTCTTTTTTTGTCAAAATATAACAATCTGCGGTCTGCTATTGCTTTTGATATATCAGAAGCAATAGAACTCCTGTCATATGCGGTTATGTCTTTATTTGCCGAAATTTGCTTGCCTGCGTATCTTCCGTCCGCATCTACCTGCATAATAACAACAATGTTGTTTCCGTCTTTAACCTTATCCGTAACTAAAACAATGCGGTCGCTTCGGTCTTCAATCTCTCCGGTCTTTTTATTTATTCCATTTTCCGCAACAAATGCAACAACCGGGGTTTCCGATGCAGTCAAAACCTCATACAGCAAATCCGGTCCAAACCCGTGATAATTTAATTCGCTGTCATATCTTGTTGCGCTTTTTGCTTCAGCCTCAGTCGCCATTGCCGCATATGCTTTAGTTTTTGGCATTGTCACCTTTAAAGGTTTTGCCCCCAGCTCGTTTACAAGGAAATCTGATGTGGTGCCTATCAGTAATTCGTCATCATTGTTTTCATTTTTATGAGTCAAAATATATTGCAAGTCAGAGAGCAAATTCCCCTTTATCGAATACATTCTCCCGCCGTCGGCATCCGTGCCGGCGGGGTTTATATTTCCGCTTGCAACCGCTGTCTCCGTTGTCGCGAGCATCCTTTCAAACTGCGCAACCGCCGTCTCAAGCTCTGATACTCTCGCGCCGTATTTCTCCCGTGATGCCGTGTCCGCTTTCGCCTTATCTGCAGAGAAAGTAGACTTCACCTTTGCTATAAAGTCCTTTATGCCGTCGATAAATCTCACTGCGACGCCTCTGTCGCTCTTCGCCAGGCGGTCAAACAGGGAAATATCCTTCACAAGCCGCCCTGCAAAATCTGCCGCTATCTCGTCCAGCGCCTTTGCGTCCGAATACTCGGTCTGTGTCCCTTTGGAATATTCTGTCTTATATCGGTTTATAAGCTCGCCCTTTTCGGTGTTGCTTAATCTTTCCGATGCGTTTATTGCAAGCTCAAGAAACGCGTTGTACTCTGCAGGTGCCGTCATCTTCATATGGTGCGTTATCTCATGGCAGAGAACAACCTCAAGCGGATTCTCCGCGTCCTGAGCAATAACTATTCTCCCGTTTTCGTAATATCCGTTATGTGCGCCCTCGCCGTTTCCCGTAGGCGGGCCGATGGATATATCAACACCGAGAGCTCGGCCGATAGAGCGAAGCGCGCGTATCTGCTTATTTGTTATTGCGCTGCTGTAATCCGTCTCCGTGAAGCCGCCGCCCGCTCTGCTGCGGTTTATTGCCGTATTTATTCTTGATATCGCCGAAGCTCCTCCGCCCATTATTCCGCCGGACAGAGCGCCTCCCGCTCCCGCCATCAGAATGTTTTTGCCGAAATACTGGAAAAACGCTTCTTTTTCTGCCTTCTCGCGGCTTGCCCCGTCCTTTACAAGCTCTGATATGTAATTCTGATACTCGGATTTATCCCGCATCACCGCGATATCAAGCGCAGTATTTGCAAGCTCGGAAACCATTTCCTCCGTCGCCTCCATGCCTGCCTGCTTTAAGGATGCCTTTATCGCTTGCTTTACTCCTTTTTCCCCAACCTCGCTTGCTGTTTTAAAAAGGTTATCCAGCGGTAATTTTTCCGTAAGGGCTTCAATCGCCCCTGCCGCCGTTGATAAAAACAAAGCCTGCCCCGATGTTCCTCCGCGCTCAAGAACATCAAGCGTCGTCTGCCCTGCGGTGTCCGCACCCATTGCTATCATTGCGCCTGTCGGGCCGAAAGGCAGCTTTGACGCATAGTTTGCAAGAGAAAGCCCCGTACTTGCGGCAAAGGACGCTACCTCTCCCCATATTCCGCCACCTGCCGCGTCGTATGCCCTCTGCGTCACCCCTTCCATTGTCGCTCTTGATGTGTGCGCAGCAGAAAACGCGCCTGCATTTGTGTCTGTCGGCTCATATTCTCCCGTTATTGCATTTTTTGCCGTCTGTGCAAGGTTTGCAACATATGCTGCAGGCGTCCCGAAGCTTGATGTAAGATTTACGACACCACCGAGAACAGGTAAATTATACGCATTTTTTTCAGCCGTCTTCTCTTGCTCAGCCGTAACGCGTTTATTTAAATCCCGTTCAAGGAGCTCGTAATATTCCTTGACCTCATCCATGTCCCCTTTTGACGCGTAGTATCTGATTATGTTCTTCTCGTCTTCGCTCATCTTGTCGATGTTTAGTCCGAGCCGGTACTCAGTCGCGCCCTTAGACGCTGTAAGATGTTGCTGTGCACGATACACATCATCGCCGTTCATATAGTTCAGTATTTCCGATGCTTTCCCCCAGCTGCGCGGAGTGATGCTTGTTCCTGCACGGACACCGCTTGCAAAATCGGGTGAACTTCGCACATTTTCAAGGCCCTTCTTCTTTTCCCCCTGACGGTAACTGTATAAATCGTCGCGCGTTTTCTGTGCCATGCTGTTGTATGTGTCAAGAACGGCTTGCCCTGCCTTTTCAGCGTCTAAATGCGGATTCTCATCCCCTCGTTCTATCGCTGCCCTGAACTCATAATCGTGAGCTCTTTGCGCGGCTTCTCTGACTGCCGGAGAATCTGCCCACCTCTCAATGTCCTTTGCAAACGAAAGCTCGCGCGCCTTCTCCGTATCCCCGGCGGCTTCAGCGCGCTTGATTGCTCCCTCTCTGACTTCCGGAATCATGGAATACTTAACACTTCTGTTCGCTTCCCTGAAGTTCAGTTCCGCTTCTTTTTCCTCGGCAGTTTTCGGCTCAGGCGCGGAATACGCCGCCTTTCGCCCCTTCCCCTCAGCTGCAGCGGCGTCAGCTGTAAGCTTTCTTTCCCAATATATTCTCCTTTGCTGCTGCTTTCTTTTTCTTTCTTCATTTATGCTGTCAACAAGTATTCCCACAAAAAAGCTCTCCTTCCTGATTATCCGTCATTTTTATCCCAGCCTAAGTTTTTCTCTATCTGCTTAACTCCCTCATCTGTGAGTCCGTTATCGGCAAATAAAGTGATATAATTAATAATCTCTTGTTGTGTCTTTCCTTTATCGAGCATTCTTCTGACATTGCTCCAAACCGAATCGTAGGCTGTGCCGTATCTGGAATTATGTGCGACAAGTGATTGCTGATATGCCTGTGATTGCTCCTGTTCTTTCATCGCCTCGTATAACTCCATCATCTCAGCTCGCTCATCCGCGTCGTACTTGTTAAGCGAGAGTAAATACGCCCTCGCCTCGTTTTCATTCTCAAAAGAAAGCATTGTCGAAAGCACATCCTCTACCTTCGGCTTCCCCCCGCCGCCGTAGCTTGCTTTATTTTTGTCAGCGTTCACCGCCGCTATAAGCGTATTGACATCAGCCTGCGGGATTCCAAGCGTCTCCGATATAAACGAAGCATCTTTACCGTTCTCAATAAACATCAACGCGAGATTCCATTTATTGTTCTTCTCTGCCTGTTCCTTCTGTGCTGCCATCTGCTCGTCAAACTGGCGCACGCTCTCCGCCTGTCCCATTGCCTGCATGTCCCCGGAGTAGATATTTCCCTGCAGCGCTATCTGCTGCTGCAGTATGTTCTGTGCGCGGCTCTCGTAAATATTTGCAAGCTCATACTTCCCGCTCGCCTTTGCCTGAGCTATCTGAACATCAAGATTGCGGAGCTGTTCATTCATCGCGCGCAGATTCTCATTAAGCTGCTCTCCGTAAGCGCTCGCAAGCTTGAGCTTCGAGCTTTCCGAATATCCCGATTCGTCAAGTCCCAGCTTTACCCTCTGCTCCTCCATGGCGCCGAATGGGTTTGCCGCCTTTATATATGCATCACGCGCCGCCTCATCCGCATCCCTTCTGTTTTCCTCTGCAATCCTCTTCTGTCGATGAAGCGCGGCAACCGCCGCATTTGTCGCTCGGCTTATCCTTTCCTGCTGAATATTCCCCGCCGCCTCATATGCATTAATCGCCGCCTGGCTTTTTGCCTCATACTGATTTTTTGCCGTTGCATATGTGGGAATCCCGCCGTTCGCGGTCATTTTATATGTTCCTCCGGCAGTCTGCGAAGTCGAGCCGACCGGAATACGCGTTGTTGCTGCCTCGTCCACATAGGTCTTTCCGTCTTTTATCCAGCCGTCATGCTGATTGTTGTTTTTATCCCACCAAACCGTCTTTGTTACTCCCATGTTTTTCTCTCCTTTACTTTGAAAAATTACCGATTACATATCGTCTTATTATTCCGAGCACGCCGAATGCCCGGTTTACCTTGTCATTGCGGCATATAACCTGTATCGCTTTGTACTTTTTGAATTTAGCATTAAACGGTATAACAGAGTATTCCGATGTATTAAATGTGAAATCGTTAAAATCAAGGTCTTCAAAGTTGAATATGCCGGTGCTTTTTTCGAGAATCTCGCGCTTAAAATCCCTGTCGGTTTTTATGCAAACCTTAATCCCCGAGCGGTTGTATGTCTTCAGCATAACCCCGGAGCCTTTTTTCTTCATTGTCTTGAGCCTCATAAAATCCCCGTCGTCCGACAGGTTTGTTGCCCATTCCGCAATTATGGCCTCGCCGTCATCAGAGTATGCTGAGGACATAATCTCGCCCCGCGAGTTCTTCATATCGTCGTTGAAGCGGCAAAGCCTCCCGTCTTCTGTTCCGAAATAAAGCACGCCCTCATACTCAAAGGCAACCCTTGCGGGAATGTTCGTCCAGAAATACCATTCGTATTCAAATGTGCCGGTCTTATTCCCTGCATATGTCTTTTGCGCAGCATCTGCCACATAGCACTCGCCGTTTATAAAGAGCATGAGATTTCCTCTCCATGTGCACATATAGGCATCTTCAAGGTTCATGTTCTTTAAAAGCTTTTTGTTTATGCGTGTCGAGCGTATATTCAGCGCCCGCTCGCTTGAAATGTCCTGTTGTGCTATTGCATATACGCCGTTGCGGGAGAGATACAGCGGGTCATCAAGCATCGTGCATACCGCATTCCTTGCAACCGCGCCTATTCCCGAGGTTCCCTGCCGTATCGGGAACAGGGCATTCCCCTCCGCGTCCTCCGCGCGGTAACGCATATATATGGTCGCGTCCTCGCCGTCACCTTTCAAAACGGCCTGTTCGCTTCCCGTGCGGAGATAGCCGATAATCGAAGATGATTCCAGACCGATTTTCGTATAGCTTAAGTCCGATACATATGTCGGCTCGTTAAGCTCGCTGTGCCAGTCCGTATTCGGAAAGTCGGGATTACCTGAATAAAAAATGCGATTTTCAAAAACATCCATAACCGTACATTTTGAAATCGCACCCGCGCTTTCTCCACCCTCCGCGATATATTCAATACAGAAATTATCCTCTCCCTCGGCAGGTTTTGAACTGGTAATTTTGCTCAGTCTCATTACTCCCATAATGTAACCGCATGCTCCCAGTCCCAATTCTTTATTTGCTTTCGCGTTTCCGATTCTTACCTTTGGCGGATTTGTAGAATAAGTACCATTTGCAAAACCAAAAAAGCCCTCGTTGACCTCGTAGTATGCAGAATCTCCGCTTTCAGGCATAACCACATCCAAATAGACTCTTCCCGTCGGAATATATGTCATCTTCACTCTTGTCCCGGCTTTGATTTTACCGTCAAGAAAAATGTACCTCGCATATCCGTAGTCTACTGGTATTCTGAATGTGTTTTTCCTTTTTGGCGAAGCAATATTGACCTCCTGATACGCGCTCCCCGCCGTCCCGTCAGTACCGCCTCCAGCGTACCACTCCCAATATTGGTCACCGTCAACCGCCGTGCTGCGCCCACGCCATGTCGTCGGCACATATGTCCCTTCTCCCTCCTCAACTCTCACGCAGGTTATGCCGTTGTATTCCAGATACTCCGCGCCCGTCAGGATAAAAAGCCTTTCCTTGAAATACCTTCCGCAAGAGCGCGCATCGTTTATTCCTGAGAGAAGCTCCGTCGGCTCGTCCGCCTCTCTCCCGCTCCATGAATATATCTTTGTCCCCGCGTGGATAACAAAGCAATCCACGAGTGTCTCTGTATCTTCTTCTCCCCCTGTCTCCGCTTCCTGCGTGACAATTCCCTTGTAGTGATATATTCCGTTAATTCTTCCGCCGAGTGTTTTAAGCGTTCTCCAGCCGAGGCGCTTTTCCGGAAATCCTCCCGTGTCTGATATAACATTCACCGCATGCGGAGAGCGGCTGTCGTCGACCATCGTTTCACTCTGCGAGAAATCAACACCGCGGAAGCTTCCGTATTTTTTTGTGTATACTGCCGGTGATGTCGGCGCTCCGATATTGACTGTCTTCGGCATTTCTCATTCATCTCCTATCGGCATCTGGTCTTTTTCCGTGCCGTCGTATATAAAAAAGTTTTCCCACTGTCTCTTTAAAAGCTCCTGACGCTCCGCTTCCTCATCTGTGCCCTTCTCCGCCTCAGCCTCTCTTGCGTCTTCTGCTCCTTCGCAGTCCTTCTCAGCCTCGGATGAAAAGAACATCACACCAATTACGATAATGGCGCAAGCTGCGCCGAGCACAAAGCCTATAGCCATCACAATAATATTTCCGTTCATAGTACCGCTTCTCCGTTTCTTTCTTAATTTTCAAGTGCCGCGCCGTATCCGTAAACGTCCTCGATGTCGCTCATATGAACGCCTCCGACCGCGTCGCCGAGTGCTACTATAAACCTGTTTCTGTAATCTGCCGCGCGGTAGCTGTCTCCGTCGTCCTGGCAGTAGAATGACGCCACGCCGTACGGCAAGGCAACGCGGCATAAGCTTTCAGAAAAATCAAGCTCATCATTCATTTCGCTTTTTGTAATTTTGGGCGCCGTTACCAGCGCAGCCTTCCCGCTTTTCCTCCGTATCATATTCTCATATGCCAGAGCCTCCTGCATTACGGTGTTTAAAAACACCGGGAAAAACTCCTCATAGTCGGCATCTTCTCTCTTTCTTTCAAACACATACGAGAGCGCAATCCCGTAAATCTCTTCCCCTGTCATATGTCCTCACCCTTTCCTTTTCCTGTTTTTTTGATTTCACTTCGCAGACAATGCCTCCGAACTGAAATCAAATTAAGTCCGAAAAGGGAGAGCGTCCGCTCTCCCTTTTCGTTATACCGCTGCTACGAAATTGCAGCATTGAGCACCTCTGAAGGAAATGCCCCTTCTTTATAAGCATACGCGCGAATCTTTGTGCCGCTTGCAGCACCCGAAAGCGAATCTGCCGTGTAAATTTTTGCGGTCGCGGAGTAGCGCGGGTCTGTGCCGTCATCGGTATACTTGACCGTCGCGCCGCTCGTTGCGGTTGCGAGTGCCTTTGCCGTAAGTGTAGGAACGGCGCAAATCGTGCCGCCGCCGCTTCCTGTGTTGATGTCGACATATACGCCGTCGCACTTTGCACCAAACACAAAGAGGTCGTAATACTGTCTTCCCTCAAGGAGATTTCCCGAAATGCCCGGCGGGTCCGTGTGAAGCTTCGTGTCATTGAGCTTAACAGGTGCACATGCCGCTCTCTTGTGAACGATTATGAAGTTCACATTTGCAGGCCATCTTCCGCTCGGTACCTTGACAACGCGCATTCCGTCATATGTCCCGACCTGTCCCTTTGAGAGTGACTTATCCAGAAGTCCGTCGCACTTCTGAAACTCATCAGAAAGGCGAAGCTTTGCATATGTATCACTCGGAACAAAGAGTGTGCGTCCGGAGCTCGGCACCTCATTGTCGTCAAGATGTGTCGTGCCGGCCGTGATGCGCTCACATACGTTGGCTTTTGTAAGCGCGGTACCGTTGCCGACAATCTTTCCCGCCATCTGCGCAAGTCTTGCAAATCCGTACTTGTCCATAAGCGGCACTGCCTGCTCGGAAATCTGGAGAGAAAGCATCTTTCCGGCTTCCTTAATCCCGTTCTGGTCCTCGTTGTTGCCCTTGTCAATCGTAAGGGAGAAGCTCTTATCCTGTGTGAGCGTAAGCTCCTGAACGATGTCCTGCATCTCCGTCGGTGTGCCGTAGCGGTTAGCGCCGCTGCGTGTGTAATCCGTCATGGGAACGGTTACAGGCGTGGAAATCTTAACCGTCTTTACCCCGGTAAAGCTGTATGAGTTGTCGAGAACTCCCGCAAGGAGTGACTCTCTGACAAATCTTGACTGAATCTTTTTATCGTATTTTGCATGTAAGTTTATAGCCATCTTAAAAATCCTTCTTTCTTTTCTCCTCCGTCACGGAGGTTATTGTCAAAAAAAGAAATATGAAACAGCCTTATTCAGCATCAAACCCGGCAAGGAAATCGTCCTCGTCCGTGTTCTGAACTCCCGCAAGCGAGCCGATACTCTTTTTCTTGGCAGCATTTGCAGATGCATATATTCTGTTCTGCTCCTCAAGCTCGCGGTTACGCTCTATATAATAAGCTTCAGTCGGGCTGTGCCCTTTCCTGACAAGGGCAAAAACGCCCTGCGTCACCTTTGCGCCGCCATCTGAAGCTATAAGCTCAGGGTGTTCCCTGAACAGCCTGTTCCAACCTTCAATTTCTGCTCTGTTTTCCTCTTCGAGAGCTTCTGCCCTCTCCCGCTCCTCGCGGTTTTTTTCAGCTTCGAGCTGAAGCTGCGCCAGACTTTTAACCGTCTCCTCAGACGCGTCGTCATCACGCGCCCGTATCTCCGACATTCTTGCCTCAAGCCTGCGGTCCTCTGTCCTTTCGCGCTCCTTCTCGATTAACTGTTCAACCGTCATGCCCTCACTCTTTGCACGCTCCCGCAAAAAGTCAAAAGCCATTCGGTTCCTGTCGCGTTCCGCTGCAACATGGTCGTAATTAAGCCCCTTCTGAGCAAGCGTCCTCGCTTCTTCAAGGCTTAAATCCCGCTCCTCGCCGTTGTACTTAACGCGCAGTGCAGAACCCTCATGAGCGCTTCCTCCGGCGTGGTTTCCGCCGTTTTCTCCGCTTTCCACCGTGCTCTGCACATCGCCGGAATCTCCTCCGTTTTCCTCTTCAGATGCGGAAGTGTGCTCCGTATCCGCTTCCTCATCGTCAAAAAGATTTTCGGGAAGACCTTCCGTTTCGTTTACTTCCATCGTCTGATTGGTCTCTTCAAACATGGTCAACGCTCCTTTGTAAAAAATTTTTATATAAAGCGCTGGTCTCGCGCATTATACCGTGTTTTTTTCTTTTCCTCCGACTTTATCAACAACATTGATGTTGACATTAACCTCATGCTCGCCCGGGTCATTGTCTTTTTTGCCGATACCGAGATGCTCTCCCATGAGCTCCAGAGCACGCAGCGCTCCCTTGCTGTCAAATCTCCACTCGCCGCTTTCCTCCCACTCCTTTGTTTCGGAGTTCCACTCCAGCACCGGCTCTTTAGTCATGCATCTTCTGTACACCTTTGCTGCCTCGCTCATAATGGTGTTTGCCGAAAGCCCGAGCTCCTCATATATCAGCGTCGCTCTGAGCGCCCTGTATTCCGCAACATCTTCGCGGGCAAGTATTCTCGATGCCTGGGTAGCCGCACTGCGCCTGTTTTCCCCTCCGTCGCGAGTCTTTCCATATCCTGCTCTGAGTGCCGCATCAGCTTTACACCCGTCAACCTCAAGTTCCTCTATAAACCGTCTCTCCTTCGGCGAAATCTTTTTTTCAAGCTCCTCAAATCGGAGCAGCTTTTCTTTCTCCATTTGTTCTGCCCCTTTTGCATATAAAAAGACCGACAGCGGAAAACACATCCGCCGTCAGCCTTTGCTATCATAATCATTGTACCACACTTTTCCGTTTTGTGTGTCTCATTTTTGTCTCAATTTATGTTACAACAGCTCCGTAAAAAGCTCTTGTAAAGTTTATAAGGGCGCTGTCGCGAAGCCTGTATGCCGTTGCGCGGCTCATATGCTCGTTTGCTGCTATCTCGTCCATATTGCGCTCTTCTATACAGGCAAGGCGCAGAATCCTCGCCTCTCCGTCAGAAAGCACGGACATCGCGCTTTCCACGCGTCTGACCTCCCGGGCAACCTTTTTAAACCTCATCTTCTCATCTTCGATGCTTGCAATGAGGCTCAGCCATTTATGCTCTGTTTTATTTCCTCCCCCGCTGTTCGGGGTTGTCCCGCCTGCTCCGCTTCCGCTTGATTTCAGAGCAGTCTCATACTCGATAATTTTGCTTTTCGTAATTTTCTCCGCAATGCAGTTTTTCCGGTACCGTTTCAGCTCATCAACAGCGAGCACCCTGTAGTCCATTTCGCTTTTCACCCCTTTTTAAAGCCTGAATCTGTGAATATTATAGCATTTTGTTTATTTTCCGTCAACTTTTCAAAGCCTTTCCCATGCGCGCGAATAATAAACGCGCGTGCGCCTCTCCGCGCGAGAAGACTCAACATTTCTCAACATTTCTGTTTTTATCGGCCGCTTTTGCTTCTCCGTCAGATATTCTCTTTCTCTTTATGTTTGCGGTCGTAAAACTTTACACATTTACAAGTTTTTCTACAGGCGGCCTTTTCTGCCGCCCGCTTGCCCCTCTCCGTTTCCTGAAAAAAGCTTTTTGCAACAGCTCAGCTTTGCATTCAGCACTTAGAATGCCGCTTTTCCTTTTCCGGAATTTTAACATATTTAAAATACAGGTACCCGAACTCATTGCTCTCCCGCTCGACGAGCTTGTATCCCTTCGGAGCTCTCGGAGGCTTGTCCACGCTGTAATCGCGTCTTATAAGCGTCACGCGCTCCTTTTCGGGCGCTTCTATGTTCCTCGAGCGGTAATACCTGTGTCCGCCCTGCTCCTTCGTCCAGTGATTAAATAAGTAATTTGCAAGACCCGTAAAGTCTGCGCCGTAGTCCTGCTTATTATATGTGTTGTGTGCGCGGAGCTTATTAATGCTGACTATCTCTCCGTATATCCATTGCTCGCGGATAGTCTCCTCCGGGATTCCGTCCGATACCATATGAAAATGTATGCGCTCGGTTGAAGCTCCTCTTCCCATATATAATTTGATTTTTGCATCAGGAAAGCGGCGTCTGAGCCTTCGGATAAATGCATACTTTATTCTCCGCGCTTCAGGCCAAGTATGTACTTCATGCGCGTCATCAAAGGTGAGTGTTGAGTAAAGAGAAATTCCCGCTCTGAATGTATTGTTGAACTGCTGCGCATGGTGCCGGCGTGCAATCTCCGTATTGTGTCGCTCCCGCTCCTCATCGTTTTTGAATCTCGGCTTCGGCTTTGATTTCTCGAGATTTACCGTGTTGTCGGCAACGGTATATACAATCTGTTCGCATACCGCCCCGGCAAATACCGTCCGCTTAACTCTCTTCACTTTCTCCTCACCTCGTTTTTGCTCTTGAATATTTCTGCAAGTTTACGGATTATGCTTCTTCTTCGCAGGCCAGAGGTTAAATGTAAAGCTGTCATCCCAATACCCCAGATGTCCGCGTTTTTTCAAATCCCGAAGCACTGCCAGGCACTCGCTCTGAGGCCTGTCCTTCAGCTCCGACAGCTTCCTTGCAAGCTCAGGAAGCGTCTGATTAAAATCCTCTTTTATGCACATCGAGATAAGCGCAGAGGTAACGCTCCTGTCCCGGCTGAACGGGTCAACCGCCCACACAGGATTTCTCGGCATCGGCCGCCTTCCTCGCCTCTTTTCACCTGCTCCTTTCCCCTCATCGCCTTTCCCGGTCGGGTTATGGCGCCTGTTCCACCTGTTTCTTGCTTTCCTTTCCGTATCACACCAATCAGATGTTGTATTGCATTTATGGCAATGTACCCGGAAGCACCCCGTTTCAGGGCTTCGGAATATACTTACGCCGCCGGTTACGGCACTTTGATTATATGTTGCGCCGCAAAACGGACAAGGCAATAATTCAGCCATCACTCCGCACCGCCTTTCAACCTAATGCCCATTGCCACATCTCTTTTCCTATTCCAATGCAAAAAGGAACAACAAAAGAAACTAAAAGGACAACCACCGCAAGGGTAACAATTATCTCGTATCCATATTTATCCAACCACTTCACTATTCGCCACCCTCTTTCTGCAATGCCTGTTCTGCTTCTTCTTTGGTGAGGAATGTCTCATTCTCCTCATAGATAATAACATCGCCGTCTCCTAATTCTACTGTAAATCGCATCTCGCTTCCTGACGCATAGCATGCAATCACATATCCTTTCCACCACACATTCAGTCCTTTATCTACTACATATACCATATCTCCCACCTTGCACTTCGGAACTATTACACCGTTTGCGAGAAGATAATCGGCAATCTCCTCGGATGTGCCACTTCCCCAATATCGTGTAGATTCTAACAACTCTATCAATCTCTCACGCATCAGATCCACCGCCTTTCTCGACATAGCACCAACTCTGTGGTGGTCTTATAATTTCGTGCGTTGGCATTATGTATCCGTTTTTATCAATATATGCCCTGACATTATAATACCTAAACTCGCTCAACTCCTTCGGCTCGTCATAGATTACAAGGTTTGATATGTGCCAGCCGTAGAGAGGTTTGCATTGTGCATAATCGAGCATTTCTTTCGGAGAAAGGCAAGACTCCTCACAATCGACAACATCAACCATTTCATAGCCGGGCATTGCAATCGGGGATATTCTGTCACACACAAACTCGCCTATGACTTTGCCTTTGTTAGCTTTGTAATATATCGCCTTTCCGTCTGCATCAAAGCCTCGTAAAGTTTTTTCTGCAAAAGAATTGTCTTTTGTGCAATATATGTAGCACTTGAACGGCGTATCAAGCTTCGGTCTTGTCTTCCTGACCTCAACCGTCTTTTTACCGCTTGCGATAAGCTTGCACCACTTCGGCTGTATGCTTATAAGTACAGAGGTCATTCCCTCTCACTCTCCATTTCTGCTAATTCAGCCTTTACCGCTAGCTTAAATGAATGTACAGCCAGTTCCTTTGCCTTGACTATCACCTTCAGTTCAGTGTCAGCCATCGTTAGTCCTCACAAGATACAGAGATAGAAGATACAAAAATCAAAAACGGACGCGCGCCGTAATCGTGGCAGTAGTGATTGATGCTGAAGCCGGACGGCGAAACGCAACGACACCAGTAGTCATTTCCATGCTCAGGAGTAGTTTCGGGTGTAGCAAGCCACCACCAGCCATCATATTTGTGCTCGTCGAACATGCTTACATTATTCCTGTAAAAATCGAATGTCGGGATACTGATTTTGCTTTTTACGTTGCCGTATGTCTTTAGACCGTCGAGGCTCGTCAAATCTACTTCGTGTTCGAGTATATTTTCTGCTCCGACCTCAGCTTCAAGCTTCGGCAAAATCTCATCCTTCAAACGCTTCAATATAAAACTTTTTGCAAAGTCGTTGTTTTTGCCAAAATCTGAATCAAAAACACATTCCTTTGCAACCGCGATTGTTTTATCTCCGTCGCAACTGAATTTTATAAACTCGATACCCCCAACCTTGAAAAGCTTACCAATCTTTACTTCTGATAATTTCATTTTCTTTCTCTCCTTTACTTATTTAGATACAAAGATTTTAGATTTTAAGATACAAAACGGACGAACGCCGAAATAGTTGTCGTAGCTAAAGTCGAAGATGCTGCCGGACGGCGAAACGCACTTAATCCAGTTTGCATCATCGTGCGTAGGTGTGCTGTACGGAGTTATAAGCCACCACCATGCGTCCACCTTATGCTTATCGAGGATTCTGACATATTTACGGTAGAGATTGCACGTCAGAAGCGACATTTTTGCTTCAACATCACCGTAATCATCGAGGCCGTCATCTGATGTCAAGTCAACGCAATGCTCAACAAGATTATCCCCGCCTGCAATAGCGCCGATTTCATCGGCAAACGCCTCAAGCTTTTCTCTCACAACACACTCATCATCTGCAAAGTTGTTGTTTTTGCCGAAAGTAGATTTCTCCGGGAGCAGGCCTTTAAGGATTATTCTCGTGAGCTCCGCGCAGTGTTCGAGAACAACAAATTCGTGCTCACCGATTTTGAAAGGGTCACCCTCCGCGACTTCTGAAAGCCTTACCTGGTTAAAATCGAAGCTGCTCTCAATTTCTCTGACATGCTCATCGGTCAGGTCAATCCTTTTTCCGTTTAGCGTCAAGTAGTTTTCCATTTTTCTTTCTCCTTTTTATATTTCTTTCAATATCTCCCTCACCGAAAGTCCTCTCCCGGAAATGGTAACGGCTCATTGTCTCCGACAAGCTCTTCAAAATCATCAGCTGCAGGCGGCAAAAATTCGTTCCCTTGTTCTCTTTCCGTTCCGATGCTCTTTCTCTCGGCAAAGAAAACCTCATCCGCGACAACCTCAACAACGGTTCTATTGTTGCCGTCTCCGTCTTTATATGTCCTCGTCTGAATCCTTCCGCTCAATGCCATAAGCTGACCTTTTGAAAACCACTTTGAAACAAACTCAGCCGTATTTCTCCACGCGACAATATTTATAAAATCCGTATTCTGTCCGTCTTTTTTAAAACCTCTGTCAACAGCCAGAGTAAAAGACATAACAGGGACATTGCTCTGTGTGTGCCGTAGCTCCGGGTCTCTCGTTATCCGTCCCATTAAAATTACTTTATTTAGCATCTGTTTCTCCCCCCAATCGCCGCCAGTACCGTAATCGCAGCTCCTGTCAGAAGCAGCGGAATGCACTCTGCAACACATGCCGTTGCAATCGCCAGCGTCAGAACTATTGATTCTCTCATTTTTTCACCTTCCCAACAGCTGCCGCAGCTCAAGGCTTAAGGGCTCACCCTTTCTTTTATCATTCTCAATCTTCTTCGTATCCGTTACATAGCTTCGGCAATGCGTTCCGTATTCAACCTCACCGAGAATCGTGTACGCACACGGATGCATCTTGCAGAACTCGCAAACATGGTAATCCTTTTTCTTTTTCCTTGAAACTGCCATTCCTTTTTATCCCCCTCTTTATCCAGGCGCTCTCTCCCTCCCGGTTGCGCTAAAATTCCATTAATTAAATCCAGCGTCGCCGCAGCAAGTTATTCCCTCTGATACCGGGACATCAGCCCAACATTGATATGTACGCAACTTCTTTCATAGCTTTTCACTCTGTCCATGTGCTGTTTTTTTCCTTAAATAAGCTTCTGTGCGAGCTGATAAACCGTGATTTTCTTCTCTCCGTCGAGATATTCTGCCGCCTTGTTGTGCCCGACTTTCAGATAGTTCTTAACATCATATACGCCGAGAACAACCTTTCCCGTCCTCTCAATAATATCCGCTACCGTTTCGCGGAAATACGGCTTTTCGCGTGACATATTATCTCCTCCCTTGCACTCATCTCACAACTCGGCATCGTCCTTCTCCTCCGTCTCCATAACCGCCTGATATATTTCTTTAGCAATCCCGTCAAGCTCTTCATCCGTTAAAAGGTCTGTCATTTTTCCGCAACCTCGCTTTCAAGCCACTCTTTTATGCAGACTTCGCAATGCTCATAATCATACGGACACTCCAAATCGTCATTTTCACTCACAACAAGCCTTTTCCGGCAGAAGGAATCAAACTCACCTTCATACAAGTCAAACCTGTAGATTACCTCCGCCACTTCCTCCGTAGTCATAGAGCGTATTTTATCAATTACTTTCATACCGCAAGCACCCGCTCTCCTTCCTACTTAACCCCTGCAAGGGTTTCTACATCCGTTTCAAAAAAGTGCGCCAGAGCCAGCGCAACATTTAATGATGGCTGCTTTACTCCCGTTTCAATCGCGCTGTACATCGAAACCGTAATAAATATTTTGCTTGCAACCTCGCGCTGGGTAAGTCCCCGCGCTTCTCTCAGCTCTCTGAGCTTTTCTCCTATGCTCATATTGTCATCTCCTTTTTCATTGCTTTTCGACTTCCCGTGTGTTATACTCAAGTTGTAATCAACCTTGTGAGTGTATTATATCTCTAAACTTAGAGAATGTAAAGTGTTTTTCGTATAAGTTTAGAGAAATCAGCAATATACACAAAAGTGAGGTGTGTTTTTTGTATATATCCAACAACATATCAATTAGGATAAAAAATTTAGCAAAAAGTAAAAATATATCTATGCAAAAACTATTAAAGGATGTTGAATTGGGCAACAACACAATGTCCAATATGAAGACCTCTATGCCTAAAGCCGATAGTCTTGCTAAAATAGCAGACTATCTCGGCTGTTCCGTCGACTATCTCCTCGGCAGAACCGACGACCCCGAGTCTCATATAGACAAGCTGTCCTTTCTCGATGAGCGTGACCGCGAGCTTGTCGCTTCGATTATAGAAAAGAGTTATGAGCGCTCCCGCTCTGATGTCAATACTGTTTCCATTGACGAGCTTCCTCGGTTTAAGGCCGTCGCCCATGGCGGAGATATCCTCGTCAACGAGCCTTTGGAAAAACCGAAAATTCCTGACTGATAAGACATGCCGGCATTCCGCACCTTGTAAATGTAAAAAAGGAGTGGTTTGTTTGGTTAAGTATAAAGCAAAAGCTTTGTATCGAAGGATAAAGAAAAACGGCATAACCTTTGATGCTGTCAAAGATTATGCCGGGCGTGCAGGTTATTCGGTTTTAATGTATGATTCTCCCGAAGGGAAAATAGAGCTTTCTGCTTATAATCTTCAGGAGCTTGCATCCAAACGAAGAGCTTTTACCTTTGATTCAAAAGTGAAATTCATTTTTATCACCTCGTCTGCAACGGAATATGAAAAGATATTTCTTTTGCTGCATGAGCTCGGTCACATTCTTCTGGGGCATACCGCACAGCATTCCGTGAAAGACGGTTTCACCTGTGAAATGGAAGCCGATGCATTTGCGTACGAGGTGTTGCATTACAAGAGCAGCATTTCTCCAAAGCTTCTAACGGTCTTTCTTGTTTTAATAGCGTTTTTGGCAGGTGCTCTGATTTCTCGGGGCCTTTTATTTTCCAAAAAATCAGAACTCCCTCAGAAACCGATACAGGAAACCGCCGTTGTGTACATAACTCCATCAGGAAGCAAGTACCACACGGCTGACTGTCAATTTGTTTCCGGAAACGCTAAAGCAAAAAAGGTCTCGGCAAGCGAGGTATTATACACTCATACTCCCTGCAAAGTATGCACCCCGCAAATTGACATTATAAAGAAGTAAGACATCAGCAGGTCGCGGTTTGCCGACATGTTGAAAAATATAAAGGAGATTTTTTATGTATCTTTATTTCATTCTTTTTGTAATTTTCTTCTTTTCTACACATAAACAAATTTATGCCGCCGGACATTTCACAGGTTCAAGCAAAACAGTAGCGAATATACTCAGCATCTTTTCCTTTTTGAACATTTTATTATTATTGGCGTTTATTATCCATTTTGCTATAACCATTTCTTTTGGGAATGTACTTCTTTTTATTTTGTGTGCCATAATTGCAACATTTATTTTGGATAGAATTATTGCAAAAATCGTTCTCAGGAATCTTATAAAAGACGGTTTTGACACAACCGAAGACCTTTTTATTTATACATATAATGCTGAATGTGATATAGCGTCAACCGTAATCGCTGAAATCGGCATTCTCGCAAATATCGCCATTGTTATTTTTTATATTTCTGTTAAATTTTAATACGACACTGAAGCCCATACGCATCATCTGCCACGTTGTCGAACTGCGCACAAATTTAAAAAACTTTCTTCTGAATGCTATTTTGAAAGGTTTTCACCGTAATGAGACAAAAGCATGCTTTATTGACAATTTTATTTTTTCTGTGCTTAACTCTCTTCTTTTCTCCTGTTTTCGCTCATTCCGGAAAAACTGACACAAACGGCGGTCATTGGGACCGTTCTACGGGCAAATACCACTTCCACACCGGAGAATACGCAGGAAGAAGTTCTCCGGAAAGTTCTTCGAATTCTTCCAATGACTACTTTAAACCTCCATATGACCCTCCGACCAAAAATCCGATTATAATAAAGAAAAAAGTCCGCTCTTCAAACAAAAGTAATGATTTTGTAGATTCCCTGCGCGAAGGTGTAAAATTTTTAATCTCTTTTTTGGGTTCCATCGCTTTTCTTATAGGTTTTATTTATTTATTGGCATGGATTTACTCCTATATACTCGAACCAACCATTGACTTCTTGTTTAAACTGTTCGAGAAAATAAAATCCATTTTACGAAACAAAAAATAGATTGACCCCTGCATTTCCTATCCAAGAAAAAATAAAAAGAGAAGAACCCCCACTCTCCGAAAACCCGCCTCCGGTTTTAACCCCCGAAGAGGATTTTCAGAGGAGACTTGCAGAGGCACACGCACGCATATTCCCTTCAAAAGGAAAAACAAAATAAATAAAGGAGAATTCCCGCTCTCATATGAATTTAATTCTTTTACGGACGTGATATTATGAAAAGACGCCCCGACGGCCGCTGGCAGAAGCGAATAAAACTCCCCAACGGAAAAAGCAAGCTGATTTACAGCACCGCCAAAACAGAAAAAACGGCAATTCAGGATTTTAACGCGCAAATACTCCGACTGAATAGTGAGAAAGAAACCCTTGCATTGTTTGAAACAATCTCCGAGCAATGGGAAAATGAGCACTTCCCCGAAATCAGTTATAATACCGCATGCAAATACAGCGTATGTCTAAAAAAAATAAGAGCATATTTCTCTAACATGCAAATAGCTAAAATCACCCCATATGATGTTGACTTGTTTTTAAAGGACCTCAAGAAGAAGGGTTACGCCAAGGACACTGTATCAATAAACAAATCCGTGCTCTCCCAGATATTTGATTTCGCGATTTATAACCGCATCATCACCACCAACCCCTGCGCAACCGTTACCGTTCCGAAGGGTCTTCGCCAGGAACGCAGGGAAGCCGCCACACCCGAAGAAGTAAAGGTCGTTCTTCAATCCGTCGACAAGCACTTCGGGCTTTATGCTTTTATGGCAGTTCTTACAGGTATGCGCCGTGAGGAGCTTCTCGCCCTCACCGACCGCGACTTTGATTTTGATAAGAAAGAAATAACCGTAGATAAAGCAGTCGTATTTAAACACAATCAGCCTGAAATTAAGGACACGAAAACCGAAACAAGCAAACGAAGGATATATCTTCCCGATGCGCTTGTTCCTTATGTAATGAACAAGAAAGGCTACATCTTCGGAAACGGAGATAAGCCGATGAGCGCAACCGCGTTCAGGCGAGCATATGACCGATACAGAAGAGAAACGGGCCTGACCGTAACCTCGCATCAGCTCCGCCATTCTTACGCCACAATGTTGTATGATGCCGAAATCGATGTAAAAACTGCACAGCAGCAGCTCGGACACTCAAAGGCATCAACCACCCAGGACATTTACACCCACATTTGGAAGAAAAGACAGTCTGAGCAGATGCTCAAAATGGAAGAGTATATCAAGCAGATTTTATAAAAGTAGTCAAAAAGTAGTCAAAACTCCTCAACATCGCATAAATGCTGTATTTTTTATTCCTTGGTAAGGAAGAGGTCACCGGTTCAAATCCGGTTAACAGCTCCATAAAACGCCTTGAAACCCCTCGGTTTCATGGCGTTTTTTGTTTGCTAAAGCTGCATATATTTTCTCTCCTTACAACGCTGTCTGCAAGTCCGAAAATATTATATTTCCGAAACTTTACACAATTTTCGCCGTATAGTAACATATAAAACTACTTCTGGAGGTGCCTTCATGGCAATTAAAATCTTTATCGACCAGGGACACAATCCATCGGGGGTTAATGCAGGAGCTGAGGGCTTCGGGCTTCGCGAGCAGGATATAACATACAATGTCGGCATTTATCTAAAAAACATACTTGACGGTGACCCGCGCTTTGAGGCTCGCGTGTCACGCCCGACAGCGGACACAACGCTCGGAACAAGCAACGCAACAAGCCTTGCCGCGCGCATTAACGCAGCAAACTCCTGGCCTGCCGACTACTTTCTCAGCATACATGTCAACGCAAATACAAATCCTAATGTTAACGGAACTGAAATGTATGTATATCGGGCAGGAACAGAGGCTTTCTTTCTCGCGGAGGACCTTTTAAACTCCATTGTAAGCCGACTCGGGACAAAGAATAACGGCGTTTTTGCCCGTCCGTCGCTCTATGTATTGCGCAACACCGATATGCCCGCAGTCCTTCTTGAGCTCGCATATATTTCGAATGCAGATGACGCCGTAAAGCTTGAAAACGACCAGTATGCTTTTGCAAACGCCATATATCAGGGACTTATTGTTTACTTCGGTCTGAGCCCCGTTTAACAGTGGAATTTTTTTGTAAAATATGGTACAATAATCCCTATAAACTATTTAGGGGGATTTACAAATGGCAACCGTTTTTGAAAATATAGGTTTTGACATAAAAAGTGAAGATGATGTATACCGTCTTTCAGATTTTGTACTCAACACAGGAAAGATTCTCCCCGTCGAGAGCGGCGCATATGCCTGCTGGAGCGACAAAAGCGGTGCGGAAATTTGGGAGCGCGTATCGCTTGACCACGAAAGCAAGAGTGTATCCCTTCTCAATATTGACCCGCATTTTAACGGCGCGACCGTCTGGCACATGGAGTTTGCTCGCGAGTTTTCCGCCGAACGGGACGATATACTCGACTGCAAGGCAATGCTTAAGGTCCCCGAATCCGAGCAATTTGTCTGCGCACGCATAATGGGCGCACTCGCCGCAAACGACTTTTCTATCGGGAACGAATATGATTTTCAGATATCAATGATCCCCCACTCTGTTGCCTTTTTTAAAAACGAGGATACGATGCGTTCCGCTCTCGGAGATGACATAACCGCACTCGGCGCTTTTTCTCCTATCGGCATGTACTCCAGAATGCTTGCCGCCGATGACTCCGAGACCGTTCCTGCCGATATCCTTCTCACGGGAATTGCAGCCGAAGTCCTGACCGGGAGCGTTCGATACATTGATGCAGGTGATACGCCGAAGGGAGAATTTCTGCATCTCTGTCTGAACACGCTTTTGGGCCCGCTCGACATTGCCGTCAGTCAGGAAAATTATGAAACAGAAACACTTCCTGAGCTCATTGATGGCGGAAACATAGCTTTTGTACGAGGCATACTCTCGGCAAAACTTATAAAAAAGAGGCAAAAATAAATGACGGATATTTCAGTTTCAAATCTCAACAAGTTCTACGGCGAAAACCATGTACTTAAAAACCTTACATTCAATATTGAAAGCGGTGAGCGGGTCGGACTTCTCGGCGATAACGGCAGCGGAAAAACAACGCTTTTTAAGATACTTGCCGGAGAGTGCGATTATGACTCCGGCAAGGTCTCTATCCCGTCGGGGCGCGTTGTTGCCATCGTGTCACAAATCCCCGTATACCCACCGGAATATACAGTTATTGATGTTCTGCACAGCGCTTTTTTTCGCCTTCATAAGATAGAAAAGGACATGCGAAGTCTTGAGGAGGACATGAAGACAAATCCTTCGCCGGACATACTGCGCAGATATGACGAGCTCTGTGCGAAATTTGAGCACATGGGCGGATATTCCGTTGAGACGCGTATAAGCAAAATCTGCAACGGGCTCGGTATCCCTTCCGAAATGCTCGGCCGGCTCTTTTCGTCGCTTTCGGGCGGTGAGAAGACGCGCATAACAATTGCGACTGCGCTTTTGCAGGACCCTGATATTCTGCTGCTTGATGAGCCGACAAACCACCTTGATATGGACGCAGTAGAGTGGCTTGAGGAATACTTACCGCGCTTTCAGGGCACGGTTTTCATAATCTCGCACGACAGATTTTTTATAGACAAGTGTGTGACACGCATAATCGAAATCTCTGACGGCGAGGCGGAGTTTTACCCGGGAAACTACAGCTTTTATGTTACAGAGCGCGAAGCAAGATATGACGAGCAATTAAAAAGATACAACGCGGAGCAGGCGCAGATTAAGCGCCTTCAAACCACCGCAGAGCGCATGCACGGCTGGGGGCTTGGTAACAAAAAGCTCCAGGTGCGCGCGTTTGCAATCGAAAAGCGCATAGAGCGCATGCGCCGGACAGAGAAGCCAAAAGAGGTTCACTCCTCCATGTCTGCACAGTTTAATTCAAAAGTTTTTTCGGGAGATAATGTGCTTAAGCTTACAGGCATTCAAAAATCCTTCGGAGAAAGGACACTGTTTTCAGACCTGGGCTTAACTATAAAAAACGGCGACAGAATTGCACTTATCGGAGAAAACGGCAGTGGAAAGTCAACCCTGCTTGACATAATTGCAAAAAAGTCTAATGCTGACCTCGGCACTGTTATGTATAACCCATCGATAAAGTCGGCAATGCTGCCGCAGGTTGTAAAATTTGCAGACGAAACAAGAACTATCCTCGATACGCTTCTTTATGACCTGAACATATCTACCCAGACGGCAAGAAACAGGCTCGCATCATTTTTATTCTTCGGTGATGAAGTTTTTGACCCCGTAAACACTCTTTCAGGCGGCGAGCGCTCACGTCTTAAATTGTGCGAGCTTATGGAGGGTGATATAAACTTTCTGATTCTCGACGAGCCGACAAACCACCTCGACATCACTTCCCGCGAGTGGATCGAACAAGCTGTTGATGATTTTGACGGGACACTTCTCTTCGTCTCACACGACAGATTCTTTATAAACCGCTTTGCAAACAGAATATGGGAGCTTCGCGACGGAAAAATCGAGGACTTCCCGGGTACCTTTGAGGAGTATCGGCGAAAACGCGCCGCAGAGCCGCAGCCCGCTATCCCTGCCCGTGAAAAAAAGGTTAAGGAGAAGCCGCAGAACAAAAAACAGAGCGACAAGCTCCTGCGTGAGGTGGAACGCGACATTGAGAGAATTGAATCTGAACTTTCTCAAATTTCCCTTGATATTGAGAATGCCGCAAGCGACTACGAGAAGTTAAACTTCCTCTATTCCGAGGAAGCTGCGCTTAAAGAAAAGCTTGAGGAAAAAATGCTCATATGGGAGAGCATCTATCCTGATTAAAATATGTTTAATTTTGCCGATATATATGATATAATATTTCCATATTATTATAAATGCACAAACGAAATTTATTTACGAGAGGTCTTATATGTTAGAGAAACTTGCATTCCTTGAGGAAAAATTCAACGAAATAGAAGCAAAACTTGCAGACCCGAATCTGTATAACGACCCTGCTCTTGCCGCAAAAATATTAAAAGAGCAGAAAGAGCTTACACCCATAATCGAGTGCTACCGCAAATATCGCGCTACAGAGCAGGAAGCGGCAGAGCTTCGCGAGATGCTCGACGGAAAGCTCGACGCGGACTTTCGCGAGCTTGCACAGGAAGAATTTTCAGAGGCAAAGGAAAAGCTTCTGGAAATCGAGCACGAGCTTAAGATTCTTCTTCTTCC
>JAZRPG010000009.1:0-6716 GCA_045649105.1 Eubacteriales bacterium
CGTGCATTTGCAAAGGGCAGACATGTTATTTCTGAAAAGCCCCTTGCTACAACAGTTGAGGACGCAGAGCGCATGGTAAAGGCCGCAAACGACGCCGGCAAGAAGCTCTACTATGCTGAGGACTGGCTCTTCGCTCCCGCACTTAACCGTGCACTTGAGGTAATCGATGAGGGCGCTATCGGCAAGCCGATGTTCGTCCGCGCACGCGAGTGCCATTGCGGTTCACATTCTCCGTTTGCGCAGACTATAAAGTTCTGCGGCGGCGGCTCAATGGTTCACCTCGGCGTACATCCGGTCTGCTTCATGCTCGCACTTAAGAACAACAGATGGACAGAGGTTGTTGCGATGACATCCGGCGGCGGAGAGAATAACCTTCAGCATAAGACAATGGAAGGCGAGGACTGGGCTGCTGCGCTTATGCGCTTTGAAGACGGAACGACAGCGCTTCTTGAGGCGAATTATGTCACAACAGGCGGAATGGAAGATGTTATTGACTTCTACGGCGACAAGGGCTGCCTGCATGTAGACCTCACATTCTCAAGCGCGCTTAACCTCTACTCAATCCCGGGCCTTTCCTACACGGTTGAAAAGGCAGAGATTACAACAGGCTGGTCAAAGCCCGCAGTTGATGAGAAATTCAACCTCGGTTATGTCAACGAAATCCGTCACTTTGTCGAGTCGGCACGCGACAATAAGGACGCAAAGGTCGGTCTCCGCGGCATAGACGGTCTTGAGGCAATCAGAGTAATCAATCTCATATACAAGTCAGCGCGCGAAGGCGTAGCTGTTAAAAATGACAGACTGTAAAATTTATTAGGAGGATAATTGATATGACAGGGAACTTCAATTTACCGGTAGAGATAGCCGGCGTAAAATTCCGCAACCCGTTTTATGTTGCATCAGGCCCGACGACGAAGTCTGTTGAGCAGCTCAAGAAAATCGAGGAGTGCGGCTGGGGTGCTGCTTCCATAAAGCTCACAATCGACCCCGCTCCGTATATTAACCGCGTTCCGCGTTATGCGATTTTTGAGGACCGCAACGCTCTTTGCTTTACGGTTGAGAAGCGCCTTAAGTTCCAGGAAGGCCTTAAGCTCATGCGTGATGCAAAGAAGGAGCTCAAGGGGGACCTCAAGCTCTTCGCAAACATTACATATGCAGGCGAAAAGGGCGTTGAAGGCTGGGT
Organism: Eubacteriales bacterium; assembly: GCA_045649105.1. GTDB lineage: Bacteria > Bacillota > Clostridia > Oscillospirales > JAAYXM01 > JAZRPG01. The sequence continues at coordinate 1,184 of JAZRPG010000009.1, forward strand.
AAACATGGCTGTCGAGTTTGAGAAGGCAGGTGCCGATGTAATCGAGCTTAACATGTGCTGCCCGAATATGTCCTTTAACCTCCAGCTTTCTCAGGGCGATGACAACGCATCTAAAATTAAGACGGGTGCAAGCTTTGGTCAGAACGGTGATGCTGTTGCTGAAATCGTTCGTGAAATCAAGAAGAATATTTCAATTCCGCTTTTCGTTAAGCTTACTCCTGAGGGCGGCAGAATTGCTCAGATTGCAACAGCTCTCTACGCTGCCGGCGCAGATGCTGTCGGCGGCACATCAAACCGTATGGCTATTCCGCCGATTAACCTTGATCATCCGGAGAAGGCTCCCTATCACCTTCAGGACGAGATTTCAATGTCTTGCCACTGCGGTTCATGGGTAAAGCCTCTCGCTCTTCGTGATACATACGAAATCCGTAAGGTAAACGGACCTGACCACAAGATTATGATGGCAGGCGGCGTCCGCAACTGGCGCGATGCTTGCGAAATGTTCATGGCCGGTGCTGACCTTGTCGGTATCTGCTCAGAAACTCTTATCTCAGGTTATGACTTTATCGGCGACCTTATCGACGGCGTCCGTGATTTCATGGAAAGCCACGGTTATAACACAACACGGGATATGCGTGACCTTATCCTCCCGCATGTTCGCACTGCTGCTGATGTTACGCTTTATAAGGGCCATTCACATGTTAAGGGCTCTCTTGCGGCTCCGTGTAAGAGCGCTTGCCCGGCAAATGTTCCGGCACAGGCTTATGTCAATATGATTGCAGAGAAGAACTTTAAGCGTGCATATGAGCTTATCGTCGGCGCGGCTCCGCTCATGAGTATCTGCGGCGTTGTTTGCAGCCATCCGTGTGAGCTTTCATGTACTCGCGGCATCACAGGCCGTGCTATCCAGATTCGTGACCTTAAGAGATTTACTCTTGAGCAGGCCAAGAAGAACGGCTGGAAGCCTGAGCTTGTTAAGGAGAAGGCAAACGGCAAGAAGATTGCTGTCATCGGCTCCGGCCCGGCAGGTATTTCTGCTGCATTCTACCTTGCAAAGGCAGGCTATGAAGTAACAGTATTTGAAAAAGAAAACTATCTCGGCGGTATGCTCCGCTTTGCTATTCCGAACTTCCGCCTTGACAAGAGTGCTATCGACGATGAAATCGCAAGCCTCAAGGAGCTTGGCGTTAAGTTCAAGACAGGCGTAACCTATGGCAAGGACATCACTGCTGAAAGCCTCAAGGCAGAAGGCTACGCTTCCGTATTCCTCGGAATCGGTGCTCAGGCAGGCCGTCTCCCGGGTGTTCCCGGCGAGGATTCAAAGGGCGTTTACAATGCAGTTGATTTCTTAAAGTCGGTTTATGACGGCGAGAAGATTAATGTTGGCGACGATGTAGTTATCCTCGGTGGCGGCTTTACCGCTGTTGACGCTGCACGTACCGCACGCCGCCTTGGCGCTAAGAATGTTTATATCGCTTACCGCCGCACACGCGACGAGATGCCTGCTACAAGCGAGGAAATCGCAGAGGCAGAGGCAGAGGGCGTAAAGATTATGTACCTCGTTGCTCCGACAGAAATCGTTGCAAAGAACGGCAAGGTTTCAGCTATCAAGATGACAACTCAGGTTCTTGGTGAGTCCGATACAAGCGGCCGTCGCCGTCCTGAGGCTGTTTGCGGTGCTGAGTTTACTCTTAAGTGCGACACTGTTGTTGCTGCTATCGGACAGATTCCGGATGCAGACGCAACAAAGGGCCTTAAGACAACAAGAAGCGGAATGCTCGCTACTAACGAGTGCTACTCACTCGACGGATTTGTATATGCAGGCGGTGACGCTGTTGAGGTTCGCAACATTATCTCTGCTGTTGCAGACGGAAGAAGTGCAGCATACTGCATCGACTTTGCTCTTTCTGACGGCAACCCGAAGATTGAGGTTGTCAACATTCAGAACACCGTTGACCCGTATGCAGTTCTCCGTCGCAATCCGTACTTCACAGACAATGCTGCTGTTGACCTCGACACTAAGGCAGGCGCAGAGCGCGTTAAGAACTTTGACACCTTCCGTCGCGTAATGACAGAGGACGAGGCTGTTAAGGAAGCTTCTCGCTGCTTAAAGTGCGGTTGCGGTGAGGGCTGCCAGCTCTGTAAGACAATATGCACAGACTTTGCTGTTGATATCGTTGCAGATGATACAATGCAGATTAACAAGGACAAGTGCGTAGCTTGCGGAATGTGCTACAACAGATGCCCGAACGGCAATATAGAGATGATTGACCTTAAGATAAAGGCATAGGCCTGAAAGGACGATTAAGTATGAAAAACAACATGTTTTCACTTGAAGGAAAAGTAGCAGTTGTAACAGGCGCGGGCGGAGTCCTTTGTGCAGAAATTTCAAAGGGCCTTGCAAGAGCCGGCGCAAAGGTAGCGCTTCTTGACCTTCGCCTTGATATGGCGGAGAAGGCGGCAGATGCCATAAAAGCTGAAGGGTATGAGGCCGCGGCATTTGAGTGCAATGTTCTCGAGAAGGGCAGCATTGAGAAGGCGAAAGACGCTGTGCTTGCAAAGTTCGGCAAGGTTGACATTCTCTTAAACGGTGCCGGCGGAAATCATCCCAAGGGCTCGACAAGTGATGAGATGACCTTCTTTGACATTCCGCAGGATGCTTTGCAGTGGGTGTTTAACCTCAATATCGTCGGAACAATTCTTCCGACACAGGTATTCGGAAAAATCTTTGCAGAGCAGAATTCGGGCTGTGTAGTAAACATAAGCTCGATGAGCGCGTTCCACCCGCTCACAAGGACTGTTGCATATTCTGCTGCAAAGGCCGCTGTATCAAACTTCACCGAGTGGATGGCAGTACATTTCAATCAGGAATATTCAGAGAATATCCGCGTAAATGCTATCGCTCCGGGATTCCTGCTCACACAGCAGAACTACTACCTCATGGTTGATGAGAAGACGGGCGGAAACACACCGCGCGCTGAAAAGGTTCTCGCAAAGACTCCGATGAACCGTTTCGGAAAGCCGGAGGAGCTTGTCGGAGGCGTTGTATATCTCTGCTCCGATGCTGCAACATTTGTAAACGGTACAGTGCTTGCAATAGACGGAGGATATAACGCATACTCAGGTGTGTAGGTAAGGACTTAAATTTATGAAATTATACGTAAACGGCGTATTCCATTCAATGGATGATTCCCGGAACGTGTATTCTGCACTTCTTGAGCATAACGGCAAAATTTCAGAGACGGGCACAAGTGAAGAGCTGATTTCAAAGTACCCCGAGGTCGAGAAAGTCGACCTCGGGGGAAAAACCGTTATACCGGGAATTATTGATACGCATGCACATATTTTTGGCTCCGCATACAGTGAGGCGGAAGCACCTCTTGAGATTCACAAGAGCGTCGCATCACTTCTTGAGGATTTAAAGAATCGCGCCGGAAACACGCCTGACGGGGAGTGGATTGTGTATAAAAACACATATCCGCTCAGATTGCAGGAGCTTCGTTATCCGACGCTTTCTGAGCTTGATGCCGCCGCGCCGGACACGCCTGTTATAGTTACCGGGCATTATTCGTCGCAGCTTAATTCGGCGGCACTTTCAAGGATAGATATCAGTGAGCTACCGGCAGGTTCAGAGGCGCTCCGTGATGATAGCGGCAAACTTACCGGGATTCTTACATGTGCAAGTCCGTATCTCGAAAGGTTTATGAAGCCGGAGGGCGGCTCAAAACGCGGCTCGCTTTGTAAATTAATGCAGAAGTATAACGAGTGCGGAATCACAATGGCAGTTGTCGGCATGTGCAGTACGGATGATATTGCGCTTGCAAATGAGCTGTATGAGGATTCACAGCAGACAATAAGGATGCGATATACGCTTCCGGCTGTTGAGCAGGTAGCAAAAGATGCGCTTGCAATAGAAATGCCGAACGCTGAGTTTTCGCGCGTAGCATTTCTTAAAAATTTCCTTGACGGCGGTTTCCTGACAGGGACTGCGTTTATGGAATATCCGTATAAAAACTTAAAGCGCGTTTTCTCTATTGATACGCGCGGTGAGGATTTTTACGGAATGTTCCTGTTTGATAAAGACAAGATTGCAGACTGCATTGAGCTTGCGAGAAAGTACGGGCTGCAGTACGGCGCGCATTGCGTCGGAAGTGCCGCGGCACGGCGTCTTCTTGACGCATACCGCGAAGTTAATAAAAAGAATCCGATTAAGGGCGAGCGGCACGCAGTCATTCATGCGGATTTTGTGAATGAAGAAGACGCAAATACGGCGAATGATATGGGGATAGCACTCCTGTTCCAGCCTGCGTGGCACTATATGGATGCTCCGAATGTCGGCGAGGTGCTCGATGAGCGCGATGCAAAGAGTTTTATGAGCTATAAGGATATTCAGGCGTTTGACCTTGCCGCAGCCGGCAGCGACCATATGATAAAGCACGACTCGGTTGAGTCTGTAAACCCATATAACCCGTTTATCGGATTGTATAATATGGTTACATGCCGCGCAAGAGACGGAAAGAGCTATGTGACCTCAGAGTGCATGAGCCGCGACGCAGCACTTATGTATTACACAAGCCATGCGGCGCGCATATGCTTTGACGAGGACATTCTCGGCACCCTCGAGCCGGGCAAGTGCGCAGACTTTGCCGTGCTTGACCGCGACTATTTCACATGCCCCGAGGAGGAAATAATCGATATAAAATCCGTCATGACAGTAGTCGGCGGAAAGCGTGTTATATAGTTTAAAAATAATAAAAAAGGGTAACTTTCATTAGTGAAGTTTCCCTTTTTTTATTATAGAAAAACCCGGCACCGCAAATTGCGGTCCCGCCGGGTATTTTGTATTGGGCTTAAACTTTACTTTGAAAGGTCTGCGAGATGCTCATAACGAGCCTTTGCTCTCGCTTCAGCCTTGTCAAACAGCTTCTCAGCTTACGCTGCATTGCCACCATGCCCAATGCTTCTCCCGGAGTATTTCTGAGAGCATATTCAGGGATATCTTTCTCATTCCAAAAGCTCCGGAATATTTTCAATTTCCCTGTATTCTTCGAGAAAGGCGTCTTTGGTCATCTTTTCAAACCGCAAGGTTGGAAGCTCACCGTCGAAAAAGTTTATTCGGTCGCGCACTATCTCTAAATCAAAATAATTTTCGTAATAATTTCCCCGTCCGCAAAAACTGTCGTATTCAGACGGGTCGTCCCAAGCTTCAGGTTTGATGAAATCCGTTAGTCCATCAATTGGATTAAATAACATATAAAAACAAGTGAGACCGTCTTTATCCTCAAAATATCCTTTTAAGTGTCCGTAATATTTATTCCCGTGGTCATCAGTCGGAGAGAAAAAACCGAAAGGTTTTTTGCAGACCCAAACAAACATTGAATCTGCCTCTTGGTCACCGGGTAAAAACAGAGGAGGTTTATTTGTACACCCACAAAAAAACGAGAATAAAAAGCATATCAAGATTGAAATAGCGAGTCCTTTTTTCATAGAATTCTCACCCTTTCTTTATACAGTGCAGCACAAGAGGAACACG
>JAZRPG010000010.1:0-13909 GCA_045649105.1 Eubacteriales bacterium
TCGCCCTCAGAAACTTTAAGCATTGAACCGAACGGTATTGCATAGCTTCTGGTCTCGCCGTCTTCCTTATTTGTAATGGTAACTGTGCGGGGTGCGTTCTTCTTGATTTCGTCAAAGGAGACAACACCTGAAATTTCTGAAAGAATTGCCATCTTCTTCGGCTTGCGTCCCTCGAACAGCTCAACAACTCGCGGCAGACCCTGTGTAATATCGTCTCCTGCGACACCGCCTGTGTGGAACGTTCTCATCGTAAGCTGTGTACCCGGCTCGCCTATTGACTGAGCGGCGATAACACCGACTGACTCGCCGATGCTTGCCTCTTCTCCGGAAGCAAGGTTCGCACCGTAGCACTTTGCGCATACGCCGTGACGGGCGCGGCACTTGAGAACTGAACGGATTTTTACTCTTTCAATGCCCGCGTTTATTATCGCGTTGGCATCCTCGCCTGTCATGAGCTTATCTGTTCCTACTATTACATTCCCCTCGGAATCACACACAGCCTCTGCGAGGAAGCGTCCGATAAGTCTGTCGCGGAACGGCTCAATCGTCTGTCCTCCGTCGCGGATTTCATAAACCTCAATACCATCGTGCGTGCCGCAGTCGTGCTCACGGATTATAACATCCTGCGAAACATCTACAAGACGGCGTGTGAGGTAACCTGAGTCAGCCGTTCTGAGCGCTGTATCTGCAAGACCCTTACGCGCACCGCGTGAGGAGATGAAGTACTCAAGAACCGAAAGTCCCTCACGGAAGTTTGCCTTAATCGGAATTTCGATTGTTTTACCCGATGTGTTAGCCATGAGTCCGCGCATTCCCGCGAGCTGACGAATCTGGTTCATCGAACCACGCGCTCCTGAGTTTGCCATCATGTATATCGGGTTAAAGTGGTCAAGCGTGTTCTCAAGCGCCTTTGTAACGCTGTCCGTTGTCTTGCTCCACTCCTCGATAACGAGGCGGTATCTCTCCTCATCGGTTATGAAGCCGCGCTGATATTTCTTCTCAATATCTGCGATTACCTTCTCCGATTCGCGGATATACTCGTACTTTTCCTTAGGAATTACCATGTCGGAAACGGATATCGTCATGGCGCCCTTTGTCGAATACTTAAAGCCGAGAGCCTTCAAATCGTCAAGCATCTCTGCAGTCTTTGTAAAGCCGTGCTTGTGTATTGCCATGTTAATGATTTTACCGAGTTCCTTCTTCGTAACGAGGAAGGAAACCTCAAGGTCAAGCATTGTCTCAGGATTTGTTCTGTCGACAAAGCCGAGGTCCTGCGGAATCGGCTCATTGAATATGAGTCTTCCTGCAGTACAATTTATTATGCCCGTTCTCTCGACACCGTCTATTGTGCGTGTTATGCGCATCTTTATCGGTGAATGTATGCCGATAACTTTGTCATTAAGAGCAAGAAGGACCTCGTCCATGCTGCCGAACACCTTGCCAGCGCCCTCCTCCTCACGCTCAATCGTGAGGTAGTAAGAACCGAGGACCATGTCCTGTGACGGAACGGTTACCGGGAAGCCGTCCTGCGGCTTTAAGAGGTTATTTGCAGAGAGCATGAGGAATCTCGCCTCGGCCTGCGCCTCTGCAGAAAGCGGAACGTGAACAGCCATCTGGTCTCCGTCGAAGTCCGCGTTGTATGCGGTACATACGAGCGGGTGAAGCTTAAGCGCGCGTCCTTCTACGAGCACCGGCTCACACGCCTGGATACCGAGTCTGTGGAGCGTCGGTGCGCGGTTGAGAAGAACCGGATGTTCTTTTATTATTGTATCAAGCGCGTCCCAAACCTCAGGCTTTGCGCGCTCTACCATCTTTTTCGCACTCTTTATGTTGTTTGCATTGCCGTCCTCAACGAGCTTCTTCATAACAAACGGCTTAAAGAGCTCAAGTGCCATTTCCTTCGGAAGTCCGCACTGGTAAAGCTTAAGCTCAGGTCCTACAACGATAACGGAACGGCCGGAGTAGTCAACACGCTTTCCGAGCAGGTTCTGTCTGAAGCGTCCCTGCTTACCCTTGAGCATGTCAGAGAGCGACTTAAGCGGTCTGTTGTTCGGCCCTGTTACAGGGCGTCCGCGACGGCCGTTATCTATAAGTGCGTCAACAGCCTCCTGGAGCATGCGCTTCTCGTTTCTGACGATTATGTCAGGAGCCTTAAGCGCAAGCAGCCTCTTAAGTCTGTTGTTTCTGTTTATAACCCTGCGGTAAAGGTCATTAAGGTCACTTGTTGCAAAGCGGCCTCCGTCGAGCTGTACCATCGGGCGGAGCTCAGGCGGAATAACCGGAACAACGCTCATAATCATCCATTCCGGGCGGTTACCCGATGAACGGAATGCCTCGACTACCTCGAGTCTCTTTATTATGCGCATCTTTTTCTGTCCCGATGCGTCTGCAAGCTCGCGACGGAGCTCCTCACTCTCCTTGTCAAGGTCAATCTCACGCAGAAGCTCATATATCGTCTCTGCGCCCATTCCCGCCTTAAAATCGTCCTCGTATTTGAGAACCATATCGCGGTATTCCTTCTCAGTAAGCGTCTGCTTTTTGACGAGCGGAGTGTTGCCCGGGTCTGTAACTATATATGATGCAAAGTAGAGCACCTTTTCGAGCATGCGCGGAGATATATCAAGAATAAGTCCCATTCGTGACGGGATTCCCTTGAAATACCAGATATGCGAAACGGGAGTTGCAAGCTCTATATGACCCATTCGCTCACGGCGGACCTTTGCTTTTGTTACTTCAACTCCGCAACGGTCACATATTTTTCCCTTATAACGGATTTTCTTGTATTTTCCGCAATGGCATTCCCAGTCTTTCATGGGGCCGAATATTCTCTCGCAGAACAAACCGTCTTTTTCAGGCTTCAAGGTTCTGTAGTTTATCGTCTCCGGCTTTGTTATCTCGCCGTGCGACCATTCGCGAATCATCTCCGGCGATGCGAGACCGATTTTTATAGCTTCAAAGGTCGTATCACTCATAACCTCGTCTCCTCCTTAAAGTTTTTCCGCATCGGCGAAAATGTCGTTTTCTACATCTTCAAGTTCACCGACTACGTCGAAAAGTGCGTCATCCTCCGAGTCATCAAGTCCGTCATCCCCGTCGACCGGGTCAACGTCCTCGTCCTCACCTTCAAGCATATAGCCTGCCTGCTCAATATCTCCGTCCATCACGTAGGACTCATCCTCACGCGTGAACTTTACGAACGTATCGTCATCATCGTCACGAAGCTCGATTTCTTCCATGTTCTTATCAAGAACACGAACATCAAGACAGAGCGACTGAAGCTCCTTGACAAGAACCTTGAACGACTCCGGAACGCCCGGCTGCGGGACATTTCTTCCCTTTACTATTGCCTCGTAGGTCTTGACACGTCCTACTATATCGTCAGACTTTACTGTCAGTATCTCCTGCAGCGTGTATGCCGCACCGTAAGCTTCAAGTGCCCATACTTCCATCTCTCCGAAGCGCTGACCGCCGAACTGAGCCTTACCGCCGAGCGGCTGCTGTGTAACGAGCGAATACGGGCCTGTTGAGCGGGCATGAATCTTATCATCAACAAGGTGGTGGAGTTTTAAGAAGTATACATATCCGACGGTTACGGGGTTATCGAATTTCTCACCCGTACGTCCGTCATAAAGGATACTCTTTCCGTCAGGATTAAGGCCTGCCTTTATAAGCGTTTCCTCAATGTCCTTCTCGTTTGCGCCGTCAAATACCGGCGTTGCAACCTTCCAGCCGAGTGTCTTTGCCGCATATCCGAGGTGAACCTCAAGAACCTGACCTATATTCATTCGTGACGGAACACCAAGCGGGTTAAGCACGATATCAAGCGGAGTTCCGTCCGGAAGGAATGGCATATCCTCCTGCGGAAGAATGCGCGAAACAACGCCCTTGTTTCCGTGACGTCCTGCCATCTTATCTCCGACTGAAATCTTTCTCTTTCTTGCAATATAGCAGCGGACGACCATGTTGACGCCCGGGTTCATCTCATCGCCGTTCTGGCGTGTAAAGACCTTTACGTCAACTATTATTCCGCTCTCACCATGCGGGACGCGAAGCGAAGTATCACGCACCTCACGCGCCTTCTCCCCGAATATTGCACGAAGAAGTCTTTCCTCTGCCGTAAGCTCCGTCTCACCCTTCGGCGTAACCTTTCCGACGAGGATATCGCCTGCACGCACCTCTGCGCCGATTCTTATAATTCCGCGCTCGTCAAGGTCACGCAAAGCATCGTCGCCTACGTTCGGAATATCGCGGGTTATCTCCTCGCAACCGAGCTTTGTATCACGCGCTTCAGTTTCATATTCTTCAATGTGTATTGACGAGAAGACATCGTCCTTAACCAGACGCTCATTAAGAAGAATAGCATCCTCGTAGTTGTAGCCTTCCCATGTCATGAATCCGATGAGAACATTTCTTCCGAGTGCGATTTCACCCTCGGCTGTTGACGGACCATCTGCGAGAACATCGCCCTTTTTGACCTTGTCTCCGGCAAACACTATCGGCTTCTGATTTATACATGTGCCCTGGTTTGAACGCACAAATTTTGTAAGCTTATGCGTCGTTATATCGCCGTTGTCATATTTAACCGTTATGCTGTCAGCCTCAACCTGAGTGACAACTCCGTCATCCTCTGCAAGCTCACATACACCGGAATCAACCGCAACCTTGTGCTCAATACCTGTTGCAACAACAGGCGCCTCCGTAACCAGAAGCGGCACTGCCTGCTTCTGCATGTTTGAACCCATGAGCGCACGGTTTGCGTCATCATTCTCAAGGAACGGAATCATTGCCGTAGCAATTGAAACCATCATCTTCGGCGATACATCGATGAAGTCAACGCGTGAACGGTCAACCTCGATTATTTCTTCACGCATGCGGCATGTGACGCGGTCTGCCTTTATGCGGCCTTCTTCATCAAGCGGCTCGTTCGCCTGAGCAATTATATACTCGTCCTCGACATCAGCCATCATGTATACGACCTCGTCCGTCAGCTTGCCTGTCGCCTTGTCGATACGGCGATACGGTGCCTCAATAAAGCCGAAGTCGTTTATGCGGGCAAAGCTTGACAGGTACGAAATAAGTCCGATGTTCGGTCCTTCAGGCGTCTCTATCGGGCACATGCGTCCGTAGTGGCTGTAGTGAACATCTCGGACCTCGAATCCTGCACGGTCACGAGAGAGACCGCCCGGTCCGAGTGCCGACATACGGCGCTTATGCGTAAGCTCTGCAAGCGGGTTGTTCTGATCCATGAACTGTGACAGCGGAGAAGAACCGAAGAACTCCTTTATCGCAGCTGTAACAGGACGGATATTAATGAGCGACTGCGGCGTTACAATGTCAAGGTCCTGAATTGTCATGCGCTCGCGGATTCCGCGCTCCATGCGTGAGAAGCCTATGCGGAACTGGTTCTGCAAGAGCTCTCCGACAGAGCGGAGACGACGGTTGCCGAGATGGTCGATATCGTCTGTCGTGCCTATCTTGTATGCAAGGCCGTTTAAATAGTTTATTGATGCGAATATATCATCAATTGTTATATGGTTCGGAATAAGGTCGCCTATGCGCTCAGAGATTTTCTCGCGAAGCTCTTCTCCCGAGAAATTGTCAAGAAGCTCCGAAAGAACCACAAAACGAACTTTTTCGTTTATGCCAAGCTCTTTTGCGTCAAAGTCTACAAAGTCGTTTATATCGACCATGCCGTTGCCGAATACCTTGACAGCCTTGCCGTCTATGTCGAGTATAACCTCGTTGACGCCCTTTCCGGCTATCTCTGCCGCCTTTTCTCTCTCAAGAACCTCGCCCGCCTCGGCAAGTATCTCACCTGTTCTCGGGCATGCGACAGGATTAAGAAGTTTTTTACCCGTTATACGGCGGGCAATATTCATCTTCTTATTGAATTTATAGCGGCCGACACTTGAAAGGTCATAGCGGCGCTCATCAAAGAACAGGTTTGTGATAAGTGTTCTTGCCCCGTCTATTGTGGGCGGCTCACCGGGACGCAGGCGCTTATAAATTTCAATAAGAGCCTCTTCCTCGCTCTTGCAGGAGTCCTTCTCAAGGGTCTGGACTATGCGGTCGTCCTCACCGAAGACCTCCTTTATCTGTGCATCCGTCGAAAGTCCCAGCGCGCGTATAAAGCATGTCACCGGAAGCTTTCTGTTCTTATCTATTCTGATACTGAATATATCATTTAAATCCGTTTCATACTCAAGCCATGCTCCGCGGTAAGGAATAACAGTCGCACTGTAAATCGCGCTGTCAGCCTTGTCCATCTTAGCATCGAAATACATTCCCGGAGAACGCACAATCTGAGATACGATTACGCGCTCCGCACCGTTTATTATGAACGTTCCCGTCTTTGTCATGACAGGGAAATCGCCCATGAATATCTCCTGCTCCTTAATCTCCTCGGTCTCTTTGTTGCGGAGACGGACTTTTACACGCAGCGGTGCCGCATATGTCGCATCGCGCTCCTTGCACTCCTCAACAGTATACTTGCACTTATCATCAATCGTGTAGTCGACAAATGACAGCTCAAGATTGCCCGAGTAGTCCTCGATGCATCCTGCATCACGCAATACGTCGCGCAGTCCTGTCTTCAAAAACCATTCGTATGATTTTTTCTGGACCTCAATGAGATTCGGCATTTCGAGTATTTCGTCGATATGCGCGAAACTCTTTCGCATGGTTCTTCCGTACGAAACGTCTTTCATTCAACAATCACTCCTGTTTGGCTCAGGCCGCATACCCTTGCCATGTATTTTGTTGCGCCCCTGCAGTCACACTTCACTTGACAACCTCACGCAGCAAAGCATGAAACGCTTGGGGCAGTTGGTTATTTTTTGCCGTATGCATTTGCATTTTCTGTGTTTTCACGCTAAAATAAAGGTGAAATTGAGCACATTAACGCATTATAATTGAGAATATCATTCTACCACCAAAAATGCAACCCTGTCAACTTTACACAAAAAAATCAGCGAAATGCATATATTTCGCTGATTTTTTTCATTTATTTTTGTAAATATTCACCATATTTACCCGAGTGCTTCTTCCAAAACTGCAATGTTTCTGAGCGTCGCATCAATATACGCATTCTTCGCATCTTCTCCGGTGCTTGCTGATGTCACGCAATCGAGAATGTATACGGCGCCGCCCGCCTCTTTTGCAACGGTCTCTGCCGCGCGGGTATCAAACTGCACCTCACCGAATACTGACCTGATTCCGTTTTCCTTCATAAACTCAACAGTATCAGCAAGCTTCTTCGGTGACGGGGCACTGCCGTCATGATTAGAGATAACTGACACGATCTCAAATCCGAATTCCAGTGCAAAGTAGTCAAACGATTCGTGGAATACCACCATTTTCTTCCCTTTAAGCGGAGCGCATCGCACCTTTGCCTCACCATAAAGCTTCCGGAGCTTTTGCGCATACACCTGCGCATTTTCTCTGTACAGCTGCGCGTTTGACGGGTCTTCTTCACACAGCCGCTCCTCTATTGCGCGGCACTGCAGTATGGCATTTTCTATATTCATCCAGTAATGAGGGTTAACTTCCCCGTCACTTCCCTTAATCGCCTCTGTTTCTCCACTGCAGTCCAGAACGGAAAGCTCAGGAAGCCCGCTCACTGCTTTTTCGAGAAAGCTCTCCATATGAAGGCCGCTTACTATAAATAAATCGGCACGGCTCAGCTTTTTTAAATCCTCTGTTGTGAGTGCATAATCATGCAGACAGCCGGACTGCTTCTCCGTCAGATTTTCAAGCGTCACGCCGGGCACTCCGTCCGTAATATTTGCCGCGGCGACATATACGGGGTAGAACGAAGTGACAACGCGAAAGCCCCCGCCATCAAGACCTTGCTCCCCCTCTCCGCACGATGCGGAAACAAGCACAAGCAACATGGCAAGCAAAACGCATACTATCCTGTTTTTCAATTAAAACTCCAGACCCTTCATATATGATTTAAGCCAATCTGCAACATCAGGGTTATCAAGCGCAAGCTGAATTGACGCCTCCATATATCCTCTGATATTTCCGGAGTCAAACCTTGTTCCGTCAAAATCAAGCGCAAGCATTCTCTCCGCTTTGCAGAGCTCATTTAAGCTGTCGGTAAGCTGAATTTCGCCGCCAAAGCCCGGAGCCGAGTTTTCAAGAAGCGGATATATCCCGCTCGTCAGAACATATCTTCCGAGTATCGCAAAGTTTGACAGAACCTGCTCCGGTGTCGGCTTTTCTATAAGTTTTTTGACCTCATACAGCTTATCCGCCACATTATCAAGAGCAAGCGTGCAGTATTTTGAAATATCTCCAAGCGGCACCGACTTTATGCCGACGCAGCTGCATGAGCCTTCCTCCGCCTTATCTATAAGCTGCTTTGTAACAGGCACCTTACTGCGCATTATATCGTCCCCGAGGAGAACCGCGAAAGGCTCGTCACCGGTAAATCCCTTTGCGTGAAGAACAGCGTTACCAAGCCCCGAAAGCTCCTTTTGCCTTATAAACGTAACATTCGCCATATCGGCTATCGCGCGGAGCTCTTCAACCTGCTCAACCTTTCCCGAGTTCAGAAGGCGCTGTTCAAGCTCGGGTGAATAGTCAAAATAATCCTCTATCGCCGTCTTTCCGCGGCTGACAATAATAAGAATATCCTCAATGCCCGAATCTACGGCTTCTTTTACAATGTAATGTATCGCAGGCTTTCCCGCAATACACAGCATCTCCTTCGGCACTGACTTTGCCGCAGGTAACATTCGCGTACCAAACCCTGCCGCAGGTATAACAGCTTTTTTTACCTTCATTTTGAATTCCTCCCGTAAACCTTTTCGATTATTGCAAGGAGCGGCATCCCGAGAACATAGCACGCAAGAAACTCACCTGCGCCTACCGTCAGGATATTAAACCACATCGGGCCTGCCTCAGCCCCCGGAATTACAACATATGTCAGCATAGCTCCGACAAATAGCGCATTTGAAATCACGGCAGGCAGCGGCACGAGCCACCTGAACTTTATGCGCGCCGTAACCACAGCTGCAACAAAGGTCGCTATCGGACCTATCACAACATCCCATGGCATAGTTACTCCAAGAAAAACGCCTGCAAGATTTGCAACAACACACCCGATGCTGAGCCCCCACACCGCCTCGGACATAAAAAACGGGAGCACGCACAGAGCCTCGCTCACACGGAGCTGAACAGGCCCAAAGCCCGCAACGGGCACCGCAAGCGTAAAAACGGTATAACACGCGGCAATTATGGCACCGCGTGTCAGATAAGAGGTTTTTTTCATGGTTTTCCTCCAAACATTAGCATCTGCATATCAGCAGCCTATTTTTTCAGAATATCATACCTGATAATTCCCGTAACAACAGAGCACAAAATGAAAATATGCGTAACCAGATTTGCAACGGCAACGGGAGCCGCCATAAAGTCATATGCAATCCAGATAATGGTATTTACAAAGAAGAAAAGGCGCGTCTTCCTCGGATCGCTCGTGCTGACACCGAACAGAAGCGCAATCGCTCCGAAAAGCGGGAGCAAATCATACGGAAATCTGAATTCCCCTGACAAAACAATCGTAAGTACAGATACCGCAACATATGCAAAGAAGAAAATTACGCCGATCATTTTCGGCGGAGTTTTATCTTTTTTAAGAAATGTGTAATTTATAAATGTATGAACGACAGCGACTATACAAATTGCTCCGCCTGATATTTTTGTCCAAGAGAGCACCACATAGCTAAGCGCCACAAGCAGATTTGCAATACACTGCGATATAACTATCTGCCTCTGCTTTTTAAGCTGAAACCCTAAAACAGCAGCAATCGTGCCTGCATATCCGAATGCTAAGGATAAAGACTGCACAAGTATTACCTACCTTCATAATAAAAATGTAAAACCGCTTGCATTTTCCGACAACAAGCAACACCGACAAAGGCGTCTATAACAGAGGCATTATATCAGATTTAATAAATTATTGCAAGTTTTTGAAATATGTCCTATTACTTTATTTTCTGTGGAATATTTTTTTCGTTGAGATTTCGTAAAGAAATTGATTTGAGGGTAAAGAAAAAAGGTAAAGTTTATCACTTTACCCCATAATAAATATTTACCTATCCCTTTATTAATTTATTGTCAAAAAAGTTTCCAAATATTTATTATCAATTGAACGAAACCTATTCCAAATAGAGTTCCTGTAATAAATCTTCTTGTATTATTTGACATAATATAAAAAAATAATTGTATCATACCATCTAAAACTAATGGAAGAAGTAATAATATACATACTATGTTAGGTATAGAAAAACCAAAAGCAAACAGAAAAAACGAGCAAACATACCCAATCAAAACTCCTGTGCAACGAGCACATAAAGGAAATTGATATCCGTAGAGAAAAAAACTTCTTTCTGGTTTTTGATGACAACCCCATAACTTCTTTGTGATTGTCATAACTCTAACCCATTGTTTTATCTTTCTGTCCATTATGCTTGGAACTTATTTCCACAACCTTTACACATCCAATATGTAGTTGTAGTGGTCTGTTTTCCTTTTCCAGTTGCCCCACACAATAATCCTAACGGACCACAAAGCAAATATCCACAACAAGCATCACTAGCTTTAAAATCTTTGCCTTGTGTTGATACCTCTGATACAGGCATAATATCATAGTTTCCACAACGTGGGCAATGAAGCCCAGATTTTTGTGTAACAATATTTATATTATCTGTTTGATTATCATTGTTATCAACATTTTGTGCTGTAGCATTTGTTGCAGTTGCACCTACTGGAATATGTGGTTTGTTGTCAGCATATTCAACTTCGTATTCACCACTCATACCAAACTTTGTTTTCAATTCCACAACTTCATCTGGTTCATTAACAACTACATTAAATGTAGCATTTTTGCCAAATCTTTTCATTGTACTATTAAATGAAAGCATATGTGTTCCAACTTCGACAGGTATTTCAAGAATCCCACCATTTTTCAATTCTCCCACAAATGTATTCAAAAGATACACATTATGATTTTGGGCACTTCCAGCAAAACTAGATTTACGCTTTATAATAATTGTCGCCACAATACTTAACCCCTAATATATTATTTATTTGCTATTCATTATACCATATATTACATAGTTTTGCAACCTTTTTTCGACATTTTTAGCAATGTGCCCTGTTGTGCCAAGTTCCTTCTGGTGGATATCCTCGAAAAAGGTAAAAACCGACACTTAAATATATTTGTCTATTAATTTTTCTAAAAACTATGCTTTTTAAGGGGTAAAATCAATAAAAAAAGTGCGGTCGGAAAAACTTCTGCATTTTTCCGACACTTGTAAATGACACTTATATAACAAGTGGTAAAAATTGTAAAAACCGTTTATATTGTTGTCAAATTGGCATTTCTAACAGTTTTTATAAAAGAACGGACATCTTTTATAAAACATCGGCAACTGTTTATAAAAAGGTAGGACAGAAATTTATAAAGCTCCAAAACTGAAATTATAAAATAATCAAGCAACTTTTATAAAATGTCGTATTTGTTTTATAAAAGGTTATTTCTAAAATTATAAAAAGCCGAATATCTTTTATAAATCTTCTGCAATCTTTTATAAAAGAATAGGCATTTTTTATAATTGGTTTTATAAAAAACAAAAGAGCTTTTATAAAACTTTTGACAGTTTTTATAAAACCGCTAATATTGTTTATAATGTGTGGAACTTTGCAACACAAGCAATTATGCATATAAAAATGCTTATATAATTCAATTTCTCTTTGATATTCCAACGAAAAGTCCGTTCCACAGAATATCGAGTTATAGGAAATATGTTCGGAAATTCTAAAATAAAATAATTGACATTTTCCCGAAAATATGTATAATATTAATTTGTATCAATTTATGTCGGGAGTATATGAATTTCTCCCGGACCTTGCGGAATACACCGCAGGTCAATCCTTGCTCCCGTCTTGATTACGGGGGCCACAAGTCCAAAAGGAGGTGTAAAAAATGGCTAAAGTCAGCGCAAAGTATGAGACAATGTTCATCATCAATCCCGAACTCGGCGAAGAGGCAACAACTGAGATTATTGCGAAATTCAAGGCTTTGGTCGAGAAGAACGGAACTCTTTCAAACGTTGATGAGTGGGGCAAGCGCAGGTTTGCATATCCCATCAATGATTTAAATGAGGGTTATTATGTTCTCTTCGACTTCGAGTCCGCTCCGTCGTTCCCCGCAGAGCTCAACCGTATCTTTAAGATTACCGAAGGTATCATGCGTTCCATCATCGTCTGCAAAGACGATATCGCATAAGGAGGCGGATGTGTTATGCTTAATAAGGTAATACTCATGGGCAGACTCACTCGTGACCCTGAGCTCCGCCACACTCAGTCAGGTGTTCCCGTCGTTTCTTTCTCACTCGCCGTTGACCGCGGTTTTACAAGAAAGGACGATTCACAGCAGACGGTTGATTTCATCAACATCGTCGCATGGAGAAACACTGCTGAATTCGTTTCAAAGTGGTTCTCAAAAGGACAGCTTGTCGCAGTGAGCGGCAGACTTCAGGTTCGCAACTACAAGGACAAGGACGGCAACAACCGCACCGCGTGTGAGGTTGTCGCGGATGAGTGCTTCTTTGCAGATTCAAAGAAGGGTGACTCCGCCGCCACTTCCTATTCACCGGACGCCGGAATGTCATCGCCGGCACCGTCAAGCAGTTTTGGCACGGTGTCCTCAGGCTCTGATTTTGAGGAGCTCATAGGCGATGACGGCGAGCTTCCATTTTAATTTCGTAATAAAGGAGGATTTCCGAAATGGATAAAAACCTTAAAAACCGCAAGCGCAAGAAGGTTTGCCCTTTCTGCGTTGATAAGGTCGGGTTTATCGATTATAAGGACGCTGCGCGTCTTCGCAGATTCACATCTGAGCGCGGCAAGATTCTGCCCCGCAGAATGACAGGTGTTTGCGCCGCACATCAGCGTCAGGTTACGGAAGCCATTAAGCGTGCAAGACACGTTGCTCTTCTTCCGTACGTTAACGACTAAGTGAAACAATAATAAAAAAATCTCCTGCACTATTGGCAGGAGATTTTTTATTGCATCAAAAAGGCGATGTGAATATTCACATCGCCTTTTAAATTTACAAGCTTTTTGTATTACTCGAGAACAACGCCGTTTTCTTCAGCCAGAGCTTTAACTGCAGTGCTGTACTCCAGCATCAGATTGTTTGCTTCGTTGATGCTCTCGTTTGCAGCTGTCATCTTCTCATAGTCCTGATTCTCAAGGGCAGCTATCATAGTAGTAAGCGCGGATAAAAACTTGGAAGAGCCGTTCATATAAATTTTGTGTACGTTAAGAACATCCGTATCTGTTATTTCACCGGACATTTCAGTTGCCAAATCGCTCAGTTTTCTTGCCAGAATAACAGTGTTTTCAGAGAACTCAGCAAGCATTGTGGCATCGTCCGTATAATTGTCGCCCGATACACTTGCATAGCTCTCCATAAATGCGGCCTCAGCTTCGCCGAGCTTTGCCAAATCGTTGTTTATGTAGTTTACTATTGCATCCTGCTTTTCCGTGTCAGCGCAGCCTGCAAGACTGAAGAGAACGAGCAGAACCGCCAAAGATAATGATAACGCTTTTTTCATTTCCTTTACCCCTTTTTCTGTAAATATTTTATTAACTGTAAATCAGTATACTCGCATGCATTGTCCTTTGTCAAGAGTTTTCATCACCTGATATGTCCGTTTCCGTGCACGATATATTTCGTTGTCGTAAGCGCCTGAAGCCCCATCGGGCCGCGCGCGTGCAGCTTTTGCGTGCTTATTCCTATTTCCGCGCCGAAGCCGAATTCAAATCCGTCCGTAAACCTCGTCGACGCATTTACATATACTGCCGCCGCGTCTACCTCGTTCAAAAACCTCTCCGC
>JAZRPG010000011.1:0-11122 GCA_045649105.1 Eubacteriales bacterium
GATCTTTACGGCGCGGGACAGTTCTGCGGCTCGTCAGGGTATGAGGAGGCGGCGGCACAGGGTCTTATTGCGGGAATAAATGCGGCGAGGAAGCTACAGAAAAAGGAGCCTTTTACGCTTGACCGTGCCGATGCGTACATCGGTACGCTTATTGACGACCTTGTGACAAAAGGAACAAACGAGCCTTACCGCATGATGACATCGCGCTCGGAATACCGGCTTCATCTGCGTCAGGATAACGCTGATTTGCGCCTTACGGAGCGCGGATATGAAATAGGCCTTGTCAGCCGAGAAAAGTATGAAAGAATGCTTAGAAAAAAGGAGCTCTGCGAGCGTGAGCTGTGCCGCGTGAAGAAAACCGTACTCCCTCCAAGCCGTGAGCTTTGCGATTTTCTTGTTGCGCGCGGGACATCGCCGCTTGTAACGGGCGCTGCGGTTTCGGACCTTATCCGCCGTCCGCAGCTTGATTATGCGTCACTCGCGCCGTTTGATGAAGCACGCCCGTCTCTTCCGCGTGAGGTGTGCGAGCAGGTGGAAATATCGCTCAAATATGACGGATATATAAGTCAGCAGCTTGAGAGGATAGAGCAGTTCCGCAGACTTGAGGGTATGGCGCTTTCACAGAATGAGGACTACGGAAATATACTCGGGCTTCGCATAGAGGCACGGCAGAAGCTTACGGCTTTCCGTCCGCAGTCTATCGGGCAGGCATCACGCATTTCAGGCGTGAGCCCTGCGGATATCGCCGCCCTTATATTATATTTAAAGAACAGAGGAAATGCGAAAAAAGGAGAGGGGGAGAAGCTGTGACGGAGCTTATGTGTGAAATACTTAATAAGCAGGGAATAGAGGCAGATGCCGGGCAGTTTATAAAATACTGTGACCTGCTCCTTAAGACTAATGAGGTGATGAATCTCACGGCAATTACAGAGCCGCGCGAGGTGCTCATCCGCCACTTTGCAGACTCGATTGCGCTTCTGGGATTATATGATTTTTCCGATAAGCGAGTCATTGATGTCGGCTGCGGAGCGGGTTTTCCGGGGCTTCCTCTTCGTCTTGCAGAGCCGTCGGTTTCTCTGTGTCTTCTTGACAGCCTCGGAAAGCGCATAAGCTTTCTTAAAGATACGGTAGGTGAGCTTGGCGCTTCAGATGTAGAGTGCATACATGCGCGCGCGGAGGAGCAGGCGCAGATTGAGGGGTACCGCGAAAGCTTTGATATTGCGGTGTCGCGCGCTGTTGCATCGCTTAACATGCTGTGTGAGCTTGCACTTCCGTTTGTAAAGGTGGGTGGGGTGTTTATAGCCATGAAATCACAGAACTGTGAGGAGGAGCTTGAGAGTGCCGCCCGCGGAATTTCTCTGCTCGGCGGAAAGCTTTATGACCGTATTGACTATCCGCTGCACGATACGGGGATAACGCACACAGCGCTTATAATACAAAAAACAGCCCCGACGCCCGCAAAATACCCGCGCAGATTTGCAAAGATTAAATCATCTCCGCTTTAGAACAAATAAAAAAAGGAAGCATCTGAACCGAAGGGCACAGATGCTTCCTTTTTTATTTATTTGTATTAAAGTCCTCTTTCGTGGCGGATCAGCTGCCATGTAGAGTCGTAGAGGTTTTCAAAAACAGGGTTCTTAAGCGCTTCGCAGGTGAAGGACTGGCGCGGGGAGTTTATATCCTCACCTGATATTTCCATGAGCGAATATTTCTTTGCAAGCTCCTTGACGCGCAAAAGCTGCGGCATGGTGTTTCGGCTTGGCATGTATGTGACTGCATCAAAGCCGATTTTTGAGATTTCTTCAAACAGCAGGTCGAGGAAATCATCCTCAAACTTCTGCGTTTTTTTATCGCCCGTAACACTGTCGCCGACATCGCCGAGGTATGCATATGCGGAATATGCGCCGATTTTCTTTGAAAAGGCGATGACATCGCGCACATCGGGGCACTCGTCTGTCGCATCAACATAGAACTTTTCGACGAGGCTGCTCTTGAGCACGCCGAGAAGGTCATATTCAAAATACGGGTTATCCTTCTTCTTTAGCCGCTCGAGATTTTTCGCGCTCGGCTCAATGCCATGGTCTGAGAGGAAAGCGAAAACATCGCCGCGCGCGGAGATTTTTTTGGCAAGTGCGAAGAGAATGTGTCTCTCCGTTATGCTTCCGCCCTCTGAGGCTTTGGAGAGGGGAACGACATCGTCATCAAAGCTGAGCGGGATTTTTGTAATCTCGGAAAGCTTTTCGACCATCTTGCGGTTGCGCACATTTCTCTTTTCGCGGAACGGTGCGAAAAACGCATCTGTCGCATCAAGGCTTTCATGCGGAATGGAGTGAAGCGCCATGTACACAACAGAGCGCTGGTCAGGGTTGTTTATCCTCTTTCCCGCAAGCGCGGTTTTCGAGAAGTCAACACGGCATTCCATGCCCACAGTGGTCGGAAAATCGAGAATCTCGCCTGCTTTTATAAACTCGCGGCAGCCGCTGACGCTGTCATGGTCCATTATTCCTGCCGTTTCAAGCCCTGAGTTATACGCAAGCCACAGCGCCTTTGTCGGCGAATACGGCGAGAAGGAATAAAACGTGTGAATATGGTTGTTCACAAAGCCCTTTTTCTCAGGCGCGGGAGATTCGCGCTTCAGTCTTTCAAGCTCACGGAGGCGAACCTCCACACTGCTGTTATTTAATAAATCCACTTTAAAATCACCTGTCCGTGCTTAAATTTATTTGAGCATGTTCTGTCCGCCTGTAACGGGGATTGCCTGACCTGTCTCATATTGCTGCTCCATGCAGTAAAGAACGGCGCGCGCAACATCAGGTACGCGGCAACCGCGGTTCATCGGAACTTTTGACTCATAAGCGCGGCGGACATCGTCGACAGTCTTTGCTCCGGGAACCTTGCCGGCGTTGAGATACTGAACAAAAAGCCCTTTTTCCGGGTCTGTCCACAGCGGGCCCTCAAGGAAGTTTCCGGGGCAGATTGAGTTTACCTTAATATTGAACGGAACAAGCTCAAGAGCAAAGCTCTGTGTAAGGCCGATGCCTCCGAATTTGCTTCCTGCATAGGCAAAGTTTTTGTTGCTTCCGTTAAGGCCGGATTTTGAGTTTATCTGGATTATGTCCATAGAATAGTCGGGGTTAAAGCGGTTCTGAATCTTCATTATTCTTGAGGCGTACTTTGCGCAGATGAAATACGCCGTGTAGTTTATTTTTGTGACAAAGTCGAGGTTTTCGACGGTCATCTCCTCAAGACTGCCTGCCCTGACTATGCCTGCGTTGTTGACAAATGCGTCAATTCCGCCGTATGTAAGGACAGTCTTTTTGACAAGCTCTCTGACGGAGCCCTCGTTTGATACATCGGTTTTGCAGCTGAGTGCTTTGCCGCGGCCAAACTTTCCGCAAAGCTCCTCTGCAGCTGCGTCTGCTGTTTTGTCGTTAAGGTCTGCAATGACAACATTTGCACCGTTTTCGATGATTTCGGAAACGATTCCGAATCCGATTCCCTGCGCACCGCCCGTAACGATTACGACCTTTTCCTCAGCGCGCTTCATATCGCGCTTACGGCAGGGCTTTCCGAGCGACAAAATAAAGCGGCAATCCTCATCAGACATGAGCGAAACACCACCGAATGCATCTGCATATATTGCGATTTTTGCCGCATCGCAGAACATGTCGCGCGCAATATCTGCCGCTTTCTTTGTCTTTCCGTGTGCAAAGAAGCCGAGCCCTTCAATGGCAATAATGGAAGGCTTCTCGCCATATTTTGCTTCATATTCAGAAATTGCGCTTTCTATAAGTGCGTACTGCTTTTCGATGTCAGAATCTGCGCGCACAAACAGCGGATGTGCCTTGTAATACATCAGGTGGAAGAGCGTCGGAGGATTTGACACTGCGGAAAATTTTGCTTCTGTTGCAAACGGCATTGCAAAGCTGTCTGCAAAATATGTAACGATTGATGTATCGTTATCGGCAAGGAGCATGCGGAGCGCGGGCGCGATATAAGCCGCGCGGTCCGTATCTGTTCCTGCGCATGAATCATCTGTTATTGACGCCACCTGTGATTTTAATGTGTTCATTATGCTTTCATATAACGCCTCAACCTCGGAGAGTGTATCAGCCGAGACAAAAACACCGTGATTCTTAACGAAAATAACCTTTGTCTTTTCGCCGTTCTTTTCGCGGACTGCTTCTGCAAGACAGAAGCCCGTCTCTGCGGTGTCTACCCACAGTGCGTCAGGGAAAAGCTCGCCGACTTTTTTTGCAGCGTTCTTTGAGCAGGTGAGCCCGTTTACAAGAGCGGGATGCGTATGTACTACATATTTATATTGAATAAGGGCATGGAGCGCGGTCTCATTGCTCGGATGCTTTTCCTCATTGATGCAACGGCTGCGGCATATGTCGTGCATGGCAAAATTTGTGCGCGCAGCGCAATCCTCAGGATAATCCTTCTCCCATATTTCTGAAAGAAGCCTGCGGTCAAGCGCGACAAAGTCATCTTCCGAAGCTGTGCCCAGGGCACGGCCCGAAGCCTTTATATAAAGGCATGTATCATCCTTAACGGATGCATTTCCGCCATCAGCAACGGTAAAATCACTATTGCTGCCGAAACGTCTTGAAACTTCGATAAGCTCTTTTAGTATTTCGTTTTTCATCGTGTTTTCAGAACCCTTCTGTCGTTTTTTTGTTATTACAATTTTATCACTAAAGGGAATAAAAGTAAAGTGCGGAGTTAATGCGAGGTAAAACACCGTTTTAATTTGACATAATTTCAAAAAGCGTGTATTATTTTGTAAAGAAGAGGTGAAAAGATGCAGACGAGGATTATAACAGGCGCAGAAATCGTTGTTGAATGTCTTGAGGAGCAGGGCGTGGATTGCGTGTTCGGATATCCGGGCGCAAGTATATTAAAGCTGTATGATGCGTTGTACAGATTTTCAAAGATCCGCCATTGCCGCACGGCGCATGAGCAGGGCGCGGCACACGCGGCTGACGGATATGCACGCGCAACGGGTCGCGTCGGCGTATGCCTCGCTACATCCGGCCCCGGAGCCACAAACCTGGTGACGGGAATTGCCGCTGCGTATATGGACAGCTCGCCCATCGTATGTATCACATGCAATGTAAAAACTTCGCTTATCGCGCGTGATGCGTTTCAGGAAGCGGATATAACGGGCATTACCGCGCCTATTACGAAGAATAATTATATAGTTTCAGATGTGTCGGAGCTTGCCGATACAATAAGAGAGGCGTTTCGTGTGGCGTCAGGAGGGCGGCGCGGCCCTGTACTTGTCGATATAAACCAGGACGTGCTGGAAGCCTGCGCGGAGTATTTTAAAAAGCCGCCCGAGGCAGAGAAAAAGCCGCCGTTTTCCGGGGACACAGAGCGCGCAAAGGAGCTTATATCCTTATCACAGCGCCCGGTTATACTCGCGGGAGGCGGTGTTTGTGCATCAGGTGCGCGCGCGCAGATAAGCCTTCTTGCAAAGCGCATCGGTGCGCCGGTTGCTGCAACGCTTATGGGGCTTTCGGCAGGGCTTTCAGGTATTGAGAGTTTTGTAGGCATGGCAGGAGCATATGGCGAGGCTCGTGCTCGGCAAGCGCTTTTAAAGAGTGACCTTATAATAGCCTGCGGCACGCGCTTTTCTGACAGGCTGACGGACGGCATACCGCTGAAAAAGCGAATTATACATATAGACATAGACCGCGCTGAGCTCGGCAAAAATGTTGACGCTGAGCTTGAGCTGTGCGGTGATTTGCGCGAAA
Organism: Eubacteriales bacterium; assembly: GCA_045649105.1. Lineage (GTDB taxonomy): Bacteria > Bacillota > Clostridia > Oscillospirales > JAAYXM01 > JAZRPG01. Next base: position 5,760 of record JAZRPG010000011.1, read on the forward strand.
TTATTGAGCATATTCTTCAAAGTCCGATTGAAAACCGCGCGTACTGGTATGAGCCGGGCGGGAAAGAAGCAAAGCCTGCAGCGCGGCTTACGCCTGCGTCTGTTATGGCATGCGTCCCGGAGGGCGCCGTTGTCACGACGGATGTGGGTTTGCATCAGATGTATGCGGCAAAGTATATAAAGTTCTGTAACGAGCGTTCTTTTATCACCTCGGGCGGCTTTGGTGCAATGGGATTTGGGCTTGGCGCTGCAATCGGTGCGGCTTTTGCGTCCCCCGGACGCACCGTGGTAAACATTACGGGCGACGGGAGCTTTCGTATGAACCTTACGGAGCTTGCCACGGTGAAAGAAAATAACCTTCAGATAGTAACAATTGTCCTTGATAATAAAAGCCTCGGTATGATTACGCACTGGCAGGATAAGCACCTTGGCGGAAGGCGCATGGCAAGTGAGCTTTCCGTAAGCGTCGATTACGCTAAGGTTGCGGAGGGGTACGGAATTTTGGCGGAAACGCCTAAAAATGCCGGGGAGCTTCGCGAAGCAGTAAAAAAAGCATGTGACTCCGGTAAGGCATCGGTCATAATCTGCAAAATTAAGGGATAAGGTGAACTGTTATGGCAAAAAATATTTTATCGGCTCTTGTAGAGAATAAGGCGGGAGTTCTTTCAAAGGTTTCCGGTCTGTTTTCAAGGCGTAATTTCAATATCCACAGTCTGGCGGTCGGCGAGACAAACCGAGAGGGCTTGTCGAGGATAACGATAATAGCGGACGGTGATGAACGCACGGTAAATCAGATAATAGCACAGCTTTCAAAGCTTCTGCCGGTCGTTACGGTGCGCAGACTTGATACGGAGTCTGCCGTACAGAGCGAGCTGTGCCTTGTGAAGATTGCGGCAGGGGCGGGAGAACGCTCGGAAATTATGCAGATAGTCGATATTTTCCGTGCGCGTATAACAGATGTAACGCTTAAAACGCTTACCGTGGAGATAACCGGCCATGAGACAAAGGTAACGGCGTTTCTCGACATAATAAAGGATTTCGGAATTATAGAGCTTGCGCGCACAGGCTCGGTTGCACTTGCGCGCGGAACCTCAAATATTTATGAATAAGCATTGATATATAAAAAACGCCAATCAGTGATTAACCCTGATTGGCGCTTTTTTGTGTGATGTTACATAAGTTTTATAATCCCGACATCGGGGTCGTTTCTGAGATAGTCCGCTTCTCGCTCGTGGCATGAGAAAAGAATAATCTGCCGATTTTTTGAAAGCTTTTTAAGAATATCAAGTGCGCGTCCGAGGCGGGTTTTATCAAAATTGACAAAAACATCGTCGAGTATCATGGGCGGCATTTCGTCGCCGCCAAGCATAAGCTCGCATAGTGCAAGTCTGAGGGACAGGTACAGCTCATCAAGCGTCCCCCGCGAGAGCTGGAGCACATCGCGCGGATTGCTTGCCGCACTCTCAGCGACATCCATATCAAAGTCTGAGCTTAAGATATGCACGATTTCAAACTCTCCGCCGGTGAGGTCTGAAAAAATCTCCGAGGCGCGGCGGCTCAGCTCCGGAGCAAATCGGGAACGGAGCTCTCCGTCGGCGAGAGCAAGCTCATCTATTGCCATGTCGAGCGCTTCGTACTGTAGAGAAAGCTCTTTCTCCTTTGCGCGCAGTGAAGAAAGAGCACGCTCATATCCGTGCATATCAAAGCCGGCAGCGCGCGCCTCAAGCGCGGCGAGAGCGAGCTCGGCTTCGCGGTGGAGCCGCGAAAGCTCACTATACCTTTCACGCAGAGCCTCAAGCGGCTCTTGCGGGATTTCATCGTCTGCAAATTCGGGCTCGGCTTCATTGATGTCAGGTGATGAGTCGGATATTGCCCGGGCACGGATTTCTGCCTCGTTTTCGGCACGGAGCGCAGCCTCTCGCGCAAGTACAAGTTCGCGAAGTTTGCGCTCTCCGTCCTCTGCGGAGAGCTCTGCAAGACCTGCCGCGGAAAGCGCCTCGGCTATATCCTCTCTGAGCTTAATTTCCCGCTCTTTTGCAGCATCAAGCATTGCGGAGTCAATCTTTGTGCCATCGTGCGTCTTTTCTAAAGCATCAAGGAGGTCAATGTAATTTCCCAGTCGGGAAAGAATTTTTTCCTCGCTTGCATCCCCGTACAGCTCGGTCAGCCGTTTTGCCGATGCAGACCTGATTTTGCCGTCACCGCGGATAAAAATAAGTATTGCGGCTGCAATAAGCGCCGCTGACGGCAAGGCTGATGTGAGCTTTATAAGCAATTTGTCTGAAAAAATGCAAAGGAGTATTCCGATTAAAGAAAGCACGCCGCAGATAAGAAAAATTGGCGTTGTGCGCTTGTTTTTGCTTTTTGCGTGTAAAAGCCGAATGTCGCTTTCCGCGCGGAGCTCGGCTTCTTTTCGCGTAAGGCCTGCAAATGAGGAATCGTCATCTGCCTTTTCGCGAATTCGCATGGCTTCGCTTTCGTGCGCGCTGAGAGAGGCGGAAAGGCGGGCGATTTCCGATTCGGCATTCACCTTTTCCGATATAAGCGCGGAGAGCTTTTCAAGCTCCTCGCGGTGAGGGCCGTTACGTAACTTATCAGCCGTCTCGCGCGCAGCTTCAAGCTCGCTTAATGTGCGCTCTTTAAAGAGTCTGCGCTCCCTACTCTGCACGGCGCATTTTATCGAGACTGCCCTTTCTGCCGCCTGAAGCGAGCAGGAAAGGGAATTAAGACGCGCGCGGTGGACCTCAATGGATTTTAAAAGCTCTTCACCCTCTGATATGCGGCGGACCGTATCTGAAATTTCCGCCTCTGTTTGCGAAAGCTCGCCACCGTCACGGACGGTGCGTATCGTGCGTTTTTTTGCGGTAAGACGCGCTTTTATTTCTGCAAAAGATACTTCCTCATCGCCGCTTCCCGCAATGGACAGAATCCGCCGTTCTATTTCCCCGTTGTGGTCTACCTTGAGCTGTGTCTGGGCTATAAAAGCCGTGCGCTCGTACACCTCGCGCGCCGCGCCTAACAGCTCCTCGCCTGTGGGTGCAGGCGCGCCGTTTGCGTCATAGGTGGATACGGCTGAAGAAAGGACGCCGCTTTTCCCTGCCGTGCGCTCAATGGTGACTGCGCCGCGGACGGTGTCGAGCTCCATGCGCCCGTACATGGGTGCGCGGCTCCAGGGCATGTACTTTTCTTTATCGGGCATGTGACCCGCACGTGCCTTTTCGCGCGTTGAAATGCCGTACAGCATTGCGCGGATAAAAGCGCTCCAGGTGGATTTTCCCGACTCGTTGCCGCCGTATATGATGTTGAGCCCGTCTTTGAAGGAAAGCTCGCTTTTATCAAGCTTTCCGAATGTTGCATACATTTTTTTTATTTTCATATTACAAGTCCTCCCCCGCGACGATGGGAATATTATATCTTTTGTAATGAATCGAAAACCGAGAGGTTTATCTTCTTTTTTATATCTACATTCTAACATATTTGTTGCTTTTTTTCTACATAATATCGTTAAAGACGCCGTGTATGCTATTTTTAGCCGAAAAAAGTATTGACACTTTCAACAAAATTTTCAGGGAAGGAGCAGTCTTTCGCAATTCATTGTCACAAAAATTTCACGGAATGGCAAAAAAATGGTCATACAAAGTCCAAAACACAATTTTTTGAAAGTTGACATAATATAAATTGTATTTTATAATATAGGCATATTTTATTTTGGAGTGATATTGAATGGCATTCAAAAGCAGTTATGTTCAGAAGGTATATGATGATGTCGTTGCCAGAAATCCCGGCGAGCCGGAGTTTCATCAGGCAGTCGGAGAGGTTTTTGAGTCGCTTGAGCCTGTGTTTACGGCAGAACCGATATATGAGAAAATGGGAGTCCTTGAGAGACTTGTAGAGCCGGAGCGCATGATATTCTTCCGTGTGCCCTGGGTTGATGATGAGGGAAAGGTCCGGGTCAACCGCGGTTTCCGCGTTCAGTTTTCTTCGGCACTCGGTCCGTATAAAGGCGGAATCCGTTTCCACAAGAGCGTAAATGCATCTGTAATTAAGTTCCTCGGTTTTGAGCAGATTTTAAAGAATTCGCTTACGGGGCTTCCGATTGGCGGCGGTAAGGGCGGCTCGGACTTTGACCCGAAGGGCAAGAGCGACGGAGAGGTTATGCGCTTCTGCCAGAGCTTTATGACAGAGCTTTCAAGGCACATAGGCCCTGATACGGATGTGCCTGCAGGTGATATCGGTGTAGGCGCAAGGGAAATCGGTTTCATGTACGGTCAGTACAAAAAGCTGACGAATGAGTTTACCGGTACATTGACGGGTAAAGGCCTGTCATATGGCGGCTCACTTGCAAGAAAAGAAGCTACGGGTTACGGCCTCTGCTATTTTACATCTGAGATGCTCCGCTCTGCCGGGAAGTCATTTGAGGGCATGCGTGTTATAATTTCAGGCTCGGGAAATGTCGCAATATACGCACATCAAAAAGCGGCGGAGCTTGGCGCAAAGGTAATTGCGATGAGCGATTCCTCAGGATATATTTATGATGAGAACGGAATAGACCTTGACGCAGTGCGTGAAATTAAGGAAAATTCACGCAAGCGCATATCCGAGTACACAAAGCTCCGTCCCGAGGCAAAGTTTGTTGAGGGCTGCAGCGGAATATGGTCAATACCGTGCGATATAGCTCTTCCGTGTGCAACACAGAACGAGATTGACGGAGAATCGGCAAAGCTTCTTGTAAAGAACGGCTGCTTCTGCGTTTCGGAAGGTGCAAACATGCCGTCGACGCCTGAGGCTATTGAAGTATATCTTAAGAACGGAATACTTTTTGGCCCTGCAAAGGCAGCAAATGCCGGAGGAGTTGCGACATCGGCTCTCGAAATGTCGCAGAACAGCATTCGCTATTCGTGGACATTTGAAGAGGTGGATTCACGCCTTAAAGGCATTATGGAGAATATATACAAGAATACCGCAGAAGCTGCGGAGAAGTACGGATTTGCAGGTAACCTTGCAGTCGGCGCAAATATTGCGGGATTTTTAAAGGTTGCTGACGCAATGCTCGCATACGGCATATAATACAGGTTCTGAAAAAGAAAGCGGAGCAAGGTTTGGCCACAGCCACACAAGGAAGTATTGCCCTGAAAATCCGTCTTTTGGCGCATTTTTTCACAAAAAAATCGAGCTAACCGCCAGGTTAAACTCGCTTTTTTTGCTTAATCTGCATCCAAAACTAAGGATTTCAGGGTGCAAGCAGTTTTGAATTGAGAAATTTTTCGTTTGGATAAATATAAAAATTCCGGGTATACTGACGTATTCCCGGAATTTTTTCTGCAATACAAGCGGAAAATGGCCATTCAAAACCAAAACTTCCTT
>JAZRPG010000012.1:0-59292 GCA_045649105.1 Eubacteriales bacterium
GCCATAGAATAGTTATAAGCACCCGTCGCAAGCACTGCAAGCAAATTGCCCGGCTTAACCTCCGGAAGCGCGACATCTACCCCTAGCAAATCACCGCTTTCACAATTTCTTCCTGCGACGGTAACAACCTCACTCTTCTCATCAAGCGGGCGCTCCGGAAGGAGCATTTCATATTTTGAACCGTAAAGCGCAAAGCGCGGATTATCCGTCATGCCGCCATCTACCGCAACATATGTGCGTATTCCCTCTATTTTCTTGACCGAGCCTACTGTATAGACCGTAATTCCGGCGGAGGCAACCATAGACCTACCGGGCTCAACAGTTATAAAAGGAAGCTCAAGACCAAGCCTTTTTGCCGAGGCTTTTATCGCGTCCGTCATAATCCTGACGGTTTCGGAAATCTCCCTCGGGTCGTCCTCATCTGTATAGCGGATTCCGAATCCGCCACCCAGATTAAGGACATCTATTTTGTAATCAAGCTCATCTCTTATACGCGCGATAAACTCCAGCATAACATCTGCCGCATGAGCAAACGGCTCCGTGTCAAATATCTGAGAGCCTATATGGCAGTGGACGCCGCGGACATTCACATTATGAAGCCCTATCGCCTCGCGGATGATTTCAAGCGCCTCTCCGTTTTCCAGCGCAACGCCAAACTTTGAGTCTATCTGACCCGTTTTTACAAAATCATGTGTGTGCGCGTCAATCCCGGGCTTTATTCGGAAGGATATATCCGCGCAAAGACCGAGCTTTGACGCAATATTATTTATAAGGCGCAACTCCTCAAAATTGTCCACTACAAACTCATGTATGTTGCTCTTGAGGGCAAATTCTATTTCCGCAGCCGTCTTGTTATTGCCGTGAAAGCTTATGCGCGCGGCAGGAAAGCCTGCAGACAGAGCCGTATACAGCTCGCCGCCGGATACGACATCTGCGCCCATACCCTCCTCGTTCATAATCTTATAAATATATTTCGCGGAGAATGCCTTACTCGCATATGACACAGAAAAATTATCGCCGTAATATTTCTCAAATGCATTTCTGTATTCGCGGCATGTGCGGCGAATCTTGTCCTCATCCATAATATACAGAGGCGTGCCGTATTTTTCCGAAATCTTTGTAACGTCTGCACCGCCGATTGTCAGATGTCCCTCTTTATTTACTGACAGCGAATCTGAAATAAACATTTTTTCATCCCCAAACTTCTACTCAAGTGAGTTTTGTATAATACGCACAAGCTCGTCCCTGCCTGTCGCCTTTTCTGCGGAAAACATAATCACAAGCTCTTTCGGTATGTTAAGCGTCTCTGAAATACGCTCTGCCGCCTGCAAGATTTCGCTCTTTTTAAGCTTATCTGTTTTATTCGCCACGACATAAAACGGTATCCCCGACTGTATAAACCACTCTGCCATAACAATATCGTCCGCCGTAGGCTTATGCCTTGCATCAACTATAAACAACCCAAGGCTGAATGCATCGTCACGGTTTAAGTACGCATCTATAAGGCGCGCCCAGCGCTGCTTTTCGCTCATCGACACCTTTGCATATCCGTATCCCGGCAAGTCCACAAAATATGCTTTTTTGTCTATAAGGAAGAAGTTTATGTGCGTAGTCTTTCCCGGAGACGCACCGACACGGGCAAAGTTTTTGCGATTAAGTATTCTGTTGATTACAGAGGATTTCCCGACATTTGACTTACCGGCGAATATAATCTGCGGTAAATCAGTCTCGGGAAATGCGTCCGGCGTCGCCGCAGATTTTATAAACTCCGCGTTGTGCAAATTTAAGCTTGCATTCATCGCTTTGCGCCCCTTCTATTGGCGTATCCCGTGCGGGCTTCCGCCTGTCTGAGAATTTTCTATCACCGCTGTATAGGTGGGCGAAATCTCTTTGGAAATCTCCTGCTTGGGAGCTTCTGACAGCTCAATTGCTTTCCTTATAACCTCGTCGGCATGCGATACAGGATAGAATGTCAGCGCGGATTTAACCGTTGCATCTATTTCCGCCAAATCCTTTACATTATCCTCAGGTATAATAACTCTTTTTATGCCCTGGCGGTATGCCGCCATAGTCTTCTCCTTAAGCCCGCCTATCGGAAGGACGCGTCCGCGTATGGAAATTTCACCTGTCATGGCAATATCGCTGTGCGCGGGAACGCCTGTTAATGCAGACACAAGTGCCGTTGCAATCGTTATCCCCGCAGAAGGGCCATCCTTCGGGATTGCACCCTCGGGAAAGTGAATATGAATATCCTTTGTCTTATAAAAATCAGGTGCTATTCCATACTGAGCTGTCCTGCTTCTCACATATGTCAGCGCGGCCTTTGCCGACTCATTCATAACAGTACCGAGGTTGCCCGTTATTTCAAGCTTCCCCGTTCCGTCCACGGCATTTACCTCGACCTCAAGAAGCTCACCGCCGACAGAAGTCCAGGCAAGACCGTTTACAACGCCTGCCTCTTTACCGTCTGATACCTTGTCACTGCGATACTTCTCAACGCCTAAATACTCAGGAACACTGCCTGCGGTTATCCTGATTTTACCGCCATTATCCGAAACTATTTTCTTTGCCGCCTTTCTCATAAGCGTGCCTATTTCGCGCTCAAGCGTTCTGACGCCTGCCTCGCGCGTGTATTCGGATATAATTTTATAAACAGCGTCATCATCAATTTTAAGAACGGCAGGTGTCAGTCCGTGCCGCTTCATCTGCTTTTTTATGAGATGCTTTTTCGCTATATGAAATTTTTCCTCAACTGTATAGCTTGTAAGTTCAATTACCTCCATACGGTCAAGTAACGGAAGCGGGATTGTCGATGTCGTATTTGCTGTCGTCACAAAAAGTATGTTCGACAAATCAAACGGGACCTCAAGATAGTGGTCTCTGAAGGCTATGTTCTGCTCAGAATCCAGAACCTCAAGCATAGCTGCTGACGGGTCACCGCGAAAATCACTCGACATCTTGTCAATCTCGTCAAGCAGAATAAGCGCATTGTTTGCACCTGCCGTTTTAACGGCATTCATTATTCTGCCGGGCATTGCACCGATGTATGTCTTCCTGTGGCCGCGAATATCCGCCTCATCACGCACCCCGCCGAGAGACAGGCGCGCAAACTTTCTCCCCATCGCTTTTGCAATGCTTTTGCCTATAGAGGTTTTTCCCACTCCGGGAGGGCCTGCAAGGCATATTATCTGCCCCTTTATATCAGGTGCAAGCTGCTTTACGGCAAGGAATTCCAGAATTCGCTCCTTAACCTTCTCCATTCCGTAATGGTCGCGGTCAAGTACCTTCTTTGCGCTTTCAATATTTATTTTGTCGTTTGTCTTATTGTTCCACGGAAGTTCAAGCACAGTATCGAGATATGTCCTTACAACTGTGCTCTCGGGCGAATTGTGCTGCATTTTGCGCAGGCGCCCTGCCTCCTTGTGAAGCTTTTCACGCACCTCGTCCGAAAGCGAAAGCGAGTCTATGCTCTTTATATAGCTCTCATATTCAAAGTCAACATCGTCATCCTCGCCAAGCTCACCGTGGATGGCCTTTATCTGCTCACGCAAGTAGTAGTCGCGCTGGTTTTTATCCATCTGCTCCTGTACCTTGCCTGCGATATTGTGCTCAACCTTAAAAATCTCAAGCTCACGCGAGAGCAATTTATTAACAAGCACAAGGCGCTTGTACGGGTGCAGCTGTTCAAGTACAGCCTGCTTATTTACAAACTTTGTCGGTATGCTCTGCGCAATATAGTCCGCAAGATCCCCCATTGTCTCCGCTGACACAACATTGAGCATAACATCATGAGTAAGCTTTGGCGCATACTCAATATATTCCGCAAAAAGCTCCTGTGTTGAGCGCATGAGCGCCTCACAGCGCACGCTGTTTTCGCGGATTTTGGGCACTGTAAGTTCACAAACCTCTGCCGCTATAAACGGCTCGGTCTGCTTCACGTCGCATATCCGGGCGCGATACATTCCCTCCACAAGAACTCGGATATTATTTGCAGGGAATTTAAGAACCTGCTTTACTCTCGCTACCGTTCCTATATTATAAATATCACTTATAGCGGGGTTATCCGTCCTTATCTCTCTCTGCGCCACAAGAAAAATATTCTGCTTTTTTGACATTGCATCTTCAAGTGACTTTATTGACTTGTCACGACCTACATCAAAATTCAGCATCATTCGCGGAAAAGCCGTCAATCCACGCAGAGGAAGCACGGGCATTATCTCGCGTCTTCCATTATTTTCTGACATCTAAATCACTCCTTTACCGTTAGATGTCGGCAAACAACGGCCCTATTGGGCCTTCTTCACATCGTCCTGTTTTCTTTTTATAATCGGTTCTGCCTTTTTGCGTATTACATCTTCTGTAACCGTGATACCTGTGATACTGTCATCAGACGGAACCTCGTACATAATCTTCTGCATTACGCCCTCAAGGACAGCTCTGAGTCCGCGCGCGCCTATTCCTCGCTCAATTGCCTGCTCGGCAACCGCCTCAAGTGCTCCCTGCTCAAAGACAAGCTCTGCACCGTCCATTGCAAGAAGGCGAACATACTGCTTTGTAAGCGCATTTTTAGGCTGCGTCAGTATGCTTATCATAGCCTCTTTGTCAAGCGGCGCAAGCGGCGCTATAACAGGAAGACGCCCGACAAGCTCAGGGATTATTCCGAACTTCAGCAAATCATGCGGCTGGATATCCGAAAGAAGCTCCGCCTGATTCTTTTTATCAAGCGACGAAAGCTCAGAACCAAACCCTATCCCCTTCTGCGTCTTGCGCTTTGATATTACCTTCTCTATACCGTCAAAGGCACCGCCGCAGATGAAAAGTATATTACTTGTGTCAATCTGTATAAACTCCTGATGCGGATGCTTTCTTCCTCCCTGCGGAGGCACATTCGCAACCGTACCTTCAAGAATTTTGAGTATCGCCTGCTGTACACCCTCGCCCGAAACATCACGCGTTATGGATGTATTTTCGCTCTTTCTTGCAATCTTATCAATCTCGTCGATAAATATTATTCCGCGCTCAGCAGCCTCAATATCATAATCTGCCGCCTGAATAAGACGAAGAAGTATGTTTTCAACATCCTCTCCGACATAGCCCGCCTCTGTAAGCGTTGTTGCATCTGCTATTGCAAACGGAACATTGAGCATCTTTGCAAGAGTCTGTGCAAAAAGCGTTTTTCCCGAGCCGGTAGGGCCAATCATAAGGATATTGCTCTTTTGCAATTCAACATCATTATCTGACTTGTCAAATATGCGCTTGTAGTGATTATACACTGCAACACTGAGGGCAAGCTTTGCTCCCTCCTGTCCTACAATATACTCATTAAGCCGCTCATGAATCTCCTTAGGCTTTAATACCGTAAACTCAGCCTTATCTTCCTCCGCACGGCTCTTCTCATTTTCATAGATTGACTCCAGATACTCCTTACATGCACTTATGCAATCCTCACAGATATGGCCATTAAGCCCCGCAAGCACATGTGTACCGGGCTTTGCAGGCTCGCCGCAAAAGGAGCATACTATTCCTTTATTGCTGTCAGACATATGTTTCTCCGTTTCCTGAAATTATATCGTTACTGTCTCTTGCTTATGACGCTGTCAATTAAGCCGTACGCCTTTGCCTCTTCTGCCGTCATAAAGTTGTCACGCTCTGTGTCACGCTCAATAACGTCTATCGGCTTGCCCGTAACATCGGACAGGATAGAGTTAAGGTGTGACTTTATGCGCAGTATTCTGTCTGCATGTATTTTTATGTCCGTAGCCTGACCCTGCATTCCCGAAAGCGGCTGATGTATCATTATCTCAGAATTCGGAAGTGCAAGTCTTTTCCCCGGTGCGCCGGATGCAAGCAGGAATGCCGCCATAGATGCCGCCATTCCGATACATATTGTGGAAACATCACACTTTATATACTGCATTGTATCATATATCGCCATGCCGGAGGTTATTGACCCGCCCGGTGAGTTTATATAAAAGTATATATCCTTGTCCGGGTCCTGCGACTCAAGATATAAAAGCTGCGCAACTATGAGAGACGCTGTTACATCATTGACCTCCTCTGACAAAATTATTATTCTGTCGTTGAGCAATCTTGAAAAAATGTCATATGACCTTTCTCCCCGGTTTGTCTGTTCCACTACCATAGGCACTAAGCTCATTTGAATCACACTCCTGATTTTTAATCTTTTAAAGATAGGCGCGAGGACAAAATCCTCCCGCCTATCCTATACTTTAAATACTATGCTCAAATTTTGGAAAAATTATTCCTTTGCTGCAGTTTCTTTCTTAGCTGCAGGCTTTTTTGCCGCAGGCTTCTTAGCTGCAGGCTTTGCCTCACCGTCTGCCTTCTTTGCCGCAGTCTTCTTGGCCGCAGGCTTTTCCTCGCCGTCTGCCTTTTTTGCTGCAGGCTTCTTAGCTGCAGGCTTTGCCTCGTCAGCAGCTGCGTCATCCTTCTTTGCCGCGGTTTTCTTGGCGGGAGCCTTCACCACAGCATTGTCGCGTACAAAGCGCGTTGCCTTAATGCTGAACAAGTCACTCTTCATTGCTTCTTCAGGTATATAGCTGCGTACGCGCTCAACCGGCATACCGAACTGCTCGGAGAGCTTCTTGTACTCCTCTTCCACATCTTCAGCAGTCGGCTCAAGCTTCTCAGCCTTTGAGATTGCCTCAAGTGCGAGCTGAACCTTTACCTGATGCTCTGCACCGTCACGGAAATTCTTTCTGAAGCCGTCCATATCTGACTGCATCATCTGCAGGTACTGGTCAAGCGTTACTCCCTGTGCGCCGAGTCTGTTTGAGAAATCATCGCAAATCTTATCAAGCTGATTCTCTATCATAACCTCAGGGAGGTCAACCTTCATGTCCTTTACAATCTCGGAAAGAACTGCATTCTCAAATGCCTCATCTGCCATCTTTTCACGGCTGTCGCGAATCTTTGCTTCTATGCTCTTCTTAAGCTCATCAAGTGTTTCAAATTCAGATACATCCTTTGCAAACTCATCATCTGCAACCGGAAGCTCTGTCTCCTTAACCTCATGAACCTTTACTTTAAATACAGCCGGCTTTCCTGCAAGCTCATTTGCATGGTACTCAGTCGGGAAGGTAACATTTACATCAGTCTCTTCTCCTGCCTTCTTGCCGACAAGCTGTGCCTCAAAGCCCGGGATAAACTGGTTTGAACCGAGCTTCAGGCTGTAGTTCTCGCCCTTTCCGCCCTCAAACGCAACATCGTCGACAAAGCCTTCAAAGTCGATAATAACAGTGTCGCCGTCCTTTGCTTCACGCTCTACCGTAACAAGACGCGCATTGCGCTCGAGCATTGAATTAATCTCAGCGTCAATATCCTTCTTTGCAACCTTTACGGCAGGCTTTTCTGCCTCAATGCCCTTATATTTTCCGAGCTTTACTTCCGGCTTTACCGTGACAGTAACCTTTACGGAGAAACCGTTCTCATCCATGTCAACAAGCTCTACATCTGCCTGCTCTACGGGCTCATATCCGCTCTCGGCAAGTGCCGCCTCGTATGCATCCGGGTACGCAAAGTTTACAGCGTCCTCAGTAAACACGCCTGCGCCGTACATGCGCTCTATCATTTTTCTCGGTGCTTTACCCTTGCGGAAGCCCGGTACAGTAATTCTCGGTGCATTCTTGCGGTAAGATTTCTCCATTGCCGCGTCAAATTCAGGCTTCTCAACCTGTATCTCGAGACAGACCTTTCCATTCTCAAGTTTTTCAACAGACTTTAATTTCATAAACGACCATTCCTTTCGAATCGGTTATAATTTATAACATTGTAACAGATTTCTGAAAATTTTTCCACAAAAATTTTCTTTTTTTTGCAAAAATAAAATCTTTCGTTGTTTTGTATTTCTTTTCTGCCGATTTGCCCTGCTTTTTTGTGTGATTTAGACTATAAAAACAGGCTTAAACGAAAGATAATCGGCGGAAATTAAATTATAATCAACATTTTTATGCTTGCCGCAGAATGCGCTTCTGTGACCTTGTGCATGAAGATGTCCGTAATAACACGCGCTGACACCGAAATCGCTCAGCATGTCTGTTATCTCTCCGCACTCATATCCGCTGCATATCGGAGGATAGTGCAGAAAGCACAAAATGCGTGATGCCGAGAAACTCACCGCTGCCTCAAGCGAGCGGCGGAGTCTGCCTATTTCACGCTCGTATATTTTACTGGTCCCGTCACCGTCTGCCTCATAGAACCAGCCGCGAGTCCCGCATATTGCCGTGTCGCCGTACAAAAACGCGTTATTATGTAATATATCAATGGTTGTTATTCCATTCTCATCAAAAAAGCGTTTTATCTTCGCCGCAGTATCCCACCAGTAGTCGTGGTTTCCCTTTGAGATAATCTTTCTTCCCGGAAGCTCATCTATAAAGCGAAAGTCTGAAAGCGCGCCCTTAAGCGACATTGACCAAGAAACATCACCGGGAATCACCGTGATATCTCCGTCTTTTAAAACAGAAAAACCCTCTGCGATACGCTCCTCATAATTTTCCCATGCGGCACCAAACACATCCATCGGCTTATCGGCGTCTCTCGACAGGTGCAAATCCGAAATAGCATATATCGCCATCTTTATACTTCTGCCTTGGTAAATTTAATTACAAGCTCAGGAAGCGAGGAAGGTTCTGTTGTATTTAAAAAGCGTTCCTCTTTATGGAAAATAGATGCAAGCGGCACCGGAATCTTCTGTGCCGTGGTCTTTGACAAAATTTCCAAAAGCTCCTCGCCTCCGGACTCGATATCCACTCCGAGTGCTGAGAGAACACTGTCGGCAAATTTAAACGGACTTGCAGTCGAAACAAGCATCGTAACCGTGTTATCCTCTGTCTCTGCAAGATATTTTTCATATACATTTACAGCTACCGCCGTATGCGTATCTATAAGATAATTGTGTTCGCTGTACACATCTGAGATTGTTCTGAGCGTTGCCGCATCATCGCAGCAGCCGCCGTAAAACAGCTCAGAAAGCTTTGCATGTATCTCTGCTCCGACAGTGTACGCGCCGTCACTCTGAAGCTTTGCCATATACTTTTTAACTGTTTTATCATCATTGCCCGCCACATGGAAAATAAGCCTTTCAAGGTTGCTTGAGAGCAGTATATCCATAGCAGGCGATGCCGTAACATGGAACTCACGGCGCATATCATATCTTCCGCTTTCAAAGAAATCCGTCAGAACATTATTTGCATTTGATGCACAGATGAATTTCTTTATCGGAATGCCCATCTCTCTTGCGTAATACGCCGCAAGGATATTTCCGAAATTACCCGTCGGAACACATACGTTTATCTCATCGTTCTCAGATATGACCCCATTTTTCAGCATATCGAAATACCCGGATACATAGTATGCAATCTGCGGAACGGCTCTGCCCCAATTTATGGAGTTTGCAGATGAGAAAATGCATCCGTTTTCAGACGCCTTTGCTCTCAGCTCCGTATCGGCAAAAATCCGCTTCATGGCCGACTGAACATTATCAAAGTTTCCGACAACGGAAGAAACATATACATTATCTCCCGCCTGCGTTGTCATCTGTCGTTCCTGAATACGGCTTACGCCGTCTTTCGGATAAAATACGGCAATCTTTGTTCCTTCCACATCAGAAAAACCTTCAAGCGCCGCCTTTCCCGTATCACCTGAGGTTGCGACAAGTATGCATGCCGTTCTCTTTTCGCCCGTCTTTTTTAGAGATGCGGAAAGCAGATACGGAAGCATCTGAAGCGCCATATCCTTAAAAGCGCAGGTCGGGCCGTGCCACAGCTCTAAAACGCCGAGTTTTTCATTAAGCATATGTACAGGCGCCACGACATCCGTGTCAAACTTCTCCCTGCTGTATGCCTTTTTTGAAAATTCAGAAAGCTCTTCTTCCGAAAAATCGCCGAGGAACTTTCCCAGTACATATGCCGCGCGCTTTGCATAATCGGCATTGAGGAGATACTCTCTGTCCTCCGCCGTGAGCTTTGGTATGCTTTCAGGACAAAACAGGCCGCCATCGTGGCTTAAGCCACGTACTATTGCCTCAGCGGCAGATATTTTCACCCCGACATCTCTCGTACTAAAATAATTCATGATATTCCTCCGTCAAATCAGAATGCATCTTCAATATGATTTAAAGTATATTCTCTATCCGCACCAAGCGGTGCATATATTTCTATAACATCAAATCTTATATATTTATTTGTATCGTTCTGTGAAAGCCAGATTTCAGCAGTTGTGCGTATCCTCTCCTGCTTTTTTGCGGTTACAAACTCCCGCGCATCGGCAAACTCCGCATTTTTACGAAGCTTAACCTCAACAAAAACTACGCTTTTTTTATTCTCCGCTATAATATCTATTTCTCCGAACCTTGTTTTATAGTTCATGCTGACTATTTTGTATTTCTTTTTTCTCAGGTATTTTGCCGCCTCGGCTTCTCCCCACTTCCCGAGCAATCCGGAGTTTAAGCTCATTTAAGCAACACACCGCCTTTATAGCGCGCAAAAAACGATTTTCTGTGTACCTCTGACAAGCCAAACGCCTCTACACGCTCATAATGAAGCTTTGTCGGGTAGCCCTTATGCTTTTCAAAGGCGTACTCGGGATACTTCTCCGCAAGTTTTTCCATATACCTGTCCCTGCTCACTTTTGCAAGTATCGACGCAGCGGCAATATTGGCTGACAAGCTATCTCCCTTTACAACGCTTCGTGCAGGGATTTTTATATTCCGCACCTTATCTCCGTCAATAAGCACAAAATCAGGCGCAATCTTAAGCTTATCAATGGCGCGCTGCATGGCAAGAAATGTTGCGTTAAGTATATTAAGCTCATCAATCTCCGCTTCACTCGCCGAAGCCACACCGTAAGACAGCGCATTTTCGCATATTATATCATACAGCGCATCGCGTTTTTTCTCGCTCAGCTTTTTTGAATCGTCAAGTCCGTCTATATCCTTCCCGACAGGAAGTACAACAGCGGCGGCATATACAGGCCCTGCAAGCGGGCCTCTGCCGGCCTCATCCACACCGCATATAATCTTGTAGCCTTCGCTCATGCATTCCTTCTCAAACAACCACAAATCGGTGCTCATAAAGGCGCCTCCTGACATATCATTCTGAGAGCATCCCGCGAAACTCAATTTTTTCAAGCGGAGCTCTTCCCGCATCACAGACATCCTCAAGCGTTATTCTGCCGAGAAGTCCGCTGCGGAACTCATCAAGCAGTGTCTGCGCCATGCGCTCACTGTTCACTTCGCCGCCTGACAGCAGAAAGCCCCGCGCTCTCGCCGCCCGGAGCAGAATATCATACCCCGGCTCTTCCGGTGATGTGGTTATCTTATACCTGGCTTCAAGCGCCTCCGGATATTTCTCCGAAAGAACCTCTAAAAGAAGCGATGCAAGCGACTCAATATCAAGTATTTCATCCTTTATCGCGCCTGTGAACGCAAGATTAAGTGCAGTTCTTTTGTCGTCAAACTTAGGCCACAGCATACCCGGAGTGTCGAGCATATCCAGCCCGTTCTCAACGCGTATCCACTGCTTTGTCCGCGTGACGCCCGGTCTGTCCTCCGCCTTTGCAACGCTCTTTCCGGACACACGGTTTATAAATGACGATTTACCCACATTCGGCACTCCGCAAATCATGACACGCATGACGCGGCCTATTTGCCCCTTTTTTCTGTACTCCTCTATTTTGTCTGCAAGCAGGCTCCTGACAGCACCGGCAAACGCAGAAACGCCGGCGCCGGATTTTGAATTAGTCTCCACTACCGAGTATCCCATTGAGCGATAGTATGCTGCCCACTTTTTCGTAAGCTCCCGGTCTGCAAGGTCAATCCGGTTGAGCAGAATAACCCTCGGCTTCCCCGCCGCAAGCTTGTCTATATCATAGTTTCTGCTTGAAACGGGTATGCGCGCATCAAGTACCTCACACACGGCATCGACCATTTTTAGGTTTTCCGATATCATACGGCGCGTTTTCGTCATATGCCCCGGATACCATTGTATGTCCATATTATCGCGCCTTTCTGATTATTTTACAGGCCCGAAACTGCCGAGTGGCAGAAGCCTGAATATAAGTCTGCCCATAATATATTTTTCATTAACCATTCCCAGGCGGGTATCGCGGCTGTCAGAACTGTGGTTTCTGTTATCGCCCATAACAAACACGCTGTCCTCCGGCACAGTCACCGGGAAAACCATGTCAAACTCGCGGTGCGTAAGGTCTGCTGTATACGGCTCATCAAGTGCCTTTCCGTCTACATATACAACGCCTCGGTCAAAGTCTATATCTATTTCCTGCCCCTCTGTGGCAATAATTCGCTTAACTATCATTTTCCCGTCAAGGAATGATTTTTTTGCGAGCACGACAATATCGCCCTGCTCCGGCTCATAAAACATATTCGAAATCACGAGCCAGTCCCTGTCATTAAGTGTCGGGAGCATGGACTCACCGTCTACCCCTACAACCCGAATTACGAACATGAAAATCAAAACAATCGATGCGAGTATCAGAGTTATGTTCTGCACCCAATCAAAAATTTCAGCCTTTGCCTCTGAAACTTTTCCTCGGGACCCGTCCCGCTCGCTGTCGAATTGTATATTATCAGACATATCAACACACTCCATACAAGTGAAAAAAGGGGAAGACCAAAAAAGCCCTCCCCTTCTCCTTTAGATATCCTCTTTGACCTTTGCCGCTTTGCCGACTCTGCCACGCAGGTAGTACAGCTTTGCGCGTCTGACCTTACCCTTACGGACAAGCTCAAACTTGACAACATGCGGTGAATGAATCGGGAAGACCTTTTCGACTCCGACTCCGTATGACAGGCGGCGGACTGTAACCGTCTCCTGAATACCACCGTGCTTCTTCGCGATTACCGTTCCTTCAAAAAGCTGAACGCGCTCGCGGTTGCCTTCCTTGATAAGGACATGGACACGAACAGTGTCACCAATGCTTATTCTCGGCAAATCCTTCTTAATCTGACTGTCTGTCAAATTCTTGATGAGATCCATTGATGCACTCCTCCCTTCTTCATAGACGTTCTTGCCTCAATACCGAAGCAGAGGACCGCCCGTTTATATGACCGTAGTATCATATCACATTCAAAAGGAAAAATCAAGTATTTATTTAGTTTTTTTATATATTGATTATATATTACCCTATTTATTTGCACTTTGACCCGAAAATATGTTATACTGTTAGGCAGAAAAATCGGAGGTATACGATGAAGGAATTTACCATACGCGAAAATGACGCAGGCGCGCGGCTCGACAAGTTTACGGCAAAAGCCGTGCCCGCTCTCCCGCCCAACCTCATACAAAAATACATACGCTTAAAACGCATTAAGGTCAATTCACGCCGCGCCGCGGCCGATATGCGTCTTAACCTCGGTGATGTTGTGTCAATGTATTTAAACGACGAGTTCTTCGAAACCAGACGAACCTCATCATCAAGAATAAATAAAGCGGCCTCGCTTCCGAATATTTTGTACGAGGACTCAAACATCATACTTGCAGACAAGCCATCCGGCATATCCGTACATGACGATGCTGCCGGAGGAGAAACACTTATATCACAAATAATAAGCTATCTTGCAGATAAGGGCGAATGGAACCCTGAGCGTGAAAACGCATTCGTCCCATCGCTATGTAACAGAATTGACCGCAACACAGGCGGAATTGTAATCGCTGCAAAAAACGCAGATGCTTTGCGGATAATGAATGATAAGATAAAAAACAGAGAGCTGAAAAAACTATACCTCTGCATTGTAATCGGCACCCCGGAGCCGAGAAGCGGAACGCTTAAGAATTATATTTTCAAAGATGCTAAAGAAAACCGTGTTTATGTTAAAAACCACCCTTCCCCCGGCGCAAAGAGCGCCGTTACAAAATACCGCACTATCGCAACGCGCGCAGGAATATCACTTGTTGAATGTGAGCTTATTACAGGACGCACACATCAGATACGCGCACAGATGGCATCAGCAGGATATCCTCTGCTTGGCGACGGAAAATACGGAAGAAACAGCGAAAACAAAAAATACGGCCTAAAGCATCAGGCGCTTTATTCATACAAGCTCACTTTCGACTTTAAAACCCCGTCAGGCACCCTCGACTATCTCAACAAAAAGACATTTGAGGTAAAAAACATAGATTTCAGAGATAAGTTTTTCGGATAAAGCCGAAAATCATTAATTATAAAAAGAGATGAAACCATAATAAGTTTTGTCTCTTTTCTTTTGCGCAAAAAACAAATACACTTGACTTCTTCTTGTATGTTTTGTATTATTAGTTATACAAAACATACTTAATTTGCAGGAGGGAATGTTATGACTAAGCCGAAGGGAAAATATGCATGGACAGCAACTGTTGGTGAAAAGGGGCAAATCGTAATCCCCAAACAAGCCAGAGAGCTGTTCTCCATTCAGCCGGGAGATACCCTTGTTTTACTCGGGGATTTAAAGCGCGGCATTGCCATACCGCCAAAATCCATGTTCG
This sequence comes from Eubacteriales bacterium, assembly GCA_045649105.1. Classification (GTDB taxonomy): domain Bacteria; phylum Bacillota; class Clostridia; order Oscillospirales; family JAAYXM01; genus JAZRPG01. The sequence continues at coordinate 14,499 of JAZRPG010000012.1, forward strand.
CCGCCTTTTCTCATGCGGTATTTGAAACAGAAGATAGCGAGGATTAGAAGGAGAAAAGTCATGGAGGCCATACAAATTCAAAATCTGACCAAAGTGTATAAGGACATTACCGCGGTAGACGGGCTTAATCTGTCGATACACAAAGGAGAACTGTTTTCTCTTCTTGGTGTCAACGGCGCAGGTAAGACCACCACTATAAAAATGCTCTCTTGTCTCAGCGCTCCTACCTCCGGCGATGCTCTCCTTATGGGAAAAAGCATCATAACAGATGCGCATGCCGTCAAGTCTGTCATCGGCATTTCGCCACAGGAAACGGCTGTCGCTCCCAACCTGACCGTCAGAGAAAACCTTGAGCTGATGTGCGGACTTCACGGATTTGACAGAGCAAGGCGCAGATTAAAAACAGAGGAACTAACCTATCAATTTGGCTTAGGAAAAATCCTCAACAGGCGGGCAGGAAAGCTGTCCGGCGGGTGGCAACGCAGACTAAGCATAGCAATGGCGCTCATAGGCGAGCCGCAAATCCTGTTTCTGGACGAGCCGACCCTGGGTCTTGATGTGATTGCCCGAAGCGAGCTGTGGGACACAATACGGGCGCTGAAAGGCAAGGTCACCATCATTCTCACAACACATTACATGGAAGAGTCCGAGGCACTGTCCGACAGAATCGGCATTATGAAAGACGGAAAACTGATTGCTCTCGGAACCGCCGAGGAGCTGAAGCAAGCCGCAGGGACAGATAAATTCGAGGCTGCCTTTGTGGCGCTGGTCAGAGGGGTGCAACAATGAGAATGCTAGCCTTTTCAAAAAGAACGCTTTGTGAAATTCTGCGCGACCCTTTAACATTGTTTTTCGGCCTGGGTTTTCCGTGTGTGTTGATTTTGTTGCTCTCCGCAATTCAAGCCAACATTCCCGTAAGTGTATTTGACATTGACTCACTCGCTCCCGGTATGACGGTATTCGGTCTTTCCTTTATGACCTTGTTTTCAGCTACACTTATTACCAAGGACCGTGAAAGTGCGTTGCTGATGCGGCTGTATGCAACGCCCATGACTGCAATAGACTTCATTCTCGGGTACACCTTGCCGATTCTCCCCATCGCCGCCTCCCAGAGCGTATTCTGCTTTGCTGTTGGCGCTCTGCTTGGCATGAAAATCACAATTAATATCCTGTTTGCCGTACTGTTCATTATTCCGGTTGCTCTGTTTTTTATAGGTCTGGGATTACTCTTCGGAAGTGTTCTGACTCAGAAGCAGGCAGGCGGCATCTGCGGCGCGCTCCTTACCAATCTGACGGCCTGGTTGTCCGGGATTTGGCTTGATCTCGACCTTGTAGGAGGCGTATTCAAAGCCGTTGCAAGCATATTGCCGTTCTACCATGCCGTAAAATTAGAACAGGCAGCGTTTGCAGGAAATTTCAGCAGCATACTCCCACACCTGGCTTGGGTGCTTGGTTATACAGCCGTTACGATTGCTGTTGCCATCGCTCTGTTTTTAAGACAAATGAAGCACCAATAGCTATTTTATAAACATTTTAACCACCTGTAAATATATAAAAAGCACTTGACAAAAAAGAGCTGTATTATTAGTATAATTTCAAGACTGACAAATAAGGCAGTGAGAGAAATGAAACAGAAAATCACGCTCGAAATAGCGCCGGACCTCTGCGACACAGGAACGGCAAAAAGACTTTCCGGCCGTTTTGAAACAGATATGCATACTCCGGAACATGCGCTGTCACTGAGATTAGACGAAAAAGGACTTTCCCTTATTTCAGAAGGCCAAGTCCTGCAGGGAGATTTTGCCCGTATGCTCCCCCGAATAAAAGACGGGAGATTACAGAGCGAACTGCTGATCCGCGCTTCTAAACAAAAGGGCGCATCGGGTCCGCTTACCGCAGTTGACGCCACAGCAGGGCTGGGTGAAGATTCTCTGCTTCTGGCCGCGGCAGGATTCCGGGTAACACTCTACGAGCAAAATCCCGTTGTCTACGAGTTGCTCCAAGATGCAATCAATAGGGCGTCAACAATTCCTGAACTTGAGCAGATTATAACGAGAATGGACGTACGAAACGAAAACAGCGTTGACGCCATGGCCCGGCTGGATTTTGCTCCCGATGTGATACTGCTCGATCCTATGTTCCCCGAACGGCAAAAAAGCGGATTAGTCAAAAAGAAGCTCCAAATGATTCAGAAATTAGAAGAGCCTTGTACGGATGAGCGGACCCTATTGTTGTCCGCCATGCGAGCAAGACCCAAAAAACTGATTATCAAGCGTCCTCCGAAAGGCCCTCATCTTGCCGGGATAAAACCGGATTACTGTATCTCCGGCAAAGCAGTGCGGTTCGACTGCTTCGTCTCGCCGTTTGAAAAAATCCATAAATTTGAATAATTACGAGAAGTTTTTACGAATAAAACCAGTAATGATATCCCCTTCATGGCTAGTTATAATTAAATAGGTTATATTATATTTGTTTCTGAAAAAAACGAATATAACTAAGAAAGGCTATTCATATGAATAGCCCTTTTTTCAGGTGCGAGTATTCATAACTCGCCAAAATAAAATCACAAAAAGCCGGCAGCACCAGTGAGTCGTCTTGATGGCGTTTGCAACCGAACAAACGAGCCGAGAGTGACTTTTTGTGAAAAAGGCGAAGCAAAGCAGCAGGCGGATAATTTTTGCATAAAAAAAATCGAAGCAAAGTTCACTTTGCTTCGATATGGTCCGAGTGACAGGAGTCGAACCTGCGGCCTCTTGAACCCCATTCAAGCGCGCTACCAAGCTGCGCCACACCCGGATATTTACTTTATAACATCTGTGCTCTTATGAATATATGTTATAAAACACAGTATCAACAGATACAAGCCGGCACATTTTGTTGACCCAACTGTTGACCTGTTTGTAATTATAGCAGACAAGGCAAGGTGTGTCAAGGATTAATCAACATTTTCTAAGCTAAAAGCCTCAAACAAAAACTCTTTATTTTACACGCTTTTTCCATCAAAAAAGCCTGTCCGCCGGAATCTGCGCGGACGGGCTTTTCTTTGCATTAAAGCTTACTCACAAAAGGGTTTCACATATCATCCGTATACTTATCCGGCACATTGCGTATACTTTTAATCAGCATAAAACTCCGGAGGTAATGCTATGACCGTATCTTTTGCAAGAACAATAATTCTGTATTTACTCGTTGTTATTGCCCTTCGGATTATGGGCAAACGGCAGATGGGCGAGCTCTCTCCGGCAGAATTCGTAATTACACTGCTCGTCTCAGACCTTGCGGCAATCCCCATGCAGAACATCAGCACGCCTCTGATTTACGGAATAATGCCCATTCTGACTCTGCTGTCTCTCGAAATACTAATATCTACAGTATTCATGCATAACCGGCGAATCAGAAAAATTTTCGCAGGAAGGACAAGCATCCTGATAGAAAACGGAGAAATAAACCAGAAAGAGATGACGCGCCTGCGTCTCACGCTTGATGAGCTTTTAGAGGAGCTTCGTTTAAAGAATTTTATAGATATAAGCACGGTAAAGTATGCAATACTTGAAGCAAACGGCGAACTGAGCGTATTCCCCTTTTCAAAAAACGAATCCGTCACACGCAGTGATATCGGGCTTGGAGACGATGTATCCTTTCTGCCGCACACCATTATCTGTGACGGTATCTATATACAAAGTGAGGCAAAAAAGCTTAACATAGATAAAGAGTGGACACAGTCACAACTGAAAAAACGCAACATTTCTTCTTTCAAGGAAGTATTCCTCATGCAGGCCGATGAAAGCGGCAATGTCTTTGTCATTCCGAAGGAGCAACACAAATGAAAGCAACAATTTCAGCAATATGTATAATAGCCTTAATAATCCTTCTCTGTGTACTGACACGAAGCTATACCGATGCAGTCTGCAGCGAAACGCGCATACTGCTTGAGCAATGCGCCGCGTCTGCAGAAAACGAAGACTGGGGACGCGCGCAAAGCCTCTTTGACGAGGCCGACAGTAAATTCACCGAATCCGCCCCGATATTGAAGATATATATCCCCAATGAGGATTTAGACAATGCCTACGGAATACTGCTGCGCGTTAAGGCCGCCATTGCACTGCATGACACCGTAACCTGCGCAACTGAAATCAGCTGCCTCTCAGGACATCTTGACATACTGTCCGCAACCGACACCCTAACTGCAGAAAACCTTTTTTAACCGACCCTACTCACCTTTAAGCCCATTAAGCTCAGCAAGGAATGATTCAATATCCTCAAAGGAACGGTAAACAGATACAAAGCGCACATATGCCACCTGGTCTATCTCCTTTAAGCGTTTCATAATCATCTCGCCTATAGTACTGCTCGGCACTTCTTTTTCCATGGTATTCTGGAGTGACTGCTCAATTTCCTCCGCAACCTCTTCAAGCTTATGTATCGGCACCGGGCGCTTAACACAAGCGCGCAGCATACCCGAAAGAAGCTTTGATTTATCAAACAGCTGCCGCGAGCCGTCATTCTTTATGACATAAAGAGGCATGCTCTCCACATTTTCATAAGTTGTAAACCGCTTCTGGCACGACAAACACTCGCGGCGGCGGCGAATCGAACCACCCTCCTCCGCAGGTCTGGAATCCAGAACCTTACTCTCAAGATATCCACAAAACGGACATTTCAAAAGAAACACCTCCACAGGGTTTATCCCGCCATATAATCATCCATTATTTCATAGAGTGATACCGGCGTTACACTACATCTTGATAATACCATAACAAGCTCGTTGATTTCAAGTAAATTAACGAAAATATCATCAATTTTTGCCGCTTCCGCTTTCCCGTCCTCTCGCACCATTACAATCTTTACACCGTAGCTTTCAAATAAAACAGACCCTTCGCGACAAATATCATTTACGGTTATGTAATAGCGAAGATAAAGCTCTTGTCCTTCTTCATTCCTTATATTTCTTTCAGAAAATAAAATTTCGCGCAAAGTATACTCCCCCCATCTTTTGCGGGAATGTCTTTCCCACAGCGGTAATGGAGATTATAATACACATTTTCGCAAAAAGCCAGAAAAACAGTTCGTATTTTTTCGACAAATGAGCTCTGATTCTCTTGAATTTTAATCAATAAAGCTCTCCAAAAACGCCTTTGATTGCTCAATTTGTCGTATATTGTCGAAATTTGTTGAATATACCTCAATTATCGCATCCCCGTCATAAGAAGCCTCAGATAAGCAGTTCAGAACACTGACGAAATCAAATGTTCCAAATCCCGGCAAAAGGCAGTCATTTTCAGCATTTCGGTCACTTATATGCACATTTTTAATTCTTTTCCCCATAATTTTTATATAATCCTCGGCGTGAAATCCCGCTCTCTCCGCCTGCTTAAAATCAAGAGTAAATCCGATATCATCGCCGAGACAATCCGCCACTGTCTGCAGGTATTGAAAATTTGAAGATTTGCACCACGACACATTTTCAAGGCAGAGCTGCACATCATGCCTTAATGCCTCTCCGGCAAGCCGGGACAATGTATCGCAATGCTCCTCTGTAGGGTAACAGCTTTTATCATCAGCACTTAGTCCTCTTATGTTTCTGTCTCCGTGAAAAGTTAAATACTTTGCACCCAGAAACTGCGCGGCTTTAAAAAAGCTTTTATATTTTTCAATGCTCTCCTCGGTTCTTCTCCTGTAATCAGAGAAAAAGTACACACCTTCCGCGAGTGATGTATGCGGATGTACTGAAACGACCTCAATTTGCGCCTCACGAAGCTTTCGGGAAAGAGCCTTCAGATATTCATCGGATATTTCATAGTCACAGTTAAAGAACACCTCTATCTTCTTAAATCCGAGCTCTGCAATTTTGTCTATTGAGTTTTCAAGCAACTCAGGATAGAATACTGCACTTGATATTCCGATATCCACAAAACACACCTCAATTTAATTTTATAAGGCTTGCAACATGCTCTATGCACATTGCAAGCCTTTTTAGTCAAAACTGCATATTATGCCTTTTTGGCAGATTTTGTGAGCCTTGCCCACACAGGACCGGAAATAAACATTGAAGAATAAAGACCCGCAACAATTCCGCCTGCGAGCGGGATCATGAAGTTTCTCACGGAACTTACTCCGAAGATAATTATCATGACCACTGCAAGCAGTGTTGTTACCGTTGTATTTATGCTTCGGGTTGCCGTCTGCCAAATGCTCTTGTTTACAATGTTGTTAAAGCTTGTCTTTTTCATAACCTTCTTATTCTCACGGACGCGGTCAAAAATGACGATTGTCGCATTGATTGAGTAACCGAGAATTGTGAGAACAACCGCAATAAAGTTCATATTAAGCGGAATTCTGAATATTACATATATGCTCATAACAACGAGAATGTCATGTATCAGTGCAACAACGGCCGCAAGCCCCGACTTAAAGTCAAAGCGGATTGCAATATAGAAAAGCATAAGCACAACAGCCAGAAGTGCGGATAAGATTGCAGAGTTTCTGAGGTCCTTACCCATAACGGAATCTACATTTTCAACAGAAAGGATGTCCGATGCAAAGGGTTCCTGACCTTCTTCGACCTTCTCCGTGCCGTCGTGGAGAGAATACTTCTCCTTGAGTGCATTGAAAACGCCGTCTCTCTGCTCTGATGTAAGAATATTTGTCTTGATTAAGACCTCTGTACCGTCGCCCGCTTTCTGGATTGATGAAACGGGCGCACCGATAACCGCCTCTACATCTTTGGCTATAGCGTCAAGACCTGCCTTGTCAAGCTGCATATGCATATTATAATGCATGGTAGTTCCTCCGGCGAAGTCTACATCGAGGTTAAAGAGATTCACATTAAACGGAAGAAGAATTACCGATACAAGACCGACAATGGTAAGTAAAATCGCAATCAGACCGAACACATTGAATTTTTCTACAATGTTGAGTTTATTCTCTAATTTACTAAACATTTTTTCTCCTCCTTATGCCCCGTATGCCTTGTTTGACTTTATGTTCATGCCCACAAGCTGATACAGCAAGAAGCGAGATACAACAATTACCGTAAACATTGAAACAACAACGCCGATTCCGAGCGTAATTGCAAATCCGACAACAGCGCCCATTCCGTAGAGATAAAGTACAACGGCGGCTATGAGTGTTGTTATGTTTGAGTCAAGAATCGCGGTGAAGGCACGCTTGAATCCTGAGTCAATAGCAGCCTTAAGCGTCTTTCCTACGCGGAGCTCTTCCTTGATTCTCTCGTAAATAATAACATTCGCATCAACTGCCATACCTATCGACAGTATAATACCGGCGATTCCCGGAAGCGAAAGGTTGACCTTAAGGACTGCCATGATTATTACCATAAGCGCCGCATAGAGTATAAGCGAAATGCTTGCCACTATGCCGGGCAGACGGTAAACAGCAATCATGAATATCATTACAAGCAGGAGGCCTATCATTCCTGCAAAAAGGCTTGTCTCAAGTGACTTTTCACCAAGTGTCGGGCCTACTGAACGAAGCTCAACATCCTTAAGTGCGAACGGAAGACGGCCGGAATTTATGATATTTGCAAGAGACTTTGCTTCCTCACCGCCTGTTGCGCTGAAGCTCTCTGTACCACCCATTGAAATTACGGCAGACTCAGAGTCAATACCCGTTGTTGCGTACTCTGCGCTGACAAACGGACGGCTTACAAGCTCATTGTCAAGATAAATATCTATGTAGTTCTTTTCATCAGAAGCTCTTCCTGCAGCCTTCTTGGTAGCCTCCTTGAATTTCGCACGAGCCTCCTTGGCAAATGCGAGAACGACATGGTGCTGTGCCTGCCCGCTCTCTTCAATGGCAGAGAACTGCGAGCTTGCGCTTTCTATATCCGCGCCTGTGAGAATTACGTTCCCGTCAGCATCGCGGAACTCAAGGATAGCAGTCTTTCCGAGAAGCAAGACAGCCTCTTCGGGGTCTGTAACAGACGGAATTTCAACTCTCAGTCTGTTATTTCCCATTATCTGTACTGTTCCCTCTGTATAGTTCGCGGCATCGAGTCTGCGGCGGAGAACCGTCTGTGCAATCTCCATATCCGACATCGCAGGAACTGTTCCGTCCTCTACCTGTGCCTCAAAAGTGATTACCGCACCGCCCTTGAGGTCAAGGCCAAGTGTTATCCCCTCTGCGGCGCTCGGTATCTCGGCAAACCCAAGATTAAGTCCTGAAACAGCTGTGACTGACAGGAGCGCAATTATTACCAGAATCGCCACAAACCAAATTATGCTTTTTTTCATCAGTGTACTACCTCCTCATGATTATGCAAACTTCTATATAAACCATAATTTGACTATCCCACAAACACTAAATATTATATACATTTGATGGTCTTAAGTCAACATAAAATAACGCAGACTCTTTACACCTTAAGCTCAGATGAAGCGGCTTTATCCACGCTAAACTCCGAAATTCTCGGTTTTACAAAATCGTTTATGAATTCTCCGACCTGCTCCGCACTTCTGCCCGTAAACTTTGTCGGGTCAAGGTTCCTTACAAGCTCTTCTTTTGTCACGCCGAATGCAGGGTCATTTGCTATTCTGTCAATAAGGTCATTCGACTCTCCGTCTTCCTTTACGCGCTTTCCTGCCGCAACCGAATGTGTGCGGATAAGCTCGTGCAACTCCTGACGGTCACCGCCTTTTTTGACTGCATCCATCATTATATTTTCAGTCGCCATAAAGGGAAGCTCCTCCATTACATGGCGCCTTATAACTTTCGGATACACAACAAGAGATGATGCAATATTCAGATATATGCACAGTATCGCATCTGTTGCAAGAAATGCCTCCGGCACTGCAAGACGCCTGTTTGCCGAATCGTCAAGCGTGCGCTCAAACCACTGTGTAGCAGCCGTTACTGCAGGGTTTGCCGCAGCATTTATTACAAACTTTGAAAGCGCGCATATGCGTTCTGACCGCATGGGATTTCTCTTATACGGCATTGCGGATGATCCAATCTGCTTCTTCTCAAACGGCTCTTCCATCTCCTTAAGGCTTGACAGGAGGCGCAAATCCGTCGCGAACTTGCAAGCGCTCTGGGCAATCCCCGAAAGTGTTGCAAGGGCCATGGAATCAATCTTCCGCGAATATGTCTGTCCTGACACGGGGACTACGCCGTCAAAGCCGAACTCCTCTGCAATCAGCGACTCCATTTTCTTGATTTTTTCCGAATCGCCGTCAAAAAGCTCCACAAAGCTTGCCTGCGTCCCCGTTGTGCCCTTTGACCCGAGAAGCCTTATAGCATCAATGCGGAAGTTGAGCTCGTCCAAATCGTACATAAGCTCATTTATCCAGAGCGTTGCGCGCTTACCTACCGTCGTAAGCTGTGCAGGCTGGAAATGCGTAAATCCAAGCGTCGGCATATCCTTATAGTTAAGCGCAAAATCGGAAAGTGCAGAAATAACGCTTACAAGACGGCGTCTTATGAGCTTCAGCGCATCACGCATTATTATAAGGTCTGTGTTGTCGCCGACATAGCAGCTTGTAGCCCCAAGGTGAATTATCGCCTTTGCCTTCGGGCACTGCTCACCATATGCGAAAACATGCGACATAACATCATGCCTTACTTCCTTTTCCCGCTTTTCCGCAACATCGTAGTTTATATCATCCTTAAACGCCTCAAGCTCATCTATCTGCTCCTGCGTTATCGAAATGCCAAGCTTCATCTCGGCTTTTGCAAGGGCAATCCACAGCTTGCGCCATGTTTTAAACTTCATATCCTGTGAGAAAAGCTCTGACATTTCCTGACTCGCATACCGCGCGGTCAGCGGCGTTTCATAAGTATTTCTCAATTTACTTCACCTCTCCGGAAAGTTTCTCCGCGGCAGCAAGCTTTACGCAAAGGCAAAGAAGCTCAGTCGCAACCTTGAGTTCTTCTACTGACGGGTATGTCGGCGCAATTCTTAAGTTTGTGTCCTTCGGGTCGTTTCCGTACGGGAAGGTTGCTCCCACTCCCGTCATGACAACGCCCGCCTCTGCCATAAGTGCATGAACCCGCTTTGCCGTCCCGTCCATAACATCGAGGCTTATAAAATATCCGCCTCTCGGCGATGTCCACCTTGCAACATCAAGTCCGCAAAGTTCCCTCTCAAATGTATCAAGCACAATCTTAAACTTAGGTGCAAGAATCTTCGCATGCTTCTTCATATGAGCCTTAATTCCGGATAAATCCCCGAAAAATCTTATATGACGGAGCTGATTTATTTTATCGGGACCAATCGTCTGATATTTCATTATCCCCTTTGCATCGGCAATATTGGCAGAAGACGCAGCCATTGCGGCAACGCCCGCACCGGGGAACGAAATTTTCGATGTGGAGGCAAAGATATAGCACATATCCTCTTTGCCCTGCTTTTTACACTCATCAAGCAGATTAAGAAGCAGGTCGCCCTCATCTTCAATATCATGCACGCAGTATGCATTATCCCAGAAGATTCTGAAATCCTCTGCAGCCGGATTAAGCGCTGCAAATGCTCTTACAGTATCATCCGAATATGTAATGCCGCCCGGGTTTGAATATTTCGGAACGCACCAAATACCCTTAACAGATGCATCGTTTTCAACATATTCCCTGACAGCCGCCATGTCCGGCCCGTTATCTCCCATTTCAACAGGTATCATCTTTATTCCGAAGCACTCACAAATACCGAAATGCCTGTCATAGCCCGGCACGGGACAAAGAAACTTTACCTCGGAAAGGCTCGCCCACGGCTTACTTCCCATTATTCCGTGCGTCATTGCTCTGGACACAGCATCAAACATCATATTAAGACTTGAGTTTCCGCCGACGATTATCTCAGCGGCAGATACACCGAGCATATCCGCAAATATAGCCTTCATCTCCGGAAGGCCGTCAAGCCCGCCGTAGTTTCTTGCATCCGGCTTTATATAATCAATATCCGCATAACCTGACACGGAAGCGAAAAGCCCCTCGCATAAATCAAGCTGATCCGGTGCAGGCTTACCGCGCGACATATCAAGCTTCAGTCCGCGAGCCTTATACTCTTTATATTCTTTTAACAGCTCTTTCTTTTGCTCTAATATCTCGTCTTTACCAAGCAAACTATATGGCCTCTTACCCATTACAATTTCTCCTTATATCTATATCAGAGGATTTTTCCTGCGCAGCGCGGGAACGGGATAACATCCCTTATATTTCCTATTCCCGTGAGGTACATAATAAGACGCTCAAATCCAAGGCCGAATCCGGCATGTGAAACACCGCCGAAGCGCCTGAGATTCAAATACCACTCATAATCCTCTGCGTTAAGACCAAGCTCATTTATTCTCGCGAGCAGAACATCATATCTCTCCTCGCGCTGGCTTCCGCCGATAAGCTCGCCTATTCCCGGGACAAGCATGTCCATTGCGGCAACCGTTCTCCCGTCGTCGTTCTGGCGCATATAGAACGCCTTTATTTCTTTAGGATAGTTTATGAGAAATACCGGCTTTTTCATGACTTCCTCAGTAAGGAAGCGCTCATGCTCCGTCTGCAAATCGCATCCGAAAAATACGGGGTATTCAAACTTATCCTTATGCTGCTCAAGAATCTTTACGCCCTCAGCATACTCAAGAACTCCGAAATCAGAGTTAACTACATACTCAAGACGCTCAATAAGACCCTTATCTACAAACTGATTGAAGAATTCAAGCTCCTCGCGGCAGTTTTCAAGAACATGAGATATAACGAACTTAACCATCGCCTCGGCAAGCTCCATATCATCCTTGAGGTCTGCAAAAGCAATCTCCGGCTCAATCATCCAGAACTCCGCCGCATGGCGCGGTGTATTCGAGTTTTCCGCTCTGAAGGTCGGACCGAATGTATATGTCTTTCCGAATGCGAGCGCAAATGTCTCCGCCTCAAGCTGCCCCGAAACGGTGAGGCTTGCCTCTCTTCCGAAGAAGTCCTTTGAATAATCCAATGCGCCGTCCTCTGTGCGCGGAAGCTTTTCCATATCAAGCGAAGTAACGCGGAACATCTCTCCTGCTCCCTCGCAGTCACTTCCCGTAATTATCGGAGTGTGTGCATACACAAATCCGCGCTCGTTAAAGAACTTGTGAATTGCAAACGCCGCTTCGCTGCGCACTCTGAACGCTGCAGAAAATGTATTCGTCCTGGGTCTTAAATATGCAATCGTCCTCAAAAACTCCAGTGAGTGACGCTTCTTCTGTAACGGATAGTCCTGCGCAGACTCGCCCTCTACCGACACGCTCTCAGCTTTTATTTCAAACGGCTGCTTTGCATCAGGGGTCACAACCACATTGCCCGTTACGACAATTGCGCTTCCCACATTCAGGCGGACAATCTCACAAAAATTTTCCAGTTTATCGTCTATGACAATCTGGACATTTTTAAAATATGAGCCGTCATTTAATTCAATAAATCCAAACACCTTCGAATCTCTTACCGTACGGACCCAGCCGCCGACAGTAACAGACTTCCCGTCAAAGGAATCAGGTGACCTATAAAGCTCTTTAACACTCGTCAACTTCACAATTATTCAACTCCAATATTTTCTATATCTGCATACATTATATATTAAACCACATTTTCTCAAAAAAGTCTACAAAAAAAGAATTGTTCTTTATTCAAAAAATTTTTCATTAAAGTCCGCGGCAAAGCTTGCCCGCGGAATAGACCTCAACTGCCTTATCGTTTCTGAAAATCTTTGCAAATATTCATATACCTCACTATACATATTTCTTATCGGAATATCCCATACACCCCCCGCATAAAGTGCTTATGGTGATGTGTATGAAAAGCTTAAAATCTTATATGGTAGCGGGAATTATATTTGTCTCCGTGCTCGGCACGCTGTTCCACTTCGCTTATGAATGGTCGGGAAACAACATTGTTGTCGGTCTTTTCACTCCTGTAAATGAGTCAACCTGGGAGCACATGAAGCTGCTGTTTTTCCCGATGCTTGTCTTCTCTTTATATGCGACTGCAAAATTGCGCACGCAATACCCTTGCGCAGATTCTGCCATGGCTCTCGCAACACTCGTCGGAACTTTTTTAATCCCTGTCCTCTTTTACACATACTCAGGCATATTAGGCTTCAATCTTGCAGTAATAGATATTTCTACATTCTACATCAGCGTTATAGCCGCATTTTACACGGCTTATAAGGCCGTACTTTCGTGTAAAGCAAACAAACATAAAAGCATATTGAACATTTTGCTGTTTGCCCTTTCTGCAGCCTTTGTTGTTTTTACCGTCTTCCCTCTGAATATCGGGCTTTTTACCGCCCCATAAGCTCATGTAATACAGCGGCGCTCAAATCTTTAGTGTCGCATAGGGTTTCTGTATAACAAAGAAAACAAGCCTTGTAGACCATTGTAGTTTACAAGGCTTGTTTTGGTGCAGGTAACAGGAATCGAACCTGCATGCCCTTGCGAGCACTAGAACCTGAATCTAGCGCGTCTGCCAGTTCCGCCATACCTGCATAAAATCTTTGCTGCAACATTAGTATTCTAACATAACCGCATATCGGATGTCAACATAAAAAGCCTATTTTTGAGGTCACCGTTCTTGAAGTTTATTTTTTAATATGTTAGAATGGTAACATTGTCTTATAAAGAAGGTGTGGCAAGGGTGAAACAAATAATTTCATATTTGCGCGCATGCAGATTTCGCATTGCCATCGGCCTTGCAATAAAGACCGTCGGAACCTTTATGGACCTCTGTATACCGTGGGCGCTCGCTCTTATAATAGACGATGTCATCCCAAAAAACGACATGGCAGAAGTATATATGTGGGGCTTCTTTATGCTTATATTCTGTCTTGTCGCATGGTTCGGAAACATAATAGCAAATCGCATGGCGGCAAAAGTTGCACGCGATACAACAGAAAAAATCAGATTTGACCTGTTTTCCAAGATAACATACCTTTCATGCACAAATGTAGATAACTTTACCGTTCCGTCTCTTATCTCCCGCATGACTTCTGACACCTACGCCGTGCATCATGCTATCGGCATGGCTCTCCGCATGGGAGTCCGAGCACCCATACTTCTGGTTGGCGGTATTATTGTTACGCTCTTTACTGACCCCGTGCTGACTCTTGTCATGCTTGCTGTGCTCCCCATAGTTTCCGCAATAACCTTTTATGTATCAAAGAAAGGCGCAAGGCTCTTTAAATCCGTACAAGAAGCAGTCGATATTATGGTTCGCTCCGTGCGTGAAAATGCAGCCGGCATACGCGTTATAAAGGCTCTTTCAAAAGGCGAATACGAAAAAACACATTTTGAGCGCGTAAACACGGAACTGATGCAGAAAGAAAAGCACGCCTCAATTACCATGTCATATGTAAACCCCATAATGAGCATTCTCTTAAATCTCGGCCTTGTCATGGTGATTGCAGTCGGTGCATACCGCGTAAATGCCGGCAAGACGGAAATCGGCGCTATTATAGCGTTTATGACCTACTTTACTATAATACTGAATTCAATAATGATGATAACCAGAATATTTGTAAACTTATCAAAGGCCGTCGCCTCTGCAAACCGAATTTCCGAGGTTCTTCAATGTCCCGACGAGCTTTCGGGAGGCGGGGATCCGCGCGAAAATCCGGACGCCCCTGCGATAGAGTTTAAAAATGTGTCCTTTAAGTACGGAGATAAAGGCTTTTCGCTCAACAACATAAGCTTCCGCGTTCTGCGCGGAGAAACAATCGGAATTCTCGGCCCTACAGGCTCTGGAAAAACAACACTTCTCTCTCTCCTTCTGAAGTTTTACGACGCAGAAAGCGGGACAATACAGATAAATGGTGTGAACATAAACAGCTTTACACTCAGCATACTGCGAAAAAAGTTCGGAACAGTCCTGCAGAATGACAATCTCTTCCGCGACACTGTAGGAGAAAACATAATTTTCGGACGAAACTTAAAGGAGTCCGATGTTCTTTCCGCCATACGCGCGGCACAAGCAGAAGATTTTATAACAGAGGCAGGCGGCCTTGATGCGGAGGTCAATATAAAAGGTGCAAACTTCAGCGGCGGGCAAAAACAGCGTCTCCTCATTTCCCGCGCACTTGCAGGAAATCCTGAAATCTATATATTTGACGATTCATTCTCCGCGCTTGATTATAAAACCGACTCACGGGTCCGTGAGGAGCTTCGCACACAGTTCAAAGATAAGACAAAGGTGATTGTAACGCAACGCGTGAGCTCTGTGCTGTCTGCAGAGCATATTCTCGTGCTTGACGGCGGCAACTGCATCGGCATCGGCACACATGAGGAGCTTATGCGCACCTGCGCCACATATCGGGAGACTGCAGAGCTTCAGTTAGGCGGTGTTCTTGATGAATGAAACCGTCAATAAGCAAGTAAGGAACAAGGCGCATACTCTCCGCCGTCTTCTCAAATATATTACCCCCTTCTTACCACAGCTCATACTCGGGCTTTTTATGACTGTTGCGGGAAATCTTCTCGCGCTTGTTGGCCCGTATTTATCCGGCCTCGCAATCGGTTGCATAGAGCCCGGTGCCGGACATGTAAAGTTTGACGCCTTGCCCGGGTTTTTAATTCTTATGGCAGTTTGCTATATACTGTCCGGTGTGATTTCATATTTTCTGTCGCTTATTATGATAAACACAAGCCGCAAAATTATATTCAAAATGCGCAGCGATATATTCAGCAAACTGCAGGAGCTTCCCGTCGGATATTTTGACACGCATCCCGTAGGCGATATTTTAAGCCGCATTTCTTATGATACCGACACAATAAACACATCCCTTTCTACCGACCTTATACACATTCTGGCAGGCATAATTACGGTAATCGGCTCACTTACCATGATGATTATAATCTCCCCGCATCTTACGCTTATATTTGCCGTTACCGTGCCTCTTACAATCGTTTTAATCAGGATAATCACAAAGCGCACACGCCCTCTTTTCCGAGCAAGAACAAAGAAACTCGGTGAGCTCAACGGCTTTGTCGAGGAGATGCTGAGCGGACAGAAAACCATACGGGCATACAGCCGTGAGGAAGGCATCATAGAAAAGTTTTCGGAAAAGAACGGAGAAACGGTAAACGCATATTACAAGGCAGACTATTACGGAAGTGTTGTCGGCCCATCCGTCAATTTTATAAACAACCTTTCCATGTCTCTTGTCAGCGTTGTCGGCGCGGGGTTATACCTTAATAATCTTATTACGATTTCAGGCATATCATCTTTTGTCCTGTACTCGAGGAAGTTTTCCGGACCGATAAACGAAATCGCAAACATAGTAAGCGAGCTGCAGTCCACGCTCTCTGCCGCCGAGCGCGTCTTCTCCCTTCTGGACGAGGCGCCTGAACCCTCAGATTCCGAATCGGCAGAGGTTCTCTCTGACGCCATGGGAGATGTAGAGCTTTCCAACATCTCATTCAGCTATGAGCCCGACACACCTGTCATCAAAAACCTCAGCCTTACCGCAAAAAAAGGTTCACTTATTGCAATCGTCGGTCCGACCGGCGCAGGAAAGACAACGCTTGTCAACCTGCTTATGCGTTTCTACGACCCTGACAACGGCGTAATACGCATTGACGGACGCGATGTTATGAGCATCACGCGGGCCAGCATGCGTCTTGCATACTCCATGGTCCTTCAGGATTCGTGGCTTTTCCACGGCACGGTTTTTGAAAACATAGCTTACGGAAAGAAAAACGCAACCCGCGAGGAAGTTGAAAATGCATGCCGCGCAGCAGGAACGCATGACTACATCTCCTCCCTTCCGCAGGGGTATGATACCGTACTTGTCGACGGAGGAACAAATATTTCAAAGGGACAGAAACAGCTTCTGACAATTGCCCGGGCAATGCTTTTAGACTCGAAGCTCCTTATACTGGACGAGGCAACCTCCAATGTCGACACACGCACAGAGCGTCAGATTCAGAAAACGATGCGGGCGCTCATGCAGGACAAAACCTGTTTTGTAATCGCACATCGCCTGTCAACCATACGTGATGCAGATATTATAATAGTCGTCCGCGACGGACGCATAGACGAGTGCGGAACGCATGACGAGCTCATGGCAAAAAACGGCTTTTACCGCGAAATGTTCAACGCACAATTTATATAAGGAAGTGTAAAATTGAGTAAATTTGAAAAAAACCTCTCCGAAGGCAGTGTAACACGGCAACTTATTACATTTTCCCTGCCATTTTTGATTTCAAACATAATACAGGCGCTCTACAGCGTAGCGGATATGGTAATCGTCGGGCAATTCGGCGGCGCAAGCTCTATGGAGCGTATGTACAGCATGTCCGGCGCAAATATCGGCGGCCAGGTTACAATGCTTATAACAAACCTCGTAATCGGGCTCAGCAACGGCGGGTCCGTGCTTATAGGTCAGTACCTTGGCGCAGGACAAAGAAGGAATCTTAAGGAAACTGTCGGAACGCTCTTTACCACACTCATCGTTCTCGCTTTTGTCATGACCATTGGAATGGTCATTCTTCGCAATCCTATACTGAAAATGATTCAGACCCCCCAGGAGTCTTTTTCTGAGGCAAGCGTTTATCTTCTGGTAACCTCTCTCGGAACCGTCTTTATTTTCGGTTATAATGCCCTCAGCGCGGTTATGCGCGGTATGGGTGACAGCACAAGGCCACTTATTTTTGTCGCCATAGCCTGCGTAATCAATGTAGGACTTGACCTGCTCCTCGTTGCAGGCCTCGGACTACGCGCGCTCGGCGCCGCGATTGCAACCGTCGCATCACAGGCGATAAGCATGCTTCTTTGCATAATATACCTGCGGAAGAACGACTTTGTATTTGATTTCGGAATAAAATCCTTCGGATTCGTCAAGGAACGCCTTGTAATGCTTCTCAAAATCGGCATTCCCACCTCTGTACAGCATGTTGTCGTCGGGATATCATTTCTGATTCTTACCGCAATGGTAAACAGACTCGGAGTTACAGAGTCTGCAGCTGTCGGTGCTATCGGAAAATTCAACAGCTTCGGAATTCTGCCTGCCGCCGCGATGAGCGCGTCCATCTCGGCAATGAGCGCACAAAACATCGGCGCCAATGAAGAAAAAAGAGCAGTAAAAACGATGCGCGTGGGCATGCTTATTGCGTTTTCCATAAGTGCTGCTATTTTTGCTCTGTCGCAACTTTTCCCTGAATATATAATAAGCATATTTGCAGATGAAAAAAGCATGATTCCAAAAGGCATCGAGTATCTCCGCGTATTCAGCTTTGATTATCTCTTTGTCCCGATTGTATTCTGCTTTAACGGACTTTTCATAGGCTCAGGACATACGACATTCTCGCTTATAAACGGCCTGATGTCGTCCGTCCTGATTCGCGTTCCCGCAGCGTATATTCTCGGCATAAGCCTTGACCTCGGACTTACCGGCGTGGGCCTCGGCGCGCCGCTAGCATCGTTTGTCTCGCTTGTGGCGGGCATCTGCTTCTTCCTCTCCGGTCGCTGGAGGAAGCTTACAATCCTTTCTGAAGAAAGAAACTGAATTTAACTTAATAACAAAAAGCACGTAAAGGATTCTGATATATCCTTCACGTGCTTTTTAACTATTTAACTTTTTCTATTTAGCTGATTCAAGCTTTCTTCCGCCGCTGCAGGCGATAAGCATCGCGACAACAACGATAAATGAGGAAATTGCAAACCCCTTCCCGGACAGCTCAAATCCCCCTACAGCAAGCAACGCACCCGAAATATTAAACGCAAGATGCACCATACAGACGCTCCACAGGCTGGTACTCTTTATTCTCACAACAGCGAGTATGATTCCAAGCACAAATGTATAAAGCATCTGTACAGGCTCTCCATGTGATATTGCAAATAATACAGAGGTTATAACAACAGATGCCACAATGCCGCATGACGCGCCGAACATTTTAAGGAGAATTCCCCGGAACATAAATTCCTCAACAAACGGGCCGAGAACCACACACAAAAGCGCAATCGAAGAAATTTCCGCAACTGTTTCCTGAGGCGACTCAGGAATTAACGAATATGTAATTATACCAAGCATTATGCCAAGGACAATTGAACCGATTATGCTCCAAAAGCTCACATGGCTCATTCCCGAATATGCCGAAAGACTCCTGCCGCGCAGCTTAAACACCACTATAACGGTAAGAATAACAATAACATACGACACAAGAAGCACGAGCGATGACTTACCCGACACAAAATCAGATATGTAGTCAATAAACTCTGCCGCGTCTCCGCTATGCATTCCTCCGTGCATAAGGAGTTCACTTAAGCTGTAGTATGCGACGACTCCTGCCGCCGCAGCAACACCGGAGAGCATATACAACAGATAGCAATCTATCGCGTATAAAAATTTAATTGCACTTTTTTTCAAGACTCCCTCACCCGTCTTACCGCTTCTCTGTAAGCATTTCGCCCGCTTTGTATATATCCCCTGCACCCATTGTTATTATAACATCTCCCGGTTTTGCAAGAGCTGCCAATTCACGAGAAATTTCATCAAATCCGCTTATGCATTTTGCCCCGTCCATAAGCTCACCGATAGCAGACGATGTAATTCCTATGTCATTTTTCTCTCTTGCCGCATATATATCCGCAAGCACAACAACATCTGCTAGCGAAAGCGCATTTGCAAAATCAGCCTTCAGCGCCGCTGTTCTCGTATATGTGTGTGGCTGAAATGCACATATAACACGCCCGTCTGTCGACTTGCGCACGGCTTTGAGCGTAGCCTCTATCTCGCTCGGGTGATGTGCGTAATCGTCATACACCTTTGCGCCGTTTATCTCACCCTTATATTCCATACGCCGACCGACACCTGTAAACTTTGCAAGTGCCGTCGCTATCTTTTCTGCGGGAATCCCCATCGCGAGCGCGGCAGCAGCTGCTGCAAGAGCGTTCTTGACATTGTGCTCCCCTATTACCGAAAGGCGGACTTCGCAAAGCTCTTTACCGTTATGCACAAGAATAAAGCTCGGATACCCATTCTTATAATGCAGATTTTTGGCAGTTACATCTGCGCCTTCCTTAAGTCCGAATGTTATCGCATTCCGACCGGTGGCAGAAAGCGCATGCATCGCATTTTCATCGTCATAATTTACCGCTATTATCCCGCCGGCTTTAACATTTGACATAAATAAAGAAAACGACTTTATTATATCATCAATTCCCGAGAAAAAGTCGAGATGGTCCTCCTCCACATTGAGAACAACTCCGACAGTAGGCCTGAAGTTTAAAAAAGAATTACAGTATTCACACGCCTCGGCTATGAACAGGCCACTGCTCGCTATGCGGAAAACACCGCTTATTTCGCGCATATCCGCGCCTATCATAACCTCCGGGTCACGCCCCGCCTCAAGGGCTATGCAGGTCATCATCGCCGTTGTCGATGTCTTCCCGTGTGTACCGGCAATGCAGACAACCTCATCGAACTCATCCATCAGAATTCCCCATGCCCGGGCACGCTCAAGAACCGGTATGCCAAGCTCCGTTGCCCGCGCTATCTCCGGGTTGTCATCATGTATCGCGGAGGTGCGTATTACAACATCTGCACCCTCAATATTTTCGGCACGATGTCCTATAAACACCTTAACACCGAGAGCTTCAAGGCGCTCAGTATGCACGCCTCTCTGCATGTCAGAGCCGCGCACGATTGCACCTCGTGCACTAAGTGCCTCGGCAAGGGCGCTCATCGACACGCCGCCGATTCCGACAAGATGTATTACACTATCCTTGTTAAATAACATGCTTTCAGATTTTTTCATAATATATTCTCCGTCAAAAAAACAAATTAAATGTGTATTTTATATCATATGCCGGTCAAGAATATATTATATAATTCTCACCCGAAAAGTCAATAGAAATAAGTAAAACGAGGTGCCTTTTTATGGAAATTACAGAGGTTAAAATACGAAAAATAACAGATGAAGCAAAAATGCGCGCGATAGTGTCAGTAACCTTCGATAACGAGCTTGTTATACATGATATAAAAATAATCCGCAGTTATGACAGGCTATTTCTTGCCATGCCTTCCAGAAGGCTTGCAAACGGAAGCTTCAGCGATATTGCACACCCGACAACAAAGGCGTTGCGTGACAAAATAGAAAAAACCGTCCTTGCTGAATTTGAGAGATATAACGAAGGCGATTTCGAAAGCGGCACTTGATATATGCTGATAAAAGTATTATTATTAACATATACAGTTTCTGTTAAAAGGAAGTGTTTTTATGAATGTTCTGATACTCAGCATTACGGCAGGTCAGGGGCATCATTCCGCCGCAAAATCAATTTCGGACGCGCTTAAAAACGCAGGGGCGTCCGTAAAAATCGTAGATGTATATAAGCAGATTGACAAAAAGCTTTGCGACGCTGTCAATAAAGGATATCTTCTGTCAACCAAATACACGCCAAAGGCGTATCGCACAATTTATGAGCTAATTGACCAAAAAGAAGCACCCGCTACAAAATATTCACT
Source organism: Eubacteriales bacterium (assembly GCA_045649105.1). Classification (GTDB taxonomy): domain Bacteria; phylum Bacillota; class Clostridia; order Oscillospirales; family JAAYXM01; genus JAZRPG01. The sequence continues at coordinate 35,932 of JAZRPG010000012.1, forward strand.
TCAGAGCGTCATGGGAATCCTTCTCGGCATACGTTTTGAAAAATTTATAGAAGACTGTAAGCCCGATGTAATTGTCTGCACGCACATTTTCGCAGCACAGATAATAAATGAACTGAAGCGTCGCGGCAGGCTTTCCGATGTGCCAACAATAGGCATTGTAACAGACTATACAATTCACCCCTTCTGGGAGGATGTTACATACATTGAGTACATCGAGATTGCAAGTGAGCTTCTTATACAGCGTGCCAATATGAAAGGGATAAAAACAGAGCGTCTTTGCCCCTTCGGAATCCCTGTCAGGGAAAAATTTTCACATCGTCTATCCCGCTCTGAGGCCTGTGAAAAAACAGGCATTTCGCCTGACAAACCGACAATTCTCGTAATGGCAGGAAGCATGGGCTACGGAAATATGTCAAAACTGATATCCGACATTCATAATTTCAACAGAGATTATCAGATTCTTGCCGTGTGCGGAAATAATACCAAGCTGTTTAAAAAGCTCTCTGAGCTCGGATACGGAAGTAACGTAAAGATATTTGGCTTTACTGACGAGGTTGATATTCTCATGGACGCCTCCGATTGCATAGTCACAAAGCCCGGAGGACTTACCACCTCAGAAGCCATGGCAAAGCAGCTTCCCATGATTTTCTTTAACCCCATTCCCGGTCAGGAGGAACGCAATCTGGAATTCTTCATGAATAATGGTGTTGCCCTCTCTATTACAAAGACTTTTACGGTTGACGAGGCGCTGTACTACCTCTTCTCCGAAAACGGAAACAGGCTTGAACTTATAAAAAAGCAGCTTTCAATTATTGCAAAGCCGGACGCCGCTAAAAACCTCGCTGATTTTATTGTCAAGATTTCCGGAAAGAACTAAAAAAACATCGGGAATTTTATTCCCGATGTTTTTTATTACATTGTAAGAGTCCCATTCTCGTCTTCAATAAGAATTAAAATTTTCTCCTCATTGTATGTGTCGGCATTTACATATACAATACAATGACGGCCGTCCTCATCCTCGCACTTGAACTCATGGCTTAAGACCTCGCCTTTTCCATCTGTCGGAATTATTGCCGGAGAATACGAAAGAATCTTAAGCGCAGGCGAAACTTTGCTCTGTGCTGTTTTTCTGTCGCCGCTTATGTCGCGGATTTCACGCTTACGGTGATTTATAATATACCCTGTCGCATCAAAATTAGTTATGCTTCCGTCATCAAGCGCTATCGTAACCTTGACAAGGTCAGGATACAGCACCACATCTTTATTGTGCGCCGCAAAATTTATCGTCAGATTGTTTTCATTAAGCATATAATACGTCTCTCGCATATCCTGAAAACCGTTTTTTGCAAGAAGCTGCCTCGCCCGCTCTATCGCATTTTCGGTACTGATTTTCGCCTTATCTGCCGTTCTGCTGCTTATCACGCGCAGAATAACTCCGCCGCGTTTTGTGATGTCTGCATATATCGAATATCCGTCTCTGTCACATCTTAAACTGTAAATTTCGCTTTCGCCCTCGTGCCGTATACCCTCTGATAAAAAAGCTTCTGCCTGCATACCCAGAAAAGATGCTGCGCGTTTTTTCGCATCGTCCTCACTGATTTCCGGCATACCCTCAGTCAGGGTCGGATTTCTCTCACTTATATGGTCAGAAAACGGTCCGTCATATATAAGCACGGGATATTCTGAAAACTCTTTTTCGAGGTTTTCTATATCGCCTCGCATGCTTCCCGGATCTTCCGCGCTGTTCAGCCTTGTTTTATCTATATCTATCGGATTCTCCTGTATCTTTCTTGACAGGGAGTGAAGCATTCTGCTTATTTCCGAAGCACCTTGTGACATTTTTTTAAGCTCATCGCGCTCTTTTTGTGATATTTGCTCTCCGCGTGACACTTTTTTCGATATATAGTAGGCATAATCTCCCGTTCTTGATAGAAATTTTGCAGTATTCTCAAGATTAAGCTCTGAAACAGGAAGCTGTGACAAGGCAGCAGTTGATAAGGACGACTCCCTGAATATTTCTGCGCACAACGATGTAATAATCGGGGCCGTTGTTGCATAATTGCTCTTTTGCAATGCATAATCAAGCTTTGATATATCTTCCAGAAGCTCTGCAAATGCATAGCTGTAATTATCCGAAATAACCTGGCGATATGCTCTGGATTTCTGTATGTTCTGCGCCGTTATCGCCGCAAGCATCAGGAAGGCAAAAACAATAAACGAAACAGCTCGGACAAAGACTCGTCGGCTCATCTGTTTGCTCCTTTTTTGTTTTTTCTTATTATTCCCATATATGTACAATTGATGCAAAAAATTGTATTGCAAAAGTAAAAATAAGAAGTTATAATGTATATATAATTTAAAAAACATGTTAAGCTTTCACACGAGGTGTAAAATGAGCGATTTCCTGTTCTCTGTAAATGCAGTTGTGCCACTCTTTATTATCATGTTTGTAGGCTGGCTGCTTACAAAATTAAAGGTCTGGAATTCTGATTTCCTTAAGACCGGCAACAGCCTTACCTTCAATGCGTTTATTCCGGCAATGCTTTTTTACAATATCTGCACCTCGGATTTCAGTTCTGTGTTTGATGCGCGGCTCTTGTTTTTCGTTATCTGCTCAGTCCTGCTTATCTGCGCCGTGGCTCTTGTTTTTGTTCCTATGCTTACAAAGGAGAATGCCCGCCGCGGAGTAATAATACAGGCTTTGTTCCGTTCAAACTTTGCATTGCTCGGTCTTCCCCTGTGTGAAGCGATAGCCGGCAAGGCAGGTGAGGAAATCGCCTCTGTCTTTCTTGCAATCGTAATCCCCGTTTTTAACATACTGGCAACTGTTGTTTTAAGCGTATACAGCAATGATAAGACAGAATCACCATTGGCTGTTACAGCAAAGATATTCAAGAATCCGCTTGTAATATCATGCGCTCTCGGTTTATTCTTTAAGTTTTTGAAAATCCCGCTTCCCGAGATTGTTATGACGCCGATAAAGAACATTAAAAGCATCGCCACACCGTTTGCACTTTTAATCGTCGGAGGTGACTTTGAGTTCAAGAGTTTTATCGGGAATTTCAAGTGTGTTCTGGCGACCGGGCTTTGCCGTATGCTTCTCGTCCCCGGTATAATCCTTTCCGTTGCATATTTCCTCGGCTTTCGCGGTGTAGACATTGCACTTCTTATAGCCACCTTTGCAACTCCCGTTGCGGTATCCAGCACACCGATGGCATTCAAGATGAACGGCGACTATGATCTTGCGTGTCAGATCCTCGTTTTCACAACACTTATTTCGATGTTTTCCATACTGTTTTTTACTTATATAACCAAAACTCTTGGAATACTATATTAGTTACTAATTTAAGAGGGCTTGTATATGATTATAAAATTAACAGCTGTTATATGCGCAATCGCAATCACTCTAAGCCTCTCCTCATGCTCCTGGAACCGGGAGCCGGAGGCTCTCTCAGGCGTGGCGCCACCTATTGTAGACGCCTCTCCCGATGTTCTTCTTCCCGGTGATTCTTTTCATTACGAAAGCGCTCTTTCGCTTTCCGAATCCTTTAAGCAGCTCAGCTCATTGCGCCTATGTATATCCGATTTAATGTATTCTGCGGTATACGGATTTACAGACAGTTCGGCATGGGTCCCTGCTGCGGCAATCTCATATGCTCTCGGCTGTGACGAGTTCCTCGCCGCCTCTTATGTCGATGAAATCGAGCCCAACACAACTGCGAAGCAGCTTTTTGAAGAACAAGGCTTTGAAAATGTAACAATAACGCCGCTTGATATTGAAAACACCTGGGAAATAAAGGCTTTTAAGAATGAAGGCGGCGTTCAAAACACTTATGAATACACTGTTATGTACGGTGACCAGTCCGATTCTTATCGCTTCTCGCTTAAGGTCAACATGGTTCCGACGCTTTTGCTCGCATCCCGCAGAATCTCAGGCGGATATGCAATTCAGGTCTGGACACCGGAAGGCATGTATAATATACTTGTACACGATGTAAAAGAAGGCCGTTTAGGATTCGTTCCTAACACGGACAAGACAAAATTCCCCGAAAGTGATATTTATTTCAGCAGCGGACTTATTACAAACTCATTTACAACCGCTCGCGCGGAATACACTTTCCTGCTCGCCAATAATATCCTATATGTTTCAAAGGGTGGCTCAAATTACGCTATTCCGCTCCCGTAATATAACTTTAATAGCGCCACTGACATTTTGTTAGTGGCGCTTATTTATATCTTAATACACTTGGGTATAATAAACTTATAACTTTCGAGGTGGTATATTATGCTAAAAATAGGCTGTCATCTCTCCTCATCCAAAGGATACCTTTCGATGGCAAAAACAGCGCAAGAAATAGGCGCAAATACTTTTCAGTTCTTCACACGCAACCCGCGCGGAGGAGCCGCAAAGCCTCTTGATGATGCAGACATTAAAAGCTTTATTGAGTTTTCGGATGAGCATGGCATTTCTCCCATTCTCGCCCATGCCCCGTACACACTCAATGCATGCGCAAAAGATGAACGTATACGCGAGTTTGCGAGAATCACTATGGCAGATGATATCTCAAGGATGGAACACACGCCCGGCAACATGTACAACTTCCACCCGGGGTCACATGTCGGACAAGGCCTTGATGCCGGAATAAAGCTTATTGCAGAGCTTCTCCTTGAAATAATAACCCCTTATCAGACAACAACAATACTTCTGGAAACAATGGCAGGTAAAGGCAGTGAGGTAGGCGGTCATTTTGAGGAGCTTCGGCAAATTATAGATATGGTCGACTGTAATGAGAAGCTTGGTGTCTGCCTTGACACATGTCATATTTTTGACGGCGGGTATGACATTGTCGGAAAGCTTGACAGTGTCCTTGAAGAATTCGACCGGATAATAGGTCTCAACCGCCTTTGTGCAATACACTTAAATGACAGTCTACACGGATTCGATTCTCACAAGGACAGGCACGCAAAAATCGGCGAGGGTAAAATAGGATTAGATGCACTCGCAGCCGTTATAAATCACCCCTGTCTTTACAAGCTCCCTTTCTATCTTGAAACCCCGAATGAGCTTGACGGATATGCACATGAAATCGCACTGCTTCGCAGTGTCTATAATCATTAGTTTACAAGACTTATAAGTAACATTAGAAAACATCTGTGACATATATATTCTGTCACAGATGTTTTTATATAAAAAAGAGATAGAACCTTTTACAGTTCTATCTCCTCTTTTTATTCTATATGTGTTTACTTTGAGCTTAACCCTTAACCGAGCCAATCATAACGCCCTTAACGAAATATTTCTGCAGGAAGGGGTATACTGCAATAATCGGGATAATCGATACAAGAATTGTTGCGTACTTAATTGCATTTTCCGCAAATCTCGTATCTCTTACAGAGCCTTCAAAATCATCCATAACGCCCTGAAGAACTATCTGGCGAAGAACAATCTGCAACGGGTATTTAGTCTCGTCATTCAAGTAAAGAAGCGGACCCATAAAGCCGTTCCAATGTCCTACTGCAACGAACAAGCCTATTGTTGCAAGAATTGCCGTAGATGTCGGGAGAACAAGGTACCAGAGAATTCCGATATCATTAAGTCCGTCAAGCTTGCCGGATTCCTCTATTTCATGCGGGAACTGTGTAAAGAATGAACGCATTATGATACAGTTATATGCATTAAACGCACCGGGCAGAATAATTGCCCATATCGTATCCAAAAGTCCGAGCCACTTAATCGCAAGATATGTCGGAATCATACCGCCGCTGAAGAACAATGTAATCATAATGAGTATATTAATTGTCTTGCCGCCGGGAAGGTTCTTCTTGCTGAGTGCATAAGCACCGGGGGTCATAATAACAAGCGCTGCAAGAGTTCCGAGAACAGTATAATTAAGCGTACTCTTATATGCATTGTAGATAATGGGCTTCTCAAGAATAAACTTGTATGTGGCAAAGGAAGCACCTATCTTGCCATTGACTACCGGGAAAATACCTACTTTGTTTTGCATAACAGCTAAGTTATCTGACAACGATATAGCAACCATGTGCAGTAACGGGAAGAGCATAATAAGAACGACAAACCAAAGGATAAGGTTTCTGATAATCCAGCTTATACTAAATTTCTTTTCAACCATTTATTCTTCCTCCTACCACAGGCTTGTTTCGCTTACTGACTTCGCAACATAGTTGGAAGCGATGACTAATACAAGCGAAATAACTGAGTTAAACAGACCTACCGCAGCACCGTAGCTGAAGCTGTTTGATGCAAGTCCCTGTACATAAACATATGTAGAGATAACCTCAGATGTCTCATATGAAGACGGTGTCTGCAGAAGGAATGCTTTTTCAAAATCAACTCCGAAAAGAGAACCCATTCTGAGGAGCAACATTGTAACTATTGTCGGGGCAATACTCGGAAGCGTTATGCTCCACATGCAACGCATCTTACCTGCGCCGTCGATTGTCGCCGCTTCATAAAGCTGCGGGTCAACATTTGTGAGAGCCGCAAGATAGATTATAGCGCCCCAGCCCATTCCTTGCCAGATTCCGGATACAATAAAGATAGTTCTGAAATAACGGGCATCTGCCAAGATGTTACCGATGTTAACACCCATAGAGGCAAAGAACTTTGTTATGATTCCGCCTGTCGGTGAAAGAAGAAGCGAAATCAAGCCGACTATAACAACCGTCGAATAGAAGTGCGGCATGTAGCTTATTGTCTGAACAAACTTTTTAAACTTCATGTTCCGCGTCTCATTAAGAATCAACGCGAATATAATCGGTGCCGGGAATCCCCAAACGAGGTTGTAGAATGACAAAAGGAATGAGTTCCTGATCAATCTCCAGCAATACTTATAATTGAAGAATCTGATAAAATTGTCAAACCCTATCCATTCGCTCTTCATAAGTCCTATAAACGGTTTATAGTCCTTAAAAGCAATGATGATTCCGTACATCGGGAAATAGCAAAACAATGCAAGACAAATGACAGAAGGAAGAACGAGTAACATAAGGAATTTCCCATCCTTTAACTTCCTAAGCCATTCGGGCCTTGCTCTCTCAGGAGATGCCGGCAGAGTTTCTGCCACAGTATTCTGGATTGCCCTCAAAGTATTCAACTCCTCAAAATTTTCTCTCATCGTGTACTTATCAGATTAAGTGCAAGATGATAAGATGATAATTTATCTTACAATTCGCATTGCTGTTATAGTTTATATATGTAACGCCATGCGAACTATAATTCAAATATAAACGCTTTTCCGCTTGTCCGTGTCGACAAAATAACTAAATTGCTGCAAAGCGCATAAACACAGAGCTTTGACGCAGCCACATCTAACAATTGCATTATACAACATTATTCTGTAAATATGAATTATCATTTTTTTAAATCATCACCATATATTAATATTTTTGAAAAAGTAAATACTAATACAATAATTGATAATCCTTTTTTATCAGACATAACTTTTTGATAACAAAACACTGCTTATCTGTATTTTTTATTGCTTTTGGCATCATTACATGCCCAAATTTGTGTGTTAATATATTGTTAACAAATCGTCAATAAAAACCATGTTTTGACAAAAAACGAATCTTCTATTTTTCGTTTTTATATCCATCTCCAAAATGTTTCTTCCGATACTCACCGGGAGTGTATCCCGTGTACTTTTTAAACAGCCGTATAAATGTATTTATATTAGGCAGCCCCACCATCACCGCTATATCCTTATTCTTATTCTGCGGATTTTCACTAAGCTCCAACGCCTTTTTTATTCTGTAATTATTTATATAGTCGCTGAGGTTTACATTCATCTTCTCTTTAAAATATGAAGAAATATATGCACCGGTCAACTTCAGCTTTTCAGCAAACAGATTTAAGTATATGTCCTCAGCATAATGATTGTCAACATAATCAAGTATATAGCTTATTATATAATCATCCTCACGCTTATTCTGCCGTATATACGCCATTATTTCCTGCAGGAATTTTCTGCATATATCCTTGCACCTCTCAGGCGTATATGCGCGGTTAAGTTCACGGTACACTGCCGAGATATCAAGTGTTGACGGCGGCGTATCAGATACTCTGTTTACAAGCTTAACAGAGCAGTTTACAATTTCTGTACACAAAAGATACAGTTCAAACCCGTTTATTTCCTTTTTAATATTATAATCTACAATTTCTTCAAATTTCCGTAACGCATCTTCTTCAGAGCCGTTCTGAATAACTGCAGAAAGTTTACCCATGTCTTCCACCGAAAAATAGAATCTGCCCGCTCCGTATCTTACATCGTGTTCACAGATTATCTGGGTCTCCATTATCGGCTTCTCATATTTAGAAAGGTCAAGCAGCTTGTCATATACTGTTTTTACATTTTCAATATTTTCATATACATTAGATACAGCAACAGTAAAGTATGCATATTCAGACTCATTTTCAAGTTTTGAAAGCACATTTTTTACAAACTCTTTCTGTTCAACAAAATCCGGCGCTGCATTAATCACCGATACTATTCCATTATTCTCTATCTGGAGAGTAGTGGCATCAATCCCTGCATTTTCAAGGTAAAGCTCAATCAACTGTTTTAAGAAAAATGTCGCTTTTCCTGCATCCGCACTCATGTACCTTCCGAATTCCTCTTTATAATTAACTCGCAGATACACCATAAAAAACGACTTTGATATATTATTTACATGCTCCTCTATATTATCAATACCTATATATACATCACGCATGCGTGACTGCAAAAAAATCGAATTCAATACAGATTCTTTATTATCTGCAGGCACTATATAATCCGCAGCATGGGAAAGACACAGTTTTACACCGTCACATATCTCGTTAAGCGTGTTCGCTTTACACCCTGCAGCATCTTCTGCATCCTGACCTTTATTGATTTCTGTTGCGATTTGCCAAATTGGCGCTGTATATCTGTAGGCAATCAGCACCGCGCCTAAAATTCCTACACCAAGGAACGCAAAGAATATTAAAAGAAAGCCTGTAACAACACCGCCGGTCGCTGACGACATGTCCTTGCCTGACACCTTTCTCTCCACACCGGGCAGACCGTTTTCTCCGGCAGACAAATTGAAAACATATCCGTCATCTGTTTTTGTAAAACCCGTTTTTATATGCCTTGCTACCGCAGTATCGCCGGAGTCAGTCGATGTATAAAGCAGTTGGCCTGCGCCGGAATATATCGCCGTAGCCCCGAAATCACTGAGGATTTTATCAGCATCAAGCATCATAACTACAATATATCTCCCGCTGTTCTCAGGCTTATACGCAACCGGCAGAAGATGCGACTCCACCCTTCTTGCCTCTCTCGAAGAAGAAAAAATGTCCGCCGGATATATTTCAAAAATTTCGCCCTGCCCAATCCCCGACTTCCAGAAAGTATCCGTGTATATTTCGCTGGCATAGTATTGATTAAAAAACACATCTGTCGTATATGACCCTGTCAGTTCATATACCATTCCATCAAAGTTCAGGTCCCGGACAAACACAGTAGTTATATATTTTGCAAAGCTATTCTGCCTTCTGTCAACAAATACAGAACGCATCATTGCCCTCACTTCATCATAGCTTACATATGACGCATCTGCAAAGCCGCGGTTATCCATAAGATTTGCAGAAAACTCTCCCATAGCGCCTCTGATTTGATAAAAAAGCGCCTGCAGGTTTTCTGCATCTTTTACAAATCCTGTATTTTCTTTTTCTACGGCAACGGTCTCAATTCCGGAAACAGAAAGAAATCCGATACCCGCCATTGCAACTGCACAAACAAAAACAAGCGCCAAAAGGCACGCAAGCATCTTTATAAATAACGGATTGAATTTTGACGCCATAACTCTCACCTCTTAATTTTTATACTCATTTATTAAAAAAACAATATACATTTCTTTAGGTATTATACATCACTTACTTTTAAAAAGCAAATTATTTTTAAACAAAAACAAGGACATACACGGTACAATCCGCATAATTGCACCATATATGCCCAAAAAAAATCAATATCCAAGTTTTTGACAGTGAACTATTTCTTATTCTTATGATGATTTGCATCATGTCTTGAAATCTCAGAATAAACCTTTGCACCGATTACTATTGCCACAATTACCGTTATGACAAAAATCAGCGCACGTACAGCCCCGCTTGACGTAAGCACAACTGCAGATATCCCGAGTATTCCGCTTATAATGTACAAAATCATCACCGATTGCTTCTGGCTAAATCCCATATCTATCAGTCTGTGATGTACATGCCCTCTGTCTGCCTGCATCGGACTCTGTCCGTTAAGCAGGCGTCTGCATATTGCAAACACCGTATCAAATATAGGAAGGCCGAGGATAAGAAACGGAACTGCAAACGACATTACCGCATAGGTTTTAAACATACCCTGAATAGACACAGCGGCAAGCATAAATCCCAAAAATGTCGCTCCGGTATCACCCGCAAAAATCTTTGCCGGGTTTACATTGAACGGAAGAAAACCAAGGCACGCGCCTGCAAGCGCCGCCATAATAAGAACAATATTATATTCCGACACAAGCGTTGCAATAACAAGAATCGAAAGTGACGCAATAGTACACACACCCACCGACAATCCGTCAAGTCCGTCAATCAGGTTTACCGCATTAGTTATTGCAACTATCCAGATAACCGTAACGGGAATTGAAAGGATGCCAAGATTCAGATATATCCTGTCGCTGAAAAAATTCGGATTTGTAAATGTCTCAATCACTGTGCCGTGGAACACTACAATAAGCGCCGCAAGTATCTGAACAGCAAGCTTTATTATCGCCGGAAGAGATACAACATCATCAATCACTCCGAGAATGACAATCACAACCGCGCCCAGAAGAATCCCCTGCATCTCAATGTCAATCGGCAGAAACAGCAGCACGGAAAGCAGAAAACCGAAAAACATCGCAAGTCCGCCAAGACGGGGTATCGGCACCTTGTGCATGCGTCTGTCATCTTTCGGCACATCTATCGCGCCGATTTTATATGCAAGATTCTTGACAAACGGAGTTAAAATAAATGCCAGAACTCCGGATGTGAGAAAAGCCCCCACAGTTTTAAAAACAGTAAGCCTCAGAGCTTCATCCATTTTTCAAACCTCTTTCGTTTATTTGTTAGGCGCTATGGACATGTACGGTTTTTTTATAAACCCGACCTTCTTGCGAATCTTCTCCATGTTCCGCTCCGCAATGGCAGAAGCCCTGAGCGCATTTTTCGTATATATCTCCTCAAGATAGTCCTTATTCTTGAGAAGGTCCTCCGTTTTTTCCCTGACGGGTCTCAGAAGCTCAACCACCGACTCGCCTACTGCTGTCTTAAAATCTCCGTACCCTTTGCCCTCAAACTCGTTTTCTATCTCTGCAAGGCTCTTTCCCGTCGCTACGGAGTAAATTGTCATAAGATTATTGACGCCGGCTTTGCCCTCTTTATATTCAACACGCGCCTCACTGTCCGTAACTGCGCGCTTGAATTTTCTCATTATATCGTCCGGCTTGTCAAGAAGAAGAATAACGGCGTTTGGGTTTTCATCCGACTTTGACATTTTCTTTGTCGGCTCCGCAAGACTCATTATTCGGCCGCCAACCTTCGGGATATACGGCTCCGGAACTTTAAACACCTGACCGTAGTTGTTATTGAACCTCACGGCAACATTGCGGCTAAGCTCAAGATGCTGCTTCTGGTCCTCGCCGATAGGTACAAGGTCTGCATTATATAAAAGAATATCTCCCGCCATAAGCACAGGGTAGTCAAAGAGCCCGGCATTAATATTATCCGCATGGCGCGCCGACTTATCCTTAAACTGCGTCATGCGCGAAAGCTCGCCATACATAGTTGAGCAGTTTAAAATCCAGCTGAGCTCAGCATGCTGAGAAACATGGCTTTGAATGTACATTATATTTTTTTCAGGGTCAAGTCCGCAGCCTATAAGCAGGGCAAGAACAGCAAGGCTCTGCTCTCTTAATTTCGCCGGATCCTGCCTTATCGTGATTGCATGCATATCAACCACACAATAGAGGCAGTCATACTCGTCCTGCATCTCCACCCAGTTTGAAATTGCGCCCATATAGTTTCCCATTGTTATATTTCCCGATGGCTGAATCCCCGAGAAAACGCGTTTTTTTCTTTCAGCGGCTTCCATAACCTAAAATACCTCTTTTCTAACCCACATACTCCTGCAAAACCTTTGCAAGGCGTGAAATACCAACCTCAATCTGGCTGACTGACGGAAGCGAAAAATTAAGTCTGAATGACGGTGATACCGCCGTATCATCAATCTCAAAACTGCACCCCGGAACAGCAGTCACCTTTGCCTCCTTTGCGCGGCGGCAGAGCTCAACTCCGTCAAACCCGTCCGGCATCGTGCACCAGATGAACAATCCGCCCTCGGGCTTTGTGAATGCCGCGCGTCCGCAAAAACTGTTTTCTATGGCATTTTGCATGGCATCTGCCTTTTCACGGTATATGCCTCTGATTTTTTCAATATGCGCATCAATATCCATTTTTTCAAGATACTCGGCAACAATCATCTGGAAAAACAGATTTGTGTGCACGTCCGATACCTGCTTTGCAACAGTAAGCTTTCCAATAATTTCTTTGCTTGCACAGACAAATCCGACGCGGATTCCCGGCGCGAGTATTTTGGAATACGAGCCGGAATATATAACGCGTCCGTTCTTATCCATGCTTTTTATTGTCGGGACATTCTCACCGCGGAAACGCAGCTCAAAATACGGACTGTCCTCAAGAATCATGATATTATATTTATCAGCAAGTTCAAGAAGCCTTTTCCTGCGCTCAAGCGACATAGTTGTCCCCGAGGGATTCTGAAATGTCGGGATCGTATATATAAGCTTAACATTCTTGCTTGCCTTTATTTTTTCCTCAAGCTCGTCCGTGTTCATGCCGTCATTATCGACAGTGACTCCAACAAGGTTTGCTCCGTATGAGCGGAATGCATTAAGCGCACCGACAAAACTCGGCGCCTCACAAAGCACCGTATCGCCCTCATTTATAAGAATTTTCGCAGTCATTTCAATCGCCTGCTGGCCGCCGCTTGTTATTATAAGGTCATCATTATCACCGCACATTCCGAACTTTTCGCGGATTCTCTTTTTTGTAAGCTCACGGAGCGGCTCATACCCCTCGCTCACACCGTACTGCAGGGCAGAAGCCGCACGCGTCGCAAAAATTCCTGCGGCTATTTTCTCCATCATCTCTACCGGGAAGCTCTCCGGCGCAGGATTACCTGCTGCAAACGAGACCAACCCCGGAATATTAGGTGTTTTGAGTATTTCGCGTATCGCCGACGGTTTAAGCGAAGATATCCTGCTTGCAAATTCCATTATAAAAAGCGCCTCCAAACTAAAATTCCAACGCCTTGCATTAAGTAAAATCTTTAAACCTTATCCTGTGCGGATTACCCGGACAATGCTTGCATATTGCGGAAAATGCGACCTCGAAAAAATGCAAATCTCGCATGCGCAATTTACCGGAGTTTATCTTACTTATGCCTATACAAAAAACACTCCGCACCTCTGCATTTGCAAAGGCGCAGAATATACCAAAGCGTTAATACGTCTGTATTATACACAATATTTTACATATCGTCAATATTTTATTGCTTCCCTATCTTATACCGGATAAGCATTTTATAACGGTTTATGTTGACAAAGCATGGCAAATTGTTTATCATTCTACTTGTATTATCTTATATCAATATGAAGAAATGGTGGTTTTCCTATGATTAAAGCAGGCATAACATCAGTAACATTCCGCGAAAAAACTCCCGAGGAAATCATATCCCTCGTGAAAGCTTCAGGGCTTGAGGCTATAGAATGGGGCAGTGACATTCATGTTCCTGCAGGAGACATAAAACGCGCCGAGGAAGTTCGTAAAATGACGCTTGACGCGGGGCTTGACATTCCGTCCTACGGCTCCTATTACCGTATGGGTACCGGCGCTGAGATTGAGCCTTTTTTGCAAAGCGCCGCAGCACTCGGTGCAAGCACTGTGCGAATCTGGACCAACGGCATTTTAAAAGAGAAAATAACTCCGGAGATAATTGAGCTTGCAACCGAGGAGGCAAGGGCGATGTGCCGTGCCGCCGCAAAATTTGGTATAACTCTTTCAACTGAGTATCACGAGGGCACTCTTACATATTCCCCCGAAAGCATGATGGAATTTTTCAAAAAAGTCGGCGAGGATAATCTCAGAACATATTGGCAGATGCTTTTAGATATCCCTCATGACAGACAGGCCGGCTCTGCAAAAGCCGTATATAACTCCGGAAAGCTCACGAATTTTCATGTGTACTGGTATACAAACGGCGTACAGGGACTTATCCGTGACGGCAAGGAATACTGGGCGCAGTGCTTTGATTCAGTAAAATCCTCACCGGAGACAAGATACGCCCTTATTGAGTTTGTCAAGGACGGCACTGTCGAAAACTTCAAAGAAGACGCCAAGGCTTTATCCGAATTAGTAAGAGCCGCAAATAAAAACTGATTTCCATTCTCTGCGTCACTTTAAAAACTGCATTCTTTTTAGTTTCGTAAAAAGTATTTCTTTTTGATACTAAGTATGACAAAGTAAACTTTGCATTACAATAGCTCATAATATAAAATAGTTTTGTCACTTATTGCAGTTTTTTGAGAGGAGAAACATCGTGGGAATAGAAAAAAAGATATTCAGCTTTCGATTTGAGCGAACTATGATGGAACGCTTACAGCATTATGCCGAGCTTGAAAACCGCTCTGTTTCAAATTATGTAGAAACTGTCCTCAAGCGCCATCTTGCCGAAAAGGAATCCGACGCTCATAATAAAAAATTCATATAACTGTACGAAAGTTTGAGATGAGGTAAAAATATTTACCTCATCTTCTTTTTATGAAATATACTTCCTTTTTCTGCATATATATTTAAGGAGAGCCCGGTGGCTTATTCCCTTTTTTATATATCGAGGAGGAAAAATATGCAACGTAGTATTTATCTGCCGGAAGGCGCACTGATACATACAGAGCAAAACCGAAAGCTTACGTCGTCTGTAGAATCACTTGTTTTCGCAATGGAAACCGAGGAGGTTATCGAAGGCATCGCTTTGCTGTGCGACGCTTCACATAATCTCGTGGTTGACATAAACGGCTTCCGTGGCATAATCCCCCACTTTGAAACCGCCATCGGCATAGAAGACGGTTCGACACGCGAAATCGCCGTAATATCGCGCGTAGGTAAGCCCGTCTCATGCATTATAACCGGCGTAAACCCCGCAAACGAGGACGGATTTGTCCTCCGGCTCTCGCGAAAGCGCGCGCAGACCCGCGCACTCTCAAACATAATGGCAAACACAGCCCCCGGTGATATCCTGACGGCGCGCGTGACTCACCTCGAACCGTTCGGAGCCTTTGTCGACATAGGATGCGGCAATATATCCCTTATAGGGATCGAAAACCTCTCCGTATCGAGAATTTCACATCCTGCAGACCGGCTAAAAATCGGGCAGGAGCTGTTTGCAGCCGTACTCAGCATAGACCATGAACGCGCCCGCATAAATCTTACGCACCGTGAGCTCCTCGGGACCTGGCTTGAAAACACAAAAAAATTCGAAATCGGAGAGACTGTCCGTGGTATCGTCAGAGGTGTTGAGGAGTACGGTGTTTTTGTAGAGCTTACACCAAACCTTTCAGGCCTTGCCGAATATGTCGGCAACTTACATGTCGGCGACCCGGTTTCCGTCTTTATAAAAAGCATTTCACCCGAAAAGATGAAAATAAAGCTTATTATTATCAGTGTCTTTGAGCCTGACTCGGAAAGCATTATAAAAACCTCAGATTATTTCATAACAAACGGGCACATAGACAAATGGCAATATTCTCCCGAAGAGTGCCTTAAAAAAGATATTTCAACCGACTTTTCAAAAGCATACCGCACCTGAGGGTCAAAAAACATATTTATAAAACGCCTGTATTCAATAAACATTGAATTCAGGCGTTTCTTTTATTCTTCCGTGTTGTAAAAGGCGACATCATCATATATAAAGCTGTGAAGTTTTTCTGCCGCTGCATCAAGGTCATAAATCATGCTGTAGCTGCTGTTTGACACATAGCTTCCGTCCAGCGGGAATCTCCCCTGCTCAAATGCGGGCTTGCCGAAAAGCACCATTTGCCCCGCTATTTTCATAAGCTCCTCATTTGTCATGGATGTTTCTATCAAGGGCAGGATTTTCATTATAACCGACGGGTACTTAACCGGGTTCAATTCAAGCGCCTTATTCATAAGCTTTTCCATAACCTCGCGCTGTCGCTCCGTACGCCGGAAATCGGCGTTGCCCACATATCTTATTCTTGAATAGCTTACCGCCTGAAACCCATAAAGCGTAACGCGTCCCGACTTTTCTATAAGGTCCGGCTCTTCTCCCAATTCCTGCGCCATTTCTCTTATATATTTGTTCGCGTTTTTCCTCTCTGCTTCCGTAATCTCAACCTCGACTCCGCCAAGCGCATCTACAATGCGCGCCATCTGGTTGAAATTCACCGAAACATAGTCCGTAATATTCATCTTAAAATTCCGGTTTATTGTCTTAATCGCAAGCTCAACTCCGCCAAGCGCATACGCGCTGTTAAGCTTTTTCTTGCCGTAGCCTGCAATATCCACAAGGCTGTCGCGCATAAGCGAAACCACCTTAACCTTGTGATGCTTAAAGTCGAAAGAGACTATCATCATCGCATCTGACCTGCCGGCCACCTTGTCGTCCCTTGCATCAACTCCGAACAACGCAACATTTTTCACATCATTGGAAAGCCCCTCATGAATTCCGAGGTTTTCATGATTCATATCGGCGCTGCCCCTGTCAATATTATTTAAAACATACGCCGCACCAAAGCACAACACTCCGATCAAGAACATGACCGAGACAATAACCCAGAAGAGTATCTTTTTTGCACGCGATGGCCTTTTTTTCACGCTTTCTTCTTTATTCTTCATTTTTTATTTTCCCTTTGCCGTAAATATCACATTTTTATATTATCACATTCCCGGACGGTATTCAACATTACACGACAAGAATTTTCTCATATGCGCTCTTTTTCCCTTGCAAACCAGAAAAAAACATGCTATCCTTTAATGTAGTTATATTCTGCTCAGAAAGGTATGACTTATTGCAATGTCTGACTTTAAAGTTGTAGTTTCCGATGACCGCCATCATGGCGATTATGACCGTGAGCGGAAAATTCTCAGTGCCTGCAATTGTTCTCTCACGGTTTGCAACTGTACAACAGAGGACGAGGTTATTGAAAGTTGCCGTGACGCGGACGCTGTTCTTGTAAATCTCGCCCCGATTACGCAAAGAGTTCTCTCGAACCTTAAAAACTGCAAAGTAATTTCGCGCTACGGCGTCGGATACGACAATGTCGATGTAGACGCGTGCACAAAAAACGGCATTTATCTCACCATAGTAGATGGCTTTTGCGCCGAAGATGTGTCCGACCACGCGCTTGCACTGCTTCTTTCTTCTGCGCGTCAGGTCACATTGCGCGACCGCGAAATCCGCGCCGGCTCATGGAACTGCCCCGACAATGCTCCGATATACAGGCTGCGCGGCAAAACCGTTTCTTTCCTCGGTTTCGGGACGATTGCAATGCGGCTTTTTGCCAAGCTGTCAGGCTTCGGAATATCTGAATTTCTGGCATATTCAAACCGTGACGAGGCAGAGCTTGCGTCTCTTGGCATAAAAAAAGTGTCACTCGATGAAGCGCTTATGAATGCAGATTTCATCTCCTGCCACCTTCCGCTTCGTCCGGATACACGGGGAATCATCTCTACGCGTGAATTTTCGCTTATGAAACCGTCCGCAATTTTTATAAACACCGCCCGCGGACCGATTGTCGATACCAACGCATTATGCGATGCACTTATACATAAAAAAATTGCCGCGGCGGCAACAGATGTCTATGACAAAGAGCCGCTTGAGTTCGAAAGCCCGTTGCGCACTGCGCCAAACTGCATACTTACGGACCATATCGGCTGGTACAGCGAGGAATCTTTTGACGAGCTTAAAACTCGCGCGGCACAGAATGTTGCAGCTGTTTTGTGCGGACAACGTCCGCCTTGTATTGTAAATAATTTTTAGGAGGGTTTTATCCAATGAACGAAGTACTTAAGCAAATCGGCGCGTACGGCGTCGTACCGGTTGTCAAAATTGACAACGTAGAGGACGCACTCCCGCTCGGGCGTGCACTCATTGACGGCGGCCTGCCGCTCGCGGAAATCACATTCCGCACCGCTGCTGCAGAGGAAGCTATCCGCACCATGGCTGACGCATATCCCGATATGCTCATAGGCGCAGGCACTGTTCTTACAACAGAGCAGGTTGACAAAGCTGTTGCTGCCGGCGCAAAATTCATCGTTTCCCCCGGTCTCAATGTTAAAGTCGCAAGCTATTGCATTGAGCGCAACATACCGATAACACCGGGCTGCAGCAATCCGTCCGATATTGAAGCTGCCATTGAGCTCGGTCTTGAAGTTCTTAAGTTTTTCCCCGCAGAGGCATGCGGCGGTCTTGCCGCCATCAAGGCGATGAGCGCTCCCTACGGTGCTGTTAAGTTCATGCCTACAGGCGGAATTAACGAGAACAACATAAACTCCTACCTTGCATTCAACAAAATTCTTGCATGTGGCGGCAGCTGGATGGTTAAGGACAGCCTTATCAAGGAAGGTAACTTCGCTGAGATTACCCGCCTTACAAAAGAAGCAGTCCACAAGGTTCTCGGCTTTGAGCTTGCTCACATCGGCATAAATTCAGAGTCTGAGAGCGAAGCTTTAGCAGTTGCAGAGCTCTTCTCCAACGCATTCGGCTTCAATGTCAAGAACGGCAACAGCTCTGTATTTGCAGGCGACGGTGTCGAGGTCAACAAATCAATCGGCCTCGGTAAGCACGGACATATCGCCATCAGAACAAATAACATTGAGCGCGCTATTGCGTACCTCGAAAGAATCGGCTACGAAATTGACGAGGAGCATCCGAAGCGTGTCCCCGGCAAACCGCTCGTTGCGGCATACCTCAAGCGTGATTTCGGCGGCTTTGCCGTTCATCTGCTTCAGGCAAAATAAAAAACATTATTTAAATCAGGCTCGGAACATATGTTTCGGGCCTGATTTTTTTATAATAAAATGTTCCCCGTTGCATCAATTGAATAAAACTTTGACATCAAGAGCATAATTATACTGCTTCCTAAATCTGATAAAGGTGGTAAATATATGCTTGTTCGCCAGATAATGAATACAAATGTCATCTCCCTTACCCCTGATGATAACGCCGCAAATGCCGCACGCCTTCTTGACCGCCATAATATAGGCTCAATTCCGGTATGTGCAAAGGACGGCAGACTTGTAGGGATGGTGACTGACCGCGATATTGCACTGCGCTGTGTTGCGCTTGAAAACCCGCCTGAGGAGACAAAGCTGCGCGAAATAATGACCCGCGGCGTCATAACCACCTCTCCTGATGACGATGTCCGCGAGGCCTCTCGGATTATGTCTTCAGAGCAGATACGGCGTCTGCCTGTTCTTGAAAACAGGCGTGTAGTCGGAATGCTCTCCATATCTGATATGGCGCGCAGAGAATCGTTTACAACGGAAGCGGCAAAGGCTCTTGCTGAAATCTCCATGCCTGAGTATAAATTCAAAAGAAACTGATACACTGACAGCGCGTCAATAAATTCACGGCGCGCTGTTACTTGTTTTTACATATATTGCTTTTTTAATCGAATTTCCTTTGACTGTGTCGCTTAATAATGTTATAATATTTACAGAAATACCATAACAAAAATGCAACACTTCAGGAGGCGCTGTATGGCTGAAATAGTCACAAAAGAAACGCTCGCAGAATATGAGCGCTTTATATCATCCCATCCAAAGGGGCATTTTCTCCAATCATATGACTGGAGCCGTCAGAAGCCGGAATGGACATGGGAGGGCATTTTTGCACGTGACGAAAACGGCGCTATAAAGGGCGCAATGTCCGTACTTATACGCAAGGCTCCGTACACACCGTACTCGATAATGTACGCCGCCCGTGCTCCGGTCTGCGATATTCACGACAAAGACACATTAAAAGAGCTCACCGAGGGCGCAAAAACTCTCGCACAGAAGTATAACGCTTACTGCCTCAAGCTCGACCCCGACATTTCCGTCGAGGATACAGACTTCCCGAAAATCATGGCAGAGCTCGGATATAAGCATCGCGACACAGGCAAAAACTTTTCCGGTATCCAGCCGCGCTTCGTCTTCCGACTCGATGTAAATAACAAAAGCGAAGATGAAATTTTCTCAAGCTTCCACTCAAAAACGCGCTACAATATCCGCGTTGCCGAGCGCAAGGGCGTAGTCATAAAGCTTTGCGGCGCCGAGGCTGTTGAGGATTTTTCCAATATGATGCTTGAGACCGGCGTGCGTGACGGGTTTGTCGTCCGCTCCGGTGACTATTTTGAAAATATGCTTAAAAACCTTGGTGATAATTGCCGGCTTTATATGGCATATTCCGACGACACTCCGATTGCCGGAACACTCGCAATACACTACGGCGACAAGGTCTGGTACTTATACGGAGCGTCCTCCAACAAACACAGAAACCTTATGCCGAACTACCTTTTGCAGTGGACAATGATAAAGTGGGCTGTTGAATGCGGTTGCCGCATATATGACTTCCGCGGCGTTTCGGGTGACCTCTCTGAGGACAACCCGCTTTACGGACTTTACCGCTTCAAAAAGGGCTTTAACGGTGATTTTGTCGAGTTCACCGGAGAGTATGACTTTATATTTAACCGCCCCGTTCATTTTATGCTCGAAAAAGGCGAGCTTATTTTCCGCAAACTGCGCAAGCAGCTCTTTATGCTTAAAAACCGTACAAACACAAAGGAATAAGCTCATTTCCGGAGGAAGATATGAATACTTTTATTATTGAGCGCGAGAAAATTATATCAAATGCTCGCGAGATTCTTTCCCGCGCAGGTGACTCTGCCGTAATCGCCGTTGTCAAGGGGCGCGGATATGGCTTTGGCATTGACGAGTATGTACCTCTGCTTCACGGCTGCGGTGTGCGTTTTTTCGCTGTCACCGAGCCTTGCGATGCAATCGAAATTTCAAAGCTTGCTCTCAGTGATACAGATATTCTTATGCTTCGCTCAACTGCTCTTCACGATGAAGTCTCGGCACTTATAGAGCACGATATTATACTGACCGTCGGAAGCTACGAAGCCGCCGTCACAGCAAACGGAATCGCTTCCGAAAAGGGTAAGGTTGCCCGTGTACATGTTAAGATCGATACAGGCATGGGCAGATATGGCTTCCTGCCTGACGATACTGAGCAAATCGCCTCAGTTTTCACCGGACTCCAGTCCATTAAAGCAGAAGGACTTTACACTCATCTCACCTCCGCATTCAAGAGTAAATCCGTAACAAATCAACAGATAGATACCCTATATTCGGTAAAAAAACTCTTGTCCGAGCGTGGAATAGACTGCAAAACGGTGCACTTTGCAAACTCGGCATATCTTTTCAATTTTTCAGGAAAGCGCCTCGGAGATGCAGTCCGCATAGGCTCAGCATTTACAGGACGCCTTCCCTGCAAAGTGCGGCATAGCGGTTTGTCGCGCGTCGGGCATCTTGAAAGCGCAATATGCGAGCTCCGCTGGCTTAAGCCCGGCTCAAAAGTCGGATATGGCGGCGCCTGCACCGTCCGCAAACCTGTGCGCGCAGCAGTAATCCCGCTTGGCTACGCCGATGGGTTCCATGTCGAAAAGGCACGCGATACCTACCGCATACGCGACGGTATATTATATATGCTTTCAGATTTAAAGCGTGCGGCACTCGGCAAAAAAACATATGTAAAGATAAACGGAAAGCATGCACGCGTTCTCGGTCATATAGGCATGACACATACTGTGTGCGATGTCACAGACATTTCGTGCAACATCGGCGATATTGCAACAGTTGACTTAAACCCGATATATGTCAACGCCGGAATTTACAAATCATATGTATAACAAAGACGGCGGCACACCGCTTTATGATGTCCTTAAAAAGCGGGCAGACGGCGGCAAAATCCGCTTTCACATGCCCGGACACAAGGGAAAGGATATGTTTAACTCCCCGTTTTCTGCTGCACAGTATATAGACTTTACAGAGCTTGACGGAACGGGCAATCTGTATGAAGGAATCCCTCCCATATCAGATGCAGAAAAAAACGCAGCCATTCTATGGCGCGTCAAAGATGCCTTTTATCTCACAGGCGGCGCAACCCAGGGCATACTTACATCACTATTCCTTACCTCGCGCCGCACCGGACGCATACTTTTAGACCGCGGCTGTCACAAGAGTGTCTACAACGCGCTTGCACTTTTTGACCTTGACCCGGTTTATCTGCAAAGTGACTTGCTCATGCCATTTGGAATTCCGCAAGCGTTATCAGCCACTGAGATAAGGCGTATTTTAAGTCAAAACGATGATATAGGCGCTGTCATCATTACCTCTCCGTCATACTACGGCGTTGTTTCAGACATTGCGGAGATTGCCCGCACTTGTCACGAATTCAATGCACTGCTTATAGTTGATGAAGCGCACGGGGCACATTTTCCTTTCCATGAGGATTGTGATTCCGCCGTATCGCTCGGTGCCGATTTGGCCGTATGCTCACTGCACAAAACGCTTCCTGCGCTCGGCCAGGCCGCTCTTATGACCTCAAACGGCGCGTTTTCTCCGGAGGAAATACGCTCAGCAAGCGCAATGCTTGGCACATCCAGCCCTTCCTACTGCATTATGGCTTCCATGGATCTTGCAATAGATTTTATGAACCGTGAAGGACGAAGGCTCGAGAAAAAGCTTGCCGAAACTCTCATTTCCATGCGGCGTGAAATAAACTCACGCAAGGTATTTTCCGCTCTCGACATATCTCCGTCCGACCCTATGCGGCTCACCGTCTGCACCGCCTGCGGAGGCATGAGCGGGTATGATGCGGCAAAAACTCTCGAGCAAAATGAATCAATCGTCTGCGAAATGGCAGATATGCGAAATATTGTCTTTATAATCACAGCAGCGGACGAAATTTCTGACCTTGAAATTCTTTCATCCGCTCTGGAGCGGCTTGAACAATCCGCCGGCAGGACACCGCTTTTTAGTAAGCCTCTCCCGACGCTTCCCATATCACGATTATCTCCGCATGAAGCTTTGCTTTCCCGGCATACAACAAAAAGGCTAGCTGATTGTGCCGGCATGATTTCCGCCGGTTCAATATGCCTATACCCTCCGGGAACGCCAACAGTATGCGGAGGCGAGGTTATAGAACC
>JAZRPG010000013.1:0-19616 GCA_045649105.1 Eubacteriales bacterium
TAAGAAGTTCTTCCATTAAAAAAAATCGAACTACGCCTAGGCTTGATCCTCTAACGAGGTACGTAGGCAACCCGTTGCACCGGGTCCGCCCCCCCCCCCCCAGAAATTTATGCCTCCCGTAGGCCACCCGACGCCTGCGCCGAGGAGCAGGGGAAGCTGTCCGAGGAAGCCCTTTAAGTATCTGGAGAAAATTATTGTAGAAAGAAGCGTTGCCAGTGATACAACCCATACAAGCCCTGCATCGCCCGTGAATGTAGCAGACGGAGCCGTTGCATCAAGAAGCGCATTCCCCGCAAGTGTGAGTCCGATAATCATCGCAACCGGGCCTGTAATTGAAGCCGGAAGAATCTTTTCTACTGCATTTGTTCCCGCAAACTTAACAAGAAGGCCTGCGGCTATTGAAACAAATCCTGACATGACAATACCGAACTGTGCATACTGAATTGCCTCAATCGGAAGTGTTGCGCATGCGCCTGCCTTCCACTGCTCAAGTGCGGCAGCCGCCTCGGGCGAAAGCTTTGCCACGATAGCTTCACTCGTTACAAGGCTTGCAATAGCCGTAAGGTATGCAAAACTTGAGCCGTAGTAAAGCGGGATTTTTCTCCCTGTAACAATGATGAACAAAATAGTTGCGAGTCCGCTTGCAAAAATCGTGGTTGATACATGGAATCCCGTAATAAGTGCGACCGTAACCGTAGCCGGAAACATGACTATAACCTGCTGAATCGCGTACAGAAAAAGTTTCCATGCGGTTGGCCTTTCGTCGGGCAGATAGCCGACTGCCTGTGTTTGTTTTCTCATTTGTAATGACAACTCCTCTCATATTTATTATTATCACGCACGCAAGCTCCCCCACCCGCGCAGCGCTTCAAATAACAGCAAAAACAGGTGTATATCTTACCAAAACACTAATTTCGTAGAGTATATCATATTTTCGACAATTTATAAAAGGTTTTCTTTATTTCCCATTGCCTACTGCACCGATACCGCAGGCTCATCCCCCTCAATGCTCAGGTCCGCAGACAGCGGGATAAGTGCCACATAGCTGTCCCCCGGCACTACCTTAAGCTCCGTTCCGTCTGCAAGCGAGAATTTAAACGGCGCAGACTTTGATGTGCGTGACCATCTGATGTCAGTTGCCGTGCCGTTTACTATGTACTTGCCCGTACCGCTTCCCACAATGTCAAATGCAAGACGGCCAGCCGTGTCACCCTTTATTACATATGAATTTACGCGGAGTATGAATATGTTTTTAAAAGCAAGCTGCGCGTTATAAAGCGCATCAACATGTGCCCCTCCGTACTGGCCGATTCTGTACATTCCGCTGTCTTCATCGTATGTATATGTACCCGTCTTATACGGTGAAAAGACCGCCTTTACCCGAAGAGCATCATTCCCCGAGTAATCCGCATCCTCCGAGAAAGCAAAAACATCGCCGTAGCTTTCCGCGCGCGTCATGCGGACATTCTGCTCCTCAAGCTTTTGCATGATGCGCTCTCCCGAGGTGAATACGCTGTGCTCATATCCGTTTGTCTTTATGCGCTGCTTGTCGCGCCAGTACATGCTGTTGTTTTTTCCCTCAATAAGGTCAAACGAGTCCATCTTGCGGCTTTTAATCTGCCTGTAAGCCTCCTCGCTCCCCCCGATATGTATGTATACGGCATCAACACTCTGCGCAAGGTCCAGATAATACGGGCGCGAGCTCCTTACCGTGCCTATCTGCTCTATACCTTCAAGGTTCTCAAAAACGGCGAGCAGACGCGTTATTCCGCCCTCAGCAAGCGCCTCAAAAACAATGCTCGCCTTTGAGATTCCGTACTGCGGAAGCGCCGCCTTTATGTTATTTATCATTATTGCGACAGGACGCCTGTCAACATCTTCCTTCTCAACCTCAAGGCCCGTAAGCCTGCTTTTGTATACAACCTCCTGCACGACAGGCTCTGCAACCTGCTCTGCGCCCTGCTCCACATCAAACGGAGCCTCTGTTCTGTCTTTTCCGCAGGATGACAGGATAAGTAATACTGATAAAATAAACGCGGATATTGCACATACTCTGAACTTCATTTCACATTACACTCCTCGTTTTTTATATACAAAAACCTTTGGTTTTTATTATACTATAAAATTCCCAATCCGTACAGCATAATTTTATATTACTCATATCTCAACTCTCGTAACAAGGAAAACTCCGCCGTTTGTATCTCCCTCGGCAAGAATCTCAAGGCAGCAGGGAAGCGCCTGTTCATGAACACTGCACACGGCACTTCCGCAAAGAACTCCGTCCTTCGGAAGCGTTCGTGAACCCCGCACGACTTTGCCGTTTACGGCAAGCTCTGCCGCTCCGCTCTTTGCAGGGACAAGAAAAAACAGGCAATACACGCCCGTCTCCTCGATTATTATTTTTGTCAAATCCTCCTCACCAAGCCATGCGGGCGCAGGTGTTGAAACGTACATAACGGACGTATCTCCGCCACAGCACGAAAAAAACAGCGCCGCAAAGCTCCTGTCATGAGCTCCCGTTCCCATATTCCCCTCCGGCACAGTAAATTTAAATCCACACCATACTATTCTCCCGGAGAGCCGATTGTTCCCTCTGAAGGATGATAAAAAAGCGCCCGTAACTTTCCGTTACCGGCGCTTTTTCTTATTTTATTTTACCGAGAATGAATATTCTGTTGTATAATCAAAGGTTTCGCCTTTTTTGAGATACCCTTGTCCGAATTCGGGGAAACGAAGCGCATTCGGATAAAACCCGGTTTCAAGGCAGAGCGCTCCTCTCCTTATGTACTCGGCACCGCCCTTGCCTGCGTAATCTACACCGGGCATGCTGTTTCCCGCATAAAGAAGGACTGTGGGTGAGTTTGTCCCGACGCTCATTGCAATTCCCGACTCCTCGCAGTACACATCAGCACAGAGCACAACGGCGTCCCCGTCATTCCTGACGGTCCAGGCATGGTCATATCCTCCCGCAATTTCAAGCTGTCGGATGCCGGGCTCATCAATATATTTCCCGACAGGCATCGGTTTTCTGAAATCAAACTCGCGCGTGACGGGCAGAAGCGCGCCGTATACCATTCCGTTTTCACCGAGCGGTGCGTATGTGTCTGC
This sequence comes from Eubacteriales bacterium, assembly GCA_045649105.1. Classification (GTDB taxonomy): domain Bacteria; phylum Bacillota; class Clostridia; order Oscillospirales; family JAAYXM01; genus JAZRPG01. Next base: position 3,109 of record JAZRPG010000013.1, read on the forward strand.
GTATATCGTCATTATATGGTCATGAATCTCGCCTCTGTCATGTCCGCGCAGATTAAAGTACGCATGATTTGTAAGATTTATGACCGTGTCCTCGTCACACACGGCGATATAGTGTATACGGAGCGTGTCGTCCTCCGTCAGAGTATATTTAACATCAACCGTCATATTCCCGGGGAATCCGTTTTCCCCGTCCGGCAGAAAACAGCGCAGAGTCACATAATCTTCACCCGATGCTTCAAGCGAAAATACGCGCTGTGAAAGCGGCTCAAAGCCGCCGTGAAGCACATGCCGCTCCTGAAAATTCGGCTTGAGCTTATACTCCCTTCCGTTTAATGTAAACACCGCGTCCTCTATTCTGTTTGCGACGCGGCCGCATACAGCGCCGTGATTCGGCCCGGGCTTTAAGTAATCCTCAGCATTCTCGTACCCGAGCACAACATCCCGCAGCTCATCGTTTCTGTCGCGGACAAAAAGCGACACAATCGCCGCTCCGATGTTTGTAATCTTTGCCGTTGTCCCGCGCGCATTCGTGAGCGTATAAAGATCACAAGAGCCAAAACTTTCCTTCTTAAAGCTCATTTTCTCTCCTCCTTACCATATTACAGGCATTCCGCCGGCTAAAACAAGCTCTCTGTTTGCCGCATTGAAGTGTCCGCAGCCGAAGAATCCGCGCGAGGCGGAAAGCGGACTTGGGTGCGGTGCAGAAAAAACTTTGTGGTTTTTGTTCGTTATAAGCTTCTCCTTCTCACGCGCGTTGCTCCCCCAAAGGAGAAAAACTATCATTTCCTCGCGCGCATTAAGAAGCTCAATAACTCTGTCCGTAAAAATTTCCCATCCTTTGTTGCGATGCGAATTTGCCTCGCCTGCACGCACGGTAAGCGCGGTGTTCAGAAGCAAAACACCCTGCTCTGCCCAACGGGTGAGGTTACCCGTATCGGGCGGAGGGTTCCCCGTCTCAAGCTCTATTTCGCGGAACATGTTTTTAAGTGACGGCGGCGGAGTGACACCATCCTTCACGGAAAACGCAAGCCCGTGCGCCTGCCCCTCGCCGTGGTACGGGTCCTGCCCCAGAATAACGACGCGGACGGAGCTGTACGGCGTCAGCTTAAGTGCATTGAATATATCATGCATATCGGGATATACGGTTTTTTGAGAATACTCTTTTTTGAGAAATTCGTGAAGCTTCTGATAATATTCCTTTCTAAACTCCCCCGAAAGCAAATCGTCCCAATCATTACAAAACTTTACCATAGCAAATCAGCTAAGCTCCTCATAAAGCTTGTCATAACGCTCAAGCTCGCGCCGCAGAAGCGCAGGCGTATCAAGCCCGTATGGGCATCTTGACGCGCACAGTCCGCAGTTTCTGCAGTTTTTTATCTTATCCATTTCACGGCGCCACTCATCGCTTATAAACGGCTTGTACGGAGCGCGTCCGATAAGCAGGCTCATTCTCGCGCACTGCCAGATTTCAATCTCCTCGGGGCACGGCTGGCAATAGCCGCAGCCTCTGCAGAAATCCCCCGCAAGCTCTCGCCGCTGCTTCTCCACGCGGCGCTTCATATCATCGTTATATTCAGGAGGTGCCGCTGCATAGCCGAGAAACTCACAAAGCTCCTCACGGCGCTGCACCCCGTAAATCGGCAATACATTCGGAAACTGCGAAATATATGTATATGTAGCCTCAGGGTCAGTTATAAGTCCGCCTGCCATTGCCTTCATCGCGATAAAGCCGACATCCTCACGCTCCGCCCTTTTTACAAGCGCCTCTTCCTTCTCGCCTGCGAGCAGCGAGAACGGAAACTGCAGTGTGTCAAAAAAATTAAGGTCAAGAGCCTTATTTGCAAGAAGTGCACTGTGGTTTGTAAATCCTATGAACCTTATCTTCCCGCTCTCCTTTGCGCGGAGCAGAAATTCCCGCATCTCCTCATCAGGCAGCTCCTTCGGGTTGTGAAGCTGAAAAATATCAATATAGTCCGTATTGAGCGTACGGAGGCTGTTTTCAAGATGTTCCCGAACAGTGGCTACATCATCCATCGTCGATTTGGTCGCTATCACAATCTTATCACGGACATGCGAAAGTGACTTTCCGAGCTTTAACTCACTGTCCGTATATGCATTTGCCGTATCAAAAAAATTAACACCGCTTTCATACGCAAGAAGAAGGAGCTCGCGCGCCTTTTCAAGCGGTATTCTCTGTATCGGCAGTGCGCCAAAGCCCACCTCCGACACCTCAAGGTTCGTTCTTCCGAGACGTATCTTTCGCATTTTTGTCCTCCCAGAAATTGTTGTATTTAAGCTTACTGAAAAAGAAATCAGGGCGCCGCCGCAAAGCGGCAACGCCCTGATGCATCATCCTGTCGGAGCAGCCTTACCGGCTTGCTTTATTACAGACCGAACTTCTTGTTGAATCTGTCAACACGTCCGCCCGTATCGACGAGCTTCTGCTTGCCGGTGTAGAACGGATGGCACTTCGAGCAGATTTCGACCTTAATGTTCTCCTTTGTGGAGCCTGTCTCTATAACCTCGCCGCAAGCGCATGTAATTGTTGTAGCCTTGTAATCCGGATGTAAACCCTTCTTCATGAAAATTCACCTCTTTCGGTAAACACTAAAAAATATCAAAATAGATGTTACCATATATTTTATAAAAAATCAATACATTTTTGCAAATTTTATTGTGTTTTCTTTTAAGCTCCGCTTACATCGAGTACCGAAGCGAGCTTTTGCCTGAATTTTTCATCGTTTTCCGCCTGCCTTTTTGGCGGTCCCTTCAGTCTCCCTCCGGCATTTCTGACCTTTCGCGCCGTATGCCGCTGCATGAGCAGAGCACCAATATTATCCTGTGTGTACTCGCGCCCGTTCTGGTCGATAACCACCGTGCCCCTCGCAAGGCACATGGAAGCAAGCCCGTAATCCTGAGTGATTACAACATCACCGCGCCGCGCGAAATTTACAAGCGCAAAATCGACGCTGTCCGCGCCCTTTGAGAACACATGACAAACCGCACCCTTTTTGTCAAATATGTGCGCCGTATCACACAGTATATGACACTCCGCACCGAATTTTTGCGAAATCTCAATCGCTATATCAACCACAGGGCAACCGTCTGCATCTATAAGAACTCTCATACACACCTCCGAAAGCATCAGCTATATATTACATTGAATGCAAAAAAATTGCAACAGACGGCTCTGTATTTGTATATAAAATTCAAAACTCCGCAAACTTTTTATCGGAGGTCGATAAAAAAGTGAAAAAGAAAACAAAGTCAACTGCCGTATTTATTATTTCCGCACTTGCCGCAGGCGGCCTTTCAGCACTCGTTACTTCCGGCTCAATGTCGCTCTTTGATGAAATAAACAAGCCGCCGCTTACACCGCCGCCGACAGTCTTTCCGATAGTATGGACCATACTCTTTGTGCTGATGGGTATTTCTGCCGCGCGAATATACCTGCGCGACCCGAAAAGTGCCGCACTTAAAATATACATCGCAAATCTTGCGGTAAACTTTTTGTGGACGGTAATATTTTTTAACATGCGCGCCTTTCTCCTCGCCTTTGCGTGGCTTGTTCTCCTTATTGCGGTTGTCGCTTCAATGATCGTGCACTTCTTCCGCCTTGACCGCACATCTGCTCTCCTGCAGCTTCCGTACGCGGCATGGCTGATTTTTGCGGGATATTTAAATCTGTTCATCTGCCTTATAAATACTCGCTGATTTTCCCTTGATATAATTTTTAAACCGTTGTATAATTAAGGAAAAAGAAGCCGCTTCTGCGGCATTTGTTCGGAGGATATTTATAATGATAGTTCTTGAAATGAGCGACGGAAAAAAGATAAAAATTGAGCTTGACCCGGCTGCAGCTCCAATCACATGCGAGAACTTTACAAAGCTCGTATCGGAAGGCTTTTATGACGGACTTAAGTTCCACCGCGTTATATACGGATTCATGATTCAGGGCGGCTGCCCTCTCGGTACGGGCACAGGCGGCCCCGGCTACTCCATAAAGGGTGAATTTTCTTCAAACGGAATAAATAACCCATTAAAGCATACGCGCGGCACAATTTCAATGGCGCGTTCCGCAATGCCCGACAGCGCAGGGTCACAGTTTTTCATCATGCATAAGGACGCGCCGCATCTCGACGGGCAGTACGCCGCCTTCGGACATGTCGTTGAGGGCATGGATGTTGTCGACGAGATTGCAGAGGCGGACACCTCCTTCTCTGACGCTCCGCTCGATGATATCATAATTGCAAAGGCTACCGTTGAATAAACCTTCTGCTCTCCATCATGTAAGAAAAGAGGCTCTCTCCATGACACTAAAGATTTCAAACGGAAAGGTAATCCTCGGAGACAAAATCGAAACCGGGCTTTCCGTATACATAAAGGACTCAAGAATCCTTGCCGTAACGGCCGAATCTCTCCCGTTTGACGAGGAATATGACGCCGGCGGCAACTATGTCTCGCCCGGATTTATTGACATCCACTGCCACGGCGGAGGCGGCGGAGACTTCATGGACGGCACGGTTGACGCATTTCTTACCGCAGCAGAGCTTCACGCAAAGCACGGAACGACGACGCTTATACCGACAACGCTTACCGCAAGCCGTGAGCAGATATTAACGGCGTTTTCAATTTTTGACGAGGTCTGCAGCAAAAACACCAAAGGCGCATATATGCCGGGATTTCACCTTGAGGGCCCGTATTTCGCGCCGACACAGGTCGGCGGCCAGAACCCTGACCACATCCGCCCTCCGCAGAAGGACGAATATGAGGAGATTCTGCGCTACGGCGACAAGGTGCTTCGCTGGAGCTCAGCACCCGAGCTTCCCGGCACGGAGGAATTTGCAAAAGCACTTGCAGAAAACGGAACCGTTGCTTCAATCGGCCACTCCGACGCGGAGTATGACTGCGTCGTAGAGGCGCACAAGCTCGGCTACTCACTTATCACGCATCTCTACTCGTGCACAAGCACCGTGCACAGAAGAAATGCATACCGCTACGCAGGCATTGTCGAGGCGGCATATCTTTTAGACGATATGGATGTTGAAATAATCGCTGACGGAAAGCATCTTCCGGCATCGCTTCTCAAATTTGTATACAAATTCAAGGGTCCGGACAAAATCGCGCTTATAACCGACGCGCTTCGCGGTGCGGGATTCCCCGACGGAACAAAAATTTATTCCGGAAACAAGGAAAACGGAATGTATGTAATAATTGAGGACGGCGTTGCGAAAATGCCTGACAGGCAGGCCTTTGCCGGCAGTGTCACAACCGCCAACAAGCTCGTGCGCAACATGATTGAGATGGCAGAGGTACCGCTTACCGATGCGGTAAAGATGGCAACAGCAACACCTGCGCGGATAATGAAGCTTCCCGACCGCGGTGCTTTGCGTGAAGGCTTCTTTGCCGACATTGTCGTGTTCGACGATAATATTGACGTAAAGCTCACCGCAGTAAACGGGCGCATAGTACATAAAGCATAATATATTTTATATAATTCAGAAACCCGGGGTTTAATTAACCCCGGGTTTTTTGCATTTTTTCCTCCTTTTCGCAAAAGCTATGTTTATATAAAAAGGGGGAATTCAGATGGCAAATACGGACGGCAGCAAAAGCAACCGCGCACACTGGGGCACGAATATAGGCTTTATCCTCTCTGCGGCGGGAAGTGCCGTGGGACTCGGCAATATATGGAAGTTCCCGCGAATGGTATATAACTACGGCGGCGGAATGTTTATTATAATATATCTGCTTATTTCGCTTTTTATCGGCTGTACCGTAATGCTCAGCGAGTTTGTAGTCGGGCGCAGTACGCAAAAAAACTGCGTAGGTGCTTTCAGGGCCATTTCAAAGCGCTGGACATTTATCGGCAGACTCGGCATAATTTCCGGATTCGTGGTGCTTGCGTATTATATTCAGGTTTCCGGCTGGGTGCTTAAGTATGCCGCGACATATCTCATAAACCCTTCCGTGCTGTTTGAAAATCCGGCGGCATTTCTCTCCGAGCACACGCTCGGCGCGAGCAGCTTCCCCCTTCTTGCATCAGTTATCTGCCCTGCAATAATCATGCTCATAACAGCGGCGATAGTAATGCGCGGTATATCCGGCGGAGTTGAAAAAGCGAACAAGCTTCTGATGCCGATTCTCATTATAATCCTCCTTCTGCTTCTTATCCGCGGTCTTACTCTGCCGGGCGCAAAAAACGCACTCTCGTTTTTTACATCAACAGATATCCGTGATATAAACGCAAAAACAGTTGTCACGGCGCTCGGTCAGGCTTTTTTCTCTCTGTCGCTCGGCATGGGCGTAATGTGCACATACGCCTCATATCTGTCCCCTGAGGAAGACCTTGTAAAAAACACCTTCACCATCTGCGCGATTGACAATGCAATAGCCCTTATCTCGGCGTTTTCCGTCATTCCTCTCGCGCTTTATGCAGGGCTTGAAATCTCGGGCGAGGCAAGCTCTGCAGGCTTCGGTTTTATATCCATGGCGGCAGTTTTTAACTCCATGAAGTTCGGCAGACTTATTGGCTTTCTGTTCTATGCGCTAATGCTCTTTGCCGCCGTAACATCGTCAATCTCCATATTCGAAGGTATTGTTGCATACTTCGTTGAGGAGAAGCATTATAAAAGAAAAAAGGTCATCGTCATACTGAGTATAATAGTTTTTCTCATCGGAATTCCGTACACTCTCTCACAGGAGCATCTCGACCTTCGGCTTCCGTGGCCCTCTGCGTCCGGCATCATATACCCCATTGTCGGGGAATGGATGGAATATTTTACCGACCACCTTCTTATCCCGCTCGGCGCGCTCATGTTCTGTATCTTTGTCGGCTGGATATGGGGCGTTGACAATGCCGCAAAGGAGATTGAACGCGGAAAACGGCGTTTTATTCTCCGCCCCGTATACAGCTTTTGTGTGAGATATCTCGCGCCTGCGGCAATAATCACGATTATGCTCCGAAACTTCGGGATTCTTTGACGGACATGAAAATTGTTTCTCGATTTAGTGCAAAATTACTTGATTTTTGCCGCAAATTGCTTTACTCTATATATTGTAGAGCAAAACCTGAGGCGGTGATTAAATGACGCTTGTGCAACTACAGTACTTTTGCACGGCCTGCAAGCACAGCAATATCTCGCGCGCGGCAGAGGAGCTGCACATTTCTCAGCCATCTGTATCAAACGCAATCAAAGAGCTTGAAAATGAGTTTTCCGCAACTCTGTTTCACAGACTTAAGAAGGGCTTTTCCCTCACGCGTGAAGGTGAGGTTCTCTTCCATTATGCACAGCGTCTTCTTGAGGATGCAGAACGGATATCACTTGTCATGTCTGACCTTGATAAACAGCGCAGTCTTATACGCCTCGGCATTCCGCCCATGACGGGCATTTCGCAATTCCCCAAAATATACCGCGGGTTCCGCGAGCTGTATCCCGACATAAATATATCGACACATGAATTCGGCGCAAACTGCCTTCTGGAATCGCTCCGTGACGGCTCTCTCGACCTTGCCATAATCCCCACAAACATAATTGACCACGAGAATTTCAGCTCCATCAGTCTCGGCGAGGTGGAAACCGTCTTCTGCGTTCCGCCTGAGCATCGGCTTGCAAAGGAACCGTCAGTCGACATATGCGACCTTTCAGACGAGCCGCTCATCATTTTTGATAAGGGCTTCATTCAATACGATGTAATTACCTCGGCCTTTGCGGCAGAGCATATAAAGCCCAATATTGTCCATCTTTCGTCACAGCTGTACATGATAAAGGAATTTATCTCCTCGGGCTTTGCATGCGGCTTTATGTTCCGTGACATCGCCGCCACAATTCCTGATATTGTCAGCATTCCGCTTAAAAATCCGATACGCTCCAAGGTCATACTTATATGGAACAGGGACAGAAACATGTCAAACGACATGCTGAAATTTATAAGCTATGCAAAAGAAACTGAATTTTAAAAAACGGCACAGCATAAGCTGTGCCGTTTTTTGTATCTAATTCAGAAGATAAATTGCGAGATTTAAGTACCCTGCAAATGTTACCCAGATAAGATACGGTATCAGGAGTATGCCCGCGGACTTCTTAATTTTATAAAACAAGATGAGATTAATCCATATAAGCCCCCACAGGAGAAGAAGCCATATAAACGAGAACAGGTACATCCGAAGATTGAAAAAGATTATCGACCAGAAGAAGTTTACCGCAAGCTGAACCCCGTACACCGTTAGCGCTGCGCGTTTTTCGCCTCTTGGTGCATCGGATTGAAGGACAATATACGACGCAATGCCCATAAGTGTATATAAAATCGTCCAAACTACGGGAAAGAGCCAGCCCGGCGGCGAGAGCGGCGGCTTATTGAGTACCTCAAACGCAGCCATACTGTTGCGCGTGAAGAATGCCGAAAGTGCGCCTACCAGAAGGGGAATCGCTATGCATATGATAAGCCTTTTCCATACTATTTTCAATTTACTCACCTCACAAGTAGTTTACTGGGGTGAGCTTATTTTTATGTTACATACAGACTACTCGCTGTTGTCCTTTTTTGCTCCGCCTTTCCGAAACAGCTCTGACACACCGACAAACAGCAAAAAACCGCCAAAGATGCGGCGCAGAATCCCCATATCGACCCGCGCGGCAAAAATCGCGGCCGCAATTGTCGCAAGAACTCCCGTTATCCCTGCAAATATAACGGCACGCCATACAACAAGCTTATTTTTTATATGCGCAACAAGCGCGCTTCCCGCCGTCGGCAGAAAGTACAGAAGATTTATCCCCTGCGCAGACAGCTGAGAAACGCCGCCAAAAAGCGTGAGATACAGAATAAGAAGCGTGCCTCCGCCTATTCCGAGGCCCGTTACTATTCCCGTAACGGCGCCGACGGCTGCATTTTTTACAAACTCCATTTATTACTTCCTTTCTACAGCGCAAGAAAAGCGCGTATCCCGCCGTATATGATAAACAGCGCAAGCGCACGGCGCAGAACTTCTACGGGCATCTTTTTAAGTATCGCTCCGCCGATTATTCCGCCAATAAGGCCGCCGACGAAAAACGGAAGCGCACTCATTATATCAAAATCCTGACGCAAGAGATACACCACACCCGACACAACTGACATAGGCATAATAACAGCGAGTGAAGTTGCAAAGGCCTTGCGCTCGCAAAGCTTTATCCAGCGGCAAAAAAGCGGCACAAGAAACATTCCGCCGCCTGCCCCGAAAAATCCGTTGGCAAGCCCTGCCGCAGCACCGCTGATTGCATATTTTATCTCATTTTTCAGCCTCATTTCTTCCGCCTCCCTGCAATAAATAAAACGAGCGCGAAAAGGATCATTCCGACAGCAAGAGATATAAGCACCCGTGTTACGGTTATTATTCCGCCGCCATCCGCTTTTTCCGACACTCTCACCGTAATCTGCTTTTCATTGCCTGAGATATCCCTTGCCGATACCGTAATATCTCCGTCTTTTTTCCCATATATTCTGCAGACATTTCCATCAAAGCTTATGTCGGCGTTTTTCTCCCCATCTGATATATGCCAGCTTACCGTCTCTCCCGACTCAGGCAATATCCTCGCCCGAATCTCCGAAATTCCGCCGACTTCAATTTCACTTTTCTCGCAATCGAGCATTATCTCCCTCTGAACAGGCGGCAGCACACGCACCCGAACAAGCGCATGTGCACCGTCAGGCGTATCAACCCTTATTGTCTCATCGCCTTCCATAATGCCGCGCACTCTGCAAATCCTGTTTTCGGGGGTTATCTCCACTTTCCCTGTCCCCTCCGGGAGGCTCCACAAAAGCTTTACTTCTTCTGCTGTTTCGGGCACAACATCAGCGCGCACCTCTGCATCTTTCCCCACCTCGACACGCACAAGGAGCGTGTTCGGAAGCACGCCTGTTACCTCAACAACATTCTCATCGACCGTTCGTCTTCCGCTTATATAATAATCCTCCGCTATTATGCGCCGCTCGGCTGAGGCAATGCCCACAAGTGAAGCCGTAATAAGCAGCACTAAAAAAAGCCTCTTCATTCGTACCTCCCTCCGGATACTCCTATTCTTCCTTGTTCGGGCATATTTTAAACAGCAAGAGAAAAAAGAGCATAAAAAAGGCAGTCTTTACGACTGCCTTTTGGTTTGTATTTTTTACTCTTTTGCGCCCTCTTCGCGCTTTGCAAGGTCGTTATACGCATCCTTGCGTGAGAAATTCGCGCGGCCCTTGTCGTCTATGCCCATGAACTTAACCCATGTCATATCGCCGACGTTGAGCACATCCTCAACCTTCTCAACCCTGCGGTTTTCGAGTTTTGAAATATGAACCATACCGTCCTTGCCCGGAGCAATTTCTACAAATGCGCCAATCGGGATTACGCGGACAACCTTTCCGTAATACAGCTCGCCGACAACCGGGTCGAGAACTATTGTCTCAATTATCTTCTTCGCATTCTCGCACGCAGCCGTGTCAGTTGCGGAAATATAGACATTTCCGTCATCATCAATATCAATCTTTGCGCCTGTATCAGCAACAATCTTCTGAATGACGCTTCCGCCCTTGCCTATAACATCACGGATTTTCTCCGGGTCAATCGTCATATGCATCATCTTCGGTGCGTACTTTGAAAGCTCTGAACGCGGCTCTGCAATGCACGGAAGCATTATCTCGTCGAGTATCTGATAACGCGCGTCTCTCGTGATTGTAAGAGCACTTCTTATAATTTCAGGCGTAAGTCCGTCTGTCTTGAGGTCCATCTGGATAGCCGTGATACCTGCTTTTGTTCCCGCCACCTTGAAATCCATATCGCCGAAAAAGTCCTCAACGCCCTGAATATCAATAAATGTGAGCCACTTGTCCTCATCTGTAACAAGTCCGCAGGAAATTCCCGCAACAGGCGCCTTAATCGGAACGCCGGCATCCATAAGTGCGAGAGTTGAACCGCATATAGAGCCCTGAGATGTCGAGCCGTTCGAGCTTAAGACCTCAGACACGAGTCTGATGCAGTACGGGAACTCGTCCTCGCTCGGAATGACCGGTTCAAGTGCGCGCTCAGCAAGTGCACCGTGCCCGATTTCGCGGCGGCCCGGGCCTCTGCTCGGCCTTGCCTCGCCTACGGAGTAGGACGGGAAGTTGTAGTGGTGCATATATCTCTTGAATTCTTCTTCATATATTGTGTCAAGCTTCTGCTGGTCTGCGATGGTTCCGAGTGTAGCAACCGTGAGAACCTGTGTCTGCCCTCTTGTGAACATTCCGCTTCCGTGTGTTCTCGGAAGCACGCCGACCTCTGCCGCGAGCGGACGGATTTCATCCATCGCGCGTCCGTCTACGCGCTTGCCCTCAAGAAGCCACTTGCGGACAACGATTTTCTGAAGCTTGTAGAGGCATTCACCGAGATATGTCTCAATCTCGGGATACTTATCCGAATACTCCCCGATGAGCTCATCGGAAAGGTCCTTTAAGCGCTTGTCGCGGATTGTCTTATCGTCCGTATCCATGCATGCGCGGACGCGTTCAAGAATTGAGCCCTTAAGCTCCTCAAAAAGCTCCTCATCAAACGGAACATGCTCGTAATCAAACTTATCAAGTCCGATTTCAGCCTTTATACCGTCGATAAACGAAACAATCTTCTTTATCTCCTCATGTGCGAGCATGATAGCATCATACATAACATCCTCGGGAACCTGGTCAGCACCCGCCTCTATCATAACCACCTTTGAAGCAGTTCCCGCAACAGTAAGGTTAAGCGTGCTCTTTTCACGCTGTGCCGATGTCGGGTTTATAACAAACTGACCGTCAACATATCCGACATTTGCACCTGCTATGGGCCCGTTCCACGGGATATCGGAAATCGAAAGTGCAATCGATGTACCGACCATGCCGACTATCTCCGGGGCATTGTCATTATCTACCGAAAGCACGGTAATTGCAACTGCAACATCATTTCTGAGGTCCTTCGGGAAAAGCGGACGAATCGGACGGTCAATAAGTCTTGATGCGAGTATTGCGCGCTCGCTCGGTCTTCCCTCACGGCGCATAAAGCTTCCCGGGATTCGGCCTACCGAATAGAGGCGCTCCTCAAAATCAACTGCAAGCGGGAAGAAGTCAATCCCCGCTCTCGGCTTGTCCGAAGCTGTCGCTGTGACGAGTGCAACGGTCTCACCGTAGCGAACAAGGCATGAACCGTTTGCAAGACCTGCCATTTTGCCCGTCTCAATAACGAGTTTTCTTCCTGCAAATTCTGTTTCAAATATTCTGTGCTTTGAAAAAACCATTTTTTTCATTTTTACCTGCTCCTTTACACAATCCTTCCGGACTTGTCCCCGTCTGCATGGGTTTAGCACTTGGAGATACTCTCAAAACGCATTTGGCAGCAGCTCCAATTGCTAAACAAAACCATACTCTTTAAGGGTACTGAGTCCGAAATTATTTTTTTAATCCCGCGGGCAGGTTTCCGCCCGCGGGATTGCTGTGGACTTACTTGCGTATTCCGAGCTTTGCAATTATTGCACGATAGCGCTCAATATCCTTCTTTGCAAGATAGTTGAGAAGGCCACGGCGCTTACCTACCATCTTGAGCAGACCGCGTCTCGAGTGGTTGTCCTTGTGGTGGACCTTGAGATGCTCGGTAAGCTCTGCGATGCGCTCGGTCAGTATGGCTATCTGAACCTCAGGTGAGCCTGTATCAGTCTCATGAATGCGGTTCTTTTCGATAACCTCTGTCTTGTGCTCTTTCAAGATCATTTTGCATTTCACCTTTCTTAAAATTTTTCCGCAAATCATAGTCTGAGGCGGGTGAAATCCCTGAGTTCATCAGGCATATTATCCTCAAACTGCGATTTGGGTGCTGCGTATGTGCAACCGAAACTACGGCACACTAGCATACTTTGGTATTTTATCATACTTATTTTGAAAAGTAAATAGTTTTTTATATTTATTAATCCTGAAATTAAGAAAATTATGTCCTGACGGCTTTCACACGGCATTTTTTCTCGTCTCCATACTTGGCGTTCTCCATTTGTATCATGATTTGCGCCGCTTTCTTTGCGCTGTTAAACGGTTTCGGTCTGCCGATTAACCTTTTTTCTTTAAATAATGTTATTTATATGTTACATTATTTAGGATAAGTATATTGGAAACTTCCGCTCAGTTCTTTTCTCCTTTGCATAAGCAAATGAAATCCAAAAAACAATATACAAAGTATTACTTTTTTTACACTTTTTATAAAATTTGTGATATTATTATTTAAAACAAAAAAAGTAGGTGCATTATGCAGGATAAAACATGCTCTTTTACGGGTCACAGGCAAATCCTTCACATACACTCGGCTGCCCTTCCCGACCTTCTTACACACACAATATTAAAGCTCTCCGAAGCGGGATGCACCTGGTTCCAGAGCGGAGGCGCACTCGGTTTTGACACGCTTTCCGCAAGCACCGTAATCCGACTGCGCGAACAGTGCGGCATAAAGCTTCGCATGATTATTCCGTGCCGCAATCAGGCAGAGCGCTGGTGTCGGGCTGACCGTGCGCATTATAACGAGCTCTTGGGGCTTGCAGATGATGTCATAATCCTGAACGACAGTTACACTCCTTTTTGCATGCACGAGCGCAACCGCATGCTTGTTGACAGCGCATCTGTTCTTGTGTCGTATCTCACCCGCGAAAGAGGCGGAACCGCATATACGGCAAGATATGCCGCATCAAAAAACAAAAAAATTATAAATCTGGCTGATTTACTGTGAAATATTTTGACAAACGCCCTTTTTTGTCTTAAAATAATAAATAAGAAACAAAAGGTGGTAATGTAATGGAAAATAATATATTCGCAGAGCAGATAGTAGCCGCCAGAAGCTCTGCTTCCGTGGTGCTTAAAAAACTGCTTGCCGTTTTAGTATGCGTATGCCTTATTGTAATATTGTCAAAAATTCCGTCACTTTCCTCGCTGATACCCGTCATTTGTGCCGGACTTCTGCTTATTGCCGTTGCTCTTGTGAGAAGCTTTAACGTCGAATATGAATACACGCTTTCCGGAGATGATTTCTCCGTCGATATAATTCGCGGCCGCACAAACCGCAAAACAAAGCTCTCCGTTTCTCTGTCGCGCGTTTCTGCACTCGTCTCCGCGGCTGACCCGCGCGCGGGCGAGCTTAAAAAAGAAGCCTCGCGCAGGCTTGACTTTTCCTCATCTCCGGATGCATCACGAAGGGTCGCCATCCTTTGCGACACGGATACCGAGCGTGTGTTTTTCATAATAGAGCCGAATGAGAAAATGTATTCGCACATCACCGCTGCACTTCCTGCCGCCGTGCGAATGAGCCTTAAGAACAATGATTGAGATAGTACGGGATAATATATCACTTCCGCCGAGGCACCGTGACGCGCACAAAGGAGACTTCGGCCGTGTGCTTCTCCTCTGCGGAAGCAAAAAATATACGGGCGCGGCATTTTTTGCAGCACAGGCCGCCGTCAACACGGGGTCAGGGCTTGTCTTTCTCGCCGTGCCCCGCGCTGTGCGCAATGTACTTTCCATAAAGCTTGCAGAACCTGTTTTTGTTTCACGCAGTACAAAGATAAAAAACGACGCATGCCTTATAGGCTGCGGCATCGGGCTCTCACACAGCTCTGCACGGCTCACAAAAAAGCTTCTTCGCACAAACGGCGCGCCTCTTATTATAGATGCAGACGCAATCACCCTTGCATCAAGCTTTCCGCAGCTTATAAAATCCTCACCGCGGGAGGTTATCCTCACTCCGCATGAGGGAGAGTTTTCAAGACTTGTTCCCGATTTTTCGCATGAAAGGCGTGAGGAGTTCGCCTCAAATTTTGCAAAGGAAAATAACTGCATACTCGTGCTCAAGGGTCACAGGACAATCACCGCCGCACCGACAGGCGAGCTCTTTTTCAACACAACGGGAAATCCCGGTATGGCAAAGGGCGGAAGCGGAGATGTTCTTGCAGGAATCATCACATCATTAATAGGCCAGGGCATACCGCCGCTTCGTGCGGCATATACTGGAGTGTGGCTGCACGGCAGGGCAGGCGATGTCGCCGCCGAGCTTTTCGGCGAATATTCAATGACGCCGTCCGATATGCTGTGCACCCTCAAATCAGTAATAAAAGAGGTGCCCAAAACCACGTGAAACGCCATCCTGTATCATTGATACTTATGATAACGCTTCTCTCATCGCTTTTCTGCGCCTGCTCATCCCAAAGCCCGGACACAGGCGCAATAACGGAGCAAATGCGCACACTCTCCGCTGCGGATTTCCGCGTTACGATATACACAAGCTTTCCGTCGCATGCGGCGGAATATACCGTTGACTACAATTATGTAAAAGACGGTGCGCAAAAAGTTTCCGTAATAGCTCCGGAGAGCATTGCAGACATATCCGTCACGATAGAAAACGGCGAAACCGGGCTTACATTCGACGGGGCGCGTCTTGAGACGGGGCGTCTTGACGAATCCGGGCTGTCGCCTCTTTCTGCACTTCCGTCACTCATGAATGCCTGGGTCGGAGGCAATGTCTCCGAGTCCGGCTCTGCAAAACATGACGGTACAGACTGCACGCTCATCATATCTCGCCACACTTACGACGGAACTGCGCTTGAGTATCGCACATGGTTTGAAAAAAGCAGTAAAAAACCGCTTTATGCTGAAATTTTCAGCAACGGGCGGCGCGTTATACAGTGTGAATTTGAAAGGACTGAATACAAGTAAATGTCAGCGTTCAAAAGAATTGAGGCGGTAATCAACCTCACAAATGCAGAGCATAATTTCCGTGAAATACAGCGCTTTTGCGGCGGCGCGGACATAATCGCCGTCGTAAAGGCAGATGCCTACGGGCACGGTGCCGAAAGGCTCGGCGCGCTTTATGAAAGGCTCGGCGCAAAAATTCTTGCCGTTGCCTGCCTTGACGAAGCTCTTAAATTACGGCAAAGCGGCATAACCTGCCCGATTATGATACTTGGCTATACACCGTCCGAATCCGTTCCCGTTCTTCTTGAAAACAACATTATACAGACTGTTTTTTCCCTGTCCTATGCCGAGGAGCTGTCCCGTGCTGCCGCATTGTGCAAAAAGGCACTTCCCGTACATATAAAGACCGACACGGGAATGACGCGATTCGGCATATACGCCCATCATGGCTTCCACATAAACGCCGCAGACGAGATAGAGAAAATATGCCGTCTTGAAAACCTTTCCGCTGAAGGAATTTTTACTCATTTTGCTGAGGCGGAAAGCGAGAACACGCAGTTTACGGACGAGCAGTTTGAGAGCTTTTCACAAACCGTTTCGGAGCTCTCACGGCGCGGTATCTCTTTCAAATTTTGCCATTGCGCAAACAGCGCCGGTGTGGTAAACTATAAAAAAGCACATCTGCGTTGCGTCCGCCCCGGCCTTGCGCTGTACGGACTTTTCCCGGGTTCGCGCGATGATGATATTGACCTTCGTCCCGTTATGTCCCTTGTAAGCACCGTGGCCCAGGTCCGTGATATCCGCAAGGGCGACACCGT
>JAZRPG010000014.1:0-10493 GCA_045649105.1 Eubacteriales bacterium
CACCGTAAGCTACGGCAGAAACTTTACGGCGCCGCACGACATGCGGATTGCAATCGTCTCCGCCGGCTATGCAGACGGCATACCAAGGTCTCTCTCCGGCCGCGCAAGCTTTCTTATCAACGGTCAGCGTGTGCCCGTTCTCGGGAATATCTGTATGGACTTGTTTGTTGCAGATGTCAGCTCTTTGCCCCATGTTTCACAAGGCGATAAAGTCCTGCTGTTTGGCGAGAGAGGCAATTTTTCAATCTCTGCAGACGAGGTTGCCACCCTTGCAGGAACCATACCATACGAAATTCTGATATCTGTTTCAAAGCGCGTTGCGCGAACATATACCGAATCCGACGCATAATATGCACGGGAGGATAATAAAAAATTTCAGGAATTTTTCGCAATGCTGATTAAAACGTACATGCCTGTGGAAAAAATATAGTTGTCGGCAGAACCTTCTTCCGGCTACTACATTTCGGCGGAGCGTGAATTACGTGAATTACAGTATTAAACGTGGAGACATTTACTATGCTGATTTAAGCCCCGTAGTCGGCAGCGAGCAGGGCGGCATGCGCCCCGTGCTTATCATACAGAACGATGTCGGGAATCGGCACAGCCCTACCGTGATAGCCGCGGCTATCACATCACAGATAAATAAAGCAAAGCTTCCCACGCACATTGAGCTGGGCGGCAAAAGTCACGGCCTGTCAAAGGACTCGGTTGTGCTTCTGGAGCAGGTCCGTACGCTGGACAAAGCCCGGCTTAAAGAAAAGATGGGTCGGCTTGACGATTCGCTTATGCACCGTGTCGACGATGCGATTGCAGTAAGCTTCGGTCTCGGAAACAATTAAAGCAGTATAAAATTACGGAGGTATTTACAAATGAAACTGAAGAACTGGAAGGCGATTACATCTGTTTTGCTGCTCGCAGCACTCGTCACCGCAGGCTTTATCGCGATTGCGGCTGAATATGGAACTTCGGATGACCCGCTGGTCAGCTTAAGTTACATAAACAACGTGCTCGCACCTGAAATATCCGCAAAGGTCGACGAGATTATTGCCGAAAAGACCGGCAGCATGTCCGGCGAGCTTGAAAGCAAGATTTCTGCCTTCAACAGTGAGCTTGACGGAAAAATAGCTGAATATACCTCCCGCAGTGCAGACGAAATAGTAAACGACGCATTTGTCGCAAGTGTTGCAGAAAAGGTCGCGGCAAAAGTCCCTTCACAGGGCACGCCGTCATCAACCTTTACACTTGTAAAGCTCAACTCCGGGCAGACGCTCACCGCAAAAGTCGGCTGTGAGGTTCTTCTCCGGATAGGCACTGCAAAATGTGTCTCCTCCGGCTCACTCGGCCTTATCGACATCAGCACGGGCGGCGAGCTCGCAGGCGGCAGCTCACTTGAAAAAAATCATCTGTATCTGTGCACAATAGACGGACGCGGTGTCAAAGCGACATCGAACATTACAATTCTGGTCCGTGGTCAATACACTATTTCCTGATTTTCAACAAATGTTAAAAAACGCGGAGAAAACGGTACGCCGTCTCTCCGCGTTTTTTTATCCATCAACTTTCACAGGCGGTGTGCACAATGAAAAAAAACATTCCTCTCTATCTCGATAACTCTGTCATCGGTACGGTTAATTACAGCTTTGACGGCGTGCGCGCCCATTTTTACGCCGTCTGCACAAAAAAGCTTTCTTATATCGCGCGCGTATATGTGCGCTCCGGCACAGGCACTCTTCTTATCGGAGTTCTCGCCCCCGACGGCGATGCTTTTTCCGTTTCAAAAACCGTGACTAAAAGCACGCTTTCTGCAAACGGAATAGACCCCGACAGCATATCACTCGCATACACGACACTTTGCCGTAACGGCAACGCGAATGCCGCCCCCTGCACATGGCACAAGCCCGAAGTTTTTCCTGAGCGTCTCAGATGCCGCAGTGAAATTTCCGCCCTCGCAAAATCAGGCGGTGCGCTTACAGATGATAAAGACGCTCCGACAAGGCTCGCCGTTCCGCTTATGACGGGGCGTCCTTTTCCGAGGCCCGATCTTCTGTGTCTTATGACCCCCGCGGAGATTGACGGAGGTCTGTACGGCATTATAGGAATATCAAAATGCGGCGCACCAAGGCGTGTTTAAACACATCCCGGTACGCCGCATTTTTTATCCTGCAACAGCGTCAATCCCGCTCTCTCCCGATATATCAACCGTCACTCTGTTCGGAACACATATTACAGACTGACCGTGGCCGTGTATTTCACCCGTCCTGACGCAGACCCGGTCATCACAGTCAGACTCAAGCATACGCGCCCCGCCGTCTGATATTTCGACAGTACAGCCCGAAAGCACAATCCTTTCATATCTTCCGTCAAGCGGAACGCTTTTTACAAGCTCTCCGTTCTGCGATATTTCTACTTTTAATTCTGTATTCCCGCCGTTAAAAAACGGATATGCCCATATCGCAGCGGCAGTGGCTATGACGAGCGCTATGACAACAAAATCACCTGTTCGCAGTTTCATAAGTGTACCTCCCGTCAACAGGAGAAAAGCAATCAGAAAGCCCATCCGTCACCGTGACTCTTCCGTCGCGCCCGACAAGCACCAGCTCAAAATCTGCATTTTCTCTCCAGAACTCAAGCGCGCGCTCGCGCCCCATTACATATGTCGCTGTCGAATACGCATCACCGAGCGCACCGTTTTCCGAAACAACGATTGACGCAAGAAGGTCGCTCCTTGCAGGTGCACCCGTCTGCGGGTCTATAATATGATGGTATCTTACACCGTCGCGTTCAAAGTACCGTTCATAATCCCCCGAGGAGATTATGAACCTGTCCGACAGGTAGACAGTGGCAAAATAGTCATTCTCTCCGCCTCTCGGGTCGCGCAGAGCGACATTCCACGGGGTGTTATCCTCCTTTGTGCCGTGCACATACACATTTCCGCCGAGCGACACTACGGCGCGCGGGATATTATGCTCTGTAATCTCCTTTCGCATTATGTCGGCGGCGTACCCCTTTGCAATCGCCCCGAAATTGAGCTTTGCGCCGTTCTTGAGCGTTATTCTGTCTTCGGAAATTTCAATATCAGAAAGCTCAGCAGCAAAAAGTGCAGCTGAAATTTCCTCCTGCGTCGGCACATAGTTTTTCTCTCCCACGCCCCAAAGCTCAATAACTGAGCCCAGAAGCGGAGAGAATGCCCCGTCCGTCCGCTTTGAATACTGAAGCGCCTCGGAGGTGACCTTAAGAATATGCTCTCCGACGCTTAATTCCTCTCCCGAATTTATGCGTGCAAGCTCTCCGTCTTCCCTGTAGGCGGACAAATCCCGGTCAAGCTCCGAAAGAACAGTCTGCATATCCCGGAGGCATTCCTCCGCGTCGCTTCCCCAAAGCTTAAAATCCATCACGGTATCCATCATAAAAAGTCTGCTCTCCGCGACAGTGCCGCAGGAGGCGAGCAGTGCCGCAAAAAGCAGCACCGCAAATAACACCGCACACCTTTTTTGCATGTAATTCTCCCTTGATTTTTTATCCATGTTACCACAGATTTAAAAAAAAGGCAAATCAGATACCCCGCAGAAGAAGGGTCACGACAATCGTCGCGATACCGCCGATGACAGAGCCGGCTATAAGCTTGTTTGTCGTTATAAGCGTGTCAAGCTTTGTCTCAAGCCGTTCAAAACGCACGTCGCCGCGATTGAGCCTGTCATTTATGCCTACGCGGTACCTTTCGCACATGTCATGGCTTATATACTCCATATATCTCACCTCCCGGGCATTTACAAGGCAATATGAGTATAGCCCATGCTCTTAAGCTCGGAAACGGATATCACACGCATAACGGCTGCATCTTCTTCATCATCGCCGCACCTTTTGAGAAACTCCTCCCAGCCGTTTTTACGCAACTTTTCAGGGCAGTCCTTACCCGTCCAGTCAAAATGCCGGCGTATGTTTGACACGGGGATTTTGTAAGTCTTCCGAAGTTCTCGCACAAGCTCCGCTGCCATGTCACATGCCTTTTTGAAATCTCCGTCTGCATTCACGCATATCTCAACTGCGATGGATTTCTCGTTCGCTTCCTTATCAGATGTATGGTAGCTCTTTTCGCAGTCGGGGAGATGACGGTAAATTACCTTATCGTCAACCGTGTAGTGCCACGAGGTCTTCCCTTTTACCGATGCAAGATACTTTGAGTGATTTTTTGCATCAGCGCCCTTTTTCACATTTGCCGTTTCATGTATGGTTATGTACTCACAGGTATTCCTGCTTCCGGGCCTGTTAATACTCCCGACCGGTATTAAATTCTCAATTACGTTCATATTTTCACCAAATACCGGGAGCATACCCACCCGGCAGAAATTCGGCTCCAACCGTTTTTTTCCTCAAGCACGGTTACGGTGTCTCCGTTATAGAGCGAGCCTGTTCTGCCATAGAGTATCCCCGGCCCCTTTCTTATATTAAGTGATGTCCGTACCGAGACTGTACGCTTATTTCCGCCACGCAGCCAAACGCCGACAAAGCCGCGTACGGGACGCCCCGAGAAATAGTTTCCGCGCGGCGCATAAAACTGCGTGCTGCCACCGCCGTCCAGATTTATTGCGTCCTCAGCGCCTGCAAGGACAAGCGCACTCCGAAGCTCTGTGAGCGTTGCGTCATTCCCGCCGTCCGGCACAAGCGCAACATACAGATTCCCGTTTCCAACCCCGAGCGCCGTCCTCCCGCGGGAGCCTCCGATTCCCGCGGGCGTTGTGCCTGCCCCTTTCCTCTCGCGTACAAGAACAGGGTACGCGCCGACATAATCCGTTCCTTTTACATTGTTTTTATACGAAAATACTGCGGTCTTATTTTCCGGAAACGCAATCCCGTATCCCTCCGTCAGTCTGTGAATCACTCCGCCTGCAACAACATCACTTGCCGCCGCACGCGATTTGAAATCAAAAAGCTCGGCATTCATAAGAAAATCAGGTGCGCTCCCGCGCAGCTTTTTTATCCGCGCATACGCATTTTTCACCGTTTCTTTTCCGTTTTTTCCGTAGAAATATCCGATATATTCGATGTCCGAAAGCGGCACGGTATATATCCGCCCGCTCTTAAATTTCTTCTCCGTCATCCGCTTTCTCCTTTCCCGTATCTTTAAACTGCTTAATCACATTTGCCGCAAACACGGCGCTCATTCCGCATATAATTCCCTTCAGAGCAGAATCTGAAAGGCTTTCGCCGCTTCCCGTTACGCCGCTTATAAGCATCAGCGCCGTTCCGAGCACGACAGCTGCAAGCGGAATAAACCTGTCATCAAAAAAGCGCGCACGGCGCAGTGCGAAGCATATGCCGTACACCGCTGCGATGACAATATACATATCCGGAGTTATGAGCGACATAAACGTGCTTTCAAAAAAATCTCCCGTCATTTACACCGCACCTCCGTACACATCCTCTATGCTCTCAAAGTTGCACTTCGCAGCATCTGAGAGCGCGTCTACAAATCTTTCTCTGTACATAAGTGCGTTATGCCCTTCCCCGTCGTCCTGTGAAAAGTATGCCGCCACGCCGTACGGCAGAGCAACGCGGCAAATCTCATCGCTGTAATCCACATCGTCCTCAAGCGTCGCAATCACGGGAGCGGTCTCAATCGTTTTCAAACCGCGGCTTTTCCTTGACGAATTTTCATACGGCAGGGCCTCAACAAGAAGCGAGTTTAAAAGCTCGGGGAACATGGTCTCAAACGCCTTATCCTGACCGGGCAGCTCAAACATAAGCGCCGCTGCGCTCTTATATATATCATATGCTTTCATTTTTAATAAAATCTCCCCTTAAAAATTAATTGACGAGAAAAGGCGGAGCGTGTACTCCGCTCCGCCTCCCGTTGTTAAAGTGTTACGGTCATAACGCCTGACGGGAATGCCCCGTCCTTATATGCATATGCCTTTATAACCGTTCCTGAATCCGTCACATCCGCAGCTGCACCAATCTTTGCAGAGAGCGAATATCTCGGGTCAGAGCCGTCTGTCGTGTACTTGATTGCAACGCCCGCAGTTTCGCATGTGATATTACCGTCTGCCGCAATCTGAGGCTCTGAGCATATTATGCCCGCTCCGCTCGAAGTGTCAACATCGACATATACGCCGTCGCACTTTGCCCCGAATACAAACAGGTCATAGTACTGTCTGCCTTCAAGAAGTGAGCCTGAAATTCCCGGCGGGTCCTTGTGGAACTTTGTGTCATTGAGCTTTACCGGTGCGCATGCCGCGCGCTTGTGAACAATAATAAAGTTTACATTCTCCGGCCAGCGTCCTCTCGGCACCTTGACAACCTTCATGTTGTCATATGTTCCGACCTGTCCCTTGGAGAGTGATTTCTCCATAAGGCTGTCGCAGTTGTGAAACTCCTCAGAAAGACGAAGCTTTGCGTATGTAGCGCTCGGAACAAACAATGTTCTGTCAGAAGACGGAACCTCTGCATCATCCATATATGTTGTTCCTGCCGTTATGCGCTCGCATACATTGCTCTTGGAAATTGCCGTTGAACTGCCGACAATTTTGCCGCCGAGCTGCGAAAGACGCATAAAGCTGTATTTGTCCATAAGCGGAATTGCCTGCTCGGAAAGCTGAAGCGAAAGCATCTTCCCTGCCTCTTTGATGCCGCTCTGGTCCTCATTGTTGCCCTTGTCTATCGTGAGTGTGAAGCTCTTGTCCTGAGACAGTGTAAGCTCCTGAACAATATCCTCCATCTCTGTCGGCGTGCCGTAGCGGCTGGTTCCGCTGCGCGTATAGTCCGTCATCGGAACGGTGACAGGGGTGGAAACCCTGACAGTCTTTACTCCTGCAAAGGAATAGTCGTTTGCAAGATATCCGTTTAAAAGACTGTCGTTTATGTACTTTTTCTGAATCTGGTCCGCATATTTTGTGTGTAAATTAATAACTGCCATTGTAAAATCTCTCCTCAATCATTATTTTTTATCCGTTGATTGAGAAGCCCTCAAGGAAAGCATCGCTCGTTGAAGACAGCGCGTCTCCCGTAAGTGAGCCGACGGCTCTTAAGGCAGCAGCCGAGTTGTTATTAACTATACGGAGCTCCTGCTCCCGCTGCTTTAAAAGTCTTGACTGATAAGCCTCAAGCGGGGTCATCCCGCCTCTTATATTTTCTGAAAGCTCTTCCCTTATCTGCTGTCTGTCAAGCTCGGGGAATCTTTCAAAAAGCCTGTTCCAGGACTTTTTCTCGCCCGTTGTGTCGTATATTCTCTGAATCTGCTCCCTTGCCCTGGCTCTCGAGTCCTGCATTACTTCCTCAGGGCTTCTCTGCGGCGCATTATGCCGCATGTTGTTTTCAATAAACGAAACATACTCGTTCCTGTTCATGTCATGCTCCCGCGCAATCTTATCAAGCGCATCAAGCTCCCGCTTGTAACGCGTGTCTCGCTCCTGCACGACATGGTCATAATTCATTCCCTTTTGCGCGAGTGTGCGTGCCTCATCAAGGCTTATTTCACGCTCCACGCCGTTGTATTTAATTTTAAGTGTCTGAGGATTTTCGTTACTCTCCGGCTCAGAGGCTGTGGTTTCGCCTTCATTTCCGTTTTCCTCTCCCTCATCACAATTCTGCTCTTCGGTCTCCGAAAGCTCTTCGTCACCGAATAGGTTTTCCGGCAAAGAAAGCTCCTGCTCCTCTGCTCTGTTGGTTTCATCAAACACAGTGAGCACCTCCAAAAAAAGAATTTCCCCAAAATGCATCGGCGGGTCTTTTGCAGTTAACTGCCGTTTTGTGCATCCTCTCCTGCGGCTGCGCGCCCGCCGCGGAGAATGCTGCACCTCTTTTATTTTTCTGCCGGCATCTCTTTTGTCACATGCCCTTTCACATGTCACGGGATTTATTATAACATGTTTTTAAATTTACTTTGTCCCAAATTTTTCCCAACTTTTTTGCTTCGGATTATATGTTTTTTTTATAATTAAAAAAGCTATTTACAACAGCCCGCAAATGTGTTAAACTACACGAAAACACACGACTTTTGCATTTGTTGGGAGGGCTTTTTTTGAGGCTTATATTCCGGCTTTTTTCCACATCAACACTTCTTCCGGAATCAAAGCGGCTCGGGGACATACCCGGCACACGACATGCATATTCAGAGGCATTCCGCCTCGCATGGCCTTTGATTCTGTCATCACTTCTGGTTACCCTTGCCTCTGCCATTGATACAATGATGGTGGGCTCGCTCGGCACCATTGCAATCGCCGCAATCGGGATTGCAAACCCAATACGCACACTTATCGTCAACTGCTATATTGCCCTCGAAGGCGGAATCGCGGTAATAATTGCCCGCCGCGTCGGCGAAGGGGCGTATGATGAGGCAAACGAGGTTCTCCGTCAGGGTTTTCTTCTTGTCATGGCTCTGTCGGCAATACTTATTCCTCCGATGTTCATCTTCGGAAAAAAGCTTATATTGCTGTGCGGAGCACATCCCGAGCACTTTCCCGATGCGCTCAACTATTACTACATATGGCTTGGCGGCGTTTTTATATGGTCGTTTGCGTCAATCGCAAACTCGGCCCTTCGTTCACAGGGGAATATGCGCCCTGTCATGTTTTCAACCGTTTTTTCCCATTGTATAAATATTATCTTAAACTACATACTTATAAACGGAAAGCTCGGCTTCCCCGCGCTGGGAGTTACCGGCGCCGCAATAGCAACAACAATAAGCTTTTTCTTCCAGGCCGGAATTTCTCTCTTCTTTATTATAGGCAAAAAAAGAAAGCTCCATATTACGTTTAAAAACAAACTGCACTTTGACTCATTTACCGTAAAATCCGCAATAAAAATAGGATTTGCCACATTTACTACCAGCTTATGCCTGTTCTTCTCTTCAGCCATAATGGTCCGCATCATAAATTCGCTCGGCGATGCCAGCGCATATGCCGCATGGCAGATAGTCTCCACGCTTCACGGAGTTCTTCTCTGCATTGCAAACGGCTTCTACGGCGCAGTCTCCACACTTATAGGGCAAAACCTCGGCAAAAAGCGTCCCGACCTTGCGGTTCTTTACTTCCGCATATGCATGCTCCTTGCAGGACTCAGCTGTATTATCTATTTTATCGCAGGCGTTTTCTTCGGTGACACTCTCGCCGGTCTGTATATCCCCGACCGTGTCTCCGATGCTGCGACCTTTAGAAGCGTTGTGCGCATGCTTAAAATTATCGGTGTTACCTCTATCCTCGACATATCGGTTACGGTATACAGCGGCGCTCTTACCGGTGCAGGCGATGCGCGGTTCACATCTTTTGCAACAATTTTAACGACCATGCTTATCCGCACGGCAGCTGCATACTTTCTCTGCAAAATCCCCTCTGTCGGCATCGTCGGCGCATGGTGTGCCGTCATCATTGACCAGGCAGTGCGCGTCATTCTCTATATTGTTCGCTTCAGGCGCGGCAAATGGATGCAAATACGGCTGTAGTTCAGCGAAATGCCTGCCGCAAAAAAAGATTTTATTCTGCTGTTTTTTTAGTTGACAATCCGTTTTAAATATATTATAATAACTAATGCTTCAAGTCTCCATATGGCGGCATAGCTCAGTTGGCTAGAGCATTCGGTTCATACCCGAACGGTCACTGGTTCAAGTCCAGCTGCCGCTACCAATATTGGGGCAAGGTCTTCTTCCTTGCCCCAATATTAAAAATACGGCCCGTTGGTCAAGCGGCTAAGACACCGCCCTTTCACGGCGGTAACAGGAGTTCGATTCTCCTACGGGTCACCAAATCAAAGAAAGCTTCATGAACAAAATATTCATGAAGCTTTCTTTATTTAATCCTTTTTCTCACTCTTAAAAAAGCCTGTATACACTATCCTCTTTTGGTGCATACTTTCTGTATGATAAAAAGAGGAGGTTACTATAAAGATGGTAGAGAAGGATACAGTTAAGCTGCTTCGCGAGTGCGACGCGGGCATCACTATGGGCGTTACATCTATTGACGATGTTCTTGACCATGTACAGAGCAAAGAGCTCAAAAAAACGCTTGAAGACTGTAAGGACAACCATGAATCGCTTCGCTCAGAGCTACGTACGATGCTTGACGAGTACCATGACGCCGGCAAGGACCCGAACCCGGTAGCAAAGGGCATGTCATGGATGAAAACAAACACTATGCTTCTTATGAATGAGTCCGACAAAACAATAGCAGACCTTATGACTGACGGCTGCAATATGGGCGTCAAATCGCTCAGCCGATATCTGAATCAGTATCAGGCTGCCGATGAAAAATCCAAGCATATCACAAAGAATTTAATTTCGCTTGAGGAGCAGCTGGCTGTTGATTTAAGAACATATCTGTAGATAAAACTCATAAACGCAAATCAAAAAGCGGAGTAAGGGTAAGGCCACAGCCGCACAAGGAAGTTTTGGTTTTGAATGGCCATTTTCCGCTTGTATTGCAGAAAAAATTCCGGGAATACGTCAGTATACCCGGAATTTTTATATTTATCCAAACGAAAAATTTCTCAATTCAAAACTGCTT
>JAZRPG010000015.1:0-42073 GCA_045649105.1 Eubacteriales bacterium
GCATTACCCAGCAACTGCCTGCACCGACATTATGTGCAGAAAGCATCATATGAGTTGCGACAATCGCGGCATCAACCGGTGCAGAAAGAGCCCCGTCATATGCCCTTTTCCAGCTTTCGTCCTCATTATAGCAAACAAGCATTGCCGTAGGCGCATTAAAGTGACACTTTGTGCATTTCTTTAGTCTTTCAAGACTTGCATCCGTATTCAGCACCAGAATCCTCTGGGGCTGAAAATTACAGCCTGTGGGTGCCTTATTAGCCGCCTCTAAAATTTTTGAAACATCTTCTTCCGTCAGGCGCTCCGGCTTAAAATCTCTGACAGAATATCTTTCCGCAATTAATTTTTCATATTCCATAATTAAACCTCATTCCTGATATTTATAGATAAGTTATTATATAAAGACTGTATAATCTAGATGACAAGATTTTTAGCATCAGGCTCGTGTCAAGTTAGGACTAAATTTTTCAAATAAATCATCAATCGTTTTCTGAAGCACATCGTTCTGCCTTTATTGGTTCTATATCTCTAAACCCATTATCAGACAGCACCTTTAAAAAATATCTGTAAATTCCAGGCACATCAAGTAGTCCCAACATTTTTATATAAATATCAATTGTTTTTTCATTATAATCAAACTTAATACTATCAAATATTGCATCTGAATCAACCAAGTCATGAACTCTTGAAAGTTGCCTTTGTAGAATCGGTCTATGTGGTTTCTTTTCTGGTACCTCTGTAAATTTAAACGCCATACGAGTCATCCTTGGCAATTCTTCTCTGTTCTCCATAAGTTGATAATGCAAACGATGGTTTGAAATAGTTATAGCATCCTCAATGCGATTAAGTCTTTTCAAAATATATTCTAATGGCTCTATGTTTGAGTCAGAATCTTTCTGTGCTTGTTGTAAAATTGTCGTATCGTGGTTCAGTTCTCCTAATACCTCATATATTGGTCCACTTTTTTTATCAAAACATATTTCTTCTTCTGCCTTTTTAAGATCCTCTTTTAATTCCAACACTCCTTTAGCATCATTACAATAAAAAATAGTTCTTTGCATAATGATATCAGCAGGTAATGATGTTCCCTTTTCTGCAATCATAATTACTGGCAAACCAAGGGTGTGGCGAAAAGCAAGTTCATACATAACATTAGGATTTTTGTTAGTTAAGTTAGCTATAACTAAGTCATCCTGTGCTATCTCTGATATAATTTGTTTAGTAATTGAACCTGGTTCGCTAATCTTATGAGATACAGAAATCTCATATTTAGCCCCTAAAGCTGGCACGATTGCAGCATCAATTATACCATCTATGTGCCTTCTTATAGGATCTGTTTCATCTCCAATCGGAGTAATGATAAAACATCTTTTTTTAATATTATCACTCATAAAATCCCCTCTTATCTTTCGTTATTTAACAATATTCGACAATCTTTATAGCCTCGTATCAAATAAGGGCAAAAAATTCATATTATTCTCCGATAAACTCTTCTAAAATTCCAACAGCCTCTTCTATGCATCCGTCGCAAGAGCAAAGCTTTTTGCTTTTAATCTCACTGCACATAACCGTACCAACTTTTGATTCAAACCTTTCCATAAGTTCACGGGCAGAAGCATAGCTTGCTTTCTTATTTGTTTCAGGCATCTTGTCTGTTCCGAAACTTTTAATTCCGCCGACTACTAAAACCATAGCGCTCACAGCACCGCAAACACCTTGCGTGCCACCCATTCCTCCGCCAAAAGCCTCAGTGAGTCTAAACATTTCGTCCTCGCTGTATCCTAATTTATCAGCAAATGCACACGCCACTGCCTGGGCACAGTTGTATCCCTTTTTATGTTTTTCCACTGCTTTTTCACATCTGTTCATTTTTTATAGCCTCCTTCTTCACTCTTTACCATTTTTGCTGCAAAGACAGCATGCATTTTTTAGTAAACCCACAGACCTTTAAAAAAAGCCTGCGGGTTTGCAGATTTAATTCCGTTTCCATGCCTGAGGCAGGAGAAGCACCATTATCGGGAAAAGTTCAAGTCTTCCGCATATCATATCAATCAAAAGAACAATTTTAGACAGCGGAGAAAAATCAGCGTAATTACCAATCGGGCCTACCTCCGCAAGCCCCGGACCGATATTGTTCAAGGTTGCGATAACAGCCGTAGTATTAGTTTCAAAGCTTAACCCATCCAAGGATATAATGATAACAGATGCAAAAAATATCAGTATATAGCAGATTATATACGCATTTACACGCCTTATCGTTTCTTCATCAATCTTTTTTCCGTTTAAATTTATTGTCTTAACGCTCTTCGGATGGACAAGTGATGTAAACTCGCGTTTGAGCGACTTAAAAAGAATCATACACCTCGAAACCTTGATTCCTCCGCCCGTAGAACCTGCACACGCACCAATAAACATAAGAAAAACAAGGATAGCTTTCGAAAACTCCGGCCACATATTAAAATCTACTGTCGCAAAGCCTGATGTGGAAATCACCGAGGCAACGGCAAACGATGTATGATGAAATGCCTCAAAAACATTTTTAAATAACCCGAAGTTATTCAGTGTTATAAAAAATATTGATGCAACAACGATTACTGTAAAAAGCCGAAGCTCCTCATTTTTCCACACGGCCTTAAATTTTCTCGCAGCCAACAAAAAGTACATATTAAAATTTATTGAAAACAACAGCATAAACACAGTTACTACAGCTTGAATATATGTACTGTATCCGCCAATGCTTGTGTTCTTTATCCCGAATCCGCCCGTTCCGGCAGTTGCGAAAGCCGTCGTTACCGCATCAAATAAAGGCATTTTTCCAATAAGCAGAAAAATTATCTGCAAACCGGTCAAGCCTATGTATAACCCGTATAAAACTTTTGAATTCATATGTGCTTTAGGCAAAAGCTTTTCAACCTGCGGTCCGGCAGATTCAGCGCGGATAAGCTGCATATTATTTCCTCCGGCAAGTGGAGCTAACGCCATAACAAACATAAGCACACCCATGCCGCCTATCCAATGTGTGAAGCTTCTCCAGAACAGAATACACCGGCTCAACACCTCAACATCGCGCAAAATAGTCGCTCCCGTTGTTGTAAACCCCGATGCCGTTTCAAAGAAACAATCGATAAGATTTGGTATCTCTTTTGAGAAGAAAAACGGCAAAGCTCCGACAACAGTCATTATAATCCACGCCATTGCAACCGTTACAAGACCTTCGCGGGCATAAAGCGATTTATGCTTTGGCTTTAAAAACACAAGCGGGAGTCCAATCGCAACGCTTATAAGAATGGCAGGAATGAAAGCATAGCCCTCGCGTTCCCCATATATAAGAGCTACAAGCATCGGCAAAAGCATTGCTATTGCGTCAAACAGAAGTATATAACCGTTTAGCTTTAAAACTAGCTTCTTATTCATCTATTTCTCCGTTTCATCACTGAGTATTTGCTCTATTCGGCTTATTCCCTTAGAAGTCGTTACCACTATAACCGTATCGCCTATCTGCATACTGTCTTTACCGCCCGGAGTAAAGGTTTTTCCGTTTCTGGTTATGCTGGCAACAAGAGTTCCTTTTCTGAGATTGAGCTCAGCGAAGGAAACATCAACCACTTCCGATTTTTGACGTATGCGGAACTCAAGAGCCTCAACCCTGTCATCGACAATTCTGTGGAGTGATTCCATGCTCGCCTCCCACGAATTTTGCATAACGCGAACATAGCGCAAAATATGATCTGCAGTTATGTACTTGGGATAAACAACGCTTCCGATCTGCATGCCTTTCAGAACATCATCAAAATCGAAATGCTTGATTTTTGTTATAATCTTCGCATCAGGAACCTGCTGATGCGCATAAAGCGACATAAGAACATTCTGTTCATCAACACCCGTGAGGCTGAGGACCGCATCTGCGTTCTCTATATGCTCCTCATGGAGAAGATGGTTATTCGTTCCGTCACCGTGAATTATCATCGCTTCGGGCAGAAGCTCGCTGAGCTCCTCGCATCGTGCCATATCAATCTCAATTACTTTGACATTTAACCCCGACTCAAGAAGCATTTTGCTCAGATAATATGTCAGTCTTCCTCCGCCGAGGATTACGACATTTTTTATCTTTGTCGTAACGGCGCCGACTTTTGCAAAAAAATCGTTGGCCACTCTGATAGGTGCGACGAAAGATATGATGTCCCCTGCTTTCAATACGAAATCACCGGTAGGAACGACAACCTCGTTTCCGCGCTCAACGGCACAGATAAACACAGATGTCGCAAGCTTAGGACGAAGCTGATGTATGCGCAGGTCATCGAGCTCGGAACCCTCCGGAATTTCATACTTCATAATCTCAACTCTGTCTTTTGCAAATGTTTCAACCTGAATTGCACTCGGGAATCGTATGAGTCGTGATATTTCACGCGCTGTTGCGCGCTCCGGATTTATATGCAGACTAAGACCAAGGTCATCCTTGATTATATCTATCGCGTCGGCATATATCGGATTTCTAACACGCGCAATCGTATTTTTCGCACCCAGCTTTTTTGCAAGAAGGCAAGTAAGAAGATTGAGCTCATCCGAACGCATCATAGCAATAAGCAAATCACAGTTTTCAACCTCAGCTTCCTTGAGAACTGCAACAGACTCGCCCTGACCATGAACGCACATAACATCAACCATATTGCCTATCTCATCAAGCTTTTCGATGTCTGTATCAATTACAACAATATTGTGTTTTTCAGCAACAAGCTCTTTGACAAGCGTTGTTCCAACTTTGCCGCAGCCAACAATTACAATATTCATTGCGTCGCCTCTCATAAATTAATTTTATTAATTGTACCACTTCCGCTTATTTTTATCAATAATTTTTTATTTAGTTTTACGGTCTGTAAGGTTCAGATTTATAAAAACATATTTTTCTAATTCGTATAAGCATCAATATACTCATCATCGGTTTTTGAATATATAATTTTCTGACTGTGATAAAGCCCGAAACATCCGCTCATTATATAACTGACACTGCAGGCAATTGCAAAGTAAAGCAGCCCATCTGTACCGAATATTTCCAGAGACAGTATAACTGATGCAACAGGACAGTTTACAACTCCGCAAAACACAGCAACAAATCCTATTGCGGCAGCAACTTCAGGGGACATTTTCAGCAAAGATGCCATTACACATCCAAAAGTAGCACCGATAAAGAATGAGGGCACAATCTCGCCGCCCTTGAATCCGGCAGAAATAGTTACGGCGGTAAAAATTATCTTGAGAAGAAAAGCCTCTAAGTTTGCCTCACCGCTAATTGCTCGGCTGATAATATCCATCCCCGCTCCGTTATAGTCATATGCACCTGTAACGAGTGTTAACAGCACTATAATTCCGCCGCCCACCGCAGCGCGAACATAACTGTTCTTTATAAGCTTGTCCATAACCCTCTCGCTTTTTTTGATTGAAACACAAAAAAGTATACTCAGCAATGCACACAGGACAGCAAGAATAATTATTTTCGCTGCAATATCAAATGAAAATGTTCCAAAGTTGATATTAAAAAACTGTACGGGCTGAACACCAAAAAGCTTTGCAATCTCTGCCGCGGTCACGGATGAAATTACACACGGAAATAGCCCTGCATAATGTAAGACTCCCACATTTGTGACCTCAAGAGAGAATATTGCCGCTGTAAGCGGAGTCCCAAACAGCGCCGCAAACACCGCGCTCATTCCCGACATAATGATAATATGCATATCATTTTCTTTCAGTCTGAATAATCTGCCGAGATTATATCCTACACTGCCGCCAAGCTGAAGTGCTGCTCCTTCTCTGCCTGCTGATCCGCCAAGCATATGAGTTATAATAGTACTTATAAATATCAGCGGCATCATAATAAGAGGGACTTTTTTCCCTTCTCTAACCGACTCTATAACACGATTTGTATCGAGTCTTTCTTTTTTTGCAAACATGTGGTACATTCCTGCAATTACAACACCGCCTGCAGGAAGCAGATAAATAAGAAATGTATTATTCTGCCTCAGGCTTGTTACATAATCAATTCCCGAATGGAATACACTCCCTAATATTCCGCCGATTATACCTACAACTACCGATGTTATTCCCCATTTTATAAATGTCGCTGTGTAATGCAATGAAAATTTCAAATTTGTTTTTACGCTGTTCAATCTTTTCCCCTCATCTTTAAACCGGTGTATGGTTGTTTTTTAACCTTCTTTTATAGACTCATATGAAATTATGACCAAAATACTTTTCTGGTATCAGTAACAGGATTAATCAAATTTAAGCTCTGCCACTGCCTCTTTCGGAATCCCTATATCAAGAACCTTTTTATGACCGCAAAGGGTATTTCCCGGATAAATATTAAGTCCCACCTTATCAAGTGCAAGCGTATATGTATAATCCGCTTTCACGACACTTCCCGAGGCTTTTCCGTCATCAGCAGAAAGCCCGCTCGGTATATCAACAGAAATGACCGTATTATTCATTGAAGCTATTTTATCTATCGCCGCTTTTATATTCCCTTTCGGTGCACCGGAAACCGAAATTCCCAAAAGCGCATCAATAATAACAGCGTCTTTACCGACATCATCTGTTATTTTTAATATTTCAACTTTTTCTTCCTTTAGTTTATCAAAGGCAATTTTTGCCGTTTCGCCAAGCTCTGCTTCCTCGTGAGAAAGATAAACCTTAACATCACGCCCGTCAGCTTTTAAAAGTCTTGCAACAACAAATCCGTCCCCACCGTTATTTCCTTTTCCGCAAAAAACAGCAAACTTTTCTTCCGAAAAATTTGCTTTTATTTCATCAAAGATGCTTTTTCCTGCATTTTCCATAAGCTTAGCTACCGGAATTCCGTATTTATCCGATGCCAATTTATCAAGCTGTTTTATATGCGCAGACGATGCAAGATACATGGTTAATCCTCCTCTGATACAACTTTTTTGCAGAGAAATTAATTAAAAAGGCTTATTTTTTCCTTTCTGCTATGACCTCTATTTCAACCAGGGCGCCCTTCGGTAAAGCTTTTACGGCAACGCATGAGCGCGCCGGTTTAGTTGTAAAATACTTTGAATACACTTCATTGAATTCCGCAAAATTACTCATATCGTCTAAATAGCAAACAGTTTTAACTGCATCTTCAAGCGAGCTTCCGGCAGCGGACAGGACGGCATCTAAATTCTGACAAACTCTGTGCGTCTGCTCACTGACGGTCTTCCCTACCATTTCTCCGTTTTCAGGATTTAAGGGGATTTGTCCGGATGTAAATATGATATCTCCGATAATAACTGCCTGCGAATATGGCCCGATTGCCGCGGGGGCGTTTTGAGTGTTTACTGTTTCTCTCATTTTTCTGCTCCTTTATTCCCTAATTTTTTATAAATCCAAAGGCATAAAAAACAAATAGAACCAACTAAAACCCAGTCAGTTCTATTTGTAACTTTTAATTTTGATATTTTAACCTAAACTGACTGCATTCAAATTATTCAGAAAACAGTTCATTTATATGGGTAAGCGTTTCACGAACCAACTGTTCGCCACCATTGTGCCCTACAGTTCCGCTGGCGACAAAACCGCTGTAATGTCCGCCCTTTTCCGCTTTTTCTGTCGGCAGATAGTCCTCAGTTCCGTTCGCCATCTGAATTATAAATGTCTGCTCTGCAAGACTCCTTGCACGAATCTGATTGCCGTAGTCCAAAAACAGTTCAAACGGATTGGTCGCTATGGCAATGTTTCCTAATCTGATAATATGAACCTCAGCCTCAACAATGTCCACTTCATTCTGCACTTTCATTCTGCGCAAGATTCCCAGATAAGGCAAAAGCTTCGCGGTATCATTGAAATCAACATCACCAGGCTTATTATTAAAATAAGCCCTGATTTCTTTCTTCGCATTCGCTTCCTCTTCAAGAGTTACGCGCCTCAGAGGAAGCTGCATTTTATATGTATTATGTTTAAACACAACATCTGACTGCAGTTCATCAATACCTTCATTATACACATCAATAATCTCGTTTGCAATCCTTTTGCCAACTTTTTTCATTCCTGATAAATCAAACATTGACGGGTCAGCTTTGCGCTTCGG
The DNA here is from genome assembly GCA_045649105.1 of Eubacteriales bacterium. Classification (GTDB taxonomy): domain Bacteria; phylum Bacillota; class Clostridia; order Oscillospirales; family JAAYXM01; genus JAZRPG01. Next base: position 8,081 of record JAZRPG010000015.1, read on the forward strand.
CGGATTATTTCTTGTTAAATTAGGGTCGTTTATATCCGATTCAGGCTCAACGAAGCGCACCAGATCAATAGGACATTGGTCGCCCGCTGCCGAGCACAGGGTTAACAAGAACAAGTTATCCCCCAGCTGCTCTCTTATAAGTTTTTTTGCCTCGCCCCAAAAATCCGGTGATATAAATTTTCTGTGCTGAACGCACTGTGCAGGGCATGCTAAATTAGCAACAACTCCTGTAAGCTTTTTCTCCTCGTTAAATACATACATAAGCTCGATGCCCGAATCATTCCCGCCTTCCATCTCCTTGAAAACAGCCTGATTCGTATCTCCCCACATCTGGGCAGAACCATCACTGAACACAACGCGACGACACATGCCTACAGCGGCACGGCCAAATGCAGTAACAAAGAAGCCCTCTTTTCTGCTTTTCCATGCATCTGATATCGCCTTTGCAATTTTTGAAGAAATTTCCGCGTATAGTTCATCATCGGTCATAATATGGCGATTATTTGAAATATTAGCAGCTTCAATAAATTTTTTATCCGGAGGCAGCTCTGCCTTTAAAAGGCTGTTTATATTATGAACCTGACCTTTTTTATTAATGCTGTTATCTTTCCTGCCGGTATAACCGGGGCCTGTATGCGTGTGAATTGCATTAATAACTATTTTACTCGTATCAAGGCCCATATCGTTTTCTTTTAAAAGTGTCCGTACTCCCTCAACTAATGAACATGAAACATTTACAAGGTCGGCACTGCACAAAACCATCTGCTCATCGCCTGAATCAACTGCAAAAGCCGTTACGGTAAGCGGTTTTTCTTCATATTCCGATATTCTTTCTGCAAACTGACCTATTAATGATATTGGCTTTGGAAAAACAAATTTCTCTTCTGCCCAGCCTATTTTTATATTACTCATTTATATTCCACCCCTGCGCAATGCTTCAATTAATATCTTTAGCAAATTTTTGTCAATATTTCTTCCTTGGACAAATTCATGAATCCCATTTTTTCTAAAGAAAAGCCCGTTTTTCTATAGTTCTTCCCATGTACATAACCGGCAAGCTCTATACACAAATCCATAATCGGTGTTTTAATTCCACATATTTTCCCAAGCTCCGCTGCCGGAAGTACAAGGAACGGAATGTCTTCTTCTATGTACCGGCTGTTTAATCCAAAACCTTTTACTGCCGTGTACGGCCCCTTGTCAGACGAAACATATTCCTGCATTGTAGGCAAATTTCTTTCGCCGTAGTATTCTACAAGTTGATCATATGCACTTGTCAGATTCAATCCGAAAGCCTTGCCGACTTCGAGTCTTTCAGCATCAATCTTTTCCATCAGCTTCCCGACCGTTGGAGAAACTCCGCCAGTATAATGATAGAATGAGCTTACATCTCTTTCCGCCGCCGCTATATTCAAAAGAATCGGCAACGGGTGTAATGTAATATTCATGTTATCCATACTTGTTTCAAGAAGATTTTTTGCAGGAGACATCACTTCAAAATACTGATTCAATAAACCAATCGTATCCTCTGCTCTTTCTTCGGGATACACTGCGACTTTCATGCTGCTTTTCTTACACTGAATGTTTATTGAACTTTCCCCTGTTACCTCACACACATAAATGAATGAAACAGATTCGCAAACAGTAATATCTATATTTCTTAATCTGATTTCATTCAAAAAATTTATTGCGAGGAAGCACGCCGGGAAGAAAGCTACAAGCTGACCGTCACGTATGAACTCAATTGCATTTTTAACTGTCGTATCATAGAGTGAGCCTGTTACGCCAAAAATTACAATGTCTGCATCTTTTACAGACTCAAATTTATTTGAAACAAAATGCACTGTTGCAGAATAGTTGCAAGCGCCGCTCACGGTATATTCCTTTACACAGTCCTTCTCAGTCTTGCCTGTTACATCGACATATGTTACCGCAGCACCTTTTTGCGCCATTTGTACCGCCACCCCGAGAGGCAACGCACCGTTTCCTATCACCGTAACTTTTTTATTTACTGAAGATTGCACATCCATTTTTCATTTATCTCCTCTCCGCCTAAGAATACCCTTTCAACCTGATTTATATTTCTTAAATCATCTGTCGGATTTTCGCCAAAAAGCACAAAATCAGCAACTTTTCCGCATTCAATCGTGCCAAAGTTATTTTCATTCTTTAAAATTTTTGCAGCGTTAATTGTGGCAGTCTGTAATGCTTCGTATCTGCTCATACCGCATTCTTCAAATATAAGCAACTCATTAAGCATCGTACCGAGAGTATCCGTGCCCGCTCCGATTAAAATCCCCCGTTTATATGCTTTTCTGATGCTCTCACGCTGAGGATTTACAACAACCTCACGGATTAAGGATGCGAGAGCTGTGTTTCCGTTTCTGTCCTCTTTATCCGCAACTGCGGTGATTCCGCTGGCAGTCGGAACATAGTACACATGTCTTTCTTCCATTATATCCAGAGCCTCTTCTGTCAGAACTGCGCCATGCTCAATGCCGTCCACACCGGCAATAAGAGAATTTATAACGGGAAGCTCTCCCATTGCATGCACCGTTACCCCTTTATTGTGGTTATGGGCAGTTTGGCAAGCTGACCTTATTTCCTCTACAGAAAGCTCTGCCCAACCCGGATGCTCGTGTTCAGGCATTCCTCCTATTCCGCCGCTTGCCATAACCTTGATAAAATCGGCACCAAGCTTTATTTCATTTCTCGTAGCCTTTAAAACCTCATCCGCTCCGTCAACCTCTACTGCACCTTTATATCTGTGCGTTTCGTGACCACCGGTAGCAGCAATGCCAAGCCCGCACACGTAAAGCCTTGGTCCTTTAATAATCCCCGCATTGATTGCACCCTTCAGTGCAGACGCCGTTCTCCCAACAGAGCAAAGGTCTCTTATTGTCGTGACTCCTGTTGACAATTCATACCAGGCATTTCTTGCCGCATACAAAATGCGATGCATGTCACAGCTGTTTTCAATTGCCGGAGCACCTTGTCTGAACGAGCTTGTTCCTCTGGAAACACTTCTTCTGTTGATATGTGCATGTAAATTCACAAAGCCGGGCAGTAAAAAACGTCCGTCGGCATCAATTGTATTATTCTCGCCGACAAGAGCAACACCGATTTCTGCAATCTTTCCGTCTTTCACACGGACATCTGCTTTATAAACATCCCTGCCCGTGCAATCTATTATATTTGCATTTTTTATTACCATTCCGTCTCCACTCCCTCTTTTCATATAGCTCAGCAAAAAAACGTGACATACTTCTCAATATATATGAAGAAAACTTACTATACGCATTATATCATAAATATATCAAACTATAAATACGTAATATTAAGAGCAAACTCTACCAACAGTAGAGTTTGCTCTTTTTATGTATTTCTAATTAAATCCCCTCATAATATCCGTCTTTTACCATTTTATTCATTGCGGTCTTGACGGAAACTATATCCTCTCTGTATGTCATTCCATACCATCTGTCCTTACAGTTAAATACCTTTACCGTTGCTTCCCCGCTCTTTATGCTTTCATCTACCGCAAACGGCAGAAAGAACTCATCCTTCATCGGGTCTTTAATGTTTTTCTGAAACTCCGTAAACTTTCTTTCAAGGATATCAAAAATCTCCGGCGTAAAGCCCCATAAGTTCATAGACACAAGCGAATCTTCCGCAAGCGGAATCCAATTTTCTCCATCTTCCGTATACTTGAAATCCTTGATTTTCGTCCGCTCCGTTATTGTTTTTAAAAATCCGTTTTCTATCTCACATATACCTCTTGCAACTGTACCGTTTTCCGTCAAGGTATTTTTAAGGTCAAACGCAACCATTGAAAACTCTTTACCTTTTGCCACTTCCAGATAATCGTGCAGTTCTTTGTATGCATTTCTTCCGTAATAATCATCTGCATTAATAACCGCAAACGGCTCTTTCACTTTATCCTTGCAGCACAGAATTGCATGGCCCGTGCCCCACGGCTTCTTTCTGCCCTCGGGAAGACTGTCCATCTCCTGGAAAACATAGTCAACTTCAACATTTTTAATACGGCTTCCGACTGTATTTTTAAAATCCTCGTACATTTCCTTCTTGATGATAAAGACAACCTTGTTAAAGCCCGCTTTAGCTGCGTCAAACACAGAAAAATCCATGATGACTGAGCCATTATCTGAAACCGGCTCCATCTGCTTTAACCCACCGAATCTGCTTCCCATACCCGCTGCAAGTACCACTAAAGTAGTTTTACTCATTTCTCTGTTCCTCCGTTTACTTTTTTCCGTATCCGTTCGGATTACGGCTCTGCCAACGCCATGTGTCTCGGCACATATCCTCTAAATTCCTTTTTGCAACAAACCCGAGCTCGGCTTTTGCATATGCCGGGTCTGCATAACATGTTCCGATATCGCCCGGTCTGCGACCTTCAATTTTATACGGAATGTCGTGACCGCATGCTTTTGAAAAAGCCTTTACCATGTCAAGAACGCTATATCCGTTACCTGTGCCCAAATTATAAGTAACGACTCCGACATGACTTTTAATTTTATTCAGTGCAAGCAAGTGTCCGTCTGCCAAATCAACTACATGAATATAGTCACGCACACCTGTACCGTCCGGAGTATCATAGTCATCTCCGAAAACGTGTACATACTCGCGCTTGCCTATCGCAGTTTGTGCAACATACGGAAGCAAATTATTCGGCACACCCTTCGGGTCCTCTCCTATCATACCACTCTCATGAGCACCAACCGGATTAAAATAACGAAGAATTGCAATGTCCCACTCATTATCTGAAATATATAAATCCCTGAGCATTTCTTCAATCATGAGCTTTGTTCTGCCATACGGATTTGTGCATGAAAGCGGAAAGTTCTCTCTTATCGGCACGGTTTCAGGCAGTCCGTAAACCGTCGCGGATGACGAAAACACAAGCTTCTTAACATTATATTCTGCCATAACCTCGCATAAGTTCAAGGTACTTACAAGGTTATTATAGTAATATCTTAAAGGAACTGAAACAGACTCTCCGACAGCCTTAAGGCCCGCAAAGTGGATTACCGCATCAAACTTATTTTCAGAAAAAACTGCACTCAAATCAGACTTATTCACCAAGTCTTTTTCATAAAACTTCACTTTCTTGCCTGTGATTTTTTCCACTCGGCAGAGTGACTCCTTTGAGCTATTTGACAAATTATCAATAACCGTTACATCATACCCTGCCTCAAGCAACTGAACGCAAGTATGGCTACCGATATATCCGGCGCCGCCCGTTACTAAAATGTTCACTTCTGTTTCCTCCGTCCGCCCAATAAATATAATAAAGATTTACAATTAGCCATATTATAACCGTGCACCACTTCAAATATGAAATAAAGAAAAATTTACCATACGAAAGCACGGTAAATTTTTTTATAAAAGCAGATTACTTTTCGTTTTTGTAAATTTCCTTAAAGTACTTATAGGTATCAACCTTAAGCTCGCCGCATGCAGCCTCATCACACGCTACAATGCCATCCGGATGCATCTGAAGCGCACTAATTGTCCATGCATGGTCAACTCCACCTTCAACACAGTGGCGCAGTGCGCGAGCCTTATTATGTCCGTTAATTAACAACATAACCTGTTTCGAATCACAAACCGTTCCGACGCCAACCGAAAGAGCTGTTTTCGGCACCTTATTGGGGTCATTATCAAAGAAACGGGAGTTTACGATCAATGTATCTTCAGTCAATGCGCGGACACCTGTGCGAGATGCCAGTGATGTGAAGGGTTCATTGAATGCGATGTGTCCGTCAACGCCGCTGCCGCCCATGAACAGGTCAATGCCACCGTAAGACGCAATTTTATCCTCGTACCGCTGGCATTCTGCCTCTAAATCTTTTGCCATACCATCTAAAATATTAATATTTTCAGCAGGAATGTCAATATGGTTAAAAAAATTGTCATGCATGAAATACCAATAGCTCTGGTCATGCTCTCTTGGAAGTCCGACATACTCATCCATATTAAAAGTAACTACGTTTTTAAAAGTTACCTTCCCTGCTTTGTTCATTTCAATCAGCTTTCTGTAAACTCCGAGAGGTGACGATCCCGTAGGAAGTCCGAGAACAAAGGGACGAGCTTCTTTGTGATTGTTAATTGCATCAGCAATATGCTGAGCTGCCCATGCGCTCATTTCTTCGTAGTCTTTTTTAATGATTAATTTCATTTCTGCATTCTCCTCAATTAAAAGTAATTCTAAACCTTACATGAATATTATACACCTTATTATTTGTGCTGTAAAGAAATTTAGATTTACTTAATTTCTGTCAATATAAATTTACAAAATGTGAAATTAGTAAACAAATATTCAGGCAAGATAAAACCGCAGCGCACATCTTCTGCGGTTTTATCCGATTACTTACCTATTCACAGCATGGATCCACTCGCTTTTCTTCCTGTATCACGGTGTTATCAGGGTTTGTTTTATCTCCGAGCCCCGTTGTTTCTGAAAATACAACATTTGCTTTTGTCATTTCTACGGCATCTGTAGGGACTATTATCTTTGCCGCTTTCCCGTCTGCCATAGCAACTAATGCTTCGTATTTTTTAAGCTCAAGAACTGCAGAATCAACGCATGCATCCTTCAGTGCCGCAAGACCGTCCGCCTCTGCCTTTTTAAACAAAAATATTGCCTTGGCTTCACCCTCTGCCCTTGCAATCCTTGCATCTCTTTCGCCTTCCGCTGCAAGTATCATTGCCTGCTTATCTCCCTCTGCACGCGTTATGGCCGCCGCTTTATGCCCCTCTGCCTGAAGCATTGTTTCTCTTCTGTCACGCTCTGCCTTCATCTGCTTTTCCATTGCATTCTGAATCTCAGCAGGAGGAATGATGTTTTTTAATTCAACTCTGTTTACCTTTATTCCCCACTTGTCCGTTGCATCATCCAGTATGGCAGTCATCTTTCCGTTAATTGTATCTCTTGATGTGAGTGTACCGTCAAGCTCCAGCTCACCTACAATGTTTCTCAAAGTTGTTGCCGCCAGATTTGCCAGCGCAGAAATAGGATTAACGGCACCGTATGCATAAAGCTTTGCATCAAAAATTGCATAATAAATTACGGTGTCTATCTGCATGGTAACATTATCTTTTGTAATTACGGGCTGAGGTGGTGAATCAAGGACCTGCTCTTTTAAAACAACTCTTTTTGAAATCCTCTCTATAAACGGCACCTTGAAATGAATTCCTGCCGACCATGTCGTCTTATATTTACCAAGAAACTCAACAACAAACTCCTGAGCCTGAGGAACAATCTTAATATTAGGTATAATAATAATTGCAAGTATAATCAAAATTACCGTTAAAAGAAATCCCATTATAAAATGCCTCCAATATAATTCATTGAACATTTTCATGCATTAATATACTTGAATTATAGCAACTAAGCCACTATATGTCAATATTATTATACTCAATTCCGTTTAAAATACTATTATCAAAATTCCCTTCATATGAAGTATATATCACAATAAAAAAACGAAAGACCACCCCTGTAAAGGTGGCCTTTAAGAGATTCACAAGTTTACAACAAAGACCGAAACAACAAAACAGTTTGCTGTGCCCGATGCAAAAAATTATTTCTTCCTTGAAAACTTATCCGCATACAGCATTTCATCAGCATATCTAAAAGACGAGTTGATACTTTCCTTAATCATGGAATATCCGCCGGAAACTCTGATATCACTTTGTTTTTCTAAAATTCTCCTTACACAAATCAAGGATTCAATAAGCCGGTCTTCTGATGTGTTCTTTGAAATAACCGCAAATTCATCTCCGCCTATGCGATAAATATAATTCCGGGGACCCAGAAAGACTGTTCTGAGGGCTTTGGCAACAAGCTTCAGGGTTGCATCACCCGCAAGATGACCTTTTGAATCATTAATTACCTTAAAATCATCAACATCAAACAGCGTAATCCCGACCCCCTCAGCAATATCAGATTTGCTGATTTCCGATACGTGTTTATTATACGCCGTTCTGTTATATACTCCGGTTAATGCATCTGTAAATGCGAGTGCCCGCAAAACTTCGTCATCTTCTTCTTTTTCATCAATATTGATTGAAAGTTTGTGATTCTTATGTATAAGTCTAAAAATTACCGTTAGCAGTAATAAAATTATAATTATTGCTAAAACTAAGAGCGCTTTCACTTTTTTCACCTGAAATTAAAAATGTATACCTGAACAAGTATATACCTATTAACAGTAATTGTCAAGCACATATATATTTATTAAAATATATATGTGTAGGAGTTGATGTTATATGTTAACAATTCAATTAAGACTCGATAAAACACTAAAAAATCTCGGCATAAGCAGATACGAGCTTGCAAAGCTTACAGGTATCCGTTATCAAATAATTGACAATTACTACAAAAACAGAATCGTAAGATATGACAGCTATGTTCTGAGTCGTATTTGCAATTCGCTGAAATGCGAAATAACCGATATACTCGAAATTATTGAAGATTAAAAAAGACATCCGGACGGATGTCTTTTTTTCGGGAATTATTATCTAATGTTCCCCGCACATTTCGGAAAATATTGAATAAGTAAAATCGACAAGTCTTTTTAGGGGATAGTGAAGAGTGAACAGGTAATAAATAAAATCGACAAGATTCTAACGAACCTTGTCGATTTTTTGGCTGCCGGACTAGGATTTGAACCCAGACAAACAGAGTCAGAGTCTGTCGTGCTACCCTTACACAATCCGGCAACGGACTTTATTATTATACAATAAAGTTTTAAAAAGTCAAGAGGTTTTTTCGAAAACTCTCTCTTTTTATTTTACCCGTCTTTTTTCTTTTATATACAAAAATTGTAATATTATTTAAAACTGTCCGGAGCAAACCATTTTTCTGCTATTTTTGTCATAGTTCCGTCATTTTTCATTTCCTCTATAATTTCTCCGACTCTTTTAATAAGCGCCCTATCCTCTCTTGCAAACACGGACGTATATGCCTGTTTCTTGAGCGGCTCTTCAAGCGTCTTTATTTTTTCTCCGCGCATTCTGCGGAGTTTGGCAGATATTTCGCTCGTTATTACCGCTTCGGCATCGCCCTCTGCGAGCGCCGTAAAAGCATCATTTTCTGTCAGATATCCTGCAGGCACTGCAGTAGTATCAAGGGCGCTGTTTGCATCAAACTCCGTTTCTGATGCGCTGTCTGACAAGAACGCGATATTTTTCTTGCCGAAATCGGAAATTTTTGAAAACTCACTCTCCTCACGCACTGCCATTACCGTCATATAATTAAACATTGTCTTCGTTGGCTTTAAATCCTTGGACTTTCGCGAAAGCATAATGTTATTTGACGAGCAGTCGACCTTGTCTGATGCAATAAGTGCCGCGATATTATCTGCATCGCTCTTTTTCAATTCAAGCGATACACCGAGCCGCTTTGCTATCTCTCTGTTTACATCTGCATCAAAACCTGATACTTCCCCATCCTTGTCTAAGAAGCAGAACGGCTCACAGTTCTCATAAACTCCCACCGTATACACTCCGCGGCTGAGAACATCAGAAAGAGACTTATCCTCTTTTCCGCACCCTGACAAGGAAACAAACATTACACACATCAAAATCAGCACACAAAACCTTTTCATTTGTACCACCCATTCTACTCCTTAACGTATATACACGACGAAAAAGGATTAATTTTTATTATACCGTTTTTTAACTCTCCGATTCCGAGCTTCTTTTTAAAGTTATACTTTCCATCTATCCTTAAAAACCTTGTTTTTTCTCCTCTGTTTACAACGGCAACAACCGCATGCTCTGACATTTTGCCCCGCATTACCGATATAACATCGTCCCGCGCAAAAAGGATTTTAAAAGCACCGTTATGCATACAGAGCTCGTTTTTCTTGATTTCTCCAAGCGCTCTGTAAAACGAAAGTATATCCTCCCCGCACTTATCCCATGTAAAATATCTCCTGTTAAACGGGTCTTCAAAGCCCTCCATGCCTATCTCATCGCCATAGTAAATACACGGCGAACCGGGGAACATGTACTGAAGCGTTGCCGCCTGGAAAAGCCTCGTTTTTCCGAGCTCTCTTTCAGTCCGCGAAAGTGTATATTCTGCCCGCTCTTCCTTTCGCATATTCTGCCCGTTTCCTACGGACAGTGCATTAATCGCCCTTACTGTATCATGTGTGCCTATTATATTCATAAGGCACCTCTGCGATGGAGGCGGGTAATTTCCCAGAAGCTCCGAAAGACGGCCGGACATCTCTCTTGCCGAAATATTTCCGCACAAGAAATCAATAATCGCATTTTTGAGCGGATAATTCATGACCCCATCAAGAATCCCGTCTGTAAAGTACTTTTTCTTAACACCATATGCTTCCTTTGTTGATGCGTCTTCCCAGACCTCACCTATCACAATTCCGTCATGCTTTTTCTCTCTTACCTTTTCTTTTAAAGCTCTTATAAAATTATCAGGCAGCTCATCTGCAACATCGAGCCTCCAGCCCGAAACCCCGGCATCCATCCAATGTGAAATAACGCTGTCATCGCGTCTTATTATAAAATCCATATATCCGGGATTTTCCTCATTTACCTGAGGCAGTGTGTCAATCCCCCACCAGCTTGAATATCTGCCGTCCGTATCAATGCCATACCACGCACGATACGGAGAATTAATATCATTCCACGCACCGCCGCTATATCTCCCGTTCTTGTTAAAGTACACACTGTCTGCACCCGTATGGTTGAACACTCCGTCAAGAATTATTCTTATTCCGTATTTTTCTGCCTCTTTGCATAATTTTACGAGGCTTGACTCATTGCCAAAATGAGCATCTATTTTCATATAATCTGCCGTGTCATACTTATGATTTGACCACGCTTCAAAAATCGGGCTGAGATAAATCGTCCTTACGCCGAGTGAATTAAGATACGGCAGTTTTTCACATATCCCCTCAATATTACCGCCGTAAATATCTCTGTTCTCCACAACTCCGTTTTCATTTGGCCTGAATTGCGGTATATCTGACAGATTGCGGTGCACATAAAAATCCTTGTCTGAAGATATTTCTCCCGAAGCCTTCGCTCTGAAAAATCTATCCACAAACACATGATACGTTACACCCTCCGAAAACCAGCTCGGAGTTTCATACTCCTTTGAATAAACCGTTATCTGAAAGGCGCGCACCTCGGACTCACTTTTGGCTATATCATTTTTCCCGAAATACAGGACTTCGCCGTCATTTTTTTCTATCTTAAAATAATACCAGATAAGTCCCGGGGCTTTTGGCGCCTTTATCTTTACAGAAAAAACATCAAATCCTAATTTAAAACTTTCCCAGTACATGGGCATCTGCCGTTTTTCATCATCAAAGTACATAACCAAACACAGACGGTGCACACCCGTCCGCTCAGCCTTTATCGACAAACGCACATCTTCTCCGCACGGAACAGCCCCGAACGGCTCCTTATACTCACTCTTTTTAGAGTCAAATATAACACTTCTCATATCCGTTAAAGCTTCCATATATTTTCCGCGTATTCGCGTACGCTTCTGTCAGCGGCAAAACGCCCCGCCTTCGCAATATTTATAAGCGATTTTTTGTTAAACAGGCGTTTGTCCGCATAATCGTGATATATCCTCTCGTGTGCACGGCAATATGAGTCAAAATCGGCAAGCAGCATATATTCATCACGGAAAAGGAGCGAGTTTGCAATCTCAGGGTATGCATGGCGAAGGCTCCCTGCACCGATTCCATCCCTTATATGGTCGATAACACGCCTGATAGCGTAATTCTTTTCATAATACCGGGTCGGGTAGTAGCTGCCATCCGCAACCATTTTGTCTACCTCGCTTGATTTCAGCCCGAAAACATATATATTCTCCTCGCCCACAGCCTCACATATTTCAACATTCGCACCGTCAAGTGTCCCTATCGTCAGTGCGCCGTTGAGCATAAACTTCATATTTCCCGTGCCTGATGCCTCCTTGCCGGCTATCGAAATCTGCTCTGAAATTTCTGCAGCGGGTATCATGACCTCGGCTTTTGTTACATTATAATCCTCGACAAATATAACGCGAAGTTTGTCATTTACTGTCGGATTCGAGTTGATTTCAGAAGCTACGGAGCATATAAGGCGTATTATATTTTTAGCCATGACATATCCGGCGGCAGACTTTGCACCAAAAAAATAGGTCTTTGGAGTAAAGTTCATATTCGGATTGTCAAGAAGCATATGATATTCATATATAATATGCAGTACATTTAAAAGCTGGCGTTTATATTCATGCAGACGCTTCGACTGAACATCAAATATTGATGACGGGTCAATTTTCTCTCCGACAAACTTAACGAATCGACTCTTGTTATGAAGTTTAATTTCCGAAAGTCTGTCAAGAACAGAGGCGTCATCAGAAAACTTAAGCAGGTCTTCAAGAACTTCTGCGTTTTTATAGAAACCATCTCCTATAAGTTCAACCAAAAGCTTGCAAAGCTCAGGATTTGCCTGAGACAGCCAGCGCCTGTGTGCGATGCCGTTTGTGACATTTTTAAATTTCCCGGGAAACATAATGTTATAATCCCGAAAAACGGAGTTTTTTAATATTTCACTGTGCAGCTCGGACACTCCGTTTACAGATGAGCATGTTGCAATGCACAAATTTGCCATGCGTATTTCCCCGTTTGCAATTATTGCAAGTCTTCCTATACGCTCACGCTCCTCGGGAAATGTCTCCCACAGCTTTTCACAAAAGCGGTTATTTATCTCCTCTACAATCTGATATATACGCGGAAGAAGGGATTTAAACATGGGGATTGTCCATCTTTCAAGCGCTTCTGCCATGATTGTATGATTTGTATACGCCATACAGTTTGACACGATTTCCCAGCCCTCATCCCAAGAATAGTTTTCCTCATCAATAAGGATTCGCATAAGCTCGGGGATTGCAAGGGTCGGGTGCGTGTCGTTTATGTGAATAACAGCCTTATCCGCGAAATTTTTCATTGTTCCGTACTGCGCCTTATGGCGTTTGACAATACTCTGAATTGTCGCCGAGACAAAGAAATACTGCTGCTTTAGACGAAGCGATTTACCCTCAGGATGCGTATCCTCCGGATACAACACCTTTGATATTACCTCGCTCATTGCCTTCTGCTCCATCGACTTTGCATACTCGCCCTTTGAAAAAAGCTGCATATCTATACTCTGTGTAGACTTTGCACTCCACAGACGAAGTGTATTTACATGCTTACCCGGATATCCGGATATCAGCATATCATTCGGAACGGCAAGAACTGTATAATAGTCACGGTGCCTAAATTTAAGCCTGCCGTCTTCCATATATGTGTCAACCGTGCCCTCAAAGCGAATCTCCTGTGTCTCCTCAATCCTCGGCACAGTCCAGACACTCCCCGTCTCAAGCCAGTTATCGGGAAGCTCTGCCTGCATTCCGTCAACTATTTTCTGTCTGAATATGCCGTATTCGTACAAAATCGAGAACCCCATTGCCGGATACCCGAGCGACGAGAGCGAGTCCATATAGCACGCGGCAAGCCTTCCGAGACCTCCGTTTCCAAGCCCTGCATCACGCTCTATATCAAGCACAGACTCAAACGGTATCCCTATCTCTCTGAATGTATCCTCGAACACCTTATTAAGCCTAAGATTATTTATATTATTCTGCAGTGACTTACCTATGAGAAACTCCATGGAAAGATAATATACCTGCTTTTTCTCTTTTTTAACTATCTCTTCCTTAGTCTTTTTCCTGTTCTGCATCATAATATCGCGGACAATAAAGGAACAGGCAACATAAATCTGCTCCATGGTTGCATCCGAAATCTCCTTGCCGAAATGCCTCGACAGCTTTCCCTTTAATTGCTCTTTCAGCTGCATTTTATTCATAATTACCCCTATCGCCTAACCTCTCTATATTCAAATCGGTCTAATACCCAATCAATTCTTTATACATTTGTCTGTATTTACCGGCTGAGGCTTCCCACGAAAAATCACAGCTCATGCCTGTTTTCACAAGTCTTGCCCATGCGTCTTCATTCCTGTAAAGCTCACACGCTTCACGGATAACATGCGCCATCTCTCCGGGATTACAGCCTGCAAAAGAAAAGCCATTTCCCTCGCCGGTGAATTTATTATACGGATTTATGCTGTCGCGAAGACCGCCCGTTTCCCTGACAATCGGGATTGTTCCGTACCTGAGCGCTATCATCTGCGCAAGTCCGCACGGCTCGCTTATTGACGGCATCAGGAACATATCGGCTCCGCCATATACCTTGTGTGCCAGATCACCGTTAAATGCAATATTTACAGACAGCTTATGCGGGTAATGTCGCTGCTTATCACGCAAAAATTGCTCATATTTCCACTCGCCCGTGCCCAGTATGACAAGCGATACATCGCCTGCAAGAATTTCATCTATTGCCTGTGCTACAAGGTCAAGACCCTTATGCTTGACAAGCCTTGTAACCATTCCTATGAGCGGAACATCATTCCCCCCCGGAAGATTCACAAGGCGGAGAAGCGCCTCCTTGTTCTTGCGCTTATTCTCAAGGTTTTTCTCAGAAAACGGGAAGAAAATGCGGCTGTCCGTCTCCGGGTTATACTCATCACGGTCTATCCCGTTTATTATTCCTGAAATTTTTCCTGCTTCATATCTCAGCACGGAATCAAGCCCATGACCGAATTCCGGAGTCTTTATTTCCTCGGCATAGGTCGGACTTACCGTAGTAAGCCGGTCCGCACAAAAAAGCGCCGCCTTCATAAGGTTTACGTCTCCGCTATGTTCTAAAAAGCCGTTTTGAAACTCTGTATCTGAAATACCAAGCACATTTGTGACAATTTCTCTTCCGAATCTCCCCTGATACTCTATATTGTGTATTGTAAACACTGTCTTTATACCGCGGTACTCTTCTCTGTCCCAATATTTCAGCCTGTGGTAAACGGGAATGAGCGCTGTCTGCCAGTCGTTACAATGTATTATATTCGGAATAAAGTTAATGTGCGGCAAAAACTCAAGCACTGCTGAGCAAAAAAAAGCAAATCGTTCCGCATCATCATGGCATCCGTAAAGAGCATCTCCGCGTTTAAAATAGTACTCATTATCTATAAAATACCATGTCACGCCGTTTTGTTCATACCTAAAAATACCGCAGTATTGACTTCTCCAGGCGACAGGTACGAAAATATTTTTTACATATGTCATTTTCTCACGCATCTCATGCGGAATCCCCTCATGAAGCGGGATTACCGCTGCGACCTCGAATCCGTCTCCGGAAACCGCGCCCGGCAGAGAGCCGATAACATCACCAAGCCCCCCTGACTTCACAAACGGTGCCGCCTCAGATGCTGCAAACAAAACTTTTATCATTTTTATATTCCCTCCTTATGAGACTGATTCAGACCTTACGCTCTTTTTCAAGAACAGTCGGGTATGACGGTGCTCCGCGAAGAACTGTCCCGGCTGACACGGTCACGAGCCGGTCCGTAATACAATATTCAAGAGACGCGTCCTCACCTATCACCGTATCCTGCATTATTACACAGTTTTTTACACTTGCTCCTTTTTTTATTCTGACATTGCGGAATATTATAGAGTTTTCAACATTACCTTCTATTATGCATCCATCGGCAAGAAGCGAGTTTTTCACACAGGAATCCGAGGAGAAAAAGGCAGGGACTGCATCGTAAACCTTAGTCAGAATCTCACGCCCGGTACCAAACAGCTCTTTTCTTACCTCGGCTTGCAGTAAATCGCGGTTTGCCTCAAAATATGTTTCCACCGAATCAATTTTTTCGGCATAGCCGGAGTACTTGCATGCGTAAATATCAAGCGAGGACGCCATGCTCTGAATTATGTCCCGCTCAAAGTCGTACTTATTATGCGCCGCACACTGGCAGATTAAAAACTCAAGGAGACTCCGCTCTATAATATACACACCGAGAAGCATATTACTGTGGAGCTGTATTTCCTGATTTATTGTTATATCGCGTATACGCCCGTCTTCACAGACATCTATAAACGCATTATTTTTAAACTTTAACGGGTCATATACATTCGCTTTATAAAGCGCCGTCATATATGCCTGTTTTTTTATATGCTCATCAAGCAGTTGCTCATAATCAATATTTGCTATAATATTCGAATCTGACAGAAGAATGTATTTGCAATCGCAGCTTTTTATATATTCAAGTATCCCTATAAGCACTGCTATTTTGCTTGTCACATCAATGATGGCATCTTTTTTGCCAATCGACGGAGGAAGTATGGAAAGCCCTCCCTTTTTGCGATTCAGGTCCCACTCCTTACCTGTACCCAGGTGGCGCATGAGCGAATAATAGTCACTTCTCGTGGCAACGCCCACGCTTTTTATGCCTGAATTAACCATGCAAGACAGCGGAAAATCTATCATTCTGTATCTCCCGCCGAAGGGCACGGACGCAACAGTGCGCCACTCTGTCAGCTCACGCATTGAATCGAGCTTGTTATGTGCAAAAATAATTCCCGCAGTATCCTTAATCATAATATTTCCGCTCCGTCTCCAACATTTTTGTCCACTATTCTTCCTGCCCCTATTACTGCGCCATCACCTATCCTGAGAGAATTCCCCACTACCGATATTCTGCGTTTCTCGCCGTCCTGCGGACATGCTCCGATATGCGCGCCTGCACCGACATAAACACCCTCTGCAATTATGGAATACTCCACCACAGCACCTGCGCCTATTACTGACCCCGGCATTATTATCGAGTTATTTATACATGCGCCCCTGCCTACGGACACATCATAAAAAACTATTGAGCGCCTGACATCGCCATGTATATCCCCTCCCTCGGCAATGAGGGAATCTGAAATTTTTGCATATTCCGAGACGAACTGCGACGGTTTTGCAGGGGTTCTTGCATATATTCTCCAGGCCGGGTCATGAAGCTCAAGCCCGCTTCCGGGAGTAATCGCGTCCATATTTGCCTCCCAGAGACTTTCTATGGTTCCTACATCCTTCCAATATCCCTTGTACTCATACGCAAGCATTTGCCGCGAGTCCTTGAGCATTTTTGGTATTATATTCTGACCGAAATCATTTTTGCTTAAGCTGTCCTTCTCATCGTCTATAAGATATTTTTCAAGCACATCCCAGGTGAATATATAAACGCCCATTGACGCCTTTGTGCTCTTTGGCTGTTTCGGCTTTTCTTCAAACTCATATATTCTGTTATCTTCATCAAGACTCATAATACCGAAGCGCGATGCCTCAGAAATCGGCACATCAATCACGGCGATTGTACAGTCTGCACCGTTTTTCTTATGCTCGCGGAGCATACGGTCGTAATTCATCTTATATATATGGTCACCCGAAAGCACAAGTACATATCTCGGGTTAAACCCCTTTATAAAATTAATGTTCTGATATATTGCATTTGCCGTACCCTTATACCACGCGCCGCTTACACTTGTCATATACGGAGGAAGAATCGCAACGCCGCCCGTTGACCGGTCAAGGTCCCAGGGCTGTCCGTTTCCTATATAAGTATTAAGCTCAAGCGGCTGATACTGCGTAAGTACTCCTACTGTATCTATCCCGGAATTTATACAGTTTGATAGAGGAAAATCAATTATTCTGTACTTTCCGCCAAACGGTACAGCCGGCTTTGCGACATTTTTTGTCAGGACATGGAGCCTGCTGCCCTGACCTCCCGCAAGAAGCATTGCTATACATTCCTTATTCTTAAGCATATTAAAGTCATCCCTTCCTTCGAATAAAAAGCGCGCTCATCGGCGGCAGGGTTACCCTCAGTGAAAATTCAAAACCGCCGCATTTCTCTCTGCGCGACTTTATATATCCGGGTTTCACGACACTTGTACCGCCGTATTTTTCATCATCACTGCTGAATACAATACGGTAACTGCCTGCGTTTTCCACGCCGAAAGCATATTCCTTCCGTAATACCGGCGACATGTTAAATGCGGCTATTATTTCATCTCCGGCAAGGTTTCTGCGCAAAAATATAACTATATTATTATCATTGTCGTCCACTGTAATCCATTTAAAGCCTTCCCAGCTCTTATCATTCTCCCATAACTCGGAATTTCTTAAATAAAACGCGTTTAAATCCCTCGTATAATCACGCATTTTCCTATGCATATCAAAATCAAGAAGGCCCCAATCCAGCTCTTTTTTATAATCCCATTCTATAAACTGCGCAAATTCATTCCCCATGAAGCTGAGCTTTTTCCCCGGGTGTGCCATTGTATAGCCGAGCATTGTACGAAGCCCTGCAAATTTCATGCTGTACTCACCCGGCTGTTTATTTATAAGTGAGCACTTTCCGTGCACAACCTCATCGTGTGAAAACGGCAGGACATAATTTTCCGAAAAGGCATATGTCAGAGAAAAAGTCAGTGCATTATGGCAATGCTTGCGAAAGAGCGGGTCCGTAGAAAAATACCTTAAGGTGTCGTTCATCCAGCCCATATTCCACTTAAAATGAAACCCCAGCCCGCCATTCACGGGAGGCATTGTAACAAGCGGCCATGCAGTAGACTCCTCTGCCATCATGAGCGTTTCGGGATAGCTCTTTAATACAGCGGTGTTAAGTTCTCTCAAAAAATCCACCGCCTCAAGATTCTCATGTCCGCCGTATATATTGGCGCGCCACTGACCGTCGCTTTTGCCATAGTCGAGATACAGCATGCTCGCGACGGCATCGACGCGTATTCCGTCAATATGAAACTTCTCGCACCAGAACACGACATTTGAAATCAAAAAGCTTCTGACCTCAGGTTTTCCGTAGTCAAAAATCCGTGTACCCCAGTCAGGGTGCTCCCTCTTTAACGGGTCGGAATATTCATAAAGAAAGCTTCCGTCAAACTCATAAAGCCCGTGCCCGTCTTTCGGGAAGTGAGCCGCAACCCAGTCTATTATGACGCCTATGCCGTTTTCATGGCACATATCAACAAAATACATAAAATCCTTCGGTGTTCCATACCGCGAAGTGACCGCAAAATACCCTGTTACCTGATACCCCCACGACCCGTCATACGGGTGCTCGGAAACAGGCATTATTTCTATATGTGTATATCCCATACTCCGGACATACGGCACAAGGCTGTCAGCCAAATCCCTGTATGAGTAGCAACTCCCGTCCGCATGGCGTCGCCACGAACCGAGATGCACCTCATATATATTCATCGGCTCAGAAAAAATATCCTGATTTTTTCTGTATTCACGCCAGCGCCCATCGCCCCATGTATACCCGTCAATGTCATAAACCTTTGATGCCGTTCCCGGCCTTGTCTCTGCATGAAAAGCGAACGGGTCAGCTTTCAACATATCTGTACCCGCCCTCGTTCTGATTCTGTATTTATATAAATCATACTCACGAACACCCGGTAAAAAAACCTCCCAGACAGTATCGTCACTCTTACTTCTCCGCATGGGATTTGCCTGATATTCCCATCCGTTAAAATCGCCGACAACCGACACCTCTTCAGCCTCCGGCGCCCACACGCGAAACATTACGCCGTCCTCACCGTTGTTATTTATAAGATGCGAGCCAAAGAAATCATACGCATAAATATCACTTCCGTTATGAAATAACTCGACATGTTCTGACATCCGTTCAATTTCCTCTCAAAAAATTAAGAATTTTATTAAAAAAACCTTCCTTTTCCTCCACCCTTATTTCACTGTTGCTGATAACTGACGCCGTATCAATAACCTTGCCGTCAAGGACATAATCAATCTCACCTATAACCTGACCTCGCTCGACAGGTGCATATATAAACCGCGGAAGTTTTATATGCTTTTCAAGTCTCTCTGCCTCTTCACGGCGCAGTAAAACACAAACATCTCCCGCCGTAATTGCAGAAACGGTATCCTTTTCTCCGCCTACAACGCTTATACACGCAACCTCTGTTCCCCTCCCGCTCTTCTCAGCAAGTGAGTATGACGCAAATCCAAAATCAAAAAGACCGATATGGTCATCCCAATCATCAGGGGCATTGAGCGTAACTGCAATAAGTCTCATGTTTCCACGGGTAGCACTTGAAACGAGGCAACGCCCCGCAGCCTTCGTGAATCCGGTTTTTATCCCCTCTGCCCCGTCGTACATTCTGAGGAGTTTGTTGTGGTTGGAAAGCGCTCTTCCCGCAACGGATTTTGATTTTGTCGAGACTATCTCCGCAAACTTCGGTATCTTCATCGCATAAGCTGAAAGGAGTGCCATATCATATGCCGTCGAGCAGTGCCCTTCCTCGGTAAGCCCATTCGGATTCTTAAAATTGGTGTTCTTCATTCCGATTTTTCTTGCAGTATCATTCATCATTTCGACAAATTTCTCAACTTTGCCGTTCCCAACATGATGCGCAAGCGTAATTGCCGCATCATTTCCTGATTGCAGCATTAGTCCGTAGAGTAAATCGGACACACTCAGCTTCTCATTTTCCTTAAGATACATCGATGTTCCCTCTATACCGGTGCACTGCTTCGGAACGGTAACAATTTCAGAGATGTCTGCATTTTCGAGCACAACAACGGCTGTCATTATCTTTGTTGTAGATGCTATCTGACGGGCAGTGTCTGCGTCTTTCGCATACAGTACCGTTCCTGTTTCCGGCTCATATAATACTGCCGAACGTGCAGAAACATCTACAGCCGAGCACACGCAGGACAATGCCAACACACACGCTATTATGTTGCAGAATGTGCGCATAAAAATAACACCTCCAATCAAAATGATATGATTGGAGGTGTTAAAATATTACTGTTATTCTTTATTTTCTTTTGCCTTTTTATTCCTTTTTATATATCCGTCTACTCTGTCCATAACATCCGGAACAAGCTCAACCAGCCTGTCAACCGTAGTGCTCGGCGCCGCCGCCATCGGCAACAGTCGTACGCTCCCTTCCTTCACAACAAGGAATGCCTCCGGATTTATCGTAACGCCTGCGCCAGAGCCTCCGCCAAACATAACGGTATCCTTCTTACCGTCGAAATCCGAACCTCCGGAGGCAAAACCAAAGGATACCTTTGAAATCGGTATAATTGTCGTCCCGTCCGGAGTTGTTATCGGCTCTCCGATTATCGTATTGACATCTACCATACTCCGGAGACGCTCCATCGTTATCTTCATTACCTCATTTAGTGCATGCTCTCCCATTATTATTCCTCCCCTTATTATTTCATCGTTTATTACTTTTCTTTTATATTTTGCGCTTTTAAAAGCCCATATATAAGCCCTGAACAAAGCCATAGTATCTGCCACACGGCAAGTGAAAGCTGCGTCGCACAGTACACAGTTGATTCTGAAGCTTCAAAATCCGCCTCGGCATTTATTGATTTCTTCACTACCTTTAAATTATTTTCAATCCAGGGATAAATCATTCCGACTGCTGCCGACATACCGCCATACATCATAGCCGTATTAAAAGCATTTCCGCTTGCAACTTTTATATCAATGCACAGCTCATGTATTTTTACTGTTTTTACAAGCTTACCCATTGCACGCAGAAGCGGCTTTATCATTTTTTTGAAATCCCGTGTGTTTCCTCCGCGCTTTTTACCGGTATCTTCATCGTGTTTTTTCTTATTATCTGTGTAAAGCTTTTTACCTTTCCTCATCGGAAACGGTATTCGTATAAATGCAATTCTTAAAACTCCGGAAAACCCTTCTTCCGAATACTCAGCAAAGACCCTTATGCGCAGAAGCAGCACTGCAAAAATGAGCACGGCAATTGCTAAAAGAACATACATAAAATTCCCTCCGCATACTGCTCCCTACTCGGCTGAAATCTCCGAATCCTGCTTTTCCTCCGTAACAGCAAGCTCCTTAAATGTCACCTGCGCCTCGTCATTATCAGAAAATTCAGGGAGCTCCGGAAGCTCACTTAACGACTCCAGCCCGAACACACGCAAAAAGTCCTTCGTTGTTCTGTAGAGTATCGGCTTGCCGGGAACATCGAGTCTTCCCGATTCCTGAATAAGCCCTTTCTCTGTAAGTGATGATATGGAATATGTGCAATCCACCCCGCGCACCTGCTCAACATATGCACGCGTTACGGGCTGTCTGTATGCGATTACGGAAAGCACCTCAAGAAGCGATGGTGACAGACGCGGCGGACGCCTCGTTTCAAGCAGAGTGCGTATAAAACCCGCATAACGCGGAGCTGAGCACATCTGATACGAATTTTCGAGCCTGACAATCCTTAATCCGCGCTGTTCAAAGTCGTACTTATCACGAAGAGTTGTTATAATTTTATCGAGCGTATCCTCATCAACACCTAAAATTTCCGAGAGCCTGGACAGCTCAATCGGGTCACCCGAGGCAAAAAGCATCGCCTCAACCGCACGTTCTATTTCCGCTATCTCCACAACAACACCCCACTGCAACTCAGCCGACTTTTTCGCCGGTGTTTAAAGTAATTTTATCTGCATTTTCCGATATTTTTATACTGTTGCTCTTGCACAGTTCAAGCACGGCCAGAAATGTCGCAACAACTTCCGAGCGCGAGCGCACGCCTGCGAACAAATCAAAAAAGCTTGTCTTCCCCGGCTTCATGAGCCGCTCAAGTATGTATTTAACCTTTTTTCCTACGGAGTATACCTCGCGGCCGACTATGCCCGCAAAATTACTTATACGCGGAGGAATTTTGCTCTCCGCTTTATCAAGCATGCCAAGTATCGCCAGGCGCAAATCAAGCTTATCGTGAGAATATTTGTATCGCTTGTCGGGCTCTATCGGCTCCGGCATTTTTGTATACATATCAAACCCTATTTCAGAACGGCTGTTAAGCTCCCCGCTAACCTCTTTTATCTTCTGATATTCAAGAAGCATCTCAACAAGTCTTGCTCGCGGGTCCTCCTCATCGTCCAGCTCCTCATGGCGCGGCAAAAGCATCTTTGACTTAATGTATAAAAGATGCGCAGACATCGCAACAAACTCACATGTAATTTCAAGGTCATGCTCCTGCATCTCCGCAAGGGCGGCATTGTACTGCTCCAAAATCTCCAGTATCGGGATATCATAAATATTGAGCTTGTTTTTCGAAATCAGGTGAAGGAGCAAATCAAGAGGCCCGTCAAACACCTCAAGATGATATGTAATTTCTGCCATCTTAAAACTTCCTTACATAATAATTGCGGACGCAATACTGAGTATTCCTTCAAGCAATAATCCCCTCAGCAACATAAGAATCCGCGAAAAAAACGGAACATTTATCAGAACAAGCAGTATTAACATTCCAAACTGCTCATATTTGAGAAAATAACCATACATACGCGCAGGCAATATTGAAAAAAGAATCTTTGAGCCGTCAAGCGGTGGTACCGGGATTAAATTAAACACCGCAAGCCCGACATTAAGAAGCGCCGAGATATAAAGAAAATTGGAAAGCAGATTAAGCACCGCAACAGGCACCCTGCCTGTTGCCGGAACTTTAAACAATACAAACATCAAAAAAACCGACAATGTCGCTATAATAACATTCATTAACGGACCAAAAAGCGCTACAATAACCATACCGAGCTTGCGTTTTTTGAAATAATACGGATTTACGGGAACAGGTTTTGCCCAGCCAAACCCGAAAAGAACCATGCAGATTAAGCCTATCGGGTCCATATGATTAATCGGGTTGAGTGACAACCGCCTATTCTCCTTCGCCGTTCTGTCGCCCAGAAGGTACGCGGCATATCCATGACTTACCTCGTGAAATACAACTGCAAAAAATGCCGCCGGAATAATCAGCCAGTTATATCCTTCAAACAGCGACAACACTCTATTTGCTATCCCCAAAACAATTACCTCCGGAACGGGCTGTGTATTCTATATACATTATACCAATTACTATTAAAAAAAACAAGTTATACCTAAGTAAATTCAGAAATTGATTTCAAAAAACACACGCCGATAATATTTTTCGATGCACTATTGACAGTCTGAGCCTTAATATTGTATAATACTTTTTGCGCAACACGCCTGGCCCGGTAGTTCAGTTGGTTAGAACGCTAGCCTGTCACGCTAGAGGTCGTGGGTTCGAGCCCCATCCGGGTCGCCATGCGCGCTGTTATAGCTCAGGAGGTAGAGCACTTCCTTGGTAAGGAAGAGGTCACCGGTTCAAATCCGGTTAACAGCTCCAAGCGAAAAACCGCACAAACCTTGCATTTTCAAGGCTTGTGCGTTTTTTTCTTCTTTATTTTTGATTTTAAAAACTATCTCAAAATATCCCCTTTTATCCTACACAAAGTAGTCAAAAAGTAGTCAAAACAACCACTCCCTCACAGTCAATTCCGCGAAGAGGGCTTCTTTATTTTCACCACTTTATACCGGTATATCCCATAGCCTTTAACTCCGCCACGGAAATAATTCTTTCGATTTCCTGTACCGTTTCTTTTTTCTTCAGCCATATACCGATGAATCCGCGGAGATTACGCCCGGTGTAATGACTTTTTCCTCCCGGAGCATAGAACTGTGTGCTCCCGCCTCCGTCAAGGTTAATTGCATTATGCGCACCTGCAGATTTCAACGCCGTCCGAAGCTCAGAGATTGTCATATCGTTTTTTCCGTCCGGAACAAGAGCAATATAAACATTGCCGGCACCATCAACTCCGAGCGCCGTCCTTCCTCTGCTCCCGGACACTGCTCCCGGCTCTGCGCTTTCCGCAATTCCGTTCTTTATAAGCACAGGGTATGCCCCGACATAATCCCTTGCATTAATGTTGTTTTTATAGCAAAATACCGCCTTTTTGTTGTCAGGAAACGCTATCCCGTAATTTTCCGAAAGCTTATGCACCTTTCCGCCACAAACGACATCACTTGCAGCTTCTCTGCTGTTAAACTCAAACAACTCTGCATTGAAGAGATAATCCGGCTCTCTGCCCCGCTCGCCTGAAATCCTCGTATATGCACTTTTTATGCTTTCATTCCCGTTCTTGCCGTAAAAATATCCGATATACTCAATTTCATCTGCCGGAACTTTATATATCCGTCCGTCGGAAGATTCCTGTGCCGGTCTCTCCTCCACTGCCAAGCCATACCCGCGGGCAATTCCACGGGCTATGGCATCTGCCACAGCGACCTTGTTGGCAAGATACAGCCTGACATCATCTGCATCGGACAAGAAACAGATTTCAATAAGCGCATAGCTCCTTTTCTGCTTCACCTTGCAAACATTCATTACAAGCAAATCTTCCTTATCGTCCCTTACTTTTCTGTTTGTAAAACCAAGCGACTCAAGCTCTTTTAAAATATTTTCTTCCGCAGTCCTTATCTTTTCAGTTTTATGTACATAAATTTCAGTGCCGGTTGTTTCTCCGTCCTCAGGTGTTTTCGAAGAGTTAAAATGCACCTCCAGAACATAGTCATACAGTCCGAAATTATAGCTGTTTCCCGCGCGCAGGTATTGGCACATACTCTTCTGCATATTATATACATCCGTCTGTATGCCTCGCGCAATCAGACTTTTCTGAAGCAATGTTACCTGCTCCCGCGCAAGTTCAGCCTCCTCAAGCCCGTTCTGTACCGTCCCCGGGTCTCCCTCTCCGTGCCCGGCAATTAAAAGAATTCTCATTCTGCCTCTCCCTCCGACTTTTCCTTCAGTACCTCAATCGCGCGAATTATAATCTCCGGGAGCGGCACACCCATTAACCCCGCATTTTCAACAATAGATATCGCCTCATTGAATACAAAACCTATAATCGCCGCCGTTCTTATGTATTCCACTCTAAGCTCAACATCAAGCCTGTGCGCTATAATTACGAAAAGCAGAGTCACGCATTTTTTACAAAGCCCTTTCCACCCTGCCTTCGAGTTCAAAGCGCCGGTATCTGACTTGTTGCTGTTTTTGAAAACCCCCGCGACAAGAAGCCCCGTAACAAAATCAATAGTCATAAAAATAAGAAGCGTTTCCATGTCCGACGTCCACCCTCCAAGCAGATTCGCAATAACTCCTCCGAATGCGCCGATGAAAGCGCATATCATTCCCTTAATTTTTAACATTTCTTTTTTCACCCTCCATAATTAAAAATTTCCTGTAATTGTGTATCATAGCCCGGCGCATCTTCATCATACGCGGCTACCGCAACTGCAGGCGTCGGTCTTCCGGCAACAAAATACCGAATGGCATCGGGAGCGTGCGTGAGCTCGTGAGGCTCCCGCGCGACGTCATTCGGATTTTTGCCGTCCATCGCGACACTCGGCAGAGTGCGTATTAAGTTTAAACAATTTGAAAAAATGCGAAGCGGCGCAATCGTTTCTCCTTGTTCGTTTTTGCATGGCCTCAGCCATTCCTTGAGGTTGTACCAGCCCTGCACACGGTCATTGTTCGCGCGGACAAGGCACACGCCGTTTTCTGCAAATATCTCGGCTGCGCTTTTCCCCGTATCCTGTCTTCTGTTCCAGAGGTCAGGCGGCGCGATGTTTGCGTATATCTCCTCGTCTGTAAGCCTGACAATGCATTTTGCAGCTTCAGATATAATAAGCCCGCTCTGATATATTTCTCTGTATACGTATGCCCTTCCGTATGCATCGAGCGCTATCCAATACCCCGCAAGCATATCAAGTCCGTAGTCCATAACAAAATACCGTCGCCAATCTTTCGGGATTTCAAACGGTGCAATAACGTGTATCCCGCGATTCCATTCCGTGAAATACTGTCCGTCAAATATATCCCAGTTTCCGTGAAGCAGCGCCTGCCTGTCCTTTTCAGAGAGCTTTTCAAGGCGCTTTACATAATCGGGGTCGCTCTCCATCAGAAAAACATTGTCCTGCACCATTGCCGGTATAAATATTTTCCCGTCGTGTTCACAGTTCGGCGCGCCGATATCAATAAATCTCGACTTCACCCAGGAGTGCCCCACTCCGCCCGGGTTCGTTGAGCTCTTTATCTGCTTCGGGTACCCGTTTGTCCCTCTCACGCGAGAGAGCAGATATATGTACATCTGCTCTGTAAAGTGCGTAAGCTCGTCAAAACGGATAACGTCATACTCTGCCGACTGATATTTATATACATCTCTTTCGCTGTCGCAGTATGCAAAATCAATAATTGAGCCGTTCAAAAACCGTCCCACATGCTTGCTCGCATTATACTTAAATACCTTTCGGGGATATATGTCACAAGCTACGCGGATGAGGCTTTTTTCAAGCTCCGGAAATGTCCTTCGCAGTATAAGCTGCTTCGAACGCGGATACTTAAGCGCAAACAAAAAAGCGTCTATCAGCTGAGCATACGACTTTCCTCCGCCTGCAGCACCTCCGAACAAAACCTCTGAGGCCTCCGCTTCAATAAACCGTTGCTGCTTCGGCGTGATATCAAACTCCATCTTTCGCCACAACCTTCTTTTTTTATGTTATTGCATAGGCTTCACATCATACCCTCCTGTGCCCTTCCACTTACTCTGTTATTGTGTCGGTTGTTTCCTGAATCGGGGCAGGACAGGCCGCCGCAATTTCCTCTGCCTGTGCTTCTGATATAAAACCTTTTGAGAGGTATGCGGCAGTTAATTCCGTAACTCTGACAAAAGGCGTATACCCTTTTTTATATCCGTCTATAATCCCTGATACTAACCATTCTGAAAAATTAAACATTATAATCCCCCCCTAATGCAATAATTGCTTGTGTTAATGTGGTTTTAAGATTATTAAAAGCGTTTGTTGTGTCGGCAAGGTATTCTGCACTGCAAGGAGCATCACATACTATGCTCGTATTGGGATAATTCGTATGCAATGCAAGAAGAGCCTGTCCGGCTTCTGTTTCCGTTATGTCTGTTCCCTCTCCGCTTATATTAATCTTTACAGCCCCGTCTGACAGCGTAACCGCATCACCGCTTCCGAGTGTGTACGGCACAGTCACCGTTTGCGGCGTTTTATACGGCTCATATTCTGTGGCTCGGGAGCCTGCTTCAATTTGAATATACCCATTAACCTCTACTTCTCCATTGGCAGCCCTTGTAAGGTTTAAATAATGCGTGCCGCCCTTAGATAATGTAAATGTTTGAGGTAATTGCTTGCCATTTATGGAATCCAAGGTAGTTGTTTCAAATCTTACATTATTTGCAACACCTTCAATGGATATGGTATATGTTCCTGCTCCCAGAAAAAAACCTTCTGCTATTTTTCGTGTACTGTATGAGGTTGCCGTGCCGCTTGCGGTAATTTTGCCGTTTTCCTCCACATTCCATGTGACACCTCCGCTTATTGATGTGCCGGGTCGGACAGGAATCAAATTCTTTCCGTGCACTCTGACAGTCGGATTTTTAACGCCAGCAAACCTCAATGTCGGCTTTACCGTTGTACCGGTACCGAAATCAACATATTTGTCAGAAGTTCCATCGTAAAAATGATTAACAGATAGATTTATAAATCCGGCTTCAGCCTTTTTAATGGTAAACGGCAGTTCTGCTGCCGTTATCTGTATTGTCTCAGGTATTGTTTTTCCTTTACTGAAAAGGGCTATATCGAGTCCCGTATTATCCGGCAGACCTTCTACATCAAATATATATGTACCCGCTTCGGCTTCAGCTCCCATTATCGGATTATTAACATCCGTCATATCAGTTTCAGTAAAACCTATAACAAGTGTTTCGCCCTCATTGATGCCGCCGCTTAATGTGATTGTCCCGTCACCGTTTGACGCGTATGATACTCCTGATGAACCGCTGCCTTTATGAAAGTCTTCAGGGTTAAGCAGATTTTCACCGATTTCATCTTCATTGTTTTCTCCATAAATGGAAAGAGAATCAATCGGACTGTCCGTGCTGTCGTATACAACATGTGTTTTTGCCCTTTCAGTGCGGAATTTCACAGCGTCCGCCTTACCGCTTGCCACTCTGTCTGTATACTCCGTTGCTTCCTCACGGAGAGCCTCAAGCGCCGCCGCGGTCGCTGTGCTTACCGGCTTGTCCTTATCGGCAGTATTGTCCGCATTCCCGAGCCCGATTTGCGCGGCCGTCACTCCGTGCGGATTTTCCGTGTCCTCTTTATGCAGTCGAATGCTCTCCCGTATATCCGCATGCGCCGTAACGCTTCCGTCATGCGCCACAATACTTCCCGAAGGCTCCGCTCCTGCCTGCTCCGCCGTTACTCCGTGCGGATTCCCCGTTTCCTCTTTGTGCAGTCGAATGCTCTCCCGTATATCCGCGTGTGCCGTCCCGTTTTCGTCATGCGTCGCAATACTTCCCGAAGGCTCCGCTCCTGCCTGCTCCGCCGTTACTCCGTGCGGATTTTGTGTGTTTTCTTCATGTTCCTTGCCGCCGTCTGCAATTTCTGACACCGCGTCGACAAGCGCATTGTGCTTTTCCTTTATCTCCTTGTCGCCTCTTCCGTCAAAAATCGCCTTAAGCTGTTTTGCCGTAAAGCCTTCGTCTGAAGGATAATCGGGCAAGTCTGCCACATTGTCCTCATATGCTGTTATCTTGTAGTTGTCCAAGCTCATTTTACATTACCCCCTATATCCTGCATAAGCGAGGCCTCCGCACCCTGCATGGTCTGCTGTGCCTGTGCCGCCTGCTGTTGCTGTTTTATGTTTTCCCTGAGCGTTTTAACTATCTTTGCCTTGTTCTTTATAAACTTGTCGGGGATTGATTCGAGATATGTAATCGCATCGGGAACAATCCCCTTCGCCAGAAGATTGTCCGCCGTCTGAATCTGTGTGAGCTCGCTCCAGTATGACGACTGTCCTATCTCAATTTTCATGTTGTAGTTTGCATCGCTCAGTGTTGAGAAATCGTGCACTCCCTCGAAAGTCGCGCCGTCGTATGTTATGTTTATCGGCCGTGTTCCGTAGTCCGCGCGGATAATATCGATAATTATCCTCACGCATTCTTCCATAAACCTGAAATACTCAAGTCTTTGTATTTCAAGCGGCATCGCGGCGGCATTCTGCGTTGCAATAATTGCAGATGTGTTGTCCGGCCTTACGTTTCCGAGCGCAGAATCATTCGCGCCCATATATTCCGCCGTGTGCTGCATAAGCCCGTTTATAATGTTCATCATCTGCGGTGACATGTTGGCGCCGCCTGAAGCGGAAGCAATCGCCTCGTTAGGATTCCCTATAACTCCTATAGCCTGTCCCACCTTGTTGTTCCAGGAAGGAATCTTTGTTGCATCATAGAGCATTTTCTGTATAGCTCCGGTTTTCGCCCAGTGTATGCTCATGGCGTAGAGCTGATTTATGCATATCTGATTCGGAATCGTCTGCGAAACAGCGCTCATGCCGTGGTATGAGTTTTTTATCTCCTCCCACACCATATTTGCTATCGGATAGCGTTCATACTTCGTGTCCCACTCCTCACGAAGCACTACATCCTTCGTCGTCTTAATTGCATGAACGCTGCCGTTTTCGCGCCAGAGCTTTGTTATGACCGTGCAGAGTTCCCTGCTCCCGCTCTCCTTGTATGTGTATATGTCCGAATCATTGTCAGCGTGAATCTGCGAAATCTCGTCTTCAGTCTTCCCGCGTCTTTTAGCCTCCTCGCGCACATCGGCCAGAATACACGGTGTTGCTATTATTATGTACGGCTGCTTCTGAACCTCGTATTTGTACGGATTCCCGAAAATAACGCTTGTGTTGTCAATAACCTCGGAGACGATTCCGCCTCTCGCGCCGTTTCCCGCGTCTATCCCCTCATCGAAATAAAAGTACATATACGAATCGCCGTCAACCGCCGCATTCCTTACTATCTTTCGCGCCTGTGCTTTTATATTACAGCGCTCAATCGTCTTGTCCACCTCGGTTTCAATCGTCCTCGCATCGAGCTCCTCTTTTATGACCTCCGTCGGTCCGCTGCCGTCTCCCGCTTCCATCTGCATTTTCGTTTTCTTATACGGCTCAAGAAGTATACCTACATCATCGGATACAAGCATTGCTATAAAATAACTTACGACGCGCCTTGTTACATTAAGAACAGGCTTCGGCAGGTCAGGGGCATTAAGCCCCTCCCACTGCTTGCCGATGAAAAAGTTTTCGCACTTTTTCACGGTCTCGTATAAATCAATCGACTTGTTGTAGCTCTTGCCGCGGCCGAACTCTTCCCAAATCTCCGTTGCCGTCTTTTTTATATCCATATCGCTTCTCCTTTCTTATTCCGCATTATGGTACAGCGTGTATATCCGTCTGGCGATGCTGTTCTTATACCCGAGCTTCTCTATCGCCGAAATCTCGTCTGACTTTGAGCTGTTCTCAGATATCGCACGCTCGATTTTTTCAAACTCCGCATACGATATGTCGAATCGGTCGGATATAGCACCATATCGCCTTTCCGTTTTTCCGAAGTATTCGTCGTAATACTTCTTCCAGGTCGTCTTTCCGCGCCGGACCTTCTCCTCCGCCTTTTTGTGAACATCAGCGCCGCCGTTTACCCTTATCGCATATTCCTCTCCGTAAAGCGCGCGGTTTGCCTCCCTGTAGGCATATTCAAGCTTTTTATCCTCATCACGGCCCGGATATTTCTTTAAAAACTTATCGACATTCGTACGGTACTTGTCGATGTTTTCAAGTATCGTCTTCTGGTATGCCGTCCTCTCCGCGCTTGCCGCTCTGACAGCTGCGCGCCGTTCTTTGCTCGTGAGCTCTTCGTCAGCCTCCGCGGCTCTTATCTTTGAGCTGTATGTCCCTGCCATATTCCGCTCTCGATTTAGGTGCTTATAAACGATTTTATCCGCAAGCGTGCCCTTCGCGGAATTTTTCGCCTGCTCGGCCGCATCAACCGCATCGTAAAACTCTCCGCTTATCTTGTTTGACATCTTGCTGTCGGCAGAAAAGCTTGATGTTATCATGCTCAAAATCCCGAGCGCTATATTCCCTGCCACGCTGTCCCCTTTCTGCTCACTCGGCGTAATCATCGGGAGAATCATTCTCCCGGCACCGCCCGTGTACTGCTCAAGGATATAATTGAGCTTCTTCGGAGATACCCCGAGTGTCTTTCCCAGCGTCTTTGAAATATAGTCTGTCGAGCTGTCAAACCTCTCTCCCGCAGGGAGCGCCTGAAGACTGTCATTCTCGATGTCGGTACCGTACCATGTCCTTCCGCGGCTCTCGTCATTGAACAAATCGGCCTTACGAAATGCTTCAAATATATTATTACTTAACATATCCTGTGGGAGTATGTTTTCTGCAATTCTCGAAAAAGCCTCGCCTGCGTCCACCTTTTCACCCGTCATCGTGTCGCGCACTCTGTCGGCAACAACGCCGAGCGCGGCCATAACGCGGCCTTTCGGAAGCTTTAAAAATTTTCCGTCACCTGTCGGGAACAGGAAGTAGTTGTCCTTC
Source organism: Eubacteriales bacterium (assembly GCA_045649105.1). Classification (GTDB taxonomy): domain Bacteria; phylum Bacillota; class Clostridia; order Oscillospirales; family JAAYXM01; genus JAZRPG01. Next base: position 40,353 of record JAZRPG010000015.1, read on the forward strand.
GTTCTGTCCGGGAGATTTTCATAATCCTCATCGTCGCCATTTATAAGGTCGTTGAGGAATCCTGCCGAAAGCCCCATTATTGTACATTTGACGGCAAGCCCCAGCCACTCTTTTGCAGTCTTGCTTTCCGTGAATGTCCTTGCAATTTTCGCCGTCCCCTGTATGGCGGGATTGAGAAACGGAACCGCATATTTATTAAGCACCTTTCCCCATGTCCCGCTCTCCCCGAAGTTTGTTGTTACCTCTGCCGCCGCAAGGAGCGCATCTGAAATCGTATCCGCAGAGTTTATATCGCCCTTTTCAACAACACTCATAAACTCCGCAAGTCTCGGCGCCTGCTCAACTGCCATGTTCGCAAAAGCAAGTTTTTCTTTTACCTTTGCAAGCTTCCCGCCCCTCTCGGTTATTCCCTCGTTCTGCAACTCCTCAAAGCGCGAGGAATAGAGCCCGCCTGCCGCTTGGTAAAGCTCCCACATCTCTCCTCCGCGCAAAATCTCCTTGTATGCCCGCCCGTAATTCTTTAAAAACGCCACCGTATCCTTGCTTTGGAAAATACCGTCAAAAAGGTCTTTAAGTCCGTTTCTCACAATAAATGTCGGGTCATATGTGGTTATAAGCTTCTTGTAAACATCAACTATCTTTCCCCATGTTTTCAGCCATGGCGGCTGTTCCTTCGGCACTTTGGAGAGCGCATCAAACGCCTCAAAAAGCTCCGGCGTAACTGTAAGCTCAACGCTCTTTCCGTTCATGTGGAAGCTGACCGTATTGTCAAATGTCGGTTCCTCTCCGAAGCTGTCAATCTCCGCGTCTATATCCCGCCCTCCCTCTCTGACATCGGTTATGTATCCGTCAAGCTCCTTTGAATTACTGTTGTATAAATCGAAAAGCTTGTTTGCAAAAATGTTTTTCTGTCCGCTTCTTATAACCTTCTTCGTCATTTCGGCAAGTGCAACATCAAGCGGAAGTATCGGCTCGTTTCCGCCCTTTGCGCGTCCTGTCGCCGTTCCTGTGTTCGTTTTGCCCTGCATCTGTTTTTGTACGCTTTCCGTATTCCTGTATGTAGGAATATAGTCGGGGTACTTCTTTCTGAGATACTCCGCCTCTTCACGGGTTATAAGCCCGCTGTCCACGCGGTATTCCATAAGATTGTCGAGGTATTTGCGCACTTTTGCCTCAAACTCTGCAAAGTCAGGATTTTTGCGGAGAAGCTTTGCCGCTTCGTATCGTGAGTCATCTGCATTTAGCGGAAGCGCTTCATTGTTAAAGAAAATAGGCTTGTTCTTTTCCTCCGCCGCTCTTAAATTCCTCCGAAGCTCAATGTACTCTCTCGCAAGTCTTCCTCGGTTATCATCCCACAGGCTCGTTCTTTCGAGGTCCTCTTCCTGCATCATTGAGAAGTCCGGATTTTTCTTTGTAAACTGCCTAAGCGCTGCCCACGCCATTTCCTCCGCTCTTGTATCTCTGATGCTCATTCTTGCCACATTGTGCTTGTGAAGAAGATAGAGATTGAAGTTATAAAAATATTCTTCTCCCTTTTCCTTTATAGGGGTTAATATTCCCTCAAGGCTCTCGCCCACCTTCTGCCCGCGTATATTCGTCTGCTTGTTTCGGAGCATATCCGAAACGATGTTCATCGAGCTTCTCGCGCGGTTAAATGCTCCGTATAAATGCCCGTCTTTTGTCGCTTTCGCAATTTTGCGAATCGCATCACCGCTGTTTAC
>JAZRPG010000016.1:0-4179 GCA_045649105.1 Eubacteriales bacterium
ACGCGTCAGAATTATAAAGTAGAAAAACACCTGCTGTATTAAGCCACATTTAAAGAGAAGAGACATCCACCCCGGATGTCTGTTCTTTTGGTCACGAGTATTCATAACGTGTCAAAATAAAAAAATCACAAAAAGTTGGTAGCGACAGTGAGCCGACCGAGAGGGCGCCCGCAACCGAACAGACGAACCGAGCGTGACTTCTTGTGAAAGAGGAGATGCAAGGAAGCGGGCGGATGACTTTTTTGTATAAAAAGTGCACTAATTAATCCTCACAATAAACTGGAATTTTTCAGTCTTTACGCAGTTCTCTTATTGCAATATAGGCACCATATGCAGAGATAATGTAAAACAAAAGTGCAATGTATGCATCCAATCTCCCCCAAATGACATTTAGCAATGTCGCCACAGGAAACGTCCAAACTACTTGTGTATCAGGTCCTACGAGTATACACCAAGCGACAATCCACCCTGTTCCGCAAATTGCTCCTAATAGCATAAGTGCACACCCAAAAACAAGCCTTTTCATAAAACCGCCTCCTTCTGCCAAATTGTATCACAAAATTTTGTATGTTTCAATGATGCATCGCCACGGGCGATATGATGCATTTACCTTGCAAATATGCTGCTGCTCATTTCATTCGCAATGATGCGATGTTTGCCAAATGTGGCGAAGCGACATCATTAGGCGAAGCCGTCATCATTGGCAACGCCAACACCATTTGCCGAAGGCAAACATCATTCAAAAACAGGACTCTTGTCTTGGTAGACAAAAGTCCTGTTTTTTGTTGGTTGCGGAGTCCGGATTTGTACCAACGACCACGGGGTGAGGTGCCCAAAATGGTTTATTTCGCTGCCGCTGAACCATTTTGACCTCTGCCCCTCTCGAGCTTCGCTGCATCTGCCGCCGGCAGCGCTCAGCACGAGAGCAAGTTATTCGCCCGTCGGGCTCATAACCCTCAGAATTTTTCACCATTCCCCCTTCTGCAGATAAAAAGAAAAAGTCACGCTGACGCGTGACTTTTCTTTTTGGTTGCGGAGGCCGGATTTGAACCAACGACCTTCGGGTTATGAGCCCGACGAGCTACCAGGCTGCTCCACTCCGCGATATATGGTGCCGCTGACCGGACTTGAACCGGTACGATATTTCTATCGAAGGATTTTAAGTCCTTTGTGTCTGCCGATTCCACCACAGCGGCAGGTGTCAGCGTATACGGCTGCACGCTTTTCTTTCGTGCCATATTAGAATACCACATTACGAAGAATATGTCAACTGTTTTTTAAAATCAATACGCACATCCGGGACAAGTTGCGGCTATTTTTCATGCGTCTTAAAAATCAATGCCGCGACAAACCCAAAAAGTACTGACGCCGCAATTCCTGCCGATGCCGCTGTCACCCCGCCTTTAAGCAGACCTATCGCGCCTTCCTCAAAGACTGCTGTGCGGACACCCTTTGCAAGAAGATGGCCAAATCCCGTGAGCGGAACGCTTGCGCCGGCGCCTGCCCACTCTGCCAAAGGGCCATATATGCCCGCTACTGACAAAATCACACCCGCAACTACATAACCCGTAAGTATGCGCGCGGGCGTAAGCTTTGTTCTGTCTATCAATATCTGCCCGATACCGCACAGCACACCGCCGACAAAAAACGCTTTCAGAAGCTCCATATATCCTCCTATCCCATCTCAACGACATGGCATATCCCCGGGATTGTCTCTTTCTGCTGAACGGTCAGTGTAGACTGCAGAGAGCCTGTCCCGGCAAGCAGAATCCGTTTCCATTTTCCCTTTCTGAGACCGTCATATATATATCCTGCAAAAACCGTGGCAGAGCATGCCGCGCCCGATGCCCCCGAATGCACATCCTGCCGATGTATATCAAACATCTCGCATCCGCAGTCTATATACCTGTCCCCAAGCTCTGTTCCGTCCCGCTCGAACAGATGGAGAAGAATTTTTCTTCCGACCTCGCCCAAATCCCCCGTCGCGATAAGGTCATAGTCTGAAGGTTTTGTGTCCGTATTCTCAAAGTGCCGTCGGAGAGCGTCATATGCCGCAGGCGCCATGGATGCACCCATATTGTTTGCGTCCGATATTCCGGAATCGATTACCGTTCCTATTGTTGCAGCAGTTATCCGCGGCGCTGTTTCTTGTGACCCCGATATAAGCACAGCTCCTGAGCCGGTCACCGTCCTCTGTGCTGTCGGCGGGCGCTGACCTCCGTAGCTGAGCGGATTTCTGTACTGACGCTCAGCCGTACAAAAGTGCGACGAGGCGCACACAGCTGCAGTTTCCGCAAAGCCCGCATCTACTGCCACGGCGGCAAGAATAAGCCCCTCAACAAAGGTTGAGCATGCGCCGTACATTCCGAAATACGGGACATCACTGTCGCGGAATGCAAAGCTTGATGCCGTGCACTGATTGAGCAAATCGCCTGAGAAAATGCATGATAAATCCTGAGTTTCAAGATTGGCTTTTGAAAGCGCATGTGAAAGCGCGCTGTTCTGAAATTTACTCTCCGCCTGCTCCCATGTCTTCTGTCCGAAGCGGCCGTCACTGACCGTCCGGTCAAAATACCCTGCAAGCGGACCTTCGCTTTCCTTTTTCCCCACAACACTCCCCGTCGCGATTACGGACGGCATGTTTTTAAACCTAAGCGTTCCTCTGCCCTTCAAAAAAACTCACCTCTTACACAAAAAACAGCAGCACAATCCCGTATATTACCGATGCTGAAATGCCGAATACAAGAACAGGCCCCGCAAGCTTAAACATGTTGGCGCACATCCCGAGTATAAACCCCTCGCTTTTAAATTCGAGAGCTTCGGAAACAATCGAGTTTGCAAAGCCGGTTATCGGCACAAGCGTCCCCGCGCCTGCATGCTTTGCAAGCTTATCATAAAGCCCGAGCCCCGTAAGCACCCCCGAGAGACCTATAAGCGTTGCAGAGGCGGCAGCAGCGGCATTATCTGCCGAAAGCCCAAGGTGCGCATACAGATATATTATAAGCTGCCCTAAAATACATATCGCACCGCCGATAATGAACGCTTTTATAAAATTCTTAAGATGCGGCGAGCGCGGCTCCATCTTCGATACATAGTCGGCATACTCCTGCTTTGACATCTTCAAAATACATTCACCTCTTACCGAAGATATTTTACCGCTATTTTACAATTTTATTCATCAGGGCAGAAAAATTGCGCGGACTTTATTGTCCGCGCACATCTTCTATATGAATAAGTCTTGCGTTTGTGTATTCGTAGCTGCTCATACGCCTGTTATACGCATCGTATGTGTGGGCGGCGAGAAAAATGTTTCTCGGATTCGGGTTTCTTCCCGCGCGTACGACGAGCAGGGTATGCGTAAAATCAGAGCTGTTATTAAATGCAAGCTGGATAACATCACCCGGGCGCGCCTCAAGAAGCGGCGCATCGCGCCCGTACGGTCCGTCGCCCTCATTCGTCGTCATAAAATCATAGAAAAACCGCACACCCGTCCATGACGGCGTCCGCATATTAATCGAGAGGTAATACCAGCCGTACTCCGGCGTAAAATTCATTACCCCTGCACCCGCATATACGCATTGCGAGACAAAATTTGTGCAATCTCCGCCAAGCTCATCAAAATTATAGTAGCGCGGATTGCGCGAAAATGCCCATTCCCGAGCATAAGCCACAGCCGCTTGCCTGTCATAAGCCATAAAAGCTTCACCCTTTCACAATTCACGCTATTATATGCAAAAACTCACGGATATGACAAAGCAAATCAGTTTATACATCATCTCTCTGCAGGCGGCTAAAAGTCGTGACGCACGCCAAAATCAACATTATGCTTTTGGAATATGCAAACAATTTCTTCCATTGCATCAAAATCAGAATAGCTTTCGTCCTTAATTACTTTCTGTATCTCGGACAGCATCTGTATGGCAGTTGTATCGGCAATCTGCGATGCATCAATTTCAAAATCTTCGACCTTGTCTTTTATAAAATCAGATATGTAGTTTCTTAAAAGTTCCAGCTTTATGTTCATTTATTTCCCCCGCAAATAAAAAAGTGCGCAGCCGAAGCTACGCACGAAAAATGCATAACTCCCATTGCTGCGACACAAATCTCGACATCTCATACAAGTATGCGAAAATAGAGCATGCATTTTTACCAAAAAGTAAAAAAATACACACTTATATG
>JAZRPG010000017.1:0-109766 GCA_045649105.1 Eubacteriales bacterium
TTGCCGTTCTTGAAGCGCGGCGGCACATCGCATGGTACCTGCGCGGTGTGCGCGGCGGAAATTTCTATAAAACGCGCATTACGGGAATAACGACGCTTAAAGAGCTTTCATTCTTAATTGCAGAAATGTGCCACACGCTTAAGTAAACGCGGTGGCACATTTTTTATTTGAAATTCTAAAGCCGTGCCCGCAGCTCAGTAACTCTGCCGAGCACCTTTATTTTTGTTTTCTGAAGCTCCTGCGCCGAAAAGAACATCGGCGCATACTGCGGATTAAGCGACACGAGCGATATCCCGTCCTTATGCTTGTAAAACTTCTTGCATGTCGCGTCCTCGTTACCTACAAGCACGATGGCAATCTCTCCGTTGTTCACAACATCCTGCCGCCGCACAATTACGATATCGCCCTCTTTCATGCGCGGCTCCATGCTGTCACCGCGAATCTGCAACGCAAAATACTCTCCGTGACGGCGCATCTCCGCAGATATATCTTCATATCCGATAATATCCTCAACCGCAGTAATCGGAACCCCTGCCTGAACGCGGCCAAGCACGGGAATCGTAAGTCCGCCCGTAGCCGTAAGCCCTCCTGCGAGGATATCTATCCCGACGCCGAAAATATCCGCAAGCTTTAAAAGCGTCCCGTACTCGGGATTGTTTTTGCCGCTCTCCCACATAGCCACCGTAGACTGGCCCACGCCAAGCCTTCTCCCAAGCTCCGCCTGCGAAAAACCGTTCTTCTCACGCTGTCTCTTAATCTCCCGCGCAATCATGCAATCACACCTTATCACATAATATGATTATATCATATCATTTAATATGCTGATTTGCAAGCAATTTTTTATTTTTTTAGAAAAATAATCATTTTAAATGTTGACAGAAAATCGCTTTTGTGTTAGTATATCATCACAAATGATATAGGAGGTCTTTACAACAAAAACATATTTTCAGTCAGGCGAGCACAACACAGAGAGTTTTCTCAAGGAGCACGACAGCATCACGGAGCCGCGCTACAGATGTCCCGTGTGCGGAGCGGAGCTCGACGGGGGCGACACTGTCGCCAAGGACATTGACGGGGATGCGGTTGGTTGCATATACTGCATTCGGTATTATGAAATTTGGGAGAAAGACGTAAATGAAAACATCATCTAAAGAAATCGAGAACGCCATAAACAAAATTTTAGGCATTTCAGAGCAGACAAAACTCTCAGATGCGCCAAAAAAGCGAGGGAGAAAAAAGCTTCCGAAACAGAAAATATGGTCGCTTGACTTTTACGATCCGCAGCAGAGCATAACATACGCGCTCATATCCATCTGCATCAAGGAGGACTTTGACCAGAGCCTTGAGCAGCTTGCAATGCGCCTGAGCATATGGAAATCGCGTCCGCTCCGCGAATGCATGCGCGTTCTGCGCAGACTGAAAAAAGCAGGCAAGCTCGGGTACTACGACGAATGCCGCGTATTCCGCACCTGGAACGGAGAGGAGAAAGGCTATGGACTGGAAAGCATGTGCGGTTGACGACCTCCGCCGTTACAACCTCCTGAAAGAGGGGATAAAAAACTGCCGCGAGAGAATTTCCATTGCAAAGGGGATTGCAGCATCGGGGAGAAGCTCTCTCGGAAAGAATCCAAGGCGCCGTACCGACACAAAGATTGTTGACGCCATCGTTGAGGTTGAGCGGCTGAAGCAGAACATAAAGTTTGCAGAATCACTTATCCGTCTGATAGACCGCGGACTTTCCGCTTTGACAGAGACAGAGAGGAAGGTTCTGAAGGAATTTTATATGTCCCCTGACCCTGCCAATATACGAAAGGTAAAAGAGCTTCTCGGCTATGAGCGCAGCTCTATATACCGTTTCCGCGACATGTGCCTTTTAAAATTCACACTCGCAATGTACGGCGCGGAATCACTTTAAACAGCAGAACGGGGTGTCCCGTTCTGCTGTTTTCTTTATTTTTGATTTCAATTCGTATTATAATATATTAATATTACTTAAAGTATATTTTTATATGCGCCAAAACTTGACTTTCGGGCGGTTATGTATTATTCTAATAGTGTACTGACACAGAAGATTTCAGGTCTGACGTGAAAGGCAGATATATAAAAAATCCGCAGGTGAAGATAACCTTGCGGCACTTGTTGCTCTGCCTTTACGGTAGGGCGTTTTCTTTTTCAGGAGGTGTTTTAATTGGACGACAAGCGCGTTGCGCTCATCGGAATAATAGTCGAAAATTACGACAGTGCAGAGGGCATAAACACAATACTTCACGAGTTCGGCGCATATATAATCGGACGCATGGGCCTTCCCTATCCGAAGCGCGGAATTTCCATAATAAGCGTTGCACTTGATGCGCCTGACAACATTATAAGCTCGATTGCCGGAAAGCTCGGCATGCTACCCGGCGTCAGCACAAAAACCATCTACTCCAAAAAATCATAACAGAGGAGGGAAAGTGCCGTGTTTGCAAGAAAAAATCTCCTCGACAAAAAGCATCTTATAAGCCTAATTTCCGAGATGCCCGAAAGTGAAACTCTTTTTTCCCTTGCGCGAAAGGCGCGCGATTCCGTTTACGGAAATGTAGTGTTCATGCGCGGGCTTATCGAAATTTCAAACTATTGCAAAAACGACTGCTTCTACTGCGGAATACGGAAGAGCAACCGCAACTGCTCCAGATACCGCCTTACCAAGGACGAGATACTCGCCTGCTGCCGCACAGGGTATCCTCTCGGATTCCGCACCTTCGTCCTGCAGGGCGGCGAGGACTTATCCTACACAACGCATGACATATGCGACATTGTTTCATCAATAAAACAGGAATTTCCCGACTGTGCTGTTACGCTCTCTGTCGGCGAAAAGAGTGACGAAGAGTACCGCGCGTATTTTACAGCAGGAGCAGACAGATATCTCCTGCGTCACGAAACGGCGACAGATTCGCACTACCGCAGGCTGCACCCGAACTCACTTTCTCCCCAAAACAGAAAACGCTGCCTTTACACATTAAAGGAAATAGGATACCAGGTCGGGTGCGGATTCATGGTCGGCTCCCCGTTCCAGACGGCAGAAAACCTCGCAGATGACCTCTTGTTTATTGCTGATTTCGCGCCGCAGATGATAGGCATAGGCCCATTCATTCCGCACAAGGACACGCCGTTTGCAGACTTCTCCGCAGGAAGCCTCAAAAGCACGCTTTATATGCTTGCGCTCTCACGCCTTATCTGCCCGACTGCGCTCCTCCCTGCAACGACTGCGCTCGGGACGATTGACCCGTCGGGACGCGAAAAAGGCATACTTGCAGGGGCAAATGTCGTGATGCCGAATCTTTCGCCGCCCGATTTGCGCTCGAAATACACTCTGTATAATAACAAGCTGCACACAGGCGCAGAATCCTCTGAGCATATTGCTGAGCTCAGGCGCCGCATAGAAAGCACGGGTTGCCGCCTCGCAATCTCCCGCGGTGACCATAAAAGCACGACAGCTTTAAATCAATAACACCAAAAAGGCGTAAAGGGCTTTTCCCCTGCGTCTTTTATGAAAGGAAGTTTTTTAATATGTACAATCCAAAATCCGCAAACGCCGCAGATTTTATAAACGATGAGGAGATAAAGCTCGGCATCGCCTACGGCGAGGAAAACAAGAACAACCGCGAGCTTATAGACGAAATTCTCAAGAAGGCGCGCACGCTTGCAGGGCTTACTCCGCGTGAGGCAATGGTTCTTCTCCTCTGCGACGATGCCGATATCCGCCGCGAGATAGAGGCGCTTGCAATAGAGATAAAGGAGCGCATATACGGCAACAGAATCGTCATGTTTGCCCCGCTGTATCTCTCAAACTACTGCGTCAACGAGTGCCGCTACTGCCCGTATCACCACTCAAACTGCCACATTGCGAGAAAGAAGCTCACTCAGGAGCAGATTGCCGCCGAGGTCAACGCGCTCTGCGACATGGGACACAAGCGCCTCGCTCTCGAAACGGGCGAGGACCCGATAAACAGCCCGATAGAATATGTGCTTGAAAGCATAAAGACAATCTACGGAATAAAGCACAAGAACGGAAATATCCGCCGCGTGAATGTAAACATTGCCGCAACAACCGTTGAAAACTACCGCCGCCTTAAGGAAGCGGGAATCGGAACATATATTCTCTTCCAGGAGACATACCACAAGCCGACCTATGAGTACCTGCACCCGAAGGGTCCGAAGCACAACTACGAATACCATACCGAGGCGATGGACCGCGCAATGCAGGGCGGGATAGACGATGTCGGAATCGGCGTTCTGTTCGGTCTTTACGAATACAAGTACGATTTTTATGCACTTCTTATGCATGCAGTGCATCTTGAAGAAAGATTCGGCGTAGGTCCACATACGATAAGCGTTCCTCGCATACGCCCTGCCGACAATGTCGACCTTTCCGAGTTCCCGAACGCTATCCCCGACGAGCTTTTTGAGCGCATCGTTTCCGTTCTCCGCATCGCCGTTCCGTATACGGGAATCATCATCTCAACGCGCGAATCAAAAAAGACGCGCGCCGAGGTGTTGCGGCTTGGCGTTTCGCAGATTAGCGGCGCATCATCGACAAGCGTCGGCGGATATGTCAACCGTGACGAGGACGAGAACACATCCCAGTTTGAAGTAAATGATACACGCACGCTTGACGAGGTCGTCGAATGGCTTTTAGAACTTGGGTATGTGCCGAGCTTCTGCACCGCATGCTACCGCGAAGGCCGCACGGGCGACAGGTTTATGAGCCTTGCAAAGTCCGGCCAGATTGGAAACATCTGCAGCGCAAACGCACTTATGACGCTCAAGGAATATCTTGAGGACTATGCAGGCGCGCGTTCAAGGGAGCTTGGCGAGGCGGTTATCGCGCGCGAAACGGCGAAGATAAAGAACGACAAGGTTCGCAAAATCGTCGAGGAGCATCTCAGCGATATGAACCGCGGCGAACGCGATTTCAGATTTTAGCGAAGGAGCTTTTTATATGAGCCTTAACAGTACACCTCGCGGAGAAAGACTTCATATAGGCATTTTCGGCAAGCGGAACAGCGGCAAGTCGTCACTCCTTAATGCAATCTGCGGAAGAAGTGTTGCGCTTGTCTCCGATGTTGCCGGCACGACGACAGACCCCGTGTATAAAACTATGGAGCTTTTCCCCATCGGCCCGTGCGTATTTATCGACACCGCAGGGTATGACGATGTCGGAGAGCTCGGCGCGCTTCGCATAGAAAAGACGCGTGCCGCAATCGATGAGACAGATGTCGCAATCCTTGCAGTCGCAGGAGAGGCTGCGCCGGAAGACGAAAAGTACCTGAAGATATTTATGGATAAGAAAATTCCGTTTATCATCGTTTCCGCAATGTCGGACAGGTTTCCGGAAAATAAAACCGTCCTCGGGCACGACGCAATCCCCGCAAGCGCAAAAACGGGCGACGGCATAGAGCGGATCCGCGCCGCAATCGCAGAAAAAATGCCCGAGGACTTCAACGCGCCGAAAATCGCCGCGCATCTCGCAGGCGAGGGTGACAGCGTCCTCCTCGTTATGCCGCAGGACATTCAGGCGCCAAAGGGACGCCTTATTCTGCCGCAGGTCCAGACCATCCGCGAGCTTCTTGACCTTAAGTGCGTCATAACATCTGTCACCGCTGACGGGATTGATGCCGCACTCGGCGCGATGAAAAATCCGCCGAAGCTTATAATTACCGATTCACAGGTGTTCCGCACGGTTTTTGCAAAAAAGCCGCCTGAGAGCCTTCTCACATCCTTTTCAGTTCTCTTTGCACGATATAAGGGCGATATTGATGAATTTATAAAAGGCGCGAATGCGATTAACACACTCACGGAGGAAAGCTCCGTTCTTATTGCAGAGGCGTGCGCGCATGCTCCGCAAAGCGAGGACATCGGCCGCGTAAAGCTCCCGCGACTGCTCCGCGCGGCAGTCGGGGAAAAGCTTAAAATAGATGTTGTGAGCGGTGCGGATTTTGACACCTCACTTGAAGGTCGTGATCTCATTATCCATTGCGGCGCATGCATGTATAACCGCCGCCATGTACTCTCGCGGATAGAAACGGCAAAGAGACTTAACATACCTATCACAAACTACGGAATCGCCCTTGCCGCTTTAAACGGAATACTTGATAAAATTTCTTACTGAAAAATATTTTTCCGCACAAAAAACCGGCTGCAAAATTTGCAACCGGTTTTTTCTCATAAATTTTTCCTATGCCTTCCACAGGCTGTGTATGTTGCAGTATGCATATACCGCCTCAACCTCGTCACCCTCGCAAAGCGCAAAGCAGACCTTCGGCTCATCGTCCGGAGTTAATTCCTTGCGCTGGTTGCCCTGCTTTGTCTTAATTGATACCCATTCGATATAGTGCTCAGGCTGCATCGGGTGCTCCACTTCACCGACAGTTACATGAACGCAGTTCCCCTCTATATGGTATGCCGGCACATGCTTTTCAACCGAAGCATCAGTTGTTCCGGGGATAATTTCGTGCATTTTCTCGCCGCAACATACGACGGGTACTCCCTTATCCTTTACCATTGCAATAATATTTCCGCAATGCTTACAAATAAAAAAACGCTGCTCCATTTCTTTTACCTCCTGTTTTGTATTATAACTGCATAAACATCAAAAGATTCCGTCTTTTCCTATTATGCATCGGTTTTTATTTTAAAATCAATCCGCAAAGATATAATTCTTTGCGGATTGTAAGGCTTAATAAACTTTTAGATGTTCTTATAAAGCGGGCCGTATGTCTGGCATGCTCTGTAGTCCTGGCCTTCCTTATCCATGCCGAATGCGTTCCATGCCGCCGGTCTGAATATCTGATCCTCCGGGACATTGTGCATGCATACGGGGATTCTGAGCATTGAGCACATGGTAATAAGATCAGCGCCGATATGGCCGTAGCTTATAGCGCCGTGGTTTGCGCCCCAGTTGTTCATTACATCGTATGCAGACTTAAATGCGCCCTCGCCTGTGCATCTCGGTGCAAACCATGTGCACGGCCATGTCGGGTTCGTTCTCTCCATCAATGTATCTGAAACCTCATCAGGCAGGCATACTGTCCAGCCCTCCGCAATCTGCAGGACAGGTCCGAGACCCTTTACAAGGTTTAAGCGAATCATCGTTGCAGGCATTTCCGCGCGTGTTGTGAAATGGCTTGAGAATCCGCCGCCGCGGAAGTTATCAAAGCCCGCCTCGCACCAAACGGTTGCATCGGTCATCTTCTTGATATCCTCGTCGGTTACCTCCCACCACTTCTTCATGATTGCGTTGCCGTTTTCGTCCTTGCACTCGCCGCACGCGTCAAGGCAGGCAGCGCCTGAATTGAGCAGGTGGATTATACCGCCGTTTTCCTTCGCCTTGCCCTCCAGGTCATATCCCGTAACGCGCTTTGTAGCCTCAGGTGACCAGAATGTACGCACATCGGCAAAAATCTGTGCGCGGTGTGTAAGAAGTCTCATGAACAGCATGCCGAGACCGTTGAGTATATCGTTCTCAGTTGCAAGTGTGTACGGCTCGCGTGCACCCTCGTAGTCAAAGCTTGAGCTGAGAAGCGCCTCAGGATAGTCACAGTTCGGCCAATGGTCCGTCCACTGACGCTGACCCTGGAATCCGCCTGCGATAGCATTATGTCCGACTCTTTCTTCTTCACATCCGTCAGGAAGGTTCGGGTTTCCTGCCATAAGGTCTTTAATTATGCAGTACATCTTAACCGTGAATTCCCACTGCTTCTCCTTTTCCTCATCGGAAAAACGAACAAAGTCAGGGTTGTCATCACGGCCCATTTTGCAATGCTCTTTAGTCCACGCAAGAGCCTTCCGGTACTCTTCCTCGTTATATATTCCTTCCTCCATGCGGCGAAGGATTTCAACCTCGTCAACAGACTCAACGCGCATGCCGAGATATGACTCCAGGAAATCCTGGTCCATGATAGAGCCGCCGATACCCATGCACTGTGAGCCAATCTGCAGATATGACTTTCCTCTCATTGTTGCAACCGCGACAGCTGCACGGCCGAAGCGCAGAAGCTTCTCCTTAACGTCCTCGGGAATCTCCGTAACCTGGTCACGGTCCTGAACCTCGTGTCCGTAGATGCCGAATGCCGGAAGCCCCTTCTGTGCATGCGATGCGAGAACTGCCGCAAGATATACAGCGCCCGGGCGCTCCGTTCCGTTAAAGCCCCATACACCCTTAATGGTGTTCGGGTCCATATCCATCGTTTCAGAACCGTAGCACCAGCAGGGTGTTACGGACAAAGTGATGTCTACGCCTTCTTTTTTGAATTTGTCTGCGCAGGCAGCCGCCTCGGGAACGCGCCCGATACTTGTGTCGGCAATAACTACGCGAACGGGCTCTCCGTTTGAATAATAGAGGTTTTCCTCAAAAAGCTTTTTCGCTGCCATGGCGAGCGCCATAGTCTGGTCCTCAAGGCTCTCACGAAGCTTCATCGGACCGCGGCGGCCGTCAATAATGGGACGGATGCCGATTACGGGGTAATCTCCTACATATCTTTTTTTACCTGCCATAACTCTTCCTCCTCTTGTTTTATGTGAAACTTATTATAGTATAATTATATCCTTGATTTTCGCATGTTACTTGTATTATAATAGAAAAAAATATAATAATATTCAGGTGGCGCTATGATTTATAACGAACTGAAACAGCACGGAACCACAGATTTTCCGATTGAGCTTTACCGCATAGACAGAACGCACCCGAAATACGAAATGGCGCATCACTGGCACTCACAGGTCGAGCTTATCCGCGTTCTGGAGGGCGAGCTCAATATACGGCTGAACAATAAGGAATATCTCGCAAAAAGCGGCGATATTCTGTTTGTCAATCCCGAAACCGTCCACGGCGCCGTCCCCGATGACTGCACTTATGAATGCATCGTATGCTATATCGACTTTCTTTCGGAAACCTTTATCGGCTCCAAGTTTTTTATCGAAAGCCTTCTCCATCATGAATACATTATTCAGGAATATATTCCTGCTGCCCGTTCTGAATTTCACACGACGGCAAATGCGCTTTTTGATGCGATGGACCATAAGTCATCGGGATATAAATTCAGAGTCGTCGGGCTTCTTTATGCGCTTCTCGGCATAATAATCGACACGCATATGTACAGCTCTGCCGACGGAAATTCCATAGACGCGGACAAAACCGTGCTTAAGCTCAAAAATGTTCTGACCTTTATAAGAAACAATTATGACAAGCCCTTAAGCCTTGCCGAAATGGCGCAGGCGGCGGGCATGTCTCCGAAATATTTTTGCTACTTCTTCCGCAGCATGACGACGAAAACGCCCGTTGAGTATTTAAATTCATATCGGATTGAGCGGGCATGCCGCCTTCTCCTCGGCAGCGACAAAAGCGTTACGGATATCGCTTACACCTGCGGATTTAACGATTTGAGCTATTTTATAAGGACATTCAAAAACATAAAAGGCATCACCCCCGCAAAGTTCAGAAGGGCATGATATATACAAAAAACGACAGGTAAAAAACCTGTCGTTTTTTTCTTGGAAGTACTAAATGATATGAATGGTGTTTGTTTTAGTGATATTCCAACTAAAGTTGGAGTGATATTTTTGCAAAGCAAAAGTATTATTGCAAACTTTGTTTGCAGTTATATTATATTTGCCATTAAACTGTGCAAAGCACAATATCACTCGGCATAAGCCGAATATAACTGCGCAGCAATATAACTTGCCGCAAGGCAAATATTACTGAAAAAAGACATCCTGATGGATGTCTTTTTTCGTGGTGATCCACCGGAGGCTCGAACTCCGGACACCCGCCTTAAAAGGGCGGTGCTCTACCTACTGAGCTAGTGGATCGTATTGGCTGGGATGGCAGGACTCGAACCTACGAATGCCAGAGTCAAAGTCTGGTGCCTTACCGACTTGGCTACATCCCAATACGGAATTATCCAAGCGGGGGAAAATGGGGTGGGTAACCGGGCTCGAACCGGCGACCCCCAGAGCCACAATCTGGTACTCTAGCCAACTGAGCTATACCCACCATATGCCCACTTTGAACTCTTCTCTGAGTGAGTAGTGTTGGCGCGCCTGAAGAGACTCGAACTCCTGACCCACTGCTTAGAAGGCAGTTGCTCTATCCACCTGAGCTACAGGCGCACAGCGTTCACCGAGTGCAAAAACGCAAAAAAAAATGGAGCGGATGATGGGAATCGAACCCACGTAACCAGCTTGGAAGGCTGGAATTCTACCATTGAACTACATCCGCATACCCAGCTTATAAATTTTAGCATGTATCTTCCGCATTGTCAAGACATTGTTTTAATTTTTTTATTATTGCCCAAAACAGTCTCTCCTGCCCCGCAGAGGCGGGACAGGAGAGACGCTCTTTTTAATTAACAGCCGTAGTTATATCCAAGCTCAACAGCCGCGAGATTCTTCTCAAGCAGAGCCCTCTTGCGGTCAGAAACAACCTTTCCGATTGTCGCCTTAAGCTCATCAAGAGAAAACATACCGAGCTCACGCATTGCGCGGCCGAGTATTATGATGTTTGCAAGGCCTGTCATATCATTGTCTGCGGCAAGCTGTGTCGCAGGAATGTATATCGCCTTTACATCGCTTCTCTTTACCTCTCTTGAGATAAGGGCGCTGTCAACGAATATATATCCGCCGGCATTGACCGCATCCTCAAACTTGTCGAGTGACGGAAGGTTCATCGCAATAAGTGTGTCCGGGTTATTGACTATCGGCGAGCCTATCGGGTCGTCGCTTACTATTACGCTGCAGTTTGCCGTGCCGCCGCGCATCTCGGGTCCGTATGACGGGAGCCAGCTGACCTTATTGCCTTTGAGCATGCCTGTATACACAAGTATCTTTCCGGCAAACAAAAGACCCTGACCGCCGAATCCTGCGAGCAAAAATTCGTTCTTCATTATTTGCTCTCCTCCTTATGCTTTGCATCGGTGTCCTTGAAAACGCCGAGCGGATAATGCGGAATCATGTTGTCACGAAGCCAGGAAAGCGCCGCTACAGGCGAGAGTCCCCAGTTTGTCGGGCATGTTGAGAGCACCTCAACAATTGAAAAACCTTTCCCGTCCAACTGATTTTGGAACGCCTTCTTTATCGCGCGCTTTGCCGCGTTTACATGCTGCACCGAATCTGCCGCAACGCGCTCTGCATATGCAACGCCGTCAAGCGTTGAAAGCATCTCGCATATGCGAATCGGGTTTCCGTCAAGGTTGAGGTCGCGGCCGAACGGAGTCGTCTGTGTAACCTGACCTCCGAGTGTTGTCGGCGCCATCTGTCCGCCTGTCATTCCGTATATCGCGTTATTTACAAAAATAACCGTTATGTTCTCGCCGCGCGTTGCCGCATGAACCGTCTCCGCAGTTCCGATAGCGGCAAGATCGCCGTCGCCCTGGTATGTGAAAACAACATTATCAGGCTTTGCACGCTTAATTCCCGTAGCAACAGCAGGTGCGCGTCCGTGCGGAGCCTGAGCCATGTCGCACTCGAAGAAGTTATACGCAAGCACGCTGCAGCCGACAGGTGCAACGCCTATAGTTTTTCCTGTAACGTCAAGCTCGTCTAAAACCTCTGCTACGAGGCGGTTTATAATACCGTGCGTACATCCCGGGCAGTAGCTGAGCGTTGTGTCCGTGAGCGCCTTTGGTCTGTCAAATACAACCTTCATTATCTGACACCTCCCGAAATCTCCTTAATTTTCGCGACTATCTCCTCAGGCTTCATGACTATTCCGCCTGTACGGTTGCAGAGATATACCGGGCGTGAGCAGTCTATAGAAAGCTTTACATCCTCAATCATCTGACCCATCGACAGCTCGACGGAGATAAATGCCTTTGCCGTCTTTGCGGCCTTCTTCATCGCATCGGTCGGGAACGGCCAGATTGTAATCGGTCTTATAAGTCCGACCTTGTAGCCCTCAGCACGTGCCGCGGCAATCGCGTTTTTCGCAATGCGCGATGCGGCGCCGTACGCAACAAGCACGATATCCGCATCATCAACCATGTATTCCTCTGCGCGCTGCTCCGTCGCCTTTATCTTTGCATAGCGCTCAAAGCGCTCAAAGTTCTTTTTCTCAAGCTCTGCCGGGTCAAGATACAGCGAGTTTGCAATATTTCTTCTTCTTTTTCCCTCTGTACCCGTCAGTGCCCAATCCTTTTCGGGGAGCTCTCTTGCGCTGCCCTCGGGGAAGGTCGCCGGCTCCATCATCTGACCGAGAATTCCGTCGCCGAGAATCATTGCCGGCATGCGGTACAAATCTGCAAGGTCAAACGCGTCAGACACGAGGTCTATCATCTCCTGAACAGTGCTCGGCGCGAATACGAGAACATGGAAGTCGCCGTGTCCGAGGCCGCGCGTTGCCTGGAAGTAGTCCGACTGCGACGGCTGGATTCCGCCAAGACCCGGACCTCCGCGCTGAATGTTTACGATAACAGCCGGAAGGTCACTTCCCGCGAGGTACGAAATGCCCTCGCTCTTGAGCGATATTCCGGGGCTTGAGCTTGAGGTCATGACGCGTGCGCCCGTCGCCGCAGCTCCGAGCACCATGTTAATCGCCGCAACCTCGCTCTCCGCCTGCAGATATGTGCCTCCGCGGCGGCGCATGTGCTTTGACATATACGCCGCGACCTCTGTCTGCGGCGTTATCGGATATCCGAAGAAAAAGCGGCAGCCTGCGCGCATTGCAGCCTCGGCCATTGCCTCATTTCCCTTCATCAAAACCATTTCTGACATTTTTTCTACCTACCTTTCTACCTTGATGACAACATCGGGGCACATGGTTGCGCACATCGCACAGCCTATACACTCCTCGGGTGATATGCACTCAGCCGGAGCGAAGCCCTTCTGATTGAACCTTGTTTTGGACATCTGAAGAATCTGCTTCGGACATGCGGCAACGCACATACCGCAGCCTTTGCATTTCTCCTCGTTAAACGTAAGCTTTGCCATGATATATATTCCTCCTTGTTAAAAAAATCAGTTATATGTCCCAGATATCTTTTGCTATTATATCTATCGGGAACGGATTCGGCACATCGAGATTTCCGAGCGACCGCACAAAAGAGGTCATAACCATCGGTACCCCGAGCTTTTTTGCAACCTCGTCTGCAAACTCCGTTGTGCTTATGACATGCTCCGCCGTCGTCGCGCGGCCGAGGTTTGAGTTGTTTACAACGCCTGTGAATTTCACATGGCACGCCGACTCTATCTCGGATACAATCTCAAGTGCAGACTCCGTATCACGCGTATCGGGACGGTATTTATTGAGCACGAGAAGCATATCGTATCCGCCCTGCTCCTTCAGCACCTCGGAAAATCGCCCGAGCGCGTATGCGCCTCTGTCGTCTCCGCCGAGGTCTGCAACATATCGTATGCCGCTGCCTGAGAACATAGAATATGCCTCCGCGGGAAAAGACGGTATGTCGACATTTGAGTTTGCATACTCAGACGATATAAGATGTATTCCGTTTTCCGAAAGCAGAGCTTCGCTGTCCTTCGTTCTGAAATACGGGTTTACTATGTCAAGGTCACACACGGCGACCGATTCCCCCTCATTCCTGAGTGCAAGCGCGAAGTTTACGGCGAGATTAGTCTTGCCGCTTCCGTAATGCCCTGCAAACACGGTAATTTTTTTACCCGGCATGACTTTCCTCCTTTTTTAAAAAACGACAAGCATTTTTTCTTATTATAATATAATATCAAAATTCGACAGCGTTTACAAGAGTAAATTTCTGCTCATATCCCGCTCCAGCGCATACACACAAAAAAATCGGCCGCACACAGAAGGAGCCGTGTGCGACTGATTTTATTTTATAAGCCTATTTCGCTCCTGCAAGCGCATTGTAGAGCATAACGGAAAATTCTCCCCGCGTGACGCCCTTTTTCGGGTTAAAGTTCCCCTTGCCGTCGCCGCGCACTATTCCGAGGCCGCGGCCGATTGCAACATATCCTACTCTGTCCTCTGAAATTTCGTCCGCATCCTTAAAGCCCGTGTTGTATATACCTTTTATCTCAGCGGCTTTGCCGTATCCGAGCGCACGCACCAGAAGGCCGAGCGCATCCTCGCGCAGGAGGCTCTTTCCGCCGCCTTTTACAAACTCGCCGTTCTCTTCCCCGCGCAGCGGAACATATCCGCCGTCAAGCTTATTAAGAAGAAGCTCTGCCTCCTCCCGTGAAATCACCTCGTCGGGCTTGAATTCCTCAGCCTCCGAGACCACTATCCCGTTTGCCGCAAGATTCTCGACCGCCTTTGCGGAAAAATGGTTTTTAACATCGTCCTGAAGCTTAATTCCGCGCTTCTCGTCTTTCTGAGGCTCAAGGTCATAGCCGAGCGGAGAGCCGTCCTTTGCAGATATATACGGCAGTGTTCTTTCATCAAGCATATACACAAGAGCCGCTGTGTCAGAAACCGACGGGTTCGCATATCCTGCGGCCGGCAGCTTATATGTAAGCTTTACGGGCGACTTTGCAAACATCGCCGAAAGCGCTTCCTCTTGCGAGATTATCCCGTCTGCCGGCTCAAACTTCGTTTCATTGTCCCAGTTTTTCTGATAAGAAAGGATTTTCCCCGTATACTCACTCACCGAAATACTTATCCCCTCGGCAGCAAGCTCTGTTCCGTTCTCGCATCTTGAGTATCTGAAATACCCTCCGTTTGCAGTGCCGGAAAAATCATGCACCTTTTCGGCTATATCCGCGGCAAAGGAGGAAATAAACCGCTCTGCACTTCCGCGCATGGAGTCCGTGCTGCGTGTCTTTTTTCTGTCCGCGACCTTTTCGCTTGCGTAAAAGCTTAAAACTTCACCGCTTACTGCGTCAAGGCATGCATGGGCATATCCGCCTTCTTTGCTTTGAAGGTTTACATCTGCGTAGTATTTATACCCGTCACGAACCTTGTGCCTCTCATAGGTTACTGAGGATATGTCACACGCCTGAACCGCGGTGTTTGCAAGCCGCTTTATAATTTCGCCGATTTGGTTTTCTGAAAGAAGCGCCGAAAGCTCCGATATTGACGCAAGCTCCGCCTCTGTAAGCTCAACTCTGCCCGCCGCGCCCGTATTTACGGAATCCTCCGTCACGCCGCTCTCGGGCTTTGCGTTCTTGTCATTCGTCTGTATTTCAAAGCGCTCGCCGCTTGATGCATCAATCATAAGGCCGCGCATCCCCGGCATATACACAAGCACTGCCGTATCGGTGCCGCTTTTCTTCATGTACTGAAGCGTCATTCCCGAAAGCTCGCCGAACTTTTTTATTGCCTCTTCCTCTCCGATAATGCCCTCCGGCTTCGGAAAGCTCTTTACATATGTCCAGAACGCGTTTTGCGAAACCATCTCGCCCGTATATTTGTTTACCCCGACGCTTATGCCCTCCGAGCCGAACGGCAGCCCGTTTACAACGCGCGGAAACTTTATGTATACGGTATTTGAATAAATGCCGCCCGTATCGGGGACAACATTAAAATCAAGCTCCTCTGAAAACCGCGGGTTTACGCGTCTCACAAACGCCTCCGCCTTTTTTGCATAATCCTCCGCGGCAAAGGGGGCAATCCCCTTTTTGTCATAATCCTCGCGCCCGCTGTATGCGTAAAATTCCGTTATATCCCCGCGCGAGGAAACGGAAACACTAAGACTTCCCGTCCCGTCTCCCTCTTTCGGGAGCCACCGCAGAAAATAAATGGCCTCACCGTTTTCCTGTGCTCTTTTCTCGCTCTCAAATTCCGTATACTCCGCAGGAATATCAATCCTGCCCTTTACGGACCTGACAAGCTCTGTCGGGTCGCTGCCTGCTGCAAACGCAGGGGACGCAAGCGACACGGCAAGCAATGCCGCAAGTGCTGAAATTACGAACCTTCTCATACACCAACACTTCCTTTTAATCGATTTTTTCCCTCGTTATATTCCTCACCCACTCGCCGCCGCGGATTTTTATCATTCCCATAATTGCCTTGGCAATGTCTTCAGAAACAATAAGAGAAAAGACGACCGCTATCGGCGCGTCGAATAAAAACGCCGCTGCCACACCTACGGGTATCGCATACAGATACATCGTAAAAATATCAAGATACATGCCTGTTTTTACATCTCCTCCGCCGCGGAGCACTCCGACAATGCATGTTGTATTGTAGCTTTTGAATACGCTTCTTACCGCCATTATAATAAGCATTATTACAACAGTTTTCTGAGCGTTTGGCGACAGCGGGAAGAGCCTGAAAACAAACGAATCAAGTGCGAACGCCTCAATACCCGTAAGCATGGCAGCAGAGATAAGCCCCGTTATTACCGATATTGCAAGAAGCCAGTTTCCGAGCTTTATAACATGCTCCTTCTTTGCGCCTTCGCCTACGGTTTTGCCTATTATTACTGCGGCAGAGTTCGCCACCGCAAAGGTTACGACCATGACAAACCGTTCGACATTTCCCGTAATCGAATACGCCGCTACAATGTCCGACGCATTTCTCATATGCCCGAATATGACGGCATACATTGAGTACCCGAAGCCCCAGAGCGTCTCGTTTAAAAGCACGGGGGTCGCGTATTTTATATAGTCGCGCCATATAATAATTCCCGGTCGCAAAAGGAGCTTCGGCATTATTTTAAGGCGTTTGTCGATAAATAATATATGGATTATAACCATCACAAGCTCCGCAACGCGCGATATAAAAGTCGCAATCGCGGCGCCGCGAATCCCGAGCGCGGGAAATCCGAGATGCCCGAAAATGAGCACCCAGTTAAGGACTATGTTTATAACCATTGACCCTGCGAGAACAAACATTCCGACGCGCGCATTCTCCGCGTTTCTCTGTGCCCCGAGATAGATAAGCACAATGCTGTTTATAAAATATGAAAACGCGACTGTCTTTCCGTACTCCGCGGCAAGGCGGATAAGGACGGGGTCATTTGTCGTAAGGCTCATAACTGCCTCGGGGAAAAAGAAAATTATAAGGGATATGACAAAGGTAAACGCCCCTGCAACATATATGCTCGCGCCCATAATCCTGTTTATCGCGCCTATGTCCTTTTTGCCCCAGTACTGGCTTATAAGCACCGACCCGCCCGACTGCACGCCGAATATAAAGAGCTGGACAATAAAGAAGACGGTATTCGCCTGGGTAAGCCCCGAGAGCTCATCCTGCCCGAGAATACCGACCATTACGGTGTCGGCAAGCGCGAGCGACGAGGTGGTTATATTCTGAATAATCATCGGGAGCATAAGTGCAAAAAGGCTCCTGTATTCCGCTTTCGGCCGTTTTAATATCTGTAACATTTTCTCTCCTGCTTTTTAGACTGAAAACATACTCAAATAGTTTTAAGTCAATAATATTTTTCAGCGCTTTATGTGCTCAAGAAGCAAGCTCCTGCTTGCAAGGCCCTCGGAAAACGCCGTTGCAGAACCTGCCGCCACCGCGTTTTCAAGCGCGTGTGCAAAACCATGCTCTATACTGCTTATAAATCCCGCGACCATGGAATCCCCCGCGCCGACCGTGCTCTTCACCTCGCCCTGCGGCGCTTCTTTACGGTATATTCTGCCGTCCGATGCGGCAAGAATAGCCCCGCCTGCCCCGAGCGATACGAGAACATTCTCCGCTCCGCGCCCGCGAAGGCGGAGTGCACAGTCAACCACATTTTCCTCCGTCATGCCGCAATCGGGAAAAAGCCCCGAAAGCTCCTCAAGATTCGGCTTTATGAGAAACGGACGGTAATTCAGCGCCGTTTCAAGCGCCTTGCCCTCCATATCTGCAACAATCTTTGCCCCTTGTGCCGCTTTTAATACATTTTCGGTTAGGTTTCCGCTCTCCGAGCTTGCGGACGCGCCCGAAATAACTACAAAATCGTCCTTCGTGACATGCGCAAGCTTTTTGAGAAGGCACGCCTCGGCCCTTTCGGAAACCTGCGGCCCTGCGCCGTTTACGGCGCTTTCCTCCTCCGCATAGAGCTTTATGTTGATGCGCGACAGACCCTCTGTATGCACAAAGTCGCACATAACACCCTCATTGCGCACAAGCCTCTCTATCTCGTCACCGACAAAGCCCGCAACAAAGCCGAGCGCCGTGCTCTCCATACCGAGCCGCGCAAGAACAACAGACACATTTATTCCCTTTCCGCCAAAGGTAATATCCTCACGGACGCTCCTGTTTACGGCGCCCTCGGCAAAGCGCATGAGATACATCGAATAATCAAGCGACGGATTTGTTGTAATCGTGTAAATCATAGCTTTTTTCTCCTTCTTAGTCTGCCTAAAGGATA
The DNA here is from genome assembly GCA_045649105.1 of Eubacteriales bacterium. Lineage (GTDB taxonomy): Bacteria > Bacillota > Clostridia > Oscillospirales > JAAYXM01 > JAZRPG01. The sequence continues at coordinate 18,258 of JAZRPG010000017.1, forward strand.
CCATGCATCGTGCCCGTTGTCAATCAATGCACATGCCTCATTTTCCCATGAATTCAAATAATTTCAAAAAACAGTTGAAAAAAAACATTATATGTGTTAGAATATAATGCGCTTTAATTTAAAATGCATTTTTTGCCATACACTGTATGGCGTATTATTTCGGAGGTGTTTATCTTGAAACTTGCACTTGCAATCATTTCTCTTATTCTTTCGTTATTTCTTATATTAATCGTGCTTTTCCAGCAGGGCCGTCGCGAAGGTCTTTCGGGCGCGATTTCGGGCGCAGCTGATACTTTCCTTTCCAAGAACAAGGCAAAGTCAGTCGATGTAAAGCTTGCAAAAATAACAACATGGGTCGCAGCGGCATTTATTATAGTTACGCTGGCGCTCAACCTGAGCTTCTTCGCATAATTTTTAATACGGGTTTAAAACAGCGGTGCGCAGGGCTTTTTATGCTTTGCGCGCTGTATTTTTCTTTCAGACATTGCGGGATATATTACCGAAAACGGGCGAAAACCTGCAGATGAACGCATGCTCAGCCGCGTTTTTCGCCTTTAATCTTTTACAAAAGGGGCACTTAACTTGACAAACGAAAACATCAGAAACATCGCTATCATCGCTCACGTTGACCACGGCAAAACCACTCTCGTCGACGAGCTTCTCAAGCAGAGCGGCACATTCCGCTCAAATCAGGTCGTCGCAGAGCGCGTTATGGACTCAAACGACCTTGAGCGTGAGCGCGGTATTACCATTCTTGCAAAAAACACCGCCATTCGCTACGGTGATGTGAAAATCAACATAATCGACACCCCGGGGCATGCCGACTTCGGCGGCGAGGTTGAGCGCGTCCTCAAAATGGTGAGCGGAGTTATCCTTCTTGTCGACGCGGCAGAGGGGCCCATGCCTCAGACGCGCTTCGTTCTTCAGAAGGCGCTTTCACTCGGCCACCGCGTAATAGTCGCCATAAATAAGATTGACCGTCCCGACTCGCGCATTGATGAGGTGCAGAACGAAGTTCTGGAGCTCTTTATGGACCTTGAGGCAAGCGATGAGCAGCTTGACTCTCCGTTCCTCTTCTGCTCGGCGCGCGCAGGCACCGCGAGCGAGTCGGAATACGAGGAAGGGCAGAACCTTCTCCCGCTCCTTGACAAAATCGTTGAGTATATCCCCGCTCCCGAGGCAGACTGTGACGCGCCGATGCGAATTCTCGTCTCCTCCATTGACTATAATGATTATGTCGGCAGAATCGGCATCGGAAAAGTAGAATCCGGCGTAATACGGCAGAATCAGGATGTCATAGTTTGCGACTATCACGGCATACGCGAGCCTAAAAAGGCAAAAATCACAGCCCTCTATCAGTTTGAGGGTCTTGAGCGTGTCCCCGTGCAGGAGGCAGGCGCAGGAAATATCATATGCCTTTCGGGTATATCCGAAATCACTATCGGTGACACCGTCTGCGCTCCCGATTTTGCAGAGCCGCTTCCGTTTGTCAAAATCTCCGAACCCACTGTTGAAATGACTTTTTCCGTTAACGACTCGCCCTTTGCGGGCCGTGAGGGAAAATTTGTAACGACAAGGAATATAAAGGACCGTCTCGAGCGCGAGCTCTTAAAGGACGTTTCCTTGAAGGTATCAGGTGTTGACGGCGCGGCGGATTCCTTTGTTGTGTCCGGCCGCGGCGAGATGCACCTGTCTATACTTATCGAGACGATGCGCCGTGAGGGCTACGAATTTCAGGTCAGCACACCGCGCGTTCTCTACCGCGAGATAGACGGCGTTCTGTGTGAGCCTATGGAAGAGCTGGTAATAGACGTTCCCGAGGAATCTCTCGGCGCGGTTATGGAGAAGATGGGGCGCCGAAAAGGCGAGCTTCAGCAAATGACACAAATGGGAAGCCGCATGCGCGTCGAGTACATTATCCCCGCCCGCGGTCTCTTCGGCTACAGAAACGAATTTCTTACGGATACAAAGGGCGAGGGCATTCTCAACTCGCTCTTCCACGGATACGCTCCCTTTAAGGGCGACATTCCGCGCCGCGCGACAGGCTCTCTCATCGCCTTTGAAACAGGCACTGCCGTCGGCTACGGAATCTTTAACGCACAGGACCGCGGAGCCATGTTTGTTTCCCCGGGTGACGAGGTTTACGCAGGAATGATAGTCGGCATGTCGGCAAAGCCCGATGACATCGCAGTCAATGTCTGCAAGCGCAAGCAGCTTACAAACATGCGCGCCTCGGGAAGTGATGACGCTCTGCGTCTCATTCCGCCGCGCAATTTCAGCCTTGAGCAGATGCTCGAGTTTCTGGCCGACGATGAGCTTCTTGAGGTCACTCCGAAAAGCCTCCGCATGCGCAAGAGAATCCTTGACCACGGCACGCGTATGAAAATGCTTAAAAAACAATAACTTTCAGGCGGTTTTTATATGAAATACGGCTTTTCGCACAATATAAACGGCGCATTTCATTATCTCTCCGTCCCGTCTTTTGACGCCACGGGGCTTGTCACAACCTGCTTTACAACGCGGCTCGGCGGCATTTCCGCGCCCCCTCTTGAATCTATGAACCTTGGATTCGGCCGCGGTGACAGCCGCAAAACCGTGCTGCTTAACTACGACCTTGCAGGGCGCGGTGCCATGTTCCCCGCAGAGCGCGTTGTCGCCTTTTCGCAGGTGCACGGAAACCGTGTGTGCATCGCGACGCACAAGGACGCAGGCGAAGCTTTTTTGCCGCACAAGCGCGAGTTTGACGCGGTCATAACCGCCGAAAAAGAACTCCCCATCGCGACATATCACGCAGACTGTATCCCCGTTTTCCTGCTGGATACGCGGCGTAAGGTCTGCGGCGTTGCACATGCGGGCTGGCGCGGCACCGTCCTTAAAACGGCGGCGTGTGCCGTCTCCGCAATGGAAAAAAGCTTCCAAAGCTCACCGGGAGACATTCTTGCCGCAATCGGCCCCGGCATCGGAAAATGCTGCTTTGAAACGGACTCCGATGTGCCCGATGCGGTCATGTCAGCATTCGGCGCCGCGGGCGAAAAATATATATCGCGCCGCGGGAAGAGGTATAATGTCGACCTTGCAGGGCTTAATGCCGAAGCGCTTCTCGGGTGCGGAATTTCTCAGGATAACATAACGATGGCAGATGAGTGCACCTCTTGTAATTCAGACCTTTACTGGTCTCACCGAAAGACAGGCGGCGTGCGCGGTGCCATGATGGCGGTTATAATGCTTAAAAACAGCGCGGAGTGAAAAGGAGGATTACAAAATGAAGAAAATCCTTGCCCTTATCCTTGTTACGATGATTCTTGCTTCAGGCTGTACTCCCCTGCCCGAGGGCGAGCTCTCTGACGGGGCGGAAACAGATAAAAGCGCAGACTTTACTCCGAATAATGACTCCTTCGGCGTCGCATATGCCCAAAGCGCAAGCTCAGACCCGTACACCACGCCCAACAAGCTTAATCAGGAGCTTGCAGGGCTTTTGTGTGAGGGTCTTTTTTCCGTCGGAGAGGACTTTTCAGTCACGCCTGTCCTCTGCTCGGAATACTCATATAACGGCGGCGTGTACTCCTTTAAACTGAAGGACGGCGTCACATTCTCAGACGGGAGCACGATGACCGCGGCCGATGTCGAGTATTCGCTCAACTCCGCGCGTGAGCAAGGCTCATACTACGCGCTTCGCCTTTCCTCCGTTACCAATGTGCGCGCACAGGGAAGCGGCACGGTGAATATTACGCTCTCGGGCGAAAACGCGCGTTTCCCCGCGCTTCTCGATATCCCGATAATCAAAAAAGGCACAAGAGGGAGCACTCTCCCTGTCGGCACGGGGGCATATGCACCGTCCGCAGACGGAAAATCGCTCGTTGCCAGAAGCAATCATCACAGCGGTCATAAGCCTCTGTACCGGACAATAAAGCTTATCGATGTGCGAAGCACCGACGAGCTTATATTTGAGTTTGAATCGGGCAATGTTTCGCTCCTCACAAGCGACCCGACGGGGCAGAATGTACTCAACGCGGACGGAATCAACGAAACGCGGAATATATCCACACCCCGACTTCATTATCTCGGCTTTAACGCGTCAGATTCCGCGCTTTCAGACCCTGCCGTGCGGCGGCGTATAGCCTGCGCAATAGACAGAACCTCTGCCGCGGAGCAGGACTTTGCGCTTATGGGTATTGCCTCTGAAATGCCTGTGCACCCAAAATCCCCGTCATATTCGGCCTCTGCCGCACAGAAGCTTGCGTATGACTCCGAAACGCCCATATCCGTCTCAAAGCCACTCACAATACTTGTCAACTCCGAAAGCAGCGGAAAGCTTGCCGTTTGCAAGCGCATTGCAGAGTCTCTTTCCTCGCTCGGCGCGCCGACAACGGTGCGCGCTCTCCCGTTTGATGAATACACCGCCGCACTTTCGCGCGGCGACTTTACGCTGTACTATGCCGAGGTGACGCTCGGCGCCGATTTTGACATTACGCGCCTTCTCTCGGGGCCGCTCAACTACGGCAGATTTTACGACGAGGCCCTTTCCTCGCTCAACTCGGCTCAGCTGGGCGCCGCAGAAGCGGAGGACGATTTCTACAATAAATTTGCAGAGCTGTGCCCGTTTGCGCCGATTATGTTCAAGGACACGGCTCTTACCACACAGCGCGGATTTTTCACACAGATACATGCAACATCGCAGAATGTATATAATATGTTCTGGAACTGGAGCCTCGGAGGTTAGATGCGCATGAAGAGACACGGCGGAATACTTCTCCATATATCGTCACTCCCGGATGAATACGGAATCGGCACGATTGGCAAAACGGCGCGGAATTTTTGCGACTTTCTTCAGAGAAGCGGCATGCGCGCATGGCAGATGCTTCCCGTAAATCCGTGCGGCAAAGGATTCTCGCCATACGATTCCCCGTCCTCTTTTGCGGGAAACCCCATGCTTATTGACCTTTCAGAGCTTTTGCACGACGGACTTCTCACGAAATCCGAGCTTGACAGATGCCGCGCGCTTTCCCTTCCCGATTCAATAAATTTTGTCCCGCTTTTTAAGCTGCGGAAAAAGCTTCTCCGACTTGCCTTCTCAAGGTTTTCGGATTATGCGGCACTTAAAAGGTTTGAAGAGCGGGAAAAAAGCTGGCTTTCAGATTATGCGTCCTTTATGTCGATAAAGGACGCATTTTGTATTCCGAAAAAATATTATATCTTCGAGCAGTTTGTGTTTTCCTCACAGTGGGCGCGCCTCAAAAAATACGCAAACTCGCGCGGAATATCCCTTATCGGCGACGCCCCCATATATGTAGCGGCCGACTCGGCAGATGTATACGCAAACCCTTTCCTTTTTAATGTTGACAGCGCGCAAAACCCGACAGAAATGGCAGGCTGCCCGCCCGATGCCTTCTCCGCAGACGGTCAGCTCTGGGGAAACCCGACATACAACTGGGCTTCACACGCAAAGCAGGAATACTCCTGGTGGATATCGCGCCTTTCCCGCCTTTCGGGAATGTTTGATGTGATACGGCTTGACCACTTCCGAGCCTTTGAGGCGTACTGGGCAATACCGCAGGGTGCCGAAACTGCCGCCGAGGGGTGCTGGAAAAAGGGGCCCGGCAGCGCATTTTTTGAGGCTGTAAAGAAGACTCTGCCTGACCTTTCCTTAATAGCAGAGGACCTGGGGTTTCTTACAGACGACGTTTTTCGCCTGCGTGACGAATTTGGAATCCCGGGCATGCGCGTTTTGCAGTTTGCCTTTGACGGCAGCGATGATAATATGTACCTGCCCGATAAATATCCGCAAAACTGCGTGGCATATACGGGTACGCACGACAACGACACCGTGCGCGGCTGGGCGGAAACCGCCTCTCCCCAAGCTCTTTCCCTCGCCCGAAGGATTCTCGGAATCTCTCGTAACGAAAAATTTTCCGCCGCTTTTATCCGCAGCATCTGGCGCTCTCGCGCATTTCTTGCAATCGCACCCATGCAGGACTTTCTCGACCTTCCGTCATCTGCAAGAATGAATACACCCTCTACCGTCAGCTTAAAAAACTGGAGCTTTCGCATTGAGAACAGCGCGCTTTCCGAAAGGCTCTCGGAAAACCTTCTCGCTCTCAATTCGGAACACGGCAGAATATAGCACGGCACCCTCGGCATATCTATTATGACGGGGGTGTTTTTATGTCCGAACAAAGCGTGCTCTCTCTCCTGTGCTACTCAATAATGTCCTACGGTGACCGCTTCAGCTCCGACTTTTTTCGCCGCGCGGCATATGTCAACTGCAGAGAAACAGGCGTTCAGTACTACATAGGGAAAAGCGCCGATGAAACGCTCATTGCCTTTCGCGGCACGGACAGCTTCCGCGACCTTATACACGATTTGATGTTTTTAAAGCGTGTCCTTCCCGAGGGCGGAGAGCGGAAAATACGCGTTCATTCGGGCTTTCTTGATATATACAGAAAAAGCGAGGTACGCGAGAAGGTGCGAAGCTGTGTCTGCAGCTGCGGCATGCGGCGCGTGTTTGTAACGGGGCACTCGCTCGGCGGCGCTCTTGCAATCCTCTGCGCGCTTGACCTCTCTCACGGCGGAGACGCAGGCGATGTTTCCTGCGTGGTGTTCGGTGCGCCGCGTGTGGGAAACCGCGCTTTTGCGCATGCATATAACTCGCTTGTCGGGGATTCTCTCCGCATAGAGTGTGGCAATGATGCCGTATGTAAGCTCCCGCCTGCGCTTTTCGGCTATCGCCACGGCGGAAGGGCTCTGCATATAGGCCCGCCCAAAATCCCGTTCTTTTACTCACTTCGCGACCACAGCACGGCAGAGTATTTCAGAAATCTTATCAAATATGAAGGAAAGCGTGTCATAAAATGAATTATTTTTTAAAAATATCGCACCGCTCCGTGTTTTTCAGTATAAGCACAATCGCGGCATCAAATGTTCTTCTTCAGACACTCGGCTTTCTTTACCGCATATTTTTAAGCCGTATAACGGGCGCTGAGGGCGTCGGCGTTTATTCCCTCGTTATGCCCTTTTATTCAGTCATTACCTCGCTCTCGCTCACGGGGATAACCGTCGCCGTTGCGCGCATTTCTGCCGAGCGCGCCGCCGTGCATGACTTTGAAGGTGCGCGGAGAAGCGTTCTTATCTCGCGGCGGATTTTCGTCTCTGCCGTTTTTGTTATTTCTTTCTTTACGCTTGTTTTTCATGAGAAAATAAGCACATTCTTCCTCGGTGATGCGCGCTGTATCAAGGCGCTTCCCTTTACTCTTATCTGCCTTTTGTTCACAGGCTTTGAAAATATACTGAAAAACTATTTCTACGGCGTCGGGCGCGTTGTCCCTCAGATTGTTTCAGAGCTGTCAGAGCAGATTGTGCGCATTGCCGCGGTTGCGGCGCTCCTCCTCATCTTCCGCCCCGAAGACGCAGGAGATGCAGTCGCCTTTATTCTGCTCGGCATGGTTATAAGCGAGCTTTTCAGCTCCTCGCTCCTGCATCTTTTCTACCGCCCCGAAAAACGGCGCAGAGGCGGAAACGGCAACACTGTCTCCGCATCAAAAATCCTCTCTGTCGCGCTGCCCGTCTCCGCGGCGGCAACGCTTAACAATATCCTTTCTTCGGCAAATGCCGTGCTTCTTCCGCGGCGGCTTGTTGAGTCAGGTCTTTCAATAACTGCCGCGACAGAAAGCTTCGGCACCATGTTCGGAATGACCATGCCGCTCCTTGCCTTCCCGATAGCCTTTATCGCAGCAATAACATCAATAATGGTTCCGAAGCTTTCAGACGGGTGCGCGCGCGGAGAGATGCGTGATGTACGCCGCAAGGCAGGCAAGGCAATCCACACGACAAGCCTTCTTGCGATGCCCTGCATGGCTGTTCTTGCCCCGCTCGGCGAGGTCGCCTGCCGCGTAATATTCAAAGAGCCTGCCGCGGGGGGATTTATGCTCCCGCTCTCTGTTGCGACTCTTCTCTCATACTACCAGATAACAACGGGCGCACTCATGAACGGAATCGGCATGCAGCGCCGCGCGGCAGTTTACATAGTGCTCGGCGGTATCCTGCAGCTCTTCTTCACCTGGAGTGTCGGTATCCCGCATGTCGGCATGCGCGGCTTTGTCGCGGGATATCTCGTTTCCAACGCGCTCATTGCCGCGCTCAATTTCTTCTCCCTTGCGCGGCGGCTTAAGATGCGCCCGCGCATAAGAAACTGGTTTATAACCCCCGCTCTGTCCGCGGCTCTTGCAGGGGTTATAACGGATATTTTCTTCAAATCACGCTTTCTTGCCGGCATGTCTCCATCATCGGCGCTTCTTCTCTCGGCAGGGCTCGGTATCTTTACCTACTGCGCAGCTCTTTCCGCACTCGGTACAAATCTCTTTAAATATCTGAAAACATTGGTCCCGAAAGACCTTCACTGAATACAATGAAAGGTGCAACAAATCCTGCTTTGCCGCACCTCTCCTTTTTTATAATTACTGACAGCAGCCGCGCCTGTGGTGGTCTCCGTCGTCTTTTTCCCGGACTCTTGCCGAGGGCGGGAAGAACTCATTGACCGGGAACTTGATTTTGCGGAACAGGTCACACGGGCTGTCGTCATTCGAGCTGACGCACTCCTTCTCCGGCATGCAAAAATCGTAAGCCGGAATGAGTATCTGCGAGTCACGCTCAAGACGCACAATGGAGAACTGTCCGAGCGTCACACACAGGCGCTTGCAGCCGCCGTCTACGGCAAGCTCATCGTCAAACGAATCCTTTACGCACTGCGGCACATCGCAGAGCTCATCACAGTCGCACTCGCACTCAGGCGGAACGGGCGGACACTGTCTTACATTGTCTGTAAGGCGTATGCCGAGGCAAATCGGGTCAACCGCCTCAACAAAAGCCGTCGGCATATTGCTTGCAGCTCTGCAGCAGCTTCCGACGGGCGCTGTCTTTGAGTTGAATATTCTGACATCGCCTTCGCTTCCGAACAGTATCACGCGCTTGTCATAAATCGCAAGCCCCGATACCTTCTGCTTTCTTCCGGAGCATGCGCAGACCTCGGCTGTTATACTGTAGAAAAACTTGATGTCCACGGCGAAGAATCCGCGGTTGAATGCCACCTCCTGAACGTCTATGTTCGTCCATAAGAGCTTTGCATCGTTACATTTTACGCTCGTTGCGCAATCGAGTATCTCCTGTGAGCAGCGCGTCGGATAAACTCTTATATCCTCGATGCACTCCTTATCACGGCACGAGTCATAAATTCTGTTTGTGTGAATGCACACGGCCTCTCTTACACACGGCGGATTTCCGTGTATAGGACCGGGTAAAACCTTTTCAGGCATTGCTCTACCTCCCATAATGATGATTTGAAGTCTCCTTCAATACATATTATGCCGAGGCCTGAATGTGGTGAAAAACTTCAGGCAGTTTTTCAGTTTTTTCTGCTTTTATGCCTCAAAAATACCGGAACGCAGACAAGGAGCACAGGAAAAAGAAGCTCAAACGCGAGCAGAAACCCTGCCTGCGGCCGCCACTGTGTCATGCGGCGCAGGGCAGGCGCGTTTCTGTACATAAGCTGTGTTGCGCTTACGAATATGAGTCCAATCGGCACGGCAAACCCGTTCTTTGACGGAATGTCAAATGTTCCCGACAGCATGTCATCAATAAACAGTATACATACTGCAATTCTGAAAAAGGCGCACATCGTCATTACTATAGAGGATAAAATTTCAGGGTGCTGAACAAATCCGCCGGCTTCCATTACGGACATTGCGGTAAATGCGGGGTAAAAATCACTGCCTGCGGCAGAGCTTCCGAGGACCCCTGTGCTTATAAACGCAACTGCCGAAAAGGCTATGCCCGATGCCGCAACCGCCGAGCAGAAAACGCCTCTCCGTGAGGAATTATGCTCCATTCTTGTATATACTGACATAAGCGGAATAAGCGTTCCGAAGCGGTTCATAAACACCTCTGCCGCACCCGTCAGCACATGCGGCACGGCGGAGGCTGAAACGCGCGGAAAGTGCGGCTCGGTAAATTTTATACCAAACGCCGCAAATACAAGAAAGACAAAAACAGAGAACCAAAACAGAAGGCGCGCCGAGCCTGCCGCCGAGTGAAGCCCCGAGCGGAATGAAAGCGATGCGACAAGAACGAGGATAAGCGGGATTATTATCTGCGGCGTGCGCGGAAGCGCCGTAAGCTGGACAAACCTGTTAAACACCACGAGCGGCACAACGCCGCCGATAAGGGCAAGCAGGATAAGAAGGGCGGCGCATATTCTTCCGAAAACTCCGCCGAAAAGAGTTTTAAGAACCGCGTAAAATGACTTTTCGGGATTCCTGTCACACACATATGCAAGAAGCCATGCGGAAAGCACCGCCGCCGCACATGCAAGCAGATTGGAAAGCACCGCGTCGCCCTCGCCCCTTGTGCCGTACACTACGGAATACGAGTTTGTCATCAGCATAAGAACAGTCAGCATAAAGCCCTGTCCGTTTGTTATCTTGTCGCTGTTCATAATCCTACCTCATAAAAAGAGAAATCATTCCCGAAAGTGATGCCCCCACATGGTCGAGCCGCGCGCCTATCCCTGCAGGGATTCCGAGCAGAACCGCAAGCGCGGATATTATGGCATAGATAAGCTTTTCCCGCCCTTTGCGGTTGCGGCGGTCTGTAAAGATGATTGCAATATATATTGCAGGCAGAAAAACTGCCACAGCTATTCCTCCCCCTCCCGAAGCATTCCCGCGCGGTTTAAGACCACATCAAAGCTCAGCTCCGTTTTCTCTGCGTCCGTAATGCCGAGAATTTCGGCAAAGCCCGCGTCCTGTGCGTATTTCAAAACCTCTCTGCCCTTGTCGTTCAGATACTGCCCGCAGGACGCGCGAAGCTCTCCGTCTTCTCCCTCGTGGCCTGAGCTTATGCTTCCGAGCGACACAACCATGCGGCATTTTATTTCTTCTCTTCCGTTTCTTGTGCGGCGCTCGACATCGTTTTTAAGTATTTCAAACGAAACCCGCTCTCCCGAATCCGTCACAAGCCGCGGCAGGTACCCGCCTGCTCCCGAATCCGTCATAAGCGTGTACAGAAGCATCTGCTCATCGTCAAAAAAGCCCGCAAGGGCGCCGTCCTTTATAACCGCGCCGCCGCCGACGCGCGGCATTCCGTCCTCAAGTCTGATTGTCGAAAGGACATATGCATGTGTCTTTGACTCGCTTCGCAGTATTTCCCATATCTGAGTGTTAAAAAAGCGCTTTGAATTTGCCGCGTTTGCAAACATGTCGTACACAGTCTCAGACGGCGGAGAGCCGCTTTGCGCTTTTGCGGAGATTATATCCCCTGCGCGGCAGCCTCGTGCTACGGCTGCCGATATATTCATATATACATCCTGCGACCGTCGGAGAACATCAAGCACCTCGGGTATGTCCTTTTTTGCCGCGCCTTCACCGAGCAAAAGAAGCCTGCAATGCCCCCAGTAAAGCTTTTTCCCGACACTTGATGTCGCATTGCGCACCGCGTCAAAAAAGCCCGCGCCTTCCGTAACATATACCGCGCCTGATTCCTCTCCGCTGCCCGCAGTCTGTATCGTTACCGTGACGCCGTCCTCCTTTGTATCTATTCCGACGCCGAGAACAAGCTCCTGCATATTAAGCTCGTTATAATCCCAACATCCCGTGAGAATAAAAAGACACGAAACGGCAAAAAGAATTTTTAAAATACGCATCGGCCTACCTCCTTCGGAAGCGAATGGAGTTTCTCCGCTGTATTGCACTCGGCCGCCGCTTCATTTTCCACCACGGCGCACGCACATACGTATCCTTTGCACCCTGAGCGCTTCTGGGAATAAGATATGCCGTAAACTCCACGCCGAACGACTTAAGCGACGATATATGCGCGGTGAATATTATAACGCCTATTGCATATCCGTATATCCCGAGCGTTGCAGAGAGAAGAAGCAGCGCAAGGCGCATTAAGATTATCTCCGATTCAAGCTTCGGCGTCAGAAATGACGCGATTCCGCACACCGCGACAATTATAATCATCTCTGCCGAAACGATATTCGCCGCGACTATGCTCTGCCCGAGCACAATGGCGCCGACCGTGCTCACCGTCACGCCGATTGCCTTCGGAAGACGCAGGCCGCCCTCACGCAGAAGGTCAAACAGGAGCAGCAGAATGAGCATTTCAAATGCCGCGGGAAACGGCACCGCCGCACGCGAGCTTGCAATGCTCTGCAGAAGCGAAAGCGGGATAAGCTCCTTGTGATACGATATAAGCGCGACATAAAGTGCAGGAAGGCTTACCGCCGTAAAGAACGCAAAAAAGCGCAGAAGCCGCGAAAAGACGGCAAAATAGTAGTTTACATAGTAGTCCTCGTTCGACTGGAAATTCTCTATAAACAGAAAAGGCGCCGTCAGCACAAAAGGCGTCCCGTCACACAGAAGCGCAATATGACCCTCGAGAAGCTTTGCCGCGACGACATCGGGGCGCTCCGTTTTCCCGAGCGTATTAAACGGCGAGGACGGCGAGTCCGATATAAGCTCCTCTATGTAGCTTATATCGAGCACCGAGTCAATCTCAAACGAATTAAGCCGCGCAATCATCTCCGCAACCATTCTGTCCTCACAAAGCCCGTCTACATACGTAATGCATACGCGCGTCTTGCTTACGTTCCCCAGCTCAAAAAAGCGGAATTTCAGGTTCGGATTTCTCATTTTTCGCCGCACAAGCCCGATATTTGCAACGATAAGCTCCGTAAAGCCTTCCTTCGGCCCGTTTACTGAGTTTTCTGTCTCAGGGACGCCGACACTGCGTATGTTATACTTTTTTGAGTTTGCTATAACGGCGCTCGGGCATGTATCAAGCAGAATCACCGTATCGCCGATGAGGATGCTGTTTACCGCGTCGATGGGCCTTGCCCGCGTCTTTATATCGTCCGTATTGACTACCGCCGCGGCAAACTCCTCCGCAAGATTTTCACCGAGCGATTTTCCGACAGGCGGAACGCTCATAAGCGGCCTTACGACATTCTGGTCTATTATTATATTGTTTATAAGCACCTCGGTAAATATAATACAGCCGCGAACTTTTTTGTCATGCCTGTTTTCAAAGCGGCGAAATATAACCGTGTCGTCATGCATGAGTATCTGCTTCATAAGCGCTATGTCTTCTTCAAGAACTCCCGAAAAGCGCATGCTCTCAAGCTCTTTTGTCGTGTAGCCTTTCCCCATAGCTTCCTCCGCGTCATAGTTTATGGAATTAATTTTCCCGTTAAAAAAGGCTTTTATGCAAATTCTGCAAATAAAAAAACACAGCGGGAAGTATCTCCTTCCGCTGTGCTTTTATTCTTCAGAACCTTATTTATTTTCGGCAAAAAGACTCTCTATCGTCTTATCTCCGTATACGCCTTCCCAATCCTTGGTGAAGTCGTATATCGCCTTTGTCGTCATCGGGTGGTACATAAGTGTTGAGAACAGGTCTGAGCTTATGGTAACTGCCTGACAGCCGACCATGGCTATCTTGTGAATCTGCTCAACCGTCTTGAAGCTTGCCGCAAGAACCTTGCATTTTATGTTCTGCTTGTTGAACATCTCAACTATCTCGGTAACAACATTTACACCGTCGCTTACTATATTGTCGAGTCGGTTTACATACGGTGCTACAAAATCCGCGCCCGCTTTTGCCGCGATAAGCGCCTGCTGCTGCGTGAATATTGCAGTCATCGTTATATTAAAGCCCTCTTCCTTGAGCTTCATTGTCGCCTTGAGTCCTTCCTCGCAAATCGGAATTTTTACATAAAAATTCCCGCCGACATACTCGCGCAGTTTCCGCGCCTCACTTATCATTTCCTCCGCAGTTTTTCCCGTGACCTGGATATGGAACATGCGTCCGTCGCCTATAATGCTGCGAATCTCGCGGATAAGCCCGAGAAAATCGGCATTTTCTCTTGAAATGAGCGTCGGATTCGTCGTTACGCCGTCAACCGGGTAGAACTCCACAAGTCGGCGTATCTCCTCTACATTTGCCGTGTCAATTACATATAACATATTTTTCTCCTTTCGGTTTTTAAAGGCATAATTTATCTGTTTTCTCTGAAGTACGGCTCGCCAAGGCTCAAAGGCGCCTGGAACTCGCGCTTGTTTCTCATGGTTATAAACATGAGAACAAGGATTGTTACAACATACGGAGCCATGTCAAGAAGCTGTGCGCTGAGCTTTATCGTCGTCCCGAAGATGACAAGCTCGCCCTGAAGCTTAAACGCAAGACCGCGCACCGCGCCGAAGAGATATGCGCCGAGAATTGCGCGGAGCGGATTCCACATTGCAAATATTACGAGCGCGACGGAAATCCAGCCTGCACCTGCGGTAAGGTCAATATTCCACCGACCTACATATACCATGGAATAGTACCCTCCTCCGACTCCGCAAAGAAAGCCGCCGAGAAGTACATGGATATATTTATGAAGCGTTACATTTATGCCCGATGCGTCTGCCGCCGCGGGACTCTCTCCCACAACGCGTGCGTTAAGCCCCACATTCGTCTTTTTAAAATATATGTATATTACCACGGCGCACAGAATGGCACCCAACACAAACGGGCTCTGCTCAAACAGCATTTTTCCGATAACGGGGATATCCGAAAGCACGGGGATTTTGTGAATCCCCATCGGCAGCGCGACCGACTCGGGAAGTGACTTTCCCGAAACGGAAGCGCCTATAAGCCCTGCCGCGCCGCTTCCGAAGGTTGCAAGCGCAAGACCCGTTACGACCTGATTCCCCCTGAGCGTTATTGTTATTATCCCGTAAATAAGTGCGCCGAAAGCGCCCGCAGCACCTGCGGCAAGAACCGCAAGAATAACATTCTCCGTATTATATGCAACGAGAAATCCTGTTGACGCGCCGAGAAGCATCATACCCTCTATTCCGAGGTTCATATTCCCGACCTTCTCGCTCATAATGCCGCCGAGTGTTCCGAAAAGGACGTGCGTGCCGAGCTGTGCAATGACCTGCAAAAACAGGCTCGTCTGAAGAAGAAACTCCATCATTTCCCTGCATCTCCCTTCTCCGCGCGGCGGACAATTCTGTAGTTTATAAAGAACTCACTGCCGAGAACAAAGAAGATTATAACTGCCTGCAGTGCATATATCATGGAAATCGGGATTCGCATTGATGTTTCAAGATAGCTTCCGCCCGCAAGAAGAATCGCAAACAAAAACGATGTTGCGACAACGGCAGGAGGCGAAAGGCGCGCAAGGTATGTAGTTATAACCGCGGTAAAGCCAAGGCCGCCCGTAAACTGCTCGGTAAGCGTCTTTTCGACGGCAGATGTCTGTACCATGCCTGCAAGTCCGCAAAGAGCACCTGAGAGAATTACCGCCCAGACGGTGATGTTCTTTACATTTATTCCTGCATATCTTGCAGTTTCGCGGCTCTCGCCGAGAACGGAAATCTCATACCCGAATTTTGTACGGCTGATTAATATATACACAACAAGCGTAAGCACAAGCGCTATAATCCACCCGATATGTATACCTAAAACGCTCGGAAGGACTGCATTCGGCTCAAATGTCGCTATCTTCGGCATTCCGCCGTCCTCGCGCCACGGGCCGTACTGCAGATATGTAATCCAACGCAATGCAACGTAGTTTAACATCAGCGTTACAAGTGTTTCATTCGTTCCGAACTTTACTTTTAACAACGCAGGGATAAGTGACCAGAGCCCGCCGCATACAACTCCGGCCGCCGCCATGAGCGGAAGCAGGACATACGCAGGAAGCCACGAAAAGTTAAGCGCAAAATATGCGGCACCGAACGCGCCCATGCACATCTGACCCTCGGCGCCGATGTTCCAGAACTTCATCTTAAATGCAATAAGCGTTCCGAGAGACAGAATTACGAGCGGGATTGCCTTGTTAAGAGTTGCGCGGAGCCTGTATGCTGACCCGAGCGCGCCGCGCACAAGGTCACCGTAGAATTTTACGGGATTTATCCCCATAAGCATAACTATAAGCCCTGCGGCGACAAGTGCAATGACAACTGCAAGAATCTGTGCAAGTACTGCACGGTCCGGAGAAAGCTCCGGTTTCTTAACTATACGAAACATCACTTTGCCTCCTTCTTGCCGCGCTCTCCGAGCATCAACAGGCCGACATCCTCTTTTGTAACCGTCCTCGGGTCGACTATGTCCATAACTTCGCCGCCCGACATTACAAGAACTCTGTCACAAAGCTCCAGAAGAACATCAAGGTCCTCACCGATAAATAAAATTGCGACGCCTTCCTGCTTTTGCTTGTTTAAAATGTCGTATATGCCGTACGATGCGCCGATATCAAGCCCGCGCACGGGATATGCCGTAATGAGAAGTATGGGATTAAGCTCAACCTCGCGCCCCAGAAGCACCTTCTGGATGTTTCCGCCTGAGAGCTTCCTCAAAATATGGTTTACGGACGGGGTCTTTATCCGATAGCGGCTTACTATGTCCTCCGCCTTCTTCTTCCCGGCCTTTCTGTCTACAAAAATGCCCTTTTGCTTCTGGAAGGAGCGGAGCAAAATGTTATTTGTTATGTCCATTCCCGCAACAAGCCCCATGCCGAGCCTGTCCTCAGGGACGAATGACATGCTGATTCCGCGCCGCAGAATTTCAATCGGTGACATACCGAGGATTTCCTCGCCCCGGAATCTTACGCTCCCCTCACATGCCGTTTCCATGCCTGCAATAATCTCACAAAGCTCCTTCTGCCCGCTTCCCGCGATTCCCGCAACGCCGAGAATTTCGCCGCCGCGAATGGAAAAGGTCATATCCTTAAGTATTTTTCTTCCGCTCGCATTCACGCATGAAAGCCCGCTCACTTCAAGAACATTTTCCTTTGAAAGCTCGGCCTGCGGCCGCTCAATCTCGAGCTTTACCGCCTTTCCGACCATGAGCTCCGTGAGCTCCTGCGGGTTCGTCTCCGCCGTGTTCACCGTTTTGACGGTCTCCCCGTCGCGCAGAACGGTTACCCTGTCGCTTATCTCCATAACCTCATTGAGCTTATGGGTGATTATTATAATTGCGCATCCCTGCTTCTTCATGTTTCGCAGTATGTCAAAAAGAACCTCCGCCTCCTGCGGCGTGAGGACTGCCGTCGGCTCGTCAAGGATAAACATGCTCGCGCCGCGATACAGCATCTTTACAATTTCGACAGTCTGCTTTTCTCCGACAGACATATTGTATACTTTTTTATCCGGGTCAAGCTCAAGTCCGTATTTTTCGCATATATTGACTATCTTTTCGGATATTTTTTTCGGGTTTCTGAAGAAAGCGCGCTCACTTCCCGCCGAAATATTCTCCGCAGCGGTCATGACCTCAACAAGCTTAAAGTGCTGATGTACCATTCCTATCCCTGCCGAAAGCGAGCTGTGCGGTGACGCAAAGACGCACTCCTTCCCCTCAATTACAATGGTGCCTGCGTCAGGAGAATATATGCCTGCAAGCATATTCATAAGTGTGCTTTTTCCCGAGCCATTCTCGCCGAGAAGGGCATGGATTTCGCCTCTTTTTACTTCAAGGTTTGCATCCTTGTTTGCGGCGACTTGCCCGAAGTATTTGCAAATCCCCTGCATTTTAATGCAGACTTCACCTGTCATATCCCTCTCCACCTTTCCGGAAACATAGGTCAATACAGCTTGACTTTCTGAAGCTTTAAAAGGGATACGGGCAAAAAATCTCGTATCCCTTTTAAAACCGAGGGGGTTCGGAAATTCCGAATCCCCTCTGGATAAAGGTTCTTATAATTATGCGTCGATAGAACCGATAACGCCCTCGATGAACCAATTCATGTTATAGATTTCTTCGTTTGTCATGCCGTTCGGGTACTTGACAGCGCCTGACTGGTCCTTAATCTCTCCTGAGAAGAGAACGAGAGAACCGTCGATGATGCCTGCCTTTGCAGCCTCAACCTTTTCAGCCGTGCCCGGTGCACAGAGGTCTGAAAGCTCGTCAAGACCGACCCAGCCGGAAGCGAGGCCTTCCCAGTAGGAAGCAGGCTCCCATGTGCCGTCGATTACTCTGTTTACGCAGTCAACATAGAACTTGTCCCAGTGGAAGAGCGGAGCTGTAAGGTATGCCTTCGGTGCAGCGTCCGGAGTCGGAGTGTTGTAGCCGATAGCAAACTTGCCCTTCTCCTGTGCTGCGAGCTGCGGAGCCGGAGAGTCCTGATGCTGCTCGATAACATCGCAGCCCTTGTCAAGAAGCTCAACTGCTGCCTGCTTCTCAACAGCCGGGTCATACCATGTATTTGTCCAGACAACCTCAACAGTTGCGTCCGGATTTACTGACTGTACGCCGAGTGTGAATGCGTTGATGCCGCGGATAACTTCCGGAATCTGCATAGCGGCAACATAGCCTATCTTGTTTGCCTCTGTCTTCATACCTGCAACGATACCTGCAAGGTAACGGGACTCAATAACTCTGCCCATGTAGTTGCACATGTTCGGGAGTGTCTTATATCCTGTTGCATGGTTAAAGTAAATGTTCGGATACTCTTTTGCAACGGTCTCTGTGTAATCCATATGACCGAAGCTTGTTGTGAAGATAACATTGCAGCCTGCATCAACAAGCTCGCGAACTGCTACTTCGCAGTCTGCGTTCTCTTGAATGTTCTCCTTGTAGAGGCACTCAATACCCTCAGCCTCAAGAGCAAGTCTGCCCTTGTCATGAGCCTGTGTATAACCGCCGTCGTTGATATCGCCGATGTAAACAAATCCGACCTTTAAGTCTTCCTTTGCAATCGGCTTAAGCGCTGCATCTGCATTTGCGTCTTTTTCCCCTGCACCTGTTTCTCCGCAAGCTGCAAGTGCGAAGACCATGAGTGCTGCCATAAGAAGTGCCAGAATTCTCTTTGCCATAATGTTTGTACCTCCTTAAAAATA
Organism: Eubacteriales bacterium; assembly: GCA_045649105.1. GTDB lineage: Bacteria > Bacillota > Clostridia > Oscillospirales > JAAYXM01 > JAZRPG01. Next base: position 37,133 of record JAZRPG010000017.1, read on the forward strand.
TAAAAGCGTTACCGCTTTGATTACTGGTCAAACACAACGCCGCCCTCGGGCGTCATGGATGAGATTTTCGCGAGAGACTCAACGCGAATTCCCATCTCTCGGATTTTATCGCCGCCGTGCTGGAAGCCTTTTTCTATGACTATTCCCGCTCCGGCAACGGTCGCGCCCGCGCTCTTTACTATATCGGCAAGGCCGAGAAGAGCCGCGCCGTTTGCAAGAAAGTCGTCTATAATAAGTACCGAATCCCCTTCGGAAATGAAGGATTTTGAAACCATTATGTCGTAATACTTGTCCTTTGTGAATGAATATACACGGCTTGTGTAAACATCGCCGGATATGTTTTTTGACTGCGCCTTTTTTGCGAACACGACAGGAACCCCGAAATACTGCGCCGCGATGCACGCTATCCCGATGCCCGATGCCTCCACGGTAAGTATCTTTGTCACGTTAGAGTCTTCAAACCGCCGTTTGAACTCTTTCCCTATTTCGCAGAGGAACGAGACATCTATCTGATGGTTTAAGAAGCTGTCCACCTTGAGCACGTTACCGGGCCACACCTTGCCGTCTTTTAATATCCTGTCCTTTAAAAGCTGCACGCGAACATCCACCTCTTTCCCAAAAGAGAAATATATGGTTATTATATACCAATCATCAACTTTTTTCAAGCACAATTTTGCATATTACGGCAGTTTCACAAGACAGCGCAGGGGCCTTTACTCCTCAAAAAATTTTTTGACAAATTCCTGAAAATCCTATTGACAAAGCGATGATTTATCACTATAATAAATAAGTGCTCTGCAGGGGCACTGTATTTGCGAGTGTGCTGGAATTGGCAGACAGGCACGTTTGAGGGGCGTGTGTCCATGACGTACGGGTTCAAGTCCCGTCACTCGCACCAAAACGGCAAGATTCGATAAGAATCTTGCCGTTTTTACTTATTATCTGTTCACTCATCGCTATTCCTTAAAATCCTGCCGTTTTTATTGTATAACGAAAACCCGATACTTTTGTATCGGGTTTTTTCTTTTATTTACATTATGCTCCTTTTTTCGCATAATATCTTTTAACGAGCATGTATACGGGAAGCCCGATTAATGTGACGCAGATACTCACAAGCGAGAGATTTCTTGCGCCTGCACCGGACAGAAAGAGCTGACTTACAACCACATATACACCGCTTAAAATTGCGAGAATCGGGACCACGGGATAGAACGGAACCTTGTACTTGCGCGGAAGGTTCGGCTTCGTCCTGCGGAGGCGCATTACGCAGGCAAATGTCAGCGTATAGAATATCCAGCAGGAGAACACCGCAAGGTCTGTCAGCATGTCAAACCTGCCGCTTATTGAGTACAGGCACGCGAGAAACCCGATAAGCATTATCGAATTTGCGGGGACATGATTTTTGTTTATCCTGCAAAGCGCGCCCGAAAACGGAAGCGTTTTCTGCTCTGCAAGCTGATACGCAACGCGCGAGCCGGACATAAGAAAGCCGTTTGCCGCGCCGATTACGGAAATAATTATGCCTGTTTTTATAAGCAGGCCGCCCGTACTCCCGAAAATACGCGTGGCAACAGCAGATGCCGGAGATTCAAGGTGCATAAGCTCATCTGCGGGGATTACCCGAAGATACGCCATGTTGATTATAAAATACACAGCCATAATAATCGAAACACCGCCGACGATTGCGCGCGGCATATCACGCCCCGGGTTTTTCATTTCACCTGCAATCGCGCCGACATTCGTCCAGCCCTCAAATGCGAACAAAACTGCAAGCAGCGTTGAGCCGAGCACCGCACCTGCGCTTTTCCCCTCCGCCGCAAGCGGAGTGAAAACGGGGTTTCCGCCCTTGCCGAGAATAAAGCCGAACACCATGAGGACAAACAGCGGTATGAGCTTGCAGACAGTCGATACCACCTGTGTAACCCCCGCCGTCCTTGAACCGAGCATATTAACAAGCACAAGCGCCGTTATAACCGCAACGGCAATCGGAAGGGCAAACTCCTGCCCTACATACTCCCCGAGCTCCGTGCCGACCTTTACTCCGTAACCTGCAAGAAACGCAGGGTAGAATATAACCGTCTGCATCCAGCCTGCAAGAAAGCCGAGCTTTTCGTTATACACCTCGCCAAGGTATTTGACCATGCCTCCCGTATGCGGAATGAGCACGGCGACCTCCGCAAATGTGAGCGCAGCAAGAATGCTTGCGAGTCCGCCGAAAATCCAGGCAAGCATGCCCATTCCCGGCGCACCTCCCGTCGCCTGATAAATGGCGTACGGCTTGAAAAACACGCCTGCGCCGATAACACAGCCAACGACGATTGACATCGCCGTAAAAACGCCAAGATTCTTTTTAAGCCCTCTCTTGCCTTCCACAGGTAAACCCTTCTTTCATAAGTCTCACAGTATGGAAAATATCATATCCGCGCAAAAAAGTCAAGTGTCGCAAAAAAGACGAAAATGCTCCGTAATACAGATTCGGGCGCAAGGGAGTTTCCCCTTGCGCCCGCGGCGTTTATTTCCTCAGAAATTTATTTTTTCCTCGATGTATTCTGCAAGCTTTGAGATTTCGATTCTCTCCTGTGCCATCGTGTCGCGGTCGCGTACGGTGACGCAGCCGTCCTCAACACTGTCGAAATCGTATGTTATACATATAGGCGTTCCGATTTCGTCCTGCCTGCGGTAGCGCTTTCCGATTGAGCCCGCATCGTCGTAATCGACCATGAACTTCTTTGAAAGTGCTGCATACACCTCGCCCGCCTTGTCGGCAAGCTTCTTTGAAAGAGGAAGCACGGCGCACTTAAACGGCGCAAGGTACGGATGCAGACGAAGCACGACTCTGACATCGTTCTTTTCCGCGTCGACAACCTCCTCGTCATACGCGTCACAGAGGAATGCGAGCGCAACGCGGTCGGCGCCGAGTGACGGCTCAATGACATACGGAACATATTTCTCATTCGTCTCAGGGTCAAAGTACTCCATATTTTCGCCCGAATGTGTCTGATGTGCAGTAAGGTCAAAATCCGTCCTGTCGGCAATTCCCCAGAGCTCGCCCCAGCCGAACGGGAACAGGAACTCAAAGTCCGTCGTCGCATTTGAGTAGTGCGAAAGCTCCTCCTGCTCATGGTCACGCAAGCGCAGGTTCTCTCTCTTCATGCCGAGGGAGAGAAGGAACTGCTCGCAGTAGTCCTTCCAGTACTTAAACCACTCGAGGTCCTCGCCCGGGCGGCAGAAGAATTCAAGCTCCATCTGCTCAAACTCACGCGTACGGAATGTGAAGTTTCCGGGGGTTATCTCATTTCTGAAGGATTTTCCTATCTGTGCAACGCCGAACGGGATTTTCTTTCTCGTCGTGCGTGCGATTGACTTAAAGTCACAGAAAATTCCCTGTGCCGTCTCAGGGCGGAGATACAGCTCGTTCTTTGCGTCCTCCGTAACGCCCTGGAATGTCTTGAACATAAGGTTAAACTTTCTGATGTCCGTGAAATTGTTCTTTCCGCAGTCGGGGCAGCAGATGTTATTATCCGCAATATATTTCGCCATCTCCTCAAAGCTCCAGCCCGCGGGATTTACGCCCGTGTCCTCAATGAGCTTGTCGGCGCGGTGGCGGGTTTTGCACTCCTTGCAGTCCATAAGCGGGTCGGAAAAACCTCCGACATGGCCCGATGCAACCCAGACCTGCGGGTTCATAAGAATTGCGCTGTCAAGCCCGACATTATACGGCGATTCCTGGACAAATTTCTTCCACCACGCGCGCTTTACATTGTTTTTAAACTCAACGCCGAGCGGGCCGTAGTCCCAGGTGTTTGCAAGACCGCCGTAAATCTCGCTTCCGCTGTAAACAAAGCCGCGCCCTTTGCACAGAGAAACAACCTTTTCCATTGTCTTTTCAGTGTTCTGCATGATGAATCTGTCCCTTCTAAGCTTCTTTTTATATTAATGCGTCATTTTGCCTTTTATGAAACTCTGTATGTGTTAATTATACCATACATTTCTTCCTAAAACAACACTATAATTTGCAGTTTCGCCGCTGTATCACAGTTTTCTGCATCTGTTCACGCACAGCTTTTTTACATAAAAAAACCGGCGGCTCAAAAGAGCCGCCGGAAACAGTTACCTGTTATGCATTGTTATCTCCGTTATCTCCGTTGTCAACGGGAGGAACATAGTATGCGCTTTTCTGCATGTCTACGAAGGAGAAGACTCTGATGACTTCGCCTTCCTCAACCTGCATAACAGCGTTGTAATGGAATGCCTTGATTCCTTCATCATCATCAAGACGTGCCGGGAGCTTAATGAGGTCAGAGCCTGCATAAGCGCCGTCATCGATTGTGATGATGTCATAGCCGTCCTCAGAGAAGAGGATAGACTGGAGTGAACCGTCAACCGGCTTGCCGTTTACAACTGTGATAGCATCAACAGTGTTGTAGTAGGAAAGTCTGTCAGCGTTAGTTGCTGCTACGTTGATAGCGAAGAGACCGCTCTGCTCGCCGCTGTAGATGTGGCGAACGCCCGCGTCGTCTGTGTAGTCAGCCGGATCGCTACCAACGGCTACGCCGGGTGCATATCTGCCGGTGATGTCGATTGTAGCAATCTTGCCATCAGCATCAAGTGAGTAGCATACGAAGGATCCTGCCGGGAATGTGCTGTCAACAGCGTCGATAGCTCCGATTCCGGATTCAGCAGAAAGAACCTCGACATTGTAGAGGTTTGTTACATTCTCTACAGTGTTTGCAGAAATGAGACCATCCTCAGAGATGAGCTTCATAGCTGCATAGTAGTTACCTGTTGCTACGTTATAGAGCTGCTTTGCAGAAACAACATAACCGAGGTTGTCAGAGCTCTTGTATCCGATAGAAGCGCTGTCGCCGATTGTCATTGCAGCAGCAACAACTGTTCTCTCGTAACCGTTCTTGTTGATTACAGCACTTGAAAGAGCGCCGGCCGGTGTACCCTCGATCTCAAGACCCGGGATAACATCACCGTCAGCATCGATTACATTTGCGAGCTTGTATGCTCTTGCAGTAACCGGTGTGTAGTCTGCATCTGTGTTAGCAACGTCGAGCTTACCATGGAGAACGAATACGATTGCGTTCTCGTTGTAGCCGTAGTAAGAACCTGTCTCGTTTGCGAACTGCTTGTTAACGATGTTTGCTGTTCCGCCCATTGCCGGAACCTGAGCATTGTCTTCGTTTATAAGCTTCTTGAAGTCCTGACCTGAGAGGTCAACTGTTCCGTCGTTTCTGATGGAGTACTTAACAACCCAGCCGAAGCGAGCGTTGTCAGCGTAGTCCATAGCACGGTCGTTAGCAGCATTGTTCGGCTGTGATGCGTACTTTGTGTAGAACTTGCCAATCTTGTATGTGCCAGTTGTGTTGTCTGCGAATGCGAGCTTAACGTATGCTACGTCAAGGTTTGCATCGTAGAAAGAGTTTGTGATAACTGCATAGTTCTCAACGCTTGATACTGCGTCAGACGGCTCGATCTGGAGAATGATGTTGCCGTATACATAGTACTTTGTAGAAGCGTTAAGAGCGCTCGGAGTAGCATCGTAATAATTAAAGAGGTCGTTGCCATTATCTGTGTACTCTACGCAGAGTGTCTCGTCAGCGTAGTAAGTCTTGCCGCCGATAACGACAGAACCGTCCTCGTTGAAGCTCTCAACTGCGCCTGTGATTACTTCAGCCTTCTCGATGTATACTTTGCCGTTCTCACGGTAGTAAACAACATAGTCGTCTGTAGCAACCGTGCCGTTGATTACGCAATCCTCAAGGTCAACTGTTCCGAGACCTGAGAGGTAGATTGTGCCCTTAGCCTCGCTGTAGTTAGTAACAGCAGAGTACTTAGCATTGTCAACAGAAACCATCTTGAACATGTAAGAATATGTTCTTCCGCCGTCTACAGAAACGAAACGGTAGTTAGCGAGTGAGCCTGTGCCCATTGCGCTGAAGAACTCGTCGCCAGCAGCCGGATGCTCAAGAACCGGTGTACCATCACCGCGGAGTGTCTCTGTTGATACATATGCATAGTTTGTGTAGAATTCGCCGATGCCTTCAACGAAAGCGTTTGAATTCTTCGGAAGTCTGCCAGCCTCTGACGGAGCCTTGATCTGCTTCTCAACGCCATCAACCGTGAAGCCGATGTACGGAACGATCTCTGTCTGGCTTGTGCTTGTTGCGTTCGGCATAAGAGCAACGTCAGCAGAGCTTACTTCGTATGCAACTGTATCGGAGTTAACGAGAACGTCACCGATAACCTCTACGTTCTTGTAGCTGTACTCAGCGCTTGAAGCCATGTCAGCCTTGAAGAATACGTTGACCTTGTATCCGAGCATGCTGTCCGGAAGAGCACGGTCAATTGTGAGTGTGTTAACGATGATGTCGCCATCTCTTGTCTTTGCTTCGTAAAGAATCTCAGACTCGCCGCTGTCAACGCCAGTTGCTGCAACCTCGATTTCGAGGTCCTCGCCCTCTGCGTCTGTGAGGAGTGCGTAACGCTCGTTAGCGATTACGATACCTGTAACAGTCTTGAGGTCCATTGTCTTCTCGCCGAGAGTGATGTTCTTAACGCCCTCGAAGTTGTACTGTGAGCCAGTGCCTGTGATTGCGCTGTACTCAAATACAGGTGAGAAGATAGCGTTCTTCATGAGCTTTGCAACGAGCTCACGTGTTGCGAGCTGTGTCGGGTCGCCTGCCCAGCCGTCATATACGCCGAGCTGCATGCCGAGTGCAACAGTGTTAGCTGTCCAGTTCGGTCCTACGAGGCCCTCTTTCTCCGGGTTAACACCCATGATAACGAGGATCATCTTTGTTGCTTCAGCAACAGTGATGTTTGCCTGCGGGTCAAACTTTGTAGCTGACTTACCGCTTACGATCTTCTGGTTTGCGCAGAAGTTGATGTAGCCCTTTGCCCATGCTACCTCTGCAACGCCTTCGACGTCTGCAAAGTCGCTCTTCTGAGCAGCAAAGAGGTTACCGTCTGTGTCAGAGCCATACTTAAGTGTGTATGCCATCTTAGCGAACTCTGCACGTGTGATGTTTGCCTGCGGCTTGAATGAGCCGTCCGGGTATCCGCTGATAACACCGAGCTCGACGAGCATGTTGACATCATCAACATAATCTTTGCCGATCTCAGCAACATCAGCGAATGCTGCACCGGCTGTGAATGTAAATGCCATTGCAAATACGAGAGCCAGTGCGAGAATCTTCTTAAGATTTCTCATTTTTTCTTCCTCCTAAAAAATTTTTAGGCTTCCGCCCTTTATGTACCAAATAATATACTATTTGGAAAAAGCCGTCAAGAGCTTTTTTCCATATGTAACGCAACTGTAACAAAGCGTAACATTAGCGAAACACAGCGGCAGAAAAGCTTTTCTCCTCTTGCCGCTGCGTTTTTCTTTATATACATATTATATATATTATCTCGCGCCGATAATGAGACAGGCGCCGATTGCAAAAAGCCCGAGAAATATTACAAAATCAAGAACCTTTGTTGATACATTTACCTTCATATATATATTGTCATTATTTTTCACTCCGCTCCCTCCCTACTTTCTGACGAGATATTTGCGCATATCTATTGCGCATGCAACGAGGATTATGAGCCCTTTTATTATATATTGCAGATTCTGGTTCACGCTCAGGAACGTAAGCCCGACAAATATTATGCGCAGGAGAACTACGCCGATTATGACGCCGCGGATTTTTCCGATTCCGCCGACGAACGACACACCGCCGATTACGCAGGCGGCGATTGCGTCAAGCTCATAGTTAAGCCCCGTTGCCGCGCTGTTTGAGCTGATTCTCGCTCCCTCGATAAACCCCGTAATGCCGTACATCGCGCCGGCGAGCGTGAACACGAGGATTGTCGTCGCCGTGACATTCACTCCCGAAACATGCGCCGCCTCCGGGTTTGAACCGACGGCAAACATGTTTTTGCCGAACTTTGTCTTATTCCACACAAACCACATTATAATTGTTATCGCAAAGGAATACCACACAAAGTTCGGTATCGCGCTTGTGCCTATTGACACAAAGCTCCCGTTTATGAGGTCCGTATAGCTTCTGTCAAGGCCTGAGATTGCCTGGCCGTTATTTGTGCCGAGCGTGAGGTACATGAGCAGTCCGCCGTACACTATAAGCTGCGTCGCAAGGGTTACTATAAACGGGTGAAGGTTAAATTTCGCCGTACAGAAGCCGTTTACCGCGCCGACTGCCGCGCCGACTGCTATTATGAGAAGAATCACGGCAAAAACAGGCACGGTCTCAAGCGCAGGGAACATCTTGTTCGCATATCCCGTCGTCTGAAGAAGCGACGCGGCGATGCACGCAGTCAGCCCGACAACGCGGCCTGCGGAGAGGTCCGTCCCCGTGAGGATTATGGCGCCCGCTATTCCGAGCGCTATCGGAAGATTTGCCGCAGAAAGCGAGAGTATATTTACAATCGACCCTGCGGATAAAAAGCGCGGCTTATATATCGCTATTGCAACTATTACAAGCATAAGAAATATATACAGCGCATTGTTTATAAAAATCTCGCCGCGCATACGGCGGCGTGCATCGGCATCAAGCGCGCGGTACTCGGTAAAGCGCCGCCTGAATATGTTATCTCTTCCCATAAAAAGCCCCTCTACACATTTTTTGTCGCAAGAGTCATTATTTCCTCCTGCGTCGCACTTTTTGCATCCACCTCGCCCGCGAGGCACCCGCCCGACATCACGAGAATTCTGTCGCACACACCGAGAAGCTCAGGCATTTCCGAGGATACCATAATTATCGTCTTTCCCTCTTTTGCAAGTTTTAATATAACCTGATATATCTCATACTTTGCACCGACATCGATGCCGCGCGTCGGCTCATCAAGCAAAAGCACGGTCGGCTCGGTTAAAAGCCAGCGCCCGATTATGACCTTCTGCTGGTTTCCGCCCGAGAGCGCGCGGATTTTTGTCTCCTGAGACGGCGCCTTAACACGGAGCGTCTCCATCACCCAGTCCGTTGCCCTGCGCAGACGCGCATGGCTTAAAAACCCTGCAGGGGCGCGGTACTTTCGCAGGCTCGATATCGTGGAATTGTCGCGCAGGTCAAGAATCCCGAAGATGCCTGTCGCGCGGCGCTCCTCCGTTATCAGCGCAAACCCGTTTTTTATCGCCTCGCGGGCGTTTCTGTTTTTCACCTCGACCCCGTGAAGCTTTATCCTCCCGCTCTTTCGCGCCGAGATTCCGAATATGTTCTCCAGAAGCTCCGTCCTGCCTGCACCGTCAAGCCCCGCCACGCCGACAATCTCTCCGCTGCGCACCGAAAACGAAACGTCCGTTAAGTTTGCATACAGCGACGAAAGGTTCTCAACCTCAAGCGATGTCTCCCCCGGCGCGTTATCCTTCTCGGGGAACCTCTTTTCAAGCTCACGCCCTACCATAAGCTTTATTATCTGATTCATCGTCAGCTCTTCTGCAGGCTTTGTCGCAATCCTTGCGCCGTCGCGCATTACGGTAACCTCATCGGAAATGCGCAGTATTTCCTCCATCTTGTGAGAGATATACACAATACCGCAGCCGCGCTCCCGAAGCATATTTATTATGCGGAACAGGCTCTCAACCTCTTTGTCGTTAAGAGATGAGGTCGGCTCGTCAAACACGATTACCTTTGTGTTATACGAAACCGCCTTTGCAATCTCTACCATCTGGCGCTGTGCCACCGGCATTGTGCTCATTATCGTGTCAGGATTGATATCGAGCCCCAGCTGCTTAAATATTTTCTCTGTCTCTTTGCGCATCTTTTTTTCAGAGACAAACGGCCCGACTGTCGGATACCTGCCGAGCCAGATGTTATCCATGACGCTGCGCTTCAGGGCCTGGTTAAGCTCCTGATGTACCATGGCGACTCCGCTCTCAAGCGCATCACGCGCGGTCTTAAACTCTACCCTGCGTCCCTCCAGAAGAATTTCCCCGCTGTCCTTTTTATATATCCCGAACAGGCATTTCATAAGAGTCGACTTGCCCGCACCGTTCTCCCCCATCAGCGCGTGCACCGTGCCTGCCTTTACGGTCAGCGAAACGCTGTCAAGCGCACGCACTCCGGGAAAGCTTTTGCATATGTCCTTCATTTCAAGAAGAATTTTGTTTTCCATTCTCCGTCTTCCTCCGCGTAAAGCCCCCGGACAAGGGATTTGTTCCCCCTGCCCGGGAAGGCTTTTCTGCCGTAACCCGAATTTATCGGATTTTGCTTATTCGCCCGTGTATATTCCGTACGGTATGCGCACCTTGGCAACGCCCTCATCAACATTGTAGTCGCCCATATCGTCAAGGACGCCCTTTCCCGAGGTCGAGTTTCTTACAACCTGTGCGATGCCGCGCGCCATTCCGTCTGAATCCTGCTTTATCGTGCCCGCCATTCTTCCTGCCTTTATATGCTCCTTCGCCGCCTCCGTCGCATCGACGCCGAATACGGGGATTGTCCTGCCGCTGCCGTTGTTATAGCCTGCCGTATTAAGCGCGGTTATTGCTCCCTCTGCCATTCCGTCATTGTTGCAGATTACAGCCTCGACCATGTTTTTCGACGCCTCGGTATACTCCGTCAGTATAGTCGTCATATACTCATTCGATGCCGCAGCAGACCAGTTTCCGTTCATATCGGCAAGGTACCCGTCGCGGTTTCCGGCATTATAGAACACAAGCTCGGGCTTTCCTGCCTCCTTAAGCTTTGCATTAGCGTCCTCAACCGCATATTTCGTGCGGTATTCCGCCTCGGCATTGCCCTCCTGACCCTTGAACAGTACATACGATATTTTACCGTCGCCGTTTAAATCCGTCGCGTCAAAGTTTTTCACCAGATAGTCGCCTATCATCTCGCCCTGCATATGCCCCGCCTCTGCAGCATCTGTGCCGACGAATGCACACTTGTCATAGCTTTTCACAACCTCGTCAGACACCTCGCGGTTAAAGAAAATAACGGGGATATCCGCGTTTTTTGCCTGCTCGACTATTCCGCGCGCCGCATCGTCGGAGCCCGTCTCCACAATATTTACGACAAGCACGGTCGCGCCCTTTGTTATCGCCGTCTGCACCTGCTCTGCCTGAGTCGTCTGGCTCGAGTTTGAGTCGTAGTCCTGATACTCTACGCCGAGGGCGTCAAGCTCGCGGTCAAGCGCTGCGCGCACGGTTGAGATATAAGGGTCGCTGTAGGTGTAATAGAACACCGCCACGGAATGATTCTGCGTCTGCTCGCCGCAACCCGAAAGCCCGAGCGCAAGGCATGCCGCAATTATAAGAGCTGATATTTTTTTCATAATTTGCACTCCTTGAATTTTCATTTTATGTGACTGTTTCTAATTATACCCACAAAGTGTTTTTCAAATACTCTTCTTGCCCATTTTAAAAAATAATTTTAAAATCCGCCATATCCCCCTTAAAAAACAAAAGCACCGTATAACTCTGAGTTGATTTTACTCAAAGTTATACGGTGCGTATTTGAAATGCGCTTTTATTTATGCTTTTGCTTTTGTGTCTATCTGCTCGCGTATCAGCTTGATAAACTCATCAAGCGTCATTGCGCCGAGGTTTTCGCCGTTCTTGCGGGCGCGGACGGTAACGGTCTTCTCCTCCGCCTCCTTATCGCCGAGGACGAGCATAAACGGAGTTTTCTCCATCTGCGCCTCGCGGATTTTATATCCAATCTTCTCGCTGCGGCAGTCCGTCTCAACGCGGACGCCCGCCGCGCGCAGAGCCTTTTCAATCTCTGCTGCGTAGTCATGCTGCCTGTCGGTAATCGGGAGTATTTTTACCTGCGTCGGCATAAGCCATGTCGGAAGCGCACCTGCGTATTTCTCAATAAGCAGTGCAAGCGTTCTCTCATAGCAGCCGATTGATGTGCGGTGAATGACATACGGATGCTTCTTTTCCCCGTTTGCATCGACATACTCCATGCCGAACCTCTCTGCAAGCAGGAAGTCGACCTGGATTGTAATGAGCGTATCCTCCTTACCGTGTACGTTCTTTATCTGTATGTCAAGCTTCGGCCCGTAGAATGCCGCCTCGCCCGCAGCCTCGACATAATCAATATTAAGACCGTCAAGGATATCGCGCATACGGTCCTGAACCTCGTTCCACTGCTCTGCCGTACCGATATATTTTTCGCGGTCATTCTCGTCCCACTTCGAGAAGCGGTATGATACATCCTCATCAAGGCCGAGCGTCTCAAGCATAAAGCGGGCAAGGTCAAGACAGCCTGCAAACTCATCCTCAAGCTGCTCGGGAAGGCACGCGAGATGTCCCTCCGAGATTGTGAACTGGCGGACACGGATAAGTCCGTGCATCTCGCCCGATGCCTCGTTCCTGAAGAGTGTCGATGTCTCTCCGAGGCGCATCGGAAGGTCGCGGTAGCTGCGTGGTTTATTGAGATATGCCATGAACTGGAACGGGCATGTCATCGGACGCAGTGCAAAAACCTCGCCCTCAGCATCGGGGTCGCCCATTATAAACATTCCGTCCTGATAGTGGTCCCAATGTCCTGAGATTTTGTAAAGGTCGCGCTTTGCCATGAACGGAGTTTTTGTGAGCAGATAGCCCCTTTTCTCCTCCTCGTCCTCTACAAATCTCTGAAGAAGCTGTATAACGCGCGCGCCCTTCGGAAGCATTATCGGGAGCCCCTGACCGATTACATCGCTCGTTGTGAAGAAGGCGAGCTCGCGTCCGATTTTGTTATGGTCGCGGCGCTTTGCCTCCTCAACCGCCTCAAGATATTCCGTAAGCTCGCTTGATTTTGTAAACGCCGTGCCGTATATTCTCTGGAGCATCTTATTGTTCGAGTCGCCTCTCCAGTACGCGCCCGTGCACGAGGTAAGCGCAAACGCCTTCACCTTTGAGGTGTTTAAAAGATGCGCGCCTGCGCACAGGTCGACAAACTCGCCCTGGCGGTAGAACGAAATCTCCTCGCCTTCAGGGAGCGCCTCAATAAGCTCAACCTTGTACGGCTGGTTTTTCTCGCGCATGAGCGCAAGCGCTTCATCGCGCGGGAGTGAAAAACGCTCTACGCGGAGCGATTCCTTGACTATCTTCTTCATCTCTGCCGAGATTTTTTCAAGCGCGTCGGCGCCGAAGGTCTCCTCAGAGTCAAAATCGTAATAGAAGCCCGTGTCCGTCGCGGGGCCTATCGCAAGCTTTACATTCGGGTACAGACGAAGCACCGCCTGTGCCAGAATGTGCGACGCGGTGTGGCGAAGCGTCCACTTGCCCTCAGGCGCGTCGAATGTCAGTATTTCGAGCGTATCCCCGTCCTTCAGTTCATACGAAAGGTCACGCGTCTTTCCGTTTACTGACGCGGCAAGCGCCGCATTAGCAAGCCCGGAGCTTATCTCGCGCGCCGCATCAAGGCAGTTTACGCCATCATTCAGCTCAAGCGCTGAGCCGTCCTTAAGAAAAATTTTCATTTTTTAAAACTCCTTTGTCATATTATATATCATTTCCGAAAATAATAAAAAAACGCCGCACACCCCGTGAAAAAAATTCAGGGGTGCCGACGAACCGGCACGGTTCCACCCTGCTTGCACGCGCGTAAGAATTCCACGCACATGCCGCTCAACATAAGCGGTTAACGCCCGCTGACGCCCGCACATACACACACGGCGCCCTTTGCGCCGGCTTCCGCACGGAAGCACGAAGACGGTCCCGCCGACCCGCATCCGCGCGGCGCGCTCTCAGCCTCGGCGCAGCCTCTCTTATCCGCTATGCATTTCGGGTGACGGATTCTCCGTATTGCTTTTTCATTATTATATGTAATTATAGACCCGATTTTTAAAAAAGTCAACACAGGCCTGCGAATAATATACGGAATTTGCGGAAATACTTGTGAATATAACTGAAAAGGAGAATTTAATATGAAAAAAGTTGTTTTAATCTCGCTTGCGCTCTTGCTCGTCTTTCTGATGTTCGGCAGCTGCGGGAACGCGGAGGACGGCAAAATCGAGAACAGCACTTCCGAAAACAGCGGAACGGTTGAAAACAAAAACGACAACACAGGAAAAGACAGCATTATGAAATACGACGAAAACGGCATTTCTTTTGATGTGCCCGAGTCCTGGCGCGACAACTTCAAATCCGTTTCAAAAGATGTCGGCACAGGTGAGGACAAATATACAAAGACTGACTTTATCTACAACCTCGGCGAGCGCGATATCCTCGTGATGTCCGTCGGCCGCTTTACAAAGCCGCAGTGGGAAAAGCTCAAGAAAAGCCAGCCCGATGCAGAGGGCGCAAAGCTCGGCGAGACAAAAGACCATGTCTACAGCATTTTTTACGAAAACCACGACTATATTGAGGATAATGAGCTTCGCGATATCTTAAAGAAAGTCAGAGATGAGGCAACCTCGCTCCGCTCTACAATTAATATTAAATAACGCATCAGCGCCGCGGAAGCTTCCGCGGCTCTGATTTCTTATTCCTTATCCTTAAATTCCTCAAACGAGGTTATATATATATCGGAAACGGACCGCAGCTCCGCCTGCATTTCTTCGGAGAACCTGTCGTACACGCCGACGACCTTGTACCCCGCGGCCTTTGCCGTTTCTGCCGCATGCAGCGAGTCCTCAAAAACGGCAGTCTGAGATGAAGATGTCCCAAGCGCCCTGCGCGCCGCATCGAAAACATCAGGCCGCGTCTTGGGAACGCCGACCTCACCGCATGTTGTTATCGAATCAAAAAAATGCAGGATTCCGCACCGTGAAAGAACGCTCTCGACATGGCACCTGTCTGTCGCCGTCGCCACGCCCATTCGCACGCCGCGATGCGAAAGCTTCTCAAGATACTCTCTCACCCCGGGCTTCGGCTCCGTTATTTTATCATAAAGCAGGGAAACGCGCGCATTTATCTCAGCTTTCAGCTCCCCGACGGACTCCTTGAATCCGTACTTTTCCTTTACATAATACAGAAACTCGGTAGCTCCCATTCTGAGAAAAAGCTCATGAGCACACGGCTCGGTCGATATGCCGCGCGAGGCAAGATAATCCTCCCCCTGCGTGTACCACACATGCATAGAGTCAATAAGCGTTCCGTCCATATCAAATATTGCACCCGAAAATTCCACGGTCTTCACCACTCCTTTTTTAATGCATATATATTCTACATGTAATTTTTTAAAAAGTCCCCCGACTTTTCATTACAGTTTTGTTACAAAACTGTTTTCCCGAAAAAGCCCGTAAAATAGCCGTTTTTTCAAACAGCTTGCCCTTTCCAAATGTTAACAATACCAAAAAAGCCTTGACATTTACAAAAAAATAGGGTATTATGTAATCACTCTGTAACCGATTTGTAACCACGAATCGGGATTAAAGAAAGAAAGCAGGTGATGCAGTGTCTCGTGAGTCACAGTCGCACGACGCGGCGGTATACTCGGCAAGCCCGATAACCCGCCGGAATTTTACAGATAAACAAAAAAGGCTTAACAATGCCATTCTCGGCATTATCGCCATTATATATGAATTTGTGATGTTCTGCGCGACAAAGGCGGTAAACGCCTCTGTCATCGTCGGGACTGCGCTTCATTCAAAGGTGCTTATCCCCGTTGCCGTTTACGGTGTCGCTATCATAAGCCGCATTGCAACGCTGCTTGAGCAGTTCCGCTACCGGTCGCGCTGCATGTCGCACAGTATCACCGTCGGTATTACGCATTTCCGCAGAAGCAGATTTCTCCTCGCCGCCGTTCTTATGTCCCTGACCGCAGTTGTCATTGCGTCAACATTTTTGAGCGTCGGTATTAAAATATTTGTCGATGATGAGCCGATAGGCTATATGTACAGCAGAAGCGATTTTGACGAGGCGGTGAGCTTTGTTGAGAAGCGCGCAAGCGAGATTCTTGAGCGCCCGTACAGCGTAACATCAAAAGTCCGCTTTGAGCTCGGAATCGTCCCGCGCGAATCAGTTCTTTCAAAAACTCAGCTGCAGTCCATTTTCTTCTCCGATATCGAAGATGTTTCAATGCTTTATGCCATCACGGTTGACGGGCAGGTCGTCGGGGCAAGCAAAAACCGCGACACGCTTCAGGCTATGCTTGATGAGCTTCTCCATGTTAATGACCCGAAAATCAAGGCTCATTTCGCACAGGATGTCCAGATTACACAGCGCTATGTAGACGCGTCATATCTCCTTTCCTATGACGAAATCCGCGAAAAGCTCACATCTAAAATCCATTCTTCAAGAACATATACCGTCAAATCCGGCGACACAATAAACTCGGCAGCAAAGGCAAACGGCCTTACGAGAGCCGCTCTTATTGAGCTTAACCCCTCACTTCAGTCAGGGCGCCTGCGCGCAGGCCAGAAGCTTGTCGTTGCAAAGGAAGTCCCCTTCCTCTCTGTCGAGGCTGTCCGCCATGTTGAGTACACGGAAACCATTCCGTTTGAGACAAAGAAGGTTGAGAGCAGCTCTCTTTACAAGGGAAGCACTCGCGTTTCCGTAAACGGCAAGGTCGGTATAAGAAAAGTCGTCGCCGATGTAACATATGTTGATAATAAAGAGGTTTCAAGAAATATTATAAGCAGCACAGTCACGCGCGAGCCTGTCACAAAGGTAATTGAGGTCGGCACAAAGCCGCGTCCGAAGACGGTCGCCACAGGCGTCATGCGCCGCCCGGTAAGCGGTGCCATTATCTCCTCGCGTTACGGTTACCGCCGCGGCTCTTTCCATTCAGGCGTTGACTTTGCCCTCGCGAAAGGAAATCCTGTCGTTGCGGCAGACGGAGGAACGGTCACATACGCCGGCTGGAAGCGCGGAGGCTGGGGCTATCTCGTAATAATAAACCACGGCAACGGCCGCGAAACATATTACGCGCACAACTCAAAGGTTACCGTAAGCGTCGGCCAGAAGGTCGCAAAGGGCGAGCAGATTGCAAAAGTCGGAAGCACCGGAAACAGCTCAGGTCCGCACGTCCACTTTGAGGTTCATGTAAACGGCAGACATGTAAACCCGTTCAACTATATTTCCTAAAAATTTTACAGCGCTTACAAACCCCTCCGGAACAATTTGTCCCGGAGGGATTTTTGTGTTTTTCCGAACGCTGTATACTCTCCCTGATATCTGTCAATAATCACTTTGGGAGGTGATAAAAGAATGAGCCCGAAGGAACTTCTTTATATCGAGGACGCGCTCGGACATGCGACATTCCTTGAGAAGCAGTGCAGAGAAACTGCCGAAAAGCTTCAGGATACCAACCTTAAAAACTATGTCCTCGGCATCGCAACAAAGCACAAGCAGACCTTTGACGAGTTTTATAAGTTAGTTTAACGGCGCTTCGCGCTATGGGAGGTGAATTTTAAAATGGATGATAAGAACCTGATGGAAAACCTGCTTCTGACGACAAAGGGCGTTTGTGATTTGTATCTCCACGGCGCTATAGAATCAGGTACACCGAATGTACACAACGCATTTGACACGGCGCTTCGCGACTCACTCTGCATGCAGGACGAGATTTACAAAAAAATGTCTGAAAAGGGCTGGTACACAGCTGAACAGGCAGATGCGGCACAGCTTAATAAAGTCAGGCAGAAATTCAGCACAGCATCAAATTAAAATATCGGCGCAAATAGTTTCCTCAATTTCAATAAAACACTTTATAATCCAAAAAGACCGCCGTACGGCGGTCTTTTTTCTGCAATAAAGCTTTAATGTATCTGTTTTCGTCCTACTTTATGCTACTTTATACGAATATTAAATATAGTGTTACACAACATAGTATAATTAAGATAAATAAAATTTTTGAGGTTAAAAGCTATGAGACCCCTGAAGCAGAAGATAAGCATCTCTCTTGACGAGGACATTGTAAAAGAACTGAAGATTCTGTCTGAAAATTGCGACCGCTCTCTTTCGCAGTATATAAACCTTGTTTTAAAAAAGCACCTGCAAAACCTTGACAAAAACTGACCTTAAAGCAAAATGCCCGCCGCAGAAACTCCTCCGCGGCGGCATTTTTGTTTACATTCCGTATTATATATTGCCAATTATACTGTCGGTTATGCCGTTTTCTTATAAAACCTTGCCGAGAAAGCTTTTAAGCCTGTCGCTCTTCGGGTTTTCAAACAAATCGTCCGGCGTGCTTTCCTCAACTATTTTTCCCTCGTCCATGAATATGACGCGCGTTCCGACCTCACGGGCAAACCCCATTTCATGGGTGACGACGACCATCGTCATTCCGCTCTTTGCAAGGTCACGCATAACATCAAGAACCTCGCCGACCATCTCGGGGTCAAGCGCACTCGTCGGCTCGTCAAACAGCATAACATCCGGCTGCATACACAAAGCACGCACAATCGCAATTCTCTGCTTCTGTCCGCCCGAGAGCTGTGCAGGATATGCGTCACGCCTGTCCGCAAGCCCGACGCGCTCAAGAAGGGTAAGCGCGCGCTTTTCCGCCTCATCCTTTGAGAGACCGAGAAGCTTCATCGGCGCAAGCGTAAGATTTTTCATTATCGTCATATGCGGGAAGAGATTAAACTGCTGAAAAACCATGCCCATTTTCTGGCGGTGGATATTTATGTTCACGCGCGGGTCAGTAATATCAGTATCCTCAAAGAGAATAGAGCCGCCCGTCGGCACCTCCAGAAGGTTAAGGCACCTTAAAAATGTTGACTTTCCGCTGCCCGACGGACCGATAACGACGACAACATCGCCCTTTGAAATCTCCGTGGACACGCCGTCAAGCGCATATATGTCCCCATAGTGCTTCTCAAGCCCGCTTACCTTAATCAACACATTATCTTTCATTGCTGCGCAGCCTCCTTTCAAGCAGTGAGACGCATTTTGTCAGCACCACAACAAGAACAAGATATATTATTGCGACGGCAATAAGCGGCAAAAACGCCTCATATGTCGTCGACTGGATAATAAGTCCGCCACGCGTTAAGTCCTTTACGGTTATGTATCCCGCAACAGATGTCTCCTTGAGAAGAACTATAAACTCGTTTGCAAGCGCAGGAAGCACATTCTTGAACGCCTGCGGCATTATTATATGCCACATGGTCTGCGCAAAGTTAAATCCGAGGCTTCTGCCCGCTTCCGTCTGCCCCTCATCGATAGACATGATTCCGGAGCGTATAATTTCGGCAACATATGCCCCTGAGTTGAGGCCGAAGCCTATTATAGCGGTCATAACCGGCATATCTATTGAGGCGAATATTACCATGTACAGTATAAGAAGCTGGACCATAACAGGCGTACCTCTGATAACCGTGAGGTACAGCTTGCAAACAGCGTTTGCAAGCTTAAACTTTCCTGTCTTGTCGTGCGTCGAACGGATAATTGCAACGATAAATCCGAGAATTATACCGATAATCACAGAACACAGTGTTATAAACAGCGTGTTCCCAAGACCGTCGAGCAGAAATCTCCAGTTTTCATCGTCTATAAAAACGCGCTCGAAATCATACGCAAAGTCCGAAAAAAACTTTGCAACGGAAGCGACCGCGCCCTGTATCCAATTGAGCATATCCGAATACCCCTTTACTTTTTTATATATGAAAAGCGTCTGCCGGCAAGACCTTGCCCGCTTCATATGCGTCAAGACCTTGCCGCCCGATACTTTTCCGTGGCTCTTTTAAAAAACAAGGGCGAAGAGCACGTGCCTTCGCCCTCGCAAACATCTTTTGCCGTTTCTTACTTAGACGGAATGTACTTCTCGATTATTGCATCAAGTGTGCCGTCTGCCTTAAGCTCAGCAAGTGCTTTGTTGATTTTTTCGCAAAGCTCGGTGTTGCCCTTCTTTATTGCGATTGCATAGTCCTCATCTGTGAAGGACTCGTCAAGAATCTTAAGACCCTCGTTCTTCTCAACAAAAACCTTTGCCGGCTCGCCGTCGATGATAACAGCGTCAATCTTGCCCTGTGAAAGAGCAGTTACCGCGTCAACGCCCTTGTTGAACTGACGGAGGTCAACATTCTCGATGTCTGCTGCGTAAATGTCGCCTGTTGTGCCGAGCTGAACGCCGACCTTCTTGCCGACAAGCTCTTCAGGAGATGTGATTGCAGAATTCTCAGGAACGATAACGACCTGTGACGCATGTGCATATGTATCTGAGAAGTCAACGCTCTCAAGGCGCTTCTCCGTAACCGTCATGCCTGCAAGTCCGATGTCAACCTTGCCTGATGTGACAGCAGCGATTATGGAATCAAACTCCATGTCGGATATCTCAAGCTTCATGCCGAGCTTTTCTGCAATAGCCTCTGCAATTTCTGCATCAATACCGACAATCTTCTCGCCCTCATAGAACTCATACGGCGGGAAAGCAGCATTTGTGCCCATCTTGAGTGTGCCGCCATTCTGACCGCAACCCGCAAATGCGAGAAGCATCATAACTGCGAGAGAAACAGCTAAAACCTTTTTCATTTTTAATACCTCCATTTTTGAATATATGTAATTTTATTCCCTGGTGAGAATAATTATACTACCTTTTTCCAATTTGTCAAGTCTTTTTTATTTTATTTTTCGCCTCACCGCACTACACATTCACTAAGCAATGCCGTTTATCGCGTTTTTACCGACAATTTCCCGCTTTCCTTGTTTATAAATAATTATGCATATTTTTGTATAATTATTTATGGTAAAGCCTTTTTGTCTGGTGCCTCGGTTCACATGTGAGATTGATTCCGAGCTTGCGGTACACATCAAGGTCGACCTGCGACAGAATTACGGTAGAGTGAGCCTCGCAGCGGCTGAGCTTTTTAAGCTGCTCCTTTGCAAGATGCGCCGCCTCATTCTGCGTGGCGCTTATTGTGAGCGCTATAAGCACCTCGTCGGAATGGAGGCGCGGATTGTGGTTTCCGAGAATGGTCGTTTTAAGCTGTTGTATCGGCTCAATAACCGTAGGTGAGATGAGGTGTATGGAGTCTTCAATCCCGCCTAATTTCTTGATTGCATTCAGAAGCGCGGCGCTTGATGCTCCGAGAAGCTTCGTGTTCCGCCCCGTGACTATCGTTCCGTCAGAAAGCTCTATCGCAACTGCAGGCTCGTCGCCGTTTTCCGCAGACTTTTTAAGAGCCGCGGCGACAACTGCGCGGTCATCAACCGTAACTTCCGCCTGCTTCATGATAAGCTCAAGCTTTCCGACCTCCTTGTCGGAGCCGCGCCCGAGGCGCCTGTCACACAGTACGGAGAAATACCGCCTTATTATCTCCTCGCGCGAGGCGTTCTGCGTTGCCTCATCGTCCGTTATGCAGTATCCCGCCATGTTTACGCCCATATCCGTCGGAGATTTGTACGGGCTCTCTCCCGCAATCCTCTCAAAAATCGCATTGAGCACGGGGAAAACCTCAACATCGCGGTTGTAGTTTACCGTTGTTTCCCCATATGCCTCAAGATGGTACGGGTCTATCATGTTTACATCGCTTAAATCGGCGGTTGCCGCCTCGTATGCAAGATTTACGGGATGCTTGAGCGGTATGTTCCATATCGGGAAGGTCTCAAACTTTGCATATCCTGCGCAAATGCCGCGCAGATGCTCATGGTAGAGCTGTGACAGGCAGGTTGACATCTTTCCGCTGCCCGGACCGGGCGCCGTAACGACTACAAGCGGACATGTCGTTTCAATATAATCGTTCTTGCCAAAGCCTTCCTCACTTACTATATGTGAAACATTGAGCGGATATCCTTCAATCGTGTAGTGGAGGTATACGCGCATTCCGAGGCTTATGAGCTTTTCGCGGAACGCCGCGGCAGACGGCTGCCCCTCGTAGCGCGTGATGACAATGCTGCCTACATAGAGGCCGATTTCACGGAACGCGTCCACCAGGCGCAGAACATCACTGTCATATGTGATTCCGAGGTCGTTTCTCACCTTGTTTTTTTCAATATCAGAGGCGCTTATAACGATGACGACCTCAACCTCGCTCTTAAGGCTTTTAAGCATCTGTACCTTTGTGTCCGGCTTAAAGCCCGGGAGCACACGGGACGCATGATAATCGTCAAACAGCTTGCCGCCGAACTCGAGATAGAGCTTGCCGCCGAACTCATGTATACGCTTGCGTATCTGCTCGGACTGCCGCCTTATATATTCGTCGTTGTCAAAGCCCTCTCTCCACATAATATAACGCCTCCGCAATAAAATTCACTTTAATTAGTTTATCACAACTGCCCGGACATTGCAATATTCGCCAAAAAATCCGCAAAGAAAAATTTTTGTTTTTATGCCTTGCAGGGCACAAGTTTTGCTTTATAATATAATTAAAAAGCTTCGGATTTAAGCCGTGCACGGAGGGACACATGCTTTCATTTCCGAAGCTTTCTGTTTTTTCACTTATTCGTGTGAACCGTGAGAGCAGCAGTTTTTGCAATCCCCTGAGCAGTGCGCAAGCTCGCCCGGGTCTTTGCCCTGCCTTTTGTAGTAGTCCGCAACTGCCGACTTTATTGCCTCCTCGGCAAGAACTGAGCAGTGAAGCTTTTCCGGCGGAAGCCCGTCAAGAGCCTCTGCAACCGCGCGGTTTGTGAGCTTAAGCGCTTCCTCAACCGTCTTTCCCTTTACCATCTCCGTCGCCATTGACGATGTTGCAACGGCGGCGCCGCAGCCGAATGTCTTAAACGACACATCTGTAATTATGTCGTTTTCTATCTTCATATACATCTTCATTATATCGCCGCACTTCGGGTTCCCCACCTGGCCGACGGCGTTTGCTCCTTCAAGCTCGCCTACATTGCGCGGGTTTGAAAAATGGTCAAGCACCTTTTCGCTGTACATATATCATTTTCTCCTCTCTCTTATTCTGATTTATGCCCACATCGGGCGCCCGTTTTCCCACACGGGCGACATTGCGCGAAGCCTTTCTGCAACGCGCTCTACTGCCTCTGCAATTATAAGCTCATCGCCCTCATTATTATCCTCATTCATCGAAAGCCTGAGCGACCCGTGCGCAATATGGTGCGGAAGGCCGATTGCAAGAAGCACATGTGACGGGTCAAGCGAGCCGGACGAGCACGCAGAGCCTGAGCTTGCGCATATTCCCTCGTTAAACATATTCAGAAGAAGCGCCTCGCCCTCTATTCCCTCAATCACGATGCTCACAAGACCGGGAAGTCTGTTTGTCGGGTGCCCCGTAAGGCGCGTGTACGGAATTTTCAAAACGCGCTCTATAAGTCTTTCGCGCATTTCGGAAAGCTTTTCGGCGCGCTTTCCCAGTCCGTCCTTTGCCATACGGCATGCCTCGCCGAGCCCGACGATATACGGGACATTCTCCGTCCCTGCGCGGCGGCCGCGCTCCTGCCCTCCGCCGTTCATGAAGCTCTCTAACTTAACTCCCGAGCGGATATATAAAGCGCCTATTCCCTTCGGTGCGCCGATTTTATGGCCCGAGAGCGAGAGCATGTCTATATTCATCGCCTCGACATCAACCTCTATATGTCCGACAGCCTGGACAGCGTCCGTGTGAAACAAAATTCCGCGCGCTCTTGCTATTTTTCCTATTTCGGCTATCGGCTGGATTGTGCCTATCTCGTTATTCGCCGTCATTATAGATATAAGCACCGTGTCATCGCATATTTCGCGCTCCAAATCCGCGACTGAAACGCTGCCGAACTCGTCAACACCGAGGTATGTCACGCGCCAGCCTTTTTTCTCAAGGTTTTTGCATGTGTTTAACACTGCCGGGTGCTCAATCGCGCTTGTTATTATGTGCTTTCCCTTTTTCTCAAGTGCGTACGCTGCGCCCTTTATCGCCCAGTTGTCAGACTCTGTGCCGCAGCTTGTGAAAAATATTTCGCGGCTTCTTGCTCCGATAAGCGCGGCGACACTCTCGCGCGCCGCCTCTACCGCGCGTTTTGCCTCGTATGCAAAGGCGTAAAGGCTCGACGGATTCCCGTACTGCTCACCGAGAAACGGGAGCATTTTTCCCAAAACCTCCGGCTTTACCTTTGTGGTTGCCGATGTATCTGCATATATCATTCGCGTTGTCATCTCCTGTTTTACTTTGCGTATTCCCGTGACCTTGCAACGGCAAGCGCGTCGCAACGGTTGTTTTTTTCATTCTCCGCATGTCCGCGCACCCAGACAAAGCTAACCTCGTGGGTATCAAGAAGCCCAAGAAGCTTCTCCCACAAATCGGGGTTCTGCGCAGGCTCACGCCTATTCCGCATCCAGCCTGCTGCGCGCCATTTTTTCGCCCAGCCCTTTTCTACCGCGTCGGCCACATATCTGCTGTCGGTAAAAAGCGTGACTCGGCACGGCTCTTTAAGGCAGCTTAGCGCCTCTATAACGCCCGTAAGCTCCATACGGTTATTGGTCGTGACCTCTTCTCCGCCGGAAAGCTCACGCTCACGCCCCTGATACGAAAGGATTGCGCCCCAGCCGCCGGGCCCCGGGTTTCCTGAGCATGCGCCGTCGGTATATATCTCGACATGCTTTTTATTTACCATATTTTGCTCTTTTCCCAAGTTATTATTCCTCTGTTGCGCCGTCTTCCGCGCTGTCTTCCTCTTTTTCCTCGTGCTCGGCACCTGCAACGGCGATTACCTTTACGCCGTCAGGCACGCGCATGAGTATAACGCCCTGGGTTACGCGCCCGAAGCGGCTTATATCACGCGCCGGCATACGGATTATAATTCCGTCATCGGATATGAGCATTGCGTCATCGTCATCGTCAACCATGAGGATTCCTGCGACAGCGCCCGTCTTCTCCGTGATGTTATAGTTCATGATTCCCTTTCCGTAGCGGCTCTGGAGGCGGTATTCCGAAACCTCTGTGCGCTTTCCGTAGCCGTTTTCAGTAACGGTCAGGATATCCTTTCCTTCTGTCACCGTTGCCGCGCCTATTACGAAATCGTCATCATTGAGGCTTATTCCGTACACGCCTGCCGCTTCGCGTCCTGTTGCGCGGATATCCGTTTCGGAGAATCTTATCGCCATTCCGTCATGCGTCGCAAGCATCAGCTCGTCCTTGCCGCTCGTGAGCATTACGGAAATAAGCTCGTCCTCCTCACCGAGCGTTACGGCGCGGATTCCTGCCTTGCGCGCAGTGTCTACGCGGCTTAAGGCAATACGCTTTACAACGCCGAGGCGGGTTGCCATGACAAGATATCTCTCGTCATCAAAGCTGTCAACGGGTATCATCGCCGTAACCTTTTCCTCAGGCTCGAAAGCGATGAGGTTTACTATATTCATGCCCTTTGCCGTTCTGCTGCTTTCAGGAATCATATATCCCTTTATGCGATACATGCGCCCCTTATTCGTGAAGAAGAGAATATTGTCGTGGCTTGAGGCTGTGAACAGCGTCTCAACAAAGTCCTCCTCACGCGTTGTCATCGCCGATATTCCGCGTCCGCCGCGGTGCTGTGAACGGTATGTTGATACGGGAAGCCTCTTTATATATCCGTAGTGAGTGAGCGTGTATGCACACTCCTCGACGGGGATAAGGTCTTCAACATCTATCTCGTCATCAACGGGGGCAATCTCCGTGCGCCTTGCATCGCCGTATTTTTCGCGGATTACAAGGAGCTCGTCCTTCAATATTCCCGCAACAAGCTCGTCCGATGCGAGAACCTCCTTGCAATATGCAATTTTCTTCATAAGCTCGTCATATTCCGCGTCAATCTTCTCTCTTTCAAGCCCCTGGAGCCTTGCAAGACGCATATCAAGAACAGACTGTGCCTGAATCTCGCTCATGTTAAATGCTTCTATAAGGCGTACCTTTGCGTCGTTGTAGCTTTCTCTTATGATTTTTATAATCTCGTCGATATGGTCAAGCGCAATGCGGAGTCCTTCGAGAATATGTGCCCTTGCCTCCGCCTTCTTTAAATCAAACTCCGTTCTTCTGCGGATAACGCTCTTCTGGAAAAGAATATACTGGTCAAGAATGTCGCGCAGGGAGAGCATTTTCGGCTTGTTGTCTACAAGCGCGAGGAGAATTACGCCGAATGTCGATTGCATCTGCGTATGCTTAAAGAGCATATTAAGCACGACCTGCGGATTTGCGTTTCTCGAAAGCTCGATAACAACGCGGATTCCCTCGCGGTTTGACTCGTCCTGAAGGTGCGTAATGCCCTCTATAACCTTGTTTTTTACAAGCTCTGCTATATGCTCAATAAGCCTTGCCTTGTTGACCATATACGGAAGCTCTGTCGCAACAATTCTGTACCTGCCGTTGTCAAACTCCTCAATCTCCGTCTTTGCGCGGACCTTCAGAAGCCCTTTTCCCGTAGCATAGGCGGCTCTAATCCCCGCAAGACCCATTATAATTCCCGCTGTCGGGAAATCAGGCCCTTTTATATGCTCCATAAGGTCTGCAAGCGTCGCCTCAGGGTTATTGATAACCTCTATCGTCGCGTCTATGACTTCTGAGAGGTTGTGCGGCGGAATATTTGTCGTCATGCCGACGGCGATACCGTTACTTCCGTTGACGAGAAGGCTTGGTATGCGTGACGGAAGAACAACGGGTTCCTCATGGTACCCGTCAAAGTTTGACTGGAAATCAACCGTCTCTTTATCAATGTCAGAGAGCATTTCAAGCGCGATTTTTGAAAGACGCGCCTCTGTATATCGGTATGCAGCGGCAGGGTCACCGTCGACCGAGCCGAAGTTACCGTGTCCGTCTACCATGGGATAACGGAGAGAGAACGACTGCGCCATGCGCACCATCGCGTCATAAACTGACGAGTCACCGTGCGGATGGTATCTGCCGAGCACGTCACCGACCGTGGTCGCACTCTTTCTGTGCGCCTTATCGGGGGTAAGTCCGTCCTCATACATGGTATAGAGAATACGGCGATGAACGGGCTTAAGTCCGTCGCGGACATCGGGAAGCGCACGCCCGACGATAACGGACATGGAATAGTCTATGTATGCGCGCTTCATCTCCTCGTTAAGCTCAACATCAATTATTTTTTCTATATCAAGATGATTAAGCGGTTTCTCATCTCTTCTTGCTTTACTCATTTGCAAATTCCTCTTTCGTATAGCATTTTGTCGGTTGCGGCGTTAAACATCTATGTTTGTTGCAAATCCTGCATTCTGCTCTATAAACTCGCGCCTCGGCTCAACCTTTTCGCCCATAAGAAGCGTAAATGTCTCGTCCGCCGCGATAGCATCCTCAAGAGTAACCCTTGCAAGAACTCTGTTTTCAGGATTCATTGTTGTTTCCCAAAGCTCCTCGGGGTCCATTTCACCGAGACCCTTGAATCTCTGGACCTTTGCATCCGCGCCAAGCTCCGAAAGCGCCTCTTCAAGAGCGGCATCGTCATATGCGTATCTCTCCTGCTTTCCGCGATAGACCTTGTAAAGCGGAGGCATGGCAAAGTATATGTGCCCCGCCTCTATAAGCGGCCTCATGAAGCGGAAGAAGAAGGTCAGAAGAAGTGTCCTTATGTGCGCGCCGTCAACATCGGCATCGGACATTATAATAACCTTATGGTACCTGAGCTTTTCTAAATTAAAATCAGCGCCGATTCCCGTTCCCAGTGACGCAATTACGGGAGAGAGCTTGTCGTTTCCGTAAATCTTGTCCTCCCGCGCCTTTTCGACATTCAGCATCTTGCCCCAGAGTGCAAGAATCGCCTGGAAGCGGCGGTCGCGTCCGTCCTTTGCGGAGCCTGCAGCAGAATCTCCCTCGACTATATAAACCTCTGTAAGCCTCGGGTCCTTAACCTGACAGTCTGCAAGCTTTCCGGGAAGCGATGATGAATCAAGCGGGCCTTTTTTGCTTCGGGAGAGGTCTCTTGCCTTTCTCGCTGCCTCTCTTGCATGAGCGGCGTCCACTATCTTTGAAACAATCGCACGCGCAACCTTCGGGTTTTCCTCAAAGAATGTCGACAGCTTATCAGAAACCAGTGAATTAACAAGAGTTCTTACCTTTGCGTTTCCGAGCTTTGTCTTCGTCTGCCCCTCAAACTGCGCCTCAAGAACCTTGACGGATATGATACAGGTAAGCCCTTCAAGCATGTCCGTTCCTTCAAGCTTTTCCTCGTTCTTAAGCATATTATTTTTCGCGGCATAATCACTTATGACGCGTGTAAGAGCTGTTTTAAAGCCCGTCTCGTGCATTCCGCCTTCTGTTGTGTTTATGTTGTTTGCAAAGGATATGATGTTCGGCGTATAACCGTCGTTATACTGCATCGCAACCTCTGCAACATTGTCGTCCTTCTCGCCCGAAACATAGATAACCTCGGGGTGAATAACATCTTTTTTTATCTTTCCGTTGAGGTATTCAACAAATGTGCGGATTCCGCCCTCGTAGCAGAAATCGTCGCACCTCTCGCCTTCTCCGCTTTCGCGCGTGTCGCGTAAAACGATTCTTACGCCTGCGTTTAAAAACGCCTGCTGCTGAAGCCTCTTTTTAAGAATTTCATAGCTGAAAACAGTCGTGTCAAAAATCTCACCGTCAGGCTTAAAGCGAATCTTTGTGCCCGTTTCTGTCCCTTTTCCTATTATCTTAATCGGGGTTTCGACATCTCCGCGGATAAAGCGCATGTAATGGACATTTTCGCCGTCACAAACCTCGGCCTCGAGCCACTCTGACAGCGCATTAACGACGGACGCGCCAACGCCGTGAAGACCTCCCGACACTTTATATCCGCCGCCGCCGAATTTTCCGCCCGCGTGAAGGACGGTAAAGACAACCTCAAGCGCGCTTTTTCCCGTCGCATGTGTTCCCGTCGGGATTCCGCGCCCGTTATCCGTAACGCAAATTACATCTCCCTCCTGTATCTCTACAGTTATGCAGGAGCAGTGGCCGGCAAGCGCCTCATCTATGGAGTTGTCGACAATTTCATATACCAGGTGGTGAAGTCCCTGCTCAGATGTTGAGCCGATATACATTCCCGGGCGTCTGCGGACAGCCTCAAGTCCCTCAAGCACCTGAATATTAGATTCGTTATAGCTTCCGTTTATTACCTCAGGCATTTATATTTCCTCCATATCTTCTGTGTCATCAAAATTTTCGTATTGTAAAAACTCCTCCGACTCTGCCCTTTTTTGCAGAGTCTGCGGAGAAATGGGCGAGATAAAAACTCTTTCGCGGTTTTCCTCACGGCAAACGATGAACGAGCGCGGAATATCGTCGCACACATTTATTACATGGTTTGCCTTTTCTTTTGTTGCGAGAAATTTCTTTGTCCTCTTTGACTGCGAGGTTATTTCAAGGTCGAAAACACCTATTATGCTCGTTTTCGGAATAAGCCGACCTCTCCCTATGTGGAGAAACATAAAACTTAAAGCACCTCTTTTTCCTTTATATCCTGCTCCTGTACCCTTCCCGCAGCAACAGCAAACACCTTTCCCGAAAACGGACCCGAGAATACCGACGGGTCACACCCGGTGATAAGCGTCTGCCCGCGAGAGGCATCGTTTATAAGAAACTGCTGACGCATGGGGTCAAGCTCGCTTAAAACATCGTCAAGAAGAAGAATGGGGCTTTCTCCGCAGTCCTTTTCTATGAGCCTGTGCTCAGAAAGCTTTAAGGCAAGCGTTGCCGAGCGAATCTGACCCTGGGAGGCAAACTCGCGCGCCGACAGCCCGTTTATACAGACCGTAAAATCGTCACGGTGAGACCCTACAAGGCACATTCCGCTCTCAAGCTCCGCAACACGGCGGCGGCGAAGATGCTCAAAAAGCCTTTCTTTATTTTCATCGGAAAACGGGTCCTCTATCGAGCTTGCACAGTTGTATTTTATTGAAATTTTTTCGCGCCCGTTTGATATTTCTTTCATTATTCCCTGCGAAATCTCCGAAATTTCAGAGAGAAAAGCGGCTCTTTCCTTTGTTATGAAAGCGGCTTTTTCGCTTATTCCCTCGTTTATAACATCGAGAAACTCAATCATCGAGGGGGTCCTTTGCGGGTCCTTTAATATTTTTCGCTTATGCTCCAAAAGCTTTTTATGCTCTGAAAGAGCTTTTATATATGCCGGCTTCATCTGCGAAACGGACATGTTCATAAATCTTCTGCGGAGAGAAGGACCCTCTTTTATAAGCTGAAGGTCGTCCGGCGAAAAAACGACGGTTTTTATAAGGCCTATGTGGTTAATGGGCTTATCTTCACGGACTCCGTTTACAAAAAGGCGCCGTCCGCGCTCTGAAACCGTGCAGGAAATATTAAAATCTCGGCCGTAGGCAGAAAAATCCCCGTCTATTGTGCAGCTTTCCTTTTCATGCATAACAGCTCCGCTGTCTTTTACCCCGCGAAAGGTTTTAAGACAGGAGAGATAGAAAACCGCCTCAATTAGATTAGTCTTTCCCTGCGCATTTTCTCCGAAAATAAGGTTACGGCCTTTTTCAAAGCTTATTTCTGCCTCTTCATAATTTCTGAAATTGCGCAGAGAGAGCTTTTTTATCCACATTTTTTAATCAACCTTAAGGCGGACCGGAAGGATAAGATGCAGATACTCATCCGTTTCCGGAGGTGTTATTATTATGGGAGCAACATGTGTGCTCAGCTCAAGCGAAACCTCGTCATGCGGGCATGCGCGCAGAGCTTCCAATAAATATCTGTTATTAAATCCTATTTCAAGCTTTTCTGCCTGACCGAGAAGAGCGCATTCGTCCTTTGAGCGGCCGAGCGGAGTAACGCAGCTTATGAGAAGAACCTTTTCTTCAAAATTCAAGCGAATCGGATTCTTTATTCTTTCGTTTATAAGAATGGAAACGCGGTCAATCGCAGAAATAAGGTCGCGTCTGTTAACCTTTACTTTGAATGAACCGCCCTTCGGGACAGCGTTTTTATAATTAAGAAAATCGCCTTCCAATATGCGTGAGATAATAACGGCGCCGTTTGTAGCAAAGGTTATGTGCTTTTTGCCGACGCAGATTGAAATTTCCTCGTCAGAATCGCCGCAGAGCTTTTCGACCTCTTTAAGAGTAGAGCCGGGGACAACGAAGGAAAACTTTTCTTCTCCGCTGTCGTTTTTAACAGCAGCGCTGCGGTATGAAAGACGGAAGCCGTCGACGGAAACAACCGTGAGCTTGTCGTTTTCAACATCAAACATTGACCCTGTATGAACAGGCTTGCTCTCGTCCCCGCTTATTGCAAAAATTGTTTGAGAAATCATCATTTTAAGGTCATTCTGCGAAAGAGAGAGAGAGTATTTTGACTCAACCTCGGGCAGTGCGGGATAATCACTTGCAGAAAGGCATATTACATCGTGACGGACATTTGCGCATGTAATTACGGCAAACATATTGTCTCCTGCAATAAAAGTTACAGGCTCATCAGGAAGAAGTCTTATAATATCGGAGAACATGCGCGCATTTATAACTACTTTCCCCGCTTCCTTTACCTCGGCGGGAACGGTGACCTGTATTCCCGTAGAAAGGTCATACCCCGTTATTGTAAGCCCCTCGTCCGCGTCAAGCAAAAGCCCTTCCATAATCGGGATTGTGCTCTTTGAGGAGACCGCCCAGGAAGTCCTCGTAATGGCGGAGAGGAGAATAGATTTTTCACATACAAATTTCATATGCCTCTTTTTCCTTTCGATGCGAATATTTTTAAATATATAAACATATAATATTAATTTAGTAGTAGTAGTATAGCTTGTGTAAATTGTGGAAAATGCGCTTTTTCTGTTGTATTAAACCATGTTCGGGACTCACAGCCGCCTGTGTAAAACAGATGCTCCGTCAACAGGTAAAAAATCCGGAAATTTTTATCCACAAGAGAGCCTTGTTAATTTAACAGCTTCCCTGTGGAAAACTTATGGGTCGAGGATTGAGTTTCTTACATCCTGAAGCTGTGTTTTAAGGTCATTATCCGTCTTGATTCTTTCTTCAAGCGTCTTTATTGCGTGCATAATCGTTGTATGGTCTTTCCCGAAAAACTTTCCTATCTGCGGGAAGGAGAGATTTGTCATTTCTCTTACCATGTACATTGAAATCTGCCGCGGAATTATAAATTCTTTTGAGCGGTTTTTTGAAAGGAGAGAGTCTGTATCCGTCTCAAAATATTTTGCAACGGCCTTTACTATGAAATCAGGTGTCGGGTTAATCCACGGATTTTCAGCAAAAATATCACGGATTGCGCGTTCAGTCGTCTCAAGATTAATATCCTCCGACAAAAGGTCGCGATAAGCAAGAAGCTTATTGACAGTCCCCTCAAGCTGGCGGACGTTTGCAGTAACATTGTTTGCGATAATCTCCTTCTGACCGACTGAGAGGTTTAGCCCGAGCTTTGACGCCTTAAGGCTTACAATCGCCATTCTCGTCTCAAAATCAGGCGGCTGGATATCTGCCATAAGCCCCCATTCAAAACGCGTTCTTAAACGCTCCTCAAGCGTCGGCATGTCCATCGGAAGACGGTCCGAGGTGAGTACTATCTGGCGCTTTGATTCGTAAAGCGCATTAAATGTATGGAAAAACTCCTCCTGGGTACTGTTTTTTCCTGCAATGAACTGAATATCGTCGACAAGGAGAATGTCGGAATTGCGGTACTTATCGCGGAATTCTACAAGAGTTCTGTTCTGGAGAGCAGCGATAAGCTCGTTTGTAAACTCCTCACCCTTGACATATGTTATTTTCTTTTTCGGGTCCGTTTTTCGTATGGTGCCTGCAATTGCATAGAGAAGGTGCGTTTTCCCGAGTCCGCTTCCGCCGTAGATAAGGAGCGGGTTGTATGAAGACGCAGGCGCCGTAGCAACAGCGCGGGCGGCAGCATGCGCAAATTTGTTTGACTCGCCGACAACGAAGCTCTCAAAGGAAAATTCCTCGCTCTCATAAGGCGCCGCGGTGCTTTTCTGCGGTGCCTCTGCAAGCTCGCTTTCCGTCAGAAGAGTAAACTTCATCGGGGCTGAAAAAAGAGCAAGCAGAGCTTTTTCTATCTTATCGGAATGGAGGCGAAGAATAACATCGCGCTTAAAATCCGCGGGCGTGGCCAGAAGAAGAGTGTCATTTTCAAGGGACACTGCGCGCGTGTCGTTAAACCATGTGCTGATGGTCGTTCCGCTCATTCCGAGGTCATTTCTCATTATCTCAATAACGCTTTCCCAAACATCGGCAGCGTTGTTCATATGTACAATCCCCCACTTATAAAAATGCTTATTTTATTATAACAGAAAAATTTAAAAAAGTAAACGGGTCGGAGCGATTATTTACATATATAATTATAAAGAAAAAAGAAGACGGAGCCCGCAAGGCGGGAAAAAACACAAAAAAGGAGGCAAATTAAAAAAAACAGTTGACATATTGAGCTGTTTCATTTTATAATGTGTAATGACACTATGTCGGATGTTGCGGCTAACGCCGGCGGCTCGGTTTTTATTTTAAGAGCTTTTTCGGCGGTGTTCATATTAAAACTACAGCGGAGGTGTAACTATGGTACGCACATTTCAGCCTAAGAAAAGGCATCTCTCAAAGGTGCATGGTTTTCGTAAAAGAATGAGCACAAGAAACGGAAGAAAAGTTTTGTCGGCTCGCCGTACAAAGGGCAGAGACAGGATTTCTCACTAAGTAATGGGGCGGCGCGGAAGGAAAAACCCCGCGCCGTAAGAGAAAAGACAGGATGTCGGCGGCATGTGATGATATTGCCGGTGCGGAGCAGATGGGGATGCAAAAAAGGCGGGGTCGCCCGCAGGCACGTTGCTTTTTATAAGGCCGTGTGTGTTTGCATATCCCTCGCCGTAGCCCATGTCGTCACTGCTTTTCTTTTATCGGAGATTTTTTCATGAAGTACACAGAGTCATTAAAAAAGAACAGAGACTTCAGGTTTATCTACAAGCGCGGAAAAAGCGAAGTTTCTCCCGTGCTCGCAGTGTATGTGCGCAAAACGCGCAGTGAGAAAAACCACATCGGTATTACGGTCAGCACAAAGGTTGGAAAAGCCGTTGTCAGAAACCGTGTCCGCCGCCGCATTCGCGAGGCGTACAGACTTAATGAGTCTCGCTTTGAAACGGGCAGGGATATAATAATTGTCGCCCGTGTCCGCGCCGCGCATTCTTCTTTTTCGGAGATTGAGGCGGCCCTTTTATCACTCGCGGAGAAGCTGGGGCTCATAAGGAGCTGATTTAATGGCAGCAAGAGCGATTATCGGATTAATAAAAATATACCGGCGCCAAATTTCGCCGGCAAAGCCTCCGTGCTGTCGGTTTACGCCGACCTGCTCGCAGTATGCAATAGAGGCACTTCACAAATACGGAGCATTAAAGGGCGGGTATCTTGCATTTCGCAGGCTTTTAAGATGCCACCCGTTATCACATAAAAGCGGATATGACCCGGTCCCGTAAGAGAATCGGGGTTTTTACACGGACAAATCCGCAAAAACAGGATTGTTGAAAGGGGCAGCAAATGTTTAATGCATTAATAGTACAGCCGTTTGGCTGGGTCCTTCGCCAGTGCTTTAATATTGTCGGCTCATATGGCGTTGCGCTCATTATCTTCACGATTTTTGCAAAGCTTATCCTTCTTCCCTTCCAGATGAAGAGCAAGAAAAGCATGATGGATATGCAGCGTATCCAGCCCAAGCTTAAGGAGCTTGAAAACAAGTATAAAAATGACAAGGAGCGCTATGCGCAGGAGGTTCAGAAGCTCTATAAGAAGGAGAATGTCTCAATGTTTGGCGGCTGCCTTCCGCTTCTTATTACCCTGCCTGTCATGATAGGGCTTTATTCCGTTGTGCGTCAGCCGCTGACATACATTCTCGGTCTCTCGGCAGAGCAGATTACGGCAATAGCAGAGGCGATGAAGGAAGCAGGCGCCGCAATAAATATTTCAAGGGGATACATGACGGAGCTTAATGTTGCATCGCTTTTAGGTCAGTATCAGTCCGTTGCAGAAGCCGTTGTTCCCGGAATCGGGCATATTGACTTTTTCTTCCTCGGGCTTGACCTTGCGGCGATTCCGAACTTTAAGTATATCACTCCTCTTTGGATAATCCCGATTGTTTCGGGAATTACATCTTATTTATACTCCTGGATTACGAAAAAGAGCCAGGGGACCCAGTCTGCGGCAAACCAGCCCGGCATGAACGGAATGATGAATATCATGATGCCGCTTATGTCGGTATATATCGCATTTGTCGTTCCCGCAGGCCTTGGTTTTTACTGGATAATAAGCAATATTTTGTCAGCAGCTCAGGAGCCGTTGCTGACTGTATATTATAAGAAAAAGCAGGAAAAGGCGCTGCTTTTGCAAGGAGGAGAAAAGAATGGGAAGAAGAATTGAGGTCAGTGCAAAGACCATAGATGACGCGATTGAAAAAGGCCTTTTGCAGCTCGGACTTGAGCGCGAGAGCGTAACGGTAGAGGTTCTTGAAAACCCGAAATCAGGCTTTCTCGGAATCGGCGGGTCAAATGCAAAGATTCTTATGACAGAGCTTGGCGAGGACGGAGAGCCCCTGCCCGTTGACGAGACGGAGAAAATTTCTGAAAAGCCGGCAAAAGAGACCCGCGCTGAAAAGAAAAAGGCAAAAGAAGCCCCGTCATCAGGAGATATGAAGGGTGCACACGAGTTTTTGCAGAATGTAGTAAGCTTCATCTGTGAAGACGCACAAATCAAGGAGATTGAGAGAGCTGACGGCACATTAAAGCTCGAGGTTGTCGGTGAAAGGCTCGGCGGTATAATAGGCCGCCGCGGAGAGACGCTTGACGCGCTTCAGCACCTCGCAAATCTCGTAGAAAACCGCGGCTCAGGCGAGAAGATGCGCGTTTCGCTCGACGCGGAGAATTACCGCGCAAAGAGAGCAGATTCTCTTGAAAAGTTCGCACGCCGCGCGGCAAATCAGGTTATCAAGTACAAAAGAAGCAAGACGCTTGAGCCGATGAACGCCTATGAAAGACATGTAGTGCATGTAGCGCTTCAGGACATGGAGAACATTTCGACAGCCTCAGTCGGAGCAGACCCGAACAGACGCGTCGTTATCTCCTACGCAGGGCCGGACGCTCCGCGCAGATATAACAACCGCCCGCCGAGAAACAACGCTTAATAAAAAGTAACAAAAAAAGAAGTCTCATATGGTGTGACCCCGTGAGGATAGTAAACGGAGCAGTGATTTTCACTGCTCCGTTTTGCTATCGTAAAAACAATCTTTTTCCCATCTTAAAACATTTGTGTCTATGTATTCCCATATTTTTTGATAATCTTTCTCTCCACGAATTATGTGGTCGTTACAAGATGATTGCCATATATTTTCACCATATTCTCTGTTACAATATCTTTTTAACAATGACACAAATTTTGAGGTTTCATTATTGTAGGGTGCGGCGGTTTCCGACGCACCGTTTTTGTAATCTGTTATGTTGAGAATTAAATGAAAATGATTTGGCATAATTACATATTTATCTACTTTGATATATGCATATTTTTTATTCATCAATTTGATATACTTATCAAGAATTACTCCATATTCGGACAATATTATTTGCGGTGCGTCGAAATCGCCGCACCCTACAATTTTGCCGAGCAACTGTTTTCTGTCTTTTACGCATATTGTGAGAAAATACATTCCCGGTGTTGAATAATCATATCCGTTTAATCTTGTTGGCTTTCGTTTCGGTAGCTTCATAATATACCCTTATTTTATTTCTTGTTCTAAATCATCAAAATCTTTCGTTGAAAAGAATTCTCCTAATGTTATTTCTAATCCGTCGCAAAATTTCTTGATTGTTCTTATAGAAACATCTCTACGCGATTTATCCATCATACTATATGCAGTTGACGGTGTCACACCTGATACATTTGCAAGTTCATTTATTCGCATATTTCTTTCTGCACAAAGCTCAGCAAACCTTTTTACTATTACATCTTTTATATCCATTTTAAAACACCTCATGAGGATATTTTAAAATAATTTACATTCGTGCGTATACGCGCTTGCGTAATCCATAAATATATGTTATACTTTGAAAAAGGAGTGATATTTATGCAATTTTGGGAATTAATCAACAAGGGCGTTGACTATTACGAAAGAGGAATGAATGATTACGAAGAAAAATATTTTGCCGAAGCAAAATGTTTACGAAAAGATGCCGAATATTTGATAGGCGTTATTCATTCGACCAGAAATTTTAAAACAATGTTTGAATGTACATACGATGAAGATACAGCGACAATATTTAATTCTTATTTTACTGTAATAAATTATACTGTAAAAGCTTATGACGAAGGGAGTATAGAAAGAGATATATGCGAATACATATTAAGTAAAATGTTGGATTTAAAAGCTATGTTTTTAAAATCAGTAAAATCACATCTTTGGCTTTTGACAGGAGAACAAGATGATTCAGCAAAAGTAGTCAAAATGTATGATGATTTCAAGAAATATTTACAAATAAACAAGAAAAAATTGATTAGTGCTTTTAATGAATTTAATAGAGTAGTAGATATAAAGTTGACAGAATATGATATAGACTTGTTAACTGCATGGTGTTATATAATCATTTTAAACGATTATGAGTCATCTGGAAGTATTGATAATGGATATGTGGCTAGAACAAGTGGTATTCAATGGGATAAAACATTTTCTTCATCACAAACACGAATTGAACGGGATATTGAAATGGTAACATATCGTATGCCTAGATTGATGCTTATATGTTATGATGAAGAAGAATATCGAAAAGAATATATTAAAGAATTTAGAACCATATTGCAAAAGTGTGGAGTTGCAGAAAAAGATGTTATAAAGTTTCAAAAAGACTTTTCTAAAAAAGTTTTTGCGTATGACACGGATGATTATAAACAATATTTATCATTTGAACCATTTATCAACGATAATATATTAGAAAACAAAAACGGTTGCAGAAAGTATATCATATATTTTATTCCAATTGTTGGTCCAATATATATAATATACAAAATAATAAGTTATTGGGTTAAAACAATTAAGGAATATATAAAGGTACTATTTGATGCTTTCAAATAATATGTCCGGTACTGTAACAAGCAGGGAAGATGTGTAGCATCTTCCGAAAATTTAGGATATCCTAAGACCTTATATAACGGGCGATTCGTGAATAGCCCGTACAAAAAAGGCTGAACGATCGATTTCGTTCAGCCTTTTAACATTACTGTCCTTAAGGGTACACCTCTTACGAGACTTCTTTTTTTCTAAAATATTTCTAAATGCTCAAGCAGGATTTTGATGCCGAGGATTACAAGGATTGCACCGCCTGCAATCTGGGCCTTTTTTTCAAACCGGCTTCCGAATACGCTCCCTGTTTTCACTCCGACAGCGGAAAGAACAAAGGTTATAACTCCAATAACACATATTGCGCCCCAGATATTCACTTCGCCCGTCATCGCAAGAGATATGCCGACCGCAAGCGCGTCTACAGATGTTGCAACTGCCATTGCAAGCATTGTTTTTGCGGAAAAATCCGCCGCCTTTTCACAGTCGCAATCGCTATCGTCTGAAAAAGCGTCTTTTAACATGTTTGCGCCGATAAAGAAAAGGAGAAGGAATGCCACCCAGTGGTCAAAGGCAACTATCTGCCGTGCAAACAAGCTGCCGAGGAAGAACCCCAGAAGCGGCATCAGCGCCTGAAACCCGCCAAACCAGAGTCCGCATTTCGCCATATTTTTAATCCCCGCATTTTTTGCAGACAAGCCCTTGCACACAGAAACGGCAAAAGCGTCCATGCTAAGCCCGAGCCCGAGCAGGGAGAGCTCAATAAAACCCATATATGTAACCCTCTGCTTTCGATATTTGTATTTATTCTAACACAGTTCGCTGTTTTCGGCAACAGTGAGGGTGTGGAGCAGGTCTCACTCCACACCCTTTGTTACTCGAAAGAAATTTATTTTGCGCTGATTACGCCTCAATTTTTGTCTTTCCGCCCATGTATTTCTGCAAAACCTCGGGGATATCAATGCTTCCGTCGCTGTTCTGGTAGTTTTCGAGAATAGCCGCAACCGTCCGTCCTACGGCAACGCCGGAGCCGTTGAGCGTGTGGAGGAGGCGCGCCTTCTCGCCCTTTGCGCCTCTGAAGCGGATAGACGCGCGGCGAGCCTGGAAATCCTCGAAATTTGAGCAGGAGGATATTTCGAGGTATCTGTCATAGGACGGCATCCAGACCTCAATATCATACGTTTTTGCGGACGAGAAGCCAAGGTCACCCGCGCAGAGGCAAACTACGCGGTACGGAAGGCCGAGAGCCTTAAGCACATGCTCTGCATCGTTTGTGAGAGACTCAAGCTCGTCATATGATGTCTCGGGGTTTGCAAACTTTACAAGCTCAACCTTATTAAACTGATGCTGACGGATAAGTCCGCGTGTATCACGGCCTGCGCTTCCCGCCTCTGCGCGGAAGCAAGCGGAGTATGCGCAGTATTTAAGCGGAAGTGCCTCGCCGTCAAGTATATCGTCGCGGTACATGTTTGTAACGGGAACCTCTGCTGTCGGAATGAGGAAATAGTCCTCGTTTTCGAGGTGGAATGCGTCCTCCTCAAACTTCGGGAGCTGGCCTGTGCCCGTCATTGATGCCCTGTTTACCATGTACGGCGGAAAAACCTCTGTATACCCGCGCGAGGTGTGTGTGTCAAGATAGAAGTTTATAACTGCGCGCTCAAGCGCCGCGCCTGCGCCCTTATAAAAATGGAAGCGTGCGCCGGTAACCTTTGCGGCAGTTGTCGGGTCAAGAATTCCGAGCTCTTCGCCGAGGTCCCAGT
Source organism: Eubacteriales bacterium (assembly GCA_045649105.1). Lineage (GTDB taxonomy): Bacteria > Bacillota > Clostridia > Oscillospirales > JAAYXM01 > JAZRPG01. The sequence continues at coordinate 76,666 of JAZRPG010000017.1, forward strand.
GCGCTTTGGGCGCAAAGTCGAAGCTGCGAGGATTTCCTACGCGGCGAATCTCAAGGTTTGATTCTGAATCAAGCCCGTCGGGAATTTCGTCATTTGGCGTGTTCGGAAGAACGAGAATGGCGGCGTTAAGCGAGGTTTCAACATCGCGGAGGGCACCGTCAAGCTCTTTAATCTCGTCTGCAAGCTTCTTCATCTCAGCGAAAACAGCAGTTGTGTCCTCCCCTGCCTTCTTCATGGCGGGGATTTTTTTTGAAACAGCGTTTTGCTCTGCCTTTATTGTCTCGCCCCTGCCGATTATTTCGCGTCTGCGTGAGTCAAGCTCAAGCACGCGGTCAATATCTGCCGAGTAGTCCTTGTTTCTGCGCGCGAGTGCGGCCTTTATCTTTTCGGGGTTTTCTCTGATTGCTTTTATGTCGAGCATTGGTTTCACTTTCCTTTATTTAATAGAGTTATATATTTTAAGCTCCTCCGGGGAGAGAAGTGCGGGATATCCGTCACTTTCAAAAGCTGCGAGGCTTTTTTTGAATACCGAATTTTTTGCCGTTCTCTTTAAGTTCAAAAGCTCTGAAAGCTTCTGCGATGCGGTAAGCTTCTTCTCAAGAGAGGCTTTTGTCTCTGAAAGCGCCGTGTTTTCTTTTTCAAGCTCCGCTACTTTATCGGACAGCTTTTCATTTTCAGCCATGACGGCGCGGAGCTGTGACTGTGCGCCCTCTGCAAGGGTCTCCGTGCTGCTCAGCTTGTTTTTGATTTCGTCCGCCTCGCGCTCAAGCCTTGCGTGCGACAGCGAAGAAAAAAGAATGAGCGTTGCCGCGAAAGCAAAGATTGCAACGCAATATATAATAAGAAAACGCCGGCTGGTTTTCTTCTGCGTATTGTTTTCGTCCATGTTGCCACCTCCTACTTAAGGCGTTCAAGGAATTTGACAAGAAACTCAAGGTCCTCTGCTCCGTAGAACTCAAGCTCTATTTTTCCCTTTCGGCGTCCGTTTATAAGCTTAACCTTGCGCCCGAGCACACTTGTAAGGTTTCTTTCAAGCGCCTCGAGATAGTTGACCGTAACCGTGCCGCTGTCCTTTTGCGGCTCATCGTCCTTTTTGCGCTCAATCATGCGTTTTACGAGCGCCTCTGTCTGGCGCACGTTAAGCCCCTGCTCCGAGACAATATGGGCCGCGTCATTCTGCTCCTTTTCGCTCGGGAGGGCGAGAATCACCTTTGCGTGACCGCGCTCAATCTTTCCGTCACGAAGAAGGGCAAGAGCTTCAGGCGCAAGCGCAAGAAGCCTGAGCGCGTTTGCAAGCGATGAGCGCGATTTTCCGAGCCGCTCTGCGGCTTCCTCCTGAGTCATTGAAAACTCGTCAATCAGCGCGCGGATACCCTCTGCTTCCTCAACAGCGTTTAAATCCTCGCGCTGGAGGTTTTCTATGAGCGCAATCTCGGCAGCCGTCTTGTCGTCAACCTCGACAATCACGGCAGGAACCTCTGTGAGCCCTGCGCGGCGCGCGGCGCGGAAGCGCCTCTCCCCCGCCACAATCTCGAAACGCCCGTTTCCTTTGCGGCGCAGAGCAAGCGGAGTGATTATACCGTGCATGCGTATGGATTCGGCAAGCTCCTCAAGCGTGTCCTCGTAAAAAAGCTTGCGCGGCTGGTTCTTGTTTGTATCTATATCGGTTATTTTTATTGTGCGGCTCGCGTCTTCAATTATTTGCTCTTCGGCGATATCGTTCATAAAAAGAGCATCGAGCCCTCTGCCAAGACCTTTTTTAACCATCATGTCGCCTCCTGTCTTGCGTTATTTTCAATTATTTCTGCGGCGAGGCGCAAATAGCACTCTGCCCCGCGCGAATATTTGTCGTATTCCATAACGGGCTTCCCGTGGCTGGGCGCCTCGGCGAGGCGCACATTGCGCGGAATGGTAACCGAAAAGACCTTTTTCGGAAAAAAGCGCTTGACCTCCTGCGCAATCTGCACGGAAAGGTTCGTGCGTGAGTCAAACATCGTAAGAAGAACGCCCTCAATATCGAGAGACGGATTAAGCCCCTTCTTTATGGTAGACATCGTGCTTGTGAGCGCGCTCAGACCCTCAAGGGCGTAAAATCCGCAATCAACGGGGACGAGCACGGAGTTTGCAGCGCAGAGCGAGTTTATCGTCAGCATGCCGAGAGACGGAGGGCAGTCAATAATTATGTAGTCGTAATTTGCCTCAACCGTCTTCAGAGCTTCGCGGAGAATAAAGTGGCGCTTGTCAACCGAAATGAGCTCAACCTCCGCGGCGGCAAGACTTGTGCTTGCGGGGAGAAGGTCACCGTACGGTGTTTTTCTTATTACATCTGAGCAATCTGTCCCGTTTATAATAATGTCATAAACGGTCTGCCCTTCTGAGCGCTTGTTCACACCGTAGCCGATGCTTGAGTGCGCCTGCGGGTCCATATCACAAAGAAGAACGCGTTTTTTCATATAATTCAGCGAGGCTGCCAGATTGACGCATGTAGTCGTTTTTCCGACGCCGCCCTTCTGGTTTGCCACTGCTATTATTTTCGCCATGCACATCACCTCTGATTGCAATAAATCCGTTTCTTTAATTATTATAACACGATAAGAGAAAAATTCAAGAGCAATATTGTTCCACGTGGAACAATAAAAATGCGGCAAAACAAAAACTGCAATGTTCCATGTGGAACATTGCAGCAACTATATAAGGGTGAGGTTTAGGCGTTGGCGGAACCGAATAATTTTAATTCTATCTTTAAGGCCATTAAAATCATGCCGTGAAGCAAAGCTTAAATTTTTAATTCTCTGTATTTAATAAAGTCAGATATGCAGTTTCTTGATATTTGAAGTTTTATATTCGTGCCCTATCTCCCCACATACAAGCACAACATCATACGGTACCATTGAAATTAAGAGGTGGTTTTAATGTTTTTCAAAAGATTATATGATTTGCGAACAGATAAAAAGAAACCAAGATAGAGAGAAGATACATCACATACGATGTATGTTCTTTTTATGTGCCTTTAAAACTATTTGACAAAAAGCGACAAGTCTTTTCAGGGAGTAGTGAATAGGTATAATAAGTAAAACAGACAAGATTCAGTCAGAATCTTGTCTGTTTTGGTGGAGGAGGGTGGATTCGAACCACCGAAGTCGACGACAACAGATTTACAGTCTGCCCCCTTTGGCCACTCGGGAACTCCTCCATATAAGTTTTGGAGCTGGTAATAGGACTTGAACCTACAACCTGCTGATTACAAATCAGCTGCTCTGCCAATTGAGCTATACCAGCGTTCACAAAAGCTTTTAAATGATACCAAAAAAAACACGGTTTGTCAACAGAAAAATAGAAAAAATTTAAAATTATTTTTGAGCTGAGTCCATTCGCTCCCCGAGACGCTTGCCTGTAGTCTGCAGCACGGAAAGAATTGACTGCATAAGCGCCGGATATTCACGGCTCAGATATTCCTGTGAAAGCTCCGGAAGGACTGCGGTATCGTCACCGTCGCTTCCTGTCTTAATATTCCCCGCAAGGCGCTTGATATTCATTTCCGCGATTGCAAGCTCGGCTGTTGAAAGCTCCGGCCAGAGATTGCCGTTTACAGAGAAAAAGTCAGCATCAAGAGTGCCGCTTGCGCTGTAAAGGCGCCGAAAGACTTTGTAAACCGCGATGTTGAAAAACATAGCGGTTTCGGATATAAGCTTCTTGCTCTTTGACTTGCCGACTATGTCGAATATGACGCTCAGAGAATTGATAATAAGCTTTTTGCTCAGCGTTGCGAGCATACTGCCGCGAAGAACATTGTCCTTATCCTCTGAGCTGTCAGGAAGGTCCTCTGCCGTAATTGTATAATCCTCACGCGACATTGTGCGCCCCAGAAGAAAGTCAGACGATACTTTATAAAAATCAGCAACGCTTGCAACAAAATCAAGACCGGGCTCGCGGAGTCCGTTTTCATAATGAGAAAGGACAGCCTGAGACACGCCGAGCGCGGACGCAACAGAGCGCTGGCTCAAGCCTTTCTCCTTTCGGAGAAGCGAGAGTGTCCTCGGAAAATTTGTATTCATTTTAATTCAATCTCCCCTAAAAATAGCAACAATAAGTATATTATAGACATATTTATACGGTTTGTAAAGGGAATTTACAAAAGAAATTAAAAAAATTACCGTATGCGATAAATTCCGATAAGTAAAAAAGGCGCGCCTTTTGCTACTTTTCGTCGATATGTTTTGCTTTACAAAATGGCAAAATATGGTAAAATAAAATCGGAGGTGCAGATATGACGGGAAAGAACAAAAGAGAGACACTTTACGAAAAAGACAGAATAGTACATATACCGCTGCGGCTCATAGCGCCGAATCCCGCCCAGCCGCGGAGAAGGTTTAATCAGGAGGAGCTTTCCGAGCTTGCGGAGAGTATCCGTGAAAACGGCGTTCTGCAGCCGATAACGGTGAGACTTGTCGGGCGTGCATATTTTCTCATTGCGGGGGAGCGGCGCCTGCGCGCGGCGTATATGGCGGGGCTTTTGGAAATCCCGTGCATAGTAATTTGCGCAGATGACAGCAAGGCCGCGGTTCTCGCGCTTCTTGAAAATCTGCAGCGGGCAGAGCTGAGCTTTTTTGAGGAAGCTTCGGGAATGGAGCGGCTTATACGCAGCTGCGGCTTTTCGCAGGAGGATATCGCGCGCAAGCTCGGCAAATCTCAGTCCGCAGTGTCTAATAAACTGCGCCTTTTAAGGCTCGGAAACGAGGTAATGAACGAAATAACGGAAGGCGGGCTTACCGAGCGGCATGCCCGCGCGGTTTTGCGGCTTAACACGCGCGAGGAGCGCATAAACGCGGTCAGGCACATACGGAAGAATAATCTGAACGTATCACAGACGGATGAATATATAGAAAAGCTTCTTGTAAACCGCGACAGGCAAAAAGAGGAAGCGCCGCGCATGCGCCAGTATGTCATAAAAGACGTGCGCCTGTTCTATAACACATTAAACCGCGCCGTTGATACAATGCGCCGCGCAGGTGTCAAGGCGGATTTTGAAAAGGACGAGGATGATGAGGAAATCCGCGTTTCGATAAAAATTTTTAAATAAAAGAACAAGAGACGCTGCGGTGGGAAAAGCCGCAGCGTCTCTTGCAAAAGAGAGAAAAATGAAAGTGTAAGCTATTTGGGGTTTACAATGTCGCGCCAGCCCATATCGCCGCGCTCAAGACCGAGCACAAGCACCTCTGCCGTGGCGAGATTTGTCGCAATCGGGATGTTGTGAACATCACAGAGGCGCAGAAGAGCCTGAACATCAGGCTCATGCGGCATTGCGGTAAGCGGGTCACGGAAGAAGACAAGCATGTCAATCTCGTTATAGGCGATACGCGCGCCTATCTGCTGGTCACCGCCCTGAGGGCCTGATAAAAAGCCTTTGACATTAAGGCCGGTAGCTTCTGAGATAAGCTTTGCCGTCGTACCCGTGCCGCAGAGTGAATGCTTTGCGAGCGTGCCTTTATAAGCAATACAGAATTGTACCATAAGTTCCTTTTTTTTATCGTGTGCAATGAGCGCAATATTCATAACTTGAACTCCGTAATCAGATTTTTCTTGAAATTTTCATAAGAGGAACATCGTCTCCCGTGATTCTGCGCGCAATATTGCGGTATGCCCGCGCCGCAGGAGATTTAAGGTTTGAGAAAACGAGCCTTCCGCGGTTTGCGGACGCAATTACATATTTGTCCTCGGGCACAATGCCGAGAAGCCGCGTGTTGGTCCTGTCTATGGCCTCGTCGATATTTGACATTTCAAGCCGCCGTATGAGGGACGGGCGAACACGGTTTACAACCAGGCGGATGTCGTTTATTCCGCGCGCGCGGAGAGATGCGCGGGTAAGCTGTGCATCGCGGAGACTGACCGCATCGGGAGTGCAGACGAGAATCGCGCGGTCAGCGGCAGAAGCTGCAAGGTTAAATCCGAAATCAAGCCCTGCAGGGCAGTCAATAATGCAGTAGTCACAAAGCTGCTTTATCTCCTGCACGAGCTCTGCAAGAGCCTCGACAGAAGTGTTTCTCCCGGCAAGCTCGCCGAGCGGAGAGGAAAGAAGACTGAGGTTTTCTATAAGCGGATGAGGAAGAAGTGCCCGCGAAAGCTCGACATTGCCGCAGATAACATCCGTGAAGTCAAACAGTGCGGCATCAGCCACGCCGAGGACGATATCCATATTGCGGAGCCCGACATCAGCGTCAAGCACAACAACCCTGTTGCCGAGTGCGGCAAGACAACAGGCTATTCCCGATGCGACAGAGGTTTTCCCCGTGCCGCCCTTGCCAGAGGCAACGCAAATTGCCGTAGACACAGACCGATGCACCTCCCGTTTTTTATAAAAAGCGCGGCAGAACATTTGCCGATAAAAACAGTATACAATATAAAACAGAATTTGTAAATAATTTTAGGAAAGAAGAATGCCCTCTTTCGTGCGTGATACATTTTCAAAGCTTGAGGCAAAGTATGCATCAAAAACATCGCGCGCGACAGACGGAATGCGGCTTCCCTGCCCTCCGTTTTCCACTATGACTGCAACGGCAATTTCGGGGTCTTCAAACGGAGCAAAGGCAACATACAGCGCGTGTGAGCCGCCGGGAGCCTGGGCCGAGCCCGTCTTTCCGCCGACGGAGACGGGGTAGTTAAGGAACACCGATGCCGAGGTGCCGCCCGCCTCCTGAGCGCCTGCGCGCATGCCCTCAAGGACAGCCCTGAGGTTTTGCGGATTAAGCTCAAGAGAGCTTGCAACCTCCGGTTCCGTCTCCATAAGAATCCTGTTTGTATCAGGGTCGCGCAGACATTTAAGCAGGTGCGGCGTATATCTGACGCCGCCGTTTGCAAGCTGCGCGATATAGTTTGCAAGCTGAATCGGCGTTACTGACGTGTCAGACTGGCCGATAGCCGCCGACAGTGTCTCGCCCGGATACCACGGAAGATTTTTCGACTCGCGGTATTCCTTGCTTGCAACGATGCCGCGGCTTTCGCCTGCAAGCTCAATGCCTGTCTTTTCGCCGAATCCGAAGCGGTGTGCATAGTCGCTTATCGCATCGATTCCGGAAAGCCTGCCCACCTCGAAGAAAAAGTAGTTGCAGGAGACCTTTATCGCTTCAGAAACATCTATTTTCCCGTGCACCTTGCCGTACTGGCGGAAAATGTCGCACATCGGCGTTGTGGACGGCGCGTAGAACATGTACCGCCCCTTGGTGTCTATTTTCTGAGACGGAGAAACAACGCCGTTTTCAAGCGCGGTCAGCGCCGTGACCATCTTAAATGTGGACCCCGGCGGATAGACGCCGCTGATAGCCCTGTTAAAAAGAGGAAGAAGCGGGTCGCTCGAGAGTGAGTTATAGCTCTTTGTATATGTGGTAATGTCATATGTCGGATATGATGCCAGGGCGAGAACGCCGCCTGTCTTGACATCTATTGCAACGAGCGCTGCGCCCTTTGAGTCCCCGCCGCCCCAGCGCGTGTTAGTCTTTCCCTCGCGGCGGAGCTTGGGAACGATTTCAGAAAGAGCCTTTTCTGCCGCCTCCTGCACCTTAAGGTCAATTGTCAGAACGCAGTTTTTGCCGAGCACGGGCGGGTCCTCATAGAGAACCTTCGTGGTTTTTCCCGAGGCGGTAGTTTCCGTAGTGCGTGAGCCGTCAATGCCGCGCAGATACGATTCGTACGCTTTTTCTATGCCGTCCTTGCCGATAAGGTCGGTAAGTCCGTAGCCCTGACTTTTCAGCTCCTTATATTCGTCCTTGTAAATAATACCGACGCGTCCGAGGAGATGCGCAGCTGCAGATGTGCGGTACTCGCGTATCGGCTCTACTTCTATCATAACGCCGGGGAGCGAGCGGCTGTGCTCCTTTATTTTAGTGACAAATTCGAGGTCAACATCGCGCGCAAAGGTATACGGCTGCGTTTTTGAAAATCCGCGCGTGTCCATTTCATAGCATATGCCGCAGACAGCGCGGCGGAGCTCGGGCGAAATTGTGTCAGACAGCTCAAACCGCTCGGAAAGACGCGATATAAAATCGGCGGCAGAAGTGTCAGACGGCCATTTACGGTCCTTTAAATATTCCGCAATGTCTTTTTCGCTTGAGGTCTCCTCGCCGTAGATGTAGGAATACGGCGGCGCGGCTGAGACGGGGAGCGTGTCGATGTATTCCTGCCCCTCTGCCGCACAGAGGGAAAGCAGGCGGGAGAGGATTTCCTCGCGGCGTGACTTGTCCCATGTCGTTGCGTCAAATACTATCGAAAAGCTCATCCTGTTTGTGACAAGAGGGCGCCCGAAGCGGTCGAGAATCTCGCCGCGAGGCGCAGTAATTGTCGATGTGCGCGATATGCGCTTTGTTGAACGCTCAAGATAGCTGTCACCGTTTATAATCTGCAGATTGTAAAGCCTGCCGAAGAAGATAACAGCGGCGGCGGCTGCAATAATGGCAAGCGTCTTAAGACGCGCCGGATTTCTTCTGTTGTCCAATGCAAAGCCACCTCCTGCCTAAATATCCTCAGGTTCAGCAAACCACTTTCCCATTTTTGAGATAAACATATACAAAAACGGAGTAAACGGCGCTGTTGCAAGAATCTCGCCGGGAAGGACGAGGAAAATTGCCGATAAATTCCCCCGACCCGTGGTCAGGAGAAAAACGCAGCAATATATGATTGACTGAAAAATGAGCAGCATTACCCAGTTTAAAATTGACATGCCGTAGTTTTTCCAGTACATAAACTTGTCTATAAAGCATATGACGACGGCAAGCGTCGGCAGAACAACGGTATAAAACCCCTCGTGCCCGCCAAAGAGAGCATCGCTAAAAAAACCGGCAATAACTCCGGCAATTGCGCCTGTTGACGAGCCTTCAAGAAGGGCAATCGTCGCGACGATGAACGGAAGAAGCGACGGAGACGACGAAAAAACAGAAAAACGCGAAAAAAGCGTCGTCTGCAAAAGCAGGCAAAAGAGCATAAGCGCGCTGTACGTTATCCACTTGTAAATGACGCGGCGAGTGCTGTCAGTCATATCGCGCCCCCCTATTCCGTAACGGAAAACGACTTGATAACAAGCACATGGTTTATGTGCTCAAGGTCTACTGCGGGCTCAATTACGGCATATTTTGATATTCCGTGCGTGTCGGTCTTTACCTCTGCAACCGTGCCGAGCGCAATCCCCTTCGGGAAAAGCCCGCCGACGCCGGAGGTCTCTATAACATCGCCCTTTATGATTTGAGTATCGCGCGGAAGATAGCTCAGGCGAAGCATTCCGCTCTTCATAAGCTCAAAATCGCCCTCGGCACTTGCCACATCGCGCGTGCGTGAGGCAATGGCGGATGCCTCCATGGTCGTATCCGTAATTGCGACGACGGTTGCCCAGGTGGCGCCGACCTCGCCTATATATCCGACCATGCCGTCCTCCGTAATGACGCAGTTATCGGGCGCAATTCCCGATGATGAGCCCTTGTTTATGGTAAACGATGATGCCCAGTTGTCGCTGCTTTTTGCGACAATCTCGGCAGATTCAAAAACAAAAGACGAGTCGCGCTCACGCATGCCGAGTGCCGCGCGGAGCTGAACATTTTCCTTGCCCATGCTCTCGTTCTCGCGGAGAGCGTTTTTCAAAAGCGCAATTTCACTGCGGAGCTCGGCGTTTTCCTTTGTAAGCCTGTCGTTTTCCTCCATTCGGCTGCTCATATCGGAAAATTTGTCGGAAATGCCCGTAATCGCGCTCTGAATGGGAGATGTGAGCATGTTGACAAGCGAGCCGATTGGCGACACGCGCCCGCCCGAAACTGCCGACATTATCCCCAAAACAAGGCAGAGAAGAACTGCCAGAAGGATTATGACTATAGCTTTTTTAGAGAAGAAGCCGTCCATATAAAAATCACTCCGAAAGAGAAGTCTGAAATTCTGAAAGCATTTTTAAAAGGAGCTTTACGGGAAGCCCCACGACATTGAAATAGTCGCCTGAAACGCGCTCTGCAAACCTGCCGCCGCGCCCCTGGATTCCGTATGCGCCTGCCTTGTCCATCGGCTCGCCCGAGCGCACATATTCTGAAATCTCACCGTCGGAAAGAGTGCGGAAACGGACGGAGGTAACGGCAAAGTCGCACATAAACTTATCGCCGCACACGAGAGAAACGCCCGTGTATACCTTGTGCTCACGGCCTGAAAGGCGCCTGAGCATCTTTTTTGCATCCTCCGCGTCTGCAGGCATCCCGAGCAACTCCGAATCGACGGTGACAACCGTGTCTGCGCCTATTATGACGGAGTCGGGATAGGTTTTTATAAGACTTTGCGCCTTTTGCCGTGCAAGAGACATGACATAGTCCGAAAAAGCTTCGCCGCAGTACTCCGCCTCATCGCATGAGGGCGCCGTGGCGGTAAACTCGCGCTCAGTAAGCTTTAAAAGCTCACAGCGGCGCGGAGATTTTGACGCAAGAATAAGCAAAGCTATGCCCTCCCCGTGCTGCCGAAGCCGCCGTTACCGCGGACAGAATCGGGTAGCTCGTCACAAATTTCGGGCGAAAGCCGTGACACGGGCATAACGACAAGCTGCGCCACCCGCTCTCCCGGTTCTATCGTATAGCTCGTTTTCGATTGATTTATGATTCCGACGCATATTTCGCCGCGATAGTCGCTGTCAATAACGCCGACGCCGTTTGCAAGCGCAAGGCCATGGCGGATTGAAAGGCCGCTTCTCGCAAAAATGAGCGCGACATGGGCGTTGTCGGGAAGAGCTATTGCAATCCCTGTAGGTATCAATTCAGTATCCCCCGGTGCCACGGTCAGAGGCGCGGGAATACTTGCGCGAAGGTCAATCCCCGCGCTGCCGCTCGTTGCCGCCTCGGGCACAACGGCAGAATCCGAGAGAAGCTTTATAAGAAGCTTTTGAGAATCCATTTTATTCTACCCCCCTGTAGTACAAACCGCGCGTATACGAGCTCGGCTTATATTCGCCAAGCCCCGAGTATGCGTCCATAACGGAGACGGCCTCGCGCGCATTTTCCTTCGTGAAGGAAAGGCGGGAATAAGTAATGCCGAGATTTTTCCAATCGTTCTTCTTGTCGGCTAAAAACAGCTTCTGCGAGTTTAGAATCACATTCCTGTGCCCGAACTCGGGGATTAACGGGAAGGCTGCACCCGTGCGGTCTGAAAGCGCGTGGTTGTTTTTGCAGACGCATGCGCCCGTTGTTGTGCGCACAACACAATTTTCCGTTATCATAAGGGGAAGGCGGCCGTATGCGAAAATCTCGGTGTCTATGACCTTTGATATGTCGCGCATCTGAGGAAAGGTAAGCTCGGGCGACAGAAGCGCGGAAACCGCGCCTGCGCGCCTTACCTCGCGAAGCGCGTGTGAGTTGAATATATTTATGCCGAAATCGGCTCTGACGCGGAAACCGAGAGCTTCAGCAAGCGAGATATGCCCGATGTTTCCGACAGAGGCAAACTCCGCGCCGCAGCCTCGCGCAATTTCGGCCATGCGCGAAATCTCCTCCTGCTCGCTGTCCTTGATTATCCTCGGGAACGAAACGCAGACGGAGACGCGCCCGCAGATACTGCGCAGGCGGGCCTCATCACTGACGGCCTCTGTAAGCGGGATATAAAGTATTGCAGGGTCGCGCTCAAGCATCGCATCGCTTATCTGCGACATTGAGAGGACGGAAACGGTGGTAACGGGCGGCTCCTTTCGGTTTATGAGCTTAAACCCGACGTTGAATTTCCCTTCAGGACGCGCAAGCTCCTGTGTATAAGCCGCCTCAAGCCCGTCGAGACATTCGCGGCGGAGAGCGTTAAGTGCGCTTTTCGGAAGCGAAAGATTTTCGCCGAGGATTATTTTTACAGAGTCTGCGCCAAAGCGCGTGCCCCCTGTTTTGGATATCTGCTCGTGCACCGTCTCCTCCGTGAGCGGGCGGTTTATCGCGCGCTCAGGCACGGGACCCTTTGCAATAAAGCGGTTGCCGCACTCGTCCTCTGCAGCAAGGAGAGACGGTCGCCCCTCCTGTATCACGCAGTAGAAATTGACGCCTTTTACGGGTATCGGGACATTGGCGTATGTCTCGCGCGCGCTTGCAAAAAGCGCCTCAGGCGCATCCGTACCTTTTCCACGCACGCCGAACATCGAAGCGCCGATATTCCCCGTGAAATATCCGTCGGTAAACCCGTCACGCGAGAAGGCCTGCGAAAGCGCGTCACGCTCAGAGGGCGTGGGTGCGCGCCTTTCGCGCAGAAGCTTTGAGTATATACCCGTAACGATTGCGACATATTCAGGGCGCTTCATCCGCCCTTCTATTTTAAGAGACGCAACGCCCATGTCCGAAAGCTCGTTTAGGTAATCGGCAAGGCACAGGTCCTTAAGGCTTAGCGGATATGTACCGTGCATACTCTCATCGAGCGTATAAGGCAGACGGCAAGGCTGTGCACAAAGTCCGCGGTTTCCGCTTCGGCTGCCGATGACGGCAGACATCTCGCATTGACCCGAATAGCACATACACAGCGCGCCGTGGACAAATATTTCTATTTCAATCGGGGAGTTTTTGCAAATGTATGCTATCTCCGCGCCGTTGAGCTCACGGGAGAGGACAACGCGCGAAAATCCGCAGGAGTGCAGATGCATAACACCGCCGAGGTCGTGCACCGTCATCTGGGTAGACGCGTGAAGCGGAAGCTCGGGCGCAACCTCGCGCACAAGGCGCGCAACACCAAGATCCGCAACTATCACGGCGTCAACGCCTGCGCGGTTTATCGTGCGGCAGATGCGCTCAACCTCATTAAGCTCACGGTCAGTAACAAGGGTGTTGAGCGTGACATAGACCTTAACGCCGCGCTTGTGGCAGAAGTCGCATGCATCAAAAAGCTCCTGCTCTGTGAAATTTTTAGCCATACGCCGCGCGTTGAAATCACCGAAACCGAGATAGACCGCACCTGCACCGTTTGCAACGGCTGCGCGTACGGCCTCGGGTGACCCTGCGGGGGCTAAAAGCTCTGCAATCTTAGACATTTTTTATTTTGAGCTGAGGCGAAGAATTTCGCGTTTTAAGTCCGCAATCTCGGATTTCATGCGGCTTGCATCTTCAAAATAATCCTTGAGCTGAGTGCGGAGGTTTTCGGCGGTTTCAAGGCCCTTGTAGTATTCGTCGGTAACATTGACGGCACTTAAAATTGCCGCCTCAATCAGAGAAACTCCGCCTGATTTTAAAACTTCGTTTATTTTTGCATCGACATGCGCTGCGCAGCGGCGCGCATAATCTTCGCCATCTCCGCCGAGAAGACGGAACTCCAGACCTGCGATGTTGACGGAAATAACATTCTTCATAATAAATTCCTCCACTTTCCACAATATATATGTAATAATTATACCATAACACAAAGATAAATTAAACAGGTATTTGATGAATTTAATAAATTTTCATTACCTGCGCGCGTAATCGCTTGACATATCCTTTTGTGTATATTAAAATAAGGCGTACGGTTAGAAATTTGCATCATGGTTTACGGATACAAATAAATATTTATGCCCCCATAGTTAAGTGGATATAACAAGCCCCTCCTAAGGGCTAGTCGTGCGTTCGACTCGCGCTGGGGGTGCCAGACAGCGCATAAAGACCGAGCGTTTTAATTTATGCGGAAAAAGCAGTTTGAAAATTTTTTTCAAACTGCTTTTTGTATTGGAGATATTTGTTATCCGTCCCCGAAAGAGCCGTACGCTCAGCTCATGTAATAGAGGATATTTCCCGTTTTGTCGAGGCTGTACATGGCGAGGAATGAGCGCTCGAGGTGGAACGGGCCGGATGTGTGCGGCGTAAGCGTCTTGCGCTCGCACGCCTTTCCGTCATTTATATCAATGGTAGAATGCCATCTTCTCAGTTTTTCATCGACGAAGTATTCAAAAGAGGCCTTTTCGTACTTGCGCGCAAGCTTTAGATACCTTTCGTCGCCGAAGATGCTGTGTGCGATGCGGAATGCGCAAATGCCCTCCCATTGCGCCCAGTCGTCATATTTGCGCGGCTCTGTAAGCTCCTCTTCAAGAGAGCGCGCAAGGCTTGTAACCGTCGGCAGAAGCGCAAATTTCTCGTCAAAGCCCTCGGGAAGTGCGAAGTCGACGAGCTTTTTGCCGAGCTCGCGGATGGAATCATCGTTTTTAACCTCGCCCTCGCGAAGGACAAACCATGCCAACTCATATGTCTGCGCAGGGCATGTAAGATATTTCATGTCCGACTCAAACTCGGGAGTATTGATAGGCGCAACATCATGGACCTGCTTTCTTTTCTCGTCTATAAAGCCGCTTGTGCGGATCTCCTCAATGACCAGTGCGGCGGCCTCGTCAAACTTTTCGGTATCGCGGCCGACATTGCGCATAAACTGTGCGGCGGGAAGCATGCACATCTGGAGTCCGAGAAGCTTACAGGGCTCTTTTGCGCCCGGGCTCTGCGTTATGCTTCTGTGTGCTTTATAGTAGTCATAGGAAAGGTCAAAAAAGAGGTTTGCAAGCTCCCACACCTCTTCCCTCTTGCAAATTCGGTAGTATTGCGCGCAGCCCATTGCGGCGTACATCTCGCTGTAGTAATTGCTCCCCTGCGATGATATCGGCTCTCCCTCGCGCGTGACGGAGAGAGGAAGCCGCCCGTCGGGCGGCGTGATTTTCCTGAGAAACCGGTATATACTCTCGCACATATCGAGAAACTCGGCTTTTTCCTCTACAAGGCGCCATGCCATTGAATATGTCCACAGCTCGCGGCCTAAAAACCATGTGTGCTTATTTGTGTTTGCAACCTTTCCGTTTTCGTCAAACGAAGTGTACACTCCGCCGCACTCCGCGTCCTTTGATATTTCGAGCCAATACGGTAAAATTTTGTCAACAAGATACTTGCCGTAATCCATCGTAATCCCTCTGTTTCCTGTAAGTTTTGTTTAAAGCTTTTAAACTTCGATACATACATGTCTGCATTTTAGCATATTGCGCAGTTCTGTGCAAGATAAAAAACCGAGGAAATATTCCTCGGTTTTGCTCTGTTATTTCATGGCGCCGCTTGAGTTGAGCATTGATGCGCTGTACAGGAAAAGAACATCCGCGCCGTCAAAATCCGTCACAAATTCGCCGACCATACTGCTCGGGATATATCGGATGTCGATGGCGGTTATTTTTTCGTAGCTTCCGCAAAGAAGAGGTATAAGACTGCTTGCAAACGAGTCGCGGAAAATGACGAGGTGTCCGCCGCCTCGGTTATTCGGATTCTCGACCGTGATAAGTGCGGAGCTTCCCGAAAGGAACATCTCGTACGGGTCGGCAGAGGTTTGCTTTGAGATGTCGTACATAGAGGCATCTTCCGCGCTTCCCGAGTCGTATTTTTTCACGATGCATGAGGAAAGCGTATCATTTGTCAGATATTTTATCGTGTCGGGAGGGACATTGAGAGCGGCCTGACCCGAATACACGCCGAAAAACGGTGTCTTTACCGTGTTTTCCTCAAATACGGGGTTAAAATCGCGCCCCATTGCGTTAAGAAGCGCCTGCGCAACATCAACGATTTTCTCCTGGCGCCAGTGTGAGTCGGTCGTGTAATAGTCGGAAATATCGAGAAGACTCGTGATGTCGATGTATTCGGCATACGGCATATTCTGGCGCACAGTCTCAAAAAGCGCGGTGTAGTCAAGCTTTAGTGTATCGAGAAAATAATTCTTGTCGGGGATAATTGAAAGATATATATTCTCTGCCCTGTCTTTAAGCAGTGTTTCGTAAACAGAGCCGAAAAGGTCCGTAGCGCGGGAAAGAAGCTTATCATTCATCGGATATTCAAGCTTTGATAAGTGCCCCTTGTCGAGAAAATACTTGTTATTATCCGCCTGGCGCAAAATATATGTCGAGACATTCGCCTTTATTGCGCGGAACGCGTCGCGGAAAGGAAAAGTGTCCGTTGAGTACTCCTCAAATCCTGCGGAAAATTTTCCGCTTGAAATGCTCTCTGAGGAAACCTCGGGAAATGCGGCAAGGACGCGCCGCTCACTCTCTGAAAAATCCGCCTTCGGGAGGAATATGCAGAGGAGTGAAAAGGCAAATATTAAGAAAAAGAAGCTTATACAGATAAATTTATTTTTCAATGCATTCACCCTCTAAAATCTGAAGTATAAAAACGGATTGAACGAGCCGTCGACGAGATATGCCGTAGCCGTTACAAGAAGTGATAAAAGAAGCAGCGGCTCTGCAACGGAAAGAACCGCGCCCCCGCGGGGCGAGGCTTCAAGGCGCGACAAAAGACGCTTCGGAAGCGGAGTTGCGCCGATTATGGCGATAATGAGCACGATGCCGTAGCTTTCAAGATAATAGAGCACCTCCTGCGATGCAAAAGAATGCTCCCCCGCTCCGAACATTGCCCCGATTGTCGGGAGAAGGCTCGTAAGCGCTGTGGAGTCAAAAATCATAAAGCTTATTAAAATAAGCGGAAGAACATATATGCGCGAAAGGAAGGGCGAGCGTGAAACGGCGCGGCCCCAGATGTATTTTTCGCCCGCAAGAAGAACGGCAAAGTAAAGCCCCCAGAGGACAAAGTTCCACGAGGCACCGTGCCAGAAGCCCGTAAGCATCCATACGACGAGGATATTGAAAATGTGCTTCCCTCTTCCGCAGCGGTTTCCGCCGAGCGGGATATATACATAATCGCGAAACCATGTGCCGAGCGAGATGTGCCAGCGGCGCCAGAATTCCGTAATGCTTTTTGAGATGAACGGATAGTTGAAATTCTCCATAAAGTCAAAGCCGAAGAACTTGCCGAGCCCGCGCGCCATGTCGGAATAGCCCGAAAAGTCGAAATAAATCTGGAGAGAGTACGCAACGGCAAAAACCCAGAAGAAAAGAACCGTTTTATCCGTGCTTGTGCGGAATATGTCACAAAGCTCGCCGAGGGTGTTTGCAACAAGCACCTTTTTGGCAAGTCCGAGGACGAAAAGGCGAACGCCGTGCGCCGTCATTTCCGTCGAGCGGGAGCGGTGAGAAAGGCTTTCCTCAACATCCGAGTAACGGACAATCGGCCCTGCGATAAGCTGCGGAAACATGGTGATATATGTCGCGAGAGAAATAAAATTTCTCTGTGCATTTACGCTTCCGCGATAAACGTCTATCGTATAGCTTAGTATCTGGAAGGTGTAAAAGCTTATGCCGACGGGAAGCGCAAGCCCCGGAAGAGGCACGGAAATCCCCGTGACGGCGGAAAAGCTTGAAATAAAGAAATCGGCATATTTAAAAAGGCCGAGCGCGGAGAGGAAAAGAACTGCCGAAAGAATAACAAAAAAACGGGACCACTTCGACTTTCGGAAGCGCTCCGTAAGAAGGCCGAGGAAATACCCCGAAACAATCGTACCCAGCATTAAAAAGACATACTTCGGCTCTCCCCAGCTGTAGAAAAACAGGCTTGAGACAAGAAGCGTCAGGTTTTTCATCTTTTTCGGTGAAATTGCGTACAGAAGGAGCACGCACGGAAGAAAATAATATAAAAAAGGTATTCCGGAAAAGAGCAAGTCGCCACAACCTTTCAGGGTTTATAAAACGCCCCGATATGTCGATATTCGGCATGTCGGGGCGCTGTCATCAGAAGTTGTTATCCCTCAAGGGACTTCGGGCACATCAGGAAAAAGACCTTGTTGCCGGAGACTTCGCATACCGTTTCCTCTGCCTCAACACAGATGTTCCATCTCGGGTCTGCGGAATCGCGGAGCTTTTTTGCAAATGCATTTGCATTGCCGGAAACTTCAAAAACGAAGCCGGAAAAAGCGATTGAGCCTATCATGGGCCCGAATTTCACGGCGCTTGTAAACCCGTCTATGTCACCGCCGAATTCCGCAAAGAATCCCGGCTCCACGGGAGTTGTCATGGGACTGAACTTAATGGAGCTGTCGGAAATGCACGCGGTTGCAATCTCCTCAGGAGACTTTACCGCATTCGCGCGGAAGATGCCGAGCATCGTCTTTCCGAGAGTGTCGGTACTTCCCTGTGAAGGAGCTTCGGGCTCTGCGGGCTTCTGAGGCTCTGCGGGCTTCTGGCTTTCCGCAGGTGCCTGCGGTTTAGCAGGCTTTTCGGGCTTTGCGGTGTTATCTGAGGAAGGCTTTTTATTATCGTTTACCGTGGGCTTTTCCTGAGTCTCAGGCTTTGTCTCAGCCTCGGGAGTTCCGGACGCCTCAGGCTCTTCCTCTTTCTCAACTGAAGTATCAGCTTCGGGCGCGACAGTTTCCTCTATGTTCTGTGAGTCGTCCACGGGTGGGTTGTTTTCAGCGGGTTCATTGTTGCCGCATGCTGCAAGTGAAAAGAGCATCATCGCGGCGGTCAGAAGACATAAAAATTTTTTCATCTGTTTTCTCCTTTTTTTTGTTGTTTCTGTCATTATGACGGGGAATCGTGCAAAAAAGTTTGCGGAAATTCATTGCCAATAAAAAATTTTTCTGATATTATTGTAGCAGAAAAAGTATAGCGCAAAAATCAGGTTTTTGCAAGTGTGCTCAGGACTTTGAGGCACAGGAGTAAAAAAGTAACGAAGGGCGGAAAATATATGAGAAATCTGTTTTTTAACCCGGTGAAAATAATTTCGGGGGCAGGCTGTGTCCGCGATTTTGACGGATACGCAGACCTCGGGTCCCGTTGTCTTATTGTGTGCGGCAGAAGCTCCGCGAGGCTCTCGGGCGCACTGGACGACCTTACGGGGGCTCTTTCAAAAGCGGGGGTAAAGGCGTCCGTCTTTGACAGGGTCGAGGAAAACCCGACGGTGGAAACCTGCCACGCCGCAGGCGAGGCGGCGCGTGAGGCAGGCGCGCAGTTTATAATAGGTGTCGGCGGCGGCTCCCCGCTCGATGCCGCAAAGGCGGCGGCTGCGTTTGCGGCAAATCCGCATCTCAAGCCTGAGGAGCTGTATGACGGAGAGCATAAAAGCGACCCTCTCCCCATAATAGCAATCCCCACAACGGCGGGAACGGGCAGTGAGGTAACTCCGTATTCCGTGCTTACCGTGCACAGCATCTCAAATAAAAAGACTTTTAAAACGCCGAAAATTTATCCGAAGGTCGCGCTTCTTGACGCGGCGTATACGGTCACCCTTCCGCAGAGCATAACGGCGGCCACTGCGGCGGACGCGCTGTCCCACGCGGTTGAAGGGTATTTTGCAAAGGTTGCAAACCCGGTATCCGATGCGCTTGCAGAAAAGGCGATGTTTTATGTCGGGCGCGGACTTCGAGCGTTAAACGACGGGCGGCTCGACTCCTCCCTGCGCGAAAAATTGCTTATAGGCTCAACAATAGCAGGACTCGTTATTTCCGTGACGGGCACAAGCTTTGTCCACTCAACGGGCTATCCGCTCACTTATTTTGAGGGCGTTTCGCACGGCGCTGCAAATGCATACTTCCTCGCAGATTATGTCGGATACATGTCAAGCGTTGCGCCTGAGCGCGAAGCAAAGGTCTACCGCATCTGCGGAGTGCGCTCGAATGATGAGTTCCGCGAGCTTATTTCTGCTGCCGTTCCGCCTGCGCTGCGCTTTGACCGCGACACTGCCGTAAAATACGCGCGCATAGGCGCCGAGGGCAGAAGCGCGAAGAATTCTGTCTTCGAGCCGAGCATTGATGATGTATACTTAATGTTTAAAAGGTACATAAAATAACAGATTGTATATAAAATATAAAGAAGCGGACAATTTTTTGTCCGCTTCTCTCAGTATTCTGTTGTTTTTATAAAATCAAACTGCCACCTGCTGCTTAAGCTCAAGATTCAGCTTGTCGGCAATCATCGCGATAAATTCGGAGTTTGTGGGCTTTCCTTTTGTGTTTGATACGGTGTATCCGAAGAATTTGTTGAGCGTGTCGATGTCGCCGCGGTTCCAGGCAGTTTCTATCGCGTGGCGGATTGCGCGCTCAACTCTTGATGAGGTAGTGCCGAACTTCTTTGCTACAGACGGATACAGCACCTTTGTTATGGAATTTATAACATCAATGTTATTGACGGCAAGGATAATGGATTCGCGCAGGTACTGATACCCTTTTATGTGAGCAGGAACGCCGATTTCGTGAATTATTGAGGTTACCATAAGCTCAATGCTTTCCTGAGAAGCGGCGGGAAGGTCGGCGCGGCGGTTGACCACCGTCTCCCCTGCGAACATGCGCAGACGGTCAATGAGGGTGGAAATCTTAAACGGCTTGACCATAAAATATGTAATTCCGAGCTCTGCCGCCTCAAGAGTGAGCTGTTCGGTTGCAAACGGAGAGAGCATGAAAACCATCGGGCGCTTTTTCTGCGGAACGGCGCTGATTGCCTCGACGACACCGAGCCCGTCAACCTGAGGAAGAACGCTGCTGACAATAAGAACATCAGGTGCAAGCGCCGTCGTCTTTTCTATGGCATCATTCCCGTCTGATGTCTTGAATAATACATCAAAATCGCTCTCGCAGCCGATAGTATCCGATAAAAGGTCTCTGAATTCGGGGTTGTCATCCGCTATTATTACTGTTATTTTCTTTCTCATCTTTTTCCTCCGGCATTTTTTCTTGTTAAGTATAATTTACCATATTTTAACAAAAATTGCAACAGCAAAATGGAAAAAAATGTAAAAAACATTTCGACACGGCTCGACCTGTTTTTTTCAGGATTCCGATACGGTTGCAAAATTAATGCAAATATTTTCACATAAAATCAGCGCAAAGCCTGAATGTTCGAAATTCTCTGTTTTGAAAAGTACAAAAAACCCTTTTTGCATATCGCTTTTTGCTGAGAATTTTATATACTAAGGGCGAGGTGATTGAAAATGTATCTTATAAAAGACGCAGATTATGAATTTATTTCCAATAAGTACCACGATACGAAAAAGCCGTTTGACCCCTTTGAATGGCAGGTTCGTCATGACGAAATTTTCGAGGAAAGTACCGGCATGGACGCCGAAGAAATTTTAAAAGGTATTTATGCAAACGACGAGCAGTATAAAAACCGCTCTCATACAATCCGAAAGGCAAGGGCAATGGAATATGTTCTGGACAACACGAGAATCCTGTGCGACTCCAGAGATATTTTCCCTGCAATTAACTGCGTAGACACTCCTCTTTACAAAACTCTCATCTGCGATTGGGAGGATGAAGTTTTTGATAAAGTCGTCCCCGGTGCAAGAGAGGAATGGCATTTCCACAGCAGCAGAGGAATAGCAAAGGGTTCGCTTGACTTCGGCCACAGCGTGCCCGCGTGGGACTATCTTTTTGAGAACGGATTTTCCGGAGTATTAAAAAAAGCAAATGATGCAAAGAAAGCTCATGAGAGCAAAAAAGAGTTAAACCAAGAAGAAAAAGACTTCTTTGAAGGCATACAAATAACATATGATGCAATCATAAGATTCGTAGGAAGACTTGCAGCTCTTGCAGAAAAGTCCGAGGGCTGTGAAGATATGGCAAAAGCTCTCAGAAGCCTCGAGAAAGGAAAGCCGACCACTTTCTATGAAGCGCTGATGTTTGAGTACTTATACTTCATGATAAGCGAGCATGTTGACTTAATTTCGGCAAGAACCTGCGGTAATTTTGACAGACTTTTCTATCCGTTCTATAAAAAGGATTTGGCAAACGGCGTCAGCGAGGAAACATTAAGAACGCAGCTTGCGTATTTCTTCCTCCAGTTTGTAGCGCTCGGAAACTACTGGGGTCAGCCCGTTTATCTCGGCGGAACAGACATAAACGGAAATACGAACATAAACCCCTTGTCATATGTCTTCTTAGATGTCTATGACAAGATGAATATCTACAATCCGAAAATTCAAATCAAATATTCGCGCAAAATTCCGAAGGACTTTACTTTGAAGGTTCTCGATATGATTCGCCGCGGACATAACAGTATTGTTATCGTGTCCGAGGAGCATATTCGCAAAATGCTCGTGTATAACGGATTTGACGAGAATGAGGTTGTGACAACGGATATCAAAGGCTGTTATGAAGCGATGGTACGCTGCGGAATGGACACGGAGGACCAGCAGTTAAACCTCTTAAAGCCGCTTGAATATGTTCTGCACGGCGGCCGTGACGGCTTGACGGGAGAGCTTATCGGATTAGAAGAGCCCGTCGCGTTTGATACGTTTGAAGAGCTCTTTGATGCGTATAAGAGGCAGCTTAAAAATACTATAGACAGATTCATGAAGCTTATAAATTCTCTGGAAGGTTATCTTGCGTATATCAATCCGGAAACTCTCCTGTCAGCGACGTTTCCGTCCTGCCTTGAAAAGATAAGGGACGCAAACCTCGACGGAGGCCGAAGCAACAATACGTATATGTGCCTCGGCGCGATTGCAAGCACGGCAGACTCCCTCATGGCTCTTAAAAAGTTCGTATATGACGAAAAGGTTATTACGCTTGAGGAGTTCATAAAAGCACTCGATAATAATTTTGTAGGCTATGAGGTGCTTCATAAAAAGATTCTTAATGACAAGGATAAGTACGGCAATAACATAGACGCGCCCGACAACATCGCAAAAGAGCTTGTTTCGTTTGCGTGTGACTGCATAGAGCATAAGCCGAACTCTCCCGTAAGAGGCGGGCATTGGTCCTGCGGAACGCATATTGCGCGCGGTGTATATAATCTCGGAAAGTACACCATGGCATCCCCGAACGGAAGACTCTCGGGCGAGGAGCTCTCAAAGAACATGAGCTCAACGCTCGGCGCAAATCACAAGGGACTTACAGCTGCAATGATGACAATTTTGAAGTTTGATATGATGCGCATACAGTTAGATGCTCTTATTGATGCCGCAATTTCTCCGTCTGCCGCAAAGGGAGACGAGGGTCTTGAGGCGATGTACGCTCTTGTTAATACATTCCTTGATTTAGGCGGTCATGCGGTTCATATAAACATGACAGACGCGGAAACCTTGCGCAAAGCTCAGAAGGACCCTGAGCACTATAAGGACATTCAGGTTCGTGTTTCAGGCTGGAATGTACTTTTCAATAATGTTAATAAGGAAGAGCAGGACGGCTTTATCCGTCAGGCAGAGATAGCAGGGTTATAATTTTTGCGGTAAATTTCAAAAAACAGAAGAAAAGAGGCTAAATATTATGAAAAATGTTTTTTTAATCGGAGATTCAATTACCATGCAGTATGCTGACAGGGTCGGCGAGCTTCTTGGCGATTCGGTAAAAATATGGCGTACATTTTCGGATATGAGTAATTATGAAAATGAAAACGGACGCTGGACGGGATATACTCTCAACAATCTCGCAAGGCATATGTGGCTTGCTGACCTTCCCGAGAAGTTTGACGCAATACATTGGAATAACGGTATATGGGATACTGTTATCAGGCATCCTGAGGACGGTTGCTTTACCTCTCCCGAAGAATACGCAAGAAACCTCAGAAGGATTGCAAGAGAGCTTAAGAAGCTGTCAGATAAAGTCATTTTTGCAACGACTATTCCGCCGAGAGCAGACGGATTTATCGACAAGGCAAACGGCTTTGATTTTGTTGACAGGCGCCATGAGGACACAATAAAGTACAATCAGATTGCAAGAGATGTCCTGCCTGAATACGGCGTTATAATTGAGGACTTGTACGGCCTCGTACTGCCGAACCGCGAAGCATATGTAAACGCTGCAGACAATACGCACCTTACCGATGAGGGAATGGAGGCCTGCGCAAAGCTTGTGTCCTGCTCGATTTCAGAAGTCCTTTAAGAATCAATACAAAAAGGGTTGAATGATTTATGTCTGTATTTGACAATGAAGCCGTTTGTATTTCCGAAATCAAAATATGCTGCAAGGTAAGCAATGAAAAGGGTGTAACAATTCATAAAAACAGGCCGTACCACGGATTGGTTCTGTATTTGCACGGGTCGTCTTCGTTCTGCTTTGATGACGGAGAGGACTATGCGGTGAGTGCAGGGCAAATCATTTATCTGCCTAAATATTCAAATTACACATCGCTCGATTCTGACGATGCTGTATGTATAGCGGTTAATTTTGATTTTATTTCAGAGGAAAAAACATACGATTCTGTTTTGCTCAATGTCAAATACGGAGAAAAGTATTTTTCGAAATTTGAAAAAATACTGAATGTCTGGGAAGAGAAGGCGTGCGGATATCAGAACTGCTGTCTGTCAATTCTGTATGACATTATCTTTAATATGCAGCAGGATACAAAAAGGGACTATGTTTCATCACTCCAGAAACAGATGGTCGAAAAGGCACAGCAATATATCAACGCGAATATTAAAGATGAAACCATGTCAGTTGCGCGGGTAGCACAGGAGATACGCATAACTCCCGAATATTTAAGAAAGCTCTTCAAAGCTTTTATAAATGTATCGCCCGTGGAATATATCCGTATTAAAAAAATGGAGCTTGCAAAAACATTCCTGGAATCAGGGGAGATAAAGCTGAGCCATATCCCGTACGAATGCGGTTTTACGGATTATACCTACTTTTCAAAAATCTTTAAAAAGCATTTTGGAATATCCCCCAAGGCATATCTGATGCAAATGCAGCGCGAAAGGGAGAAGTAATGGAAGGGTTTATTTTTGATATAAAAAAATTTGCCATACATGACGGCGACGGCATAAGAACGACTGTTTTTTTAAAGGGATGCCCCTTAAAGTGTGTCTGGTGCCATAATCCTGAGGGGATATCAGGCAAGGCAAGCCTCGCTTTTTATTCGCATAAATGCGTGAATTGCGGAGCCTGTGTGCAGGTTTGCCCATGTCACAGCTTTAAAGACGGAATACATACCTTTGACAGCTCTTCGTGCATTGCCTGCGGAAAGTGCGTCGATGTGTGCGCGGCGCAGGCACTGATGATATACGGAAAAACAATAAGCGTTGATGAACTGATGCCGCATTTGCTGGAGGATAAGGCGTTTTATGACAATTCAAACGGCGGGGTAACATTATCCGGCGGCGAATGTCTTCTTCAGCCGGAATTCTGTGCGGAAGTTTTAAAGGAATGCAAGAAGAACGGAATCCATACCGCTGTTGATACCTCGGGCTGCGTCCCGTGGAAAAGCATTGAACGCGTCATGGACTATACGGACATATTTTTATATGATGTCAAAGCGATTGATGAGGATGTTCACATTAAATGTACGGGTGTTTCCAATAAAATCATACTTGAAAATCTTAAAAAGCTTGATGCAGAGGGGAAAAAGACAGAAATAAGGATTCCCTATGTTCCGGATTTTAATGATAATCAGGTTGAAAAGATAGCGTCTTTTATCAGCGGGCTTAAGAATGTGACAAAGGTTCGCGTCCTGCCGTACCATGACCTTGCGCGGTCAAAATATAATTCACTGTGCATGGAAGATACCATGCCGCACGGGGTGCCTGATGATGCGGCAATAGAAGCGGCACAGGCCGTATTTAAAGAAAAAGGCATCATCTGTGCCGGATAATTAATAAAAATTGAAAAATGCCCGCCCGTGTTTAAACGGGCGGGCATTTTTTTGTTGCTATCCTGCCGCCTCTAACATATTTTCTATAAAAATCCCGTAGCCCTTTGTCGGGTCGTTGACGAGAACATGAGTTACGGCACCGATGATTTTCCCGTTCTGCAGTATCGGCGACCCGCTCATTCCGCGCACGATTCCGCCTGTTTTCTCAAGAAGGCGCTTATCCGTTGCGCGTATCAGCATGTTTTTCACATCAGAATTGTCGTGATACAGGTTCACTATCTCGATTTCGTATTCTTCCACAGTGTCGCCGTCAAGGTTTGCAAGAATCGTTGCCTTTCCCTTCTTTATCTCTTTTGCGGATGCTACAGGGAGTTTTTTTGCATTTTTAAGGCAATTGCTTTTTGAAATTTTGCCGAATATTCCGCAGTCGCTGTTTTTCGTTATATTTGCGTAGTCCTCGGTGAGGTTGTATTCGCCCATAAGCTCACCCGGCTCACCTGCCTCACCGCGCTTTATGCCGATAACTTTTGATTCCATCAGCGAGCCTTTTTCAACAGGGACAAGGACGTTTGTGCCGGAGTCGCATATGCCGTGTCCGAGCGCTCCGTACTTTCCTGTGTCCGGGTCATAATAGGTCAATGTTCCGATGCCGGCAATGCTGTCGCGTATCCATATTCCGAGACAGTATCGGCCGTCTTTGTTTTTTACCGGCGTAATTGATGCGTTTCTTTCTTCTCCGTCACGCAGATACACAAGGTTAAGAGACTTTCCTTCCGATGCTTCTACCTTTTTCTTGAGCGAGTCGTTTGAATAAATTTTTTCTCCGTCAATGCTTTTTATAATGTCGCCGTTTGCAATGCCCGCGTTTTTGCACGGATTATTCTCTAAATCCTCAGAGAGTCCGACGACGATTGCACCCTCTGCATGAAGTTTGATTCCCGTGGTGTTACCGAGGGCAAGAAGCTCGCTTGCGGCACCTGCATAAACCGTAAGAGAAAAACAGATAATCAATATGACAAAAAAACATTTTGAAAATTTTTGTTTTGGCATTTAATTCCTCCTTTCTTTTAAACTACATAGTTTAATATGCCCGACAGAAAATCGGATATTTTTCCGCAAAATGCAATAAAAAGTCAGTTTTCCTTGCCAAAAAAAAGCGATGCGCAAAACTCGCGCATCGGCAAAAAAAGACTTATAAATTTTTCTTTTATAAATTTTTTTTGATAACAAAGAATAGTAAAGAAATGTTTTTTAATGTATTACATCTTCGGCGGCACATCTGTCGCAAGGAGATTCAGAAGAAGAACAAGCATATCGCGGACAAGTGTCATAAGAGAGAGCCACGAGCTGCGCTGTGCTTCGTCCTCATTTGCGAGAATTTTGTTTTCAAAATAAAAACGGTTAAACAGCCCCGCAATGTCAAACATAACCTCGCAGATTGCGCTCGGCGCCTTTTCGTCAAATGCGCGCAGAAGCACATCGCCTGCGGAAAAGAGCTTTATTGCGAGCGCGCGCTCCGTATCGCTTGTCGGCGGGAGAATTTCGCCGGGCGTCATCGCTGATTCCGCCGCGCGTGAGAGAAGCGAGGAAATACGCACGACTGTATACTGAAGATACGGCCCCGTCTTCCCTTCTGATGAGAGGAAGCGCTCAAGGTCAAATATATAGTCCTTTGTGCGGTGGTTGATAAGGTCTCCGAATTTGAGCGCCGCGATTCCGACTGTTTCGGCAATTTCCGCGCGCTCTTTATCCGTAAGCTCCTTTGTCGTCTCAGATGCGTCGATTTTTTCGCGCGCCGCATTTTCCGCCATGTTAATAAGTGTTGAGAGACTCATAACGCCGCCCTCGCGCGTTTTATACGGCTTTCCGTCTTTGCCGTTCATCGTGCCGAAGCCGACATGGTAGAGCGCAGTGCTCTCGGGAACTATCCCTGCGCGCCGTGCAAGGCGGAAAATTTGCTTGAAATGCATTGACTGGCGGCTGTCCACAACATACCACATCTCGTCCGGGTCAAAGTCGCGCATTCTCTGAACAAGCGTTGCAAGGTCAGTTGTCGCATAGAGCTGTGAGCCGTCGCTCTTGCTTATGATGACAGGCGGCATGGGCTCGTCATCGTCCGGAAGGGCGACATCGGCAATAAGCGCGCCGTCGCTTAAATAAGTGAGTCCCTTGTCTGCAAGAAGCTTCAGAAGCCCGTCTACATATGGCGCGGCATCGCTCTCACCGAGCCATACGTCAAAATCGACGCCGAGGCGTGCGTAGCTCTTTTTAAGGTCGGAAACAGAAATTTCAAGGAAGCGCTTCCAGAGCGCGACATATCCGCGGCGCCCGTTCTGCAGGTCAAATGTTGCGCGCTGGGCGCGGGCGCGGAATTCCTCGTCCTCCTTCGAGCGTATGCTCGCCTGCGGATAAAGTGCGCTTAAGTCATCAAGCGTAACGGGCGCCTCTTTCGGGTACTCGCCCTCAAAATTTTCGTCAAAATACGGAAGCTCGGGCGCGTTTCTCTCAAGCTCCGAGATTATAAGCCCCATCTGAAGGCCCCAGTCTCCGAGGTGAATATCACCGACGACATCATGCCCTAAAAACTTTGCAAGCCTCTTGAGCGACTCGCCGATTATCGCCGTGCGGAGATGTCCGACATGCAATGGCTTTGCGACATTCGGCCCGCCGTAATCGATTAATATTTTGCGTTTGTTTTGTGCAAGCGGGAGGCAAAGGCGTGAAGAAGCCAGCATCTCGCCCTCTGCGCGCGCGATAAACTCGTCCGTAAGAGTCATGTTTATAAATCCGGGCGGCGCGGCATCAACGCTTTTGAAAATTTCGTTTTTTGAAAGGAGTGCGACAACATCCGATGCTATCATCATCGGGCTTTTTCTGTGAATTTTTGCGCCGGTAAGTGCGCCGTTGCACTGGAACTGGCAGAGGTCGGCGCGGTCGGAAAATGTAACCGTGCCGAGCTTTGCGTCATAGCCGCACTCGGAAAATGCGGCAGAAACAATATCTGAAAGCGCAAGCCTGAGCGTCTTGCCGGGTAAAAAAATCGATGCAGACATTTTAAAATATACCTCCGATGTTAATGGAGCATTTTTGCGAAGTTTTGCTCATCTTAACCAAATTATGTTTTCCGATTAATACGCGACGCCCCAGTAAACCATGTGCTTTGCAGGCTTGCCGCAGCAGACGCAGGTGTCGGATAAGTGCTCCTGCTCGTACGGAATGCAGCGTGAGGAAAGCCCGGCCTCCTCTTTGATACGGAGCTCACATTCGAGGTCACCGCACCACATTGTCTTAAAGAAGCCTGCCTTTTCGGCTGCCTGTGTCTTGAGCTCATCAAGCGTGGTCGCTGTGTATGTATGCTCCTCGCGGTTCTTGAGCGCTCTGTTATAAAGCGTTTCGTGAACCTCGTCCATAGCGGCATTGAGCGCGGGAACAATATCGGAAATTGCAACTGTCTTTTTCTCGCGTGTTGCGCGGGAGACGATGACGCACTGACCTTGCTCCAGGTCACGCGGGCCAAGCTCTATGCGGACAGGTACGCCCTTCATCTCGTATTCAGAGAACTTCCAGCCGGCAGAGTTGTCAGAAGTGTCGCACTTTGCGCGGATTCCCGCCGCAGTGAGCGTTCTGAGCATTTCCTCGCACGCCTCGGTAACGCCGGGCTTATGTGCCGCAATCGGAATAATTACCGTCTGAATCGGTGCAATGCGCGGAAGAAGAACGAGTCCGTCATTGTCGCCGTGCGTCATAATTATTCCGCCGATTATGCGCGTTGACATGCCCCAAGAGGTCTGGAACGGATGCTTTAATGTATTGTCGCGGTCTGTGTATTCGATGTTGAATGCGCGGGCAAACCCGTCGCCGAAATAGTGCGATGTGCCGCTCTGAAGAGCTTTTCCGTCATGCATCATCGCCTCGATTGTGTATGTCGCCTCCGCGCCTGCGAACTTTTCCTTATCGGTTTTTCTGCCGCGGATAACGGGCATTGCAAGATACTTTTCGCAGAACTCCGCGTATACATCAAGCATCTGCAGTGTTTCCTGCATGGCCTCGTCTACGGTGGCGTGGAGAGTGTGCCCCTCCTGCCAGAGGAACTCGCGGTGGCGCAGGAACGGGCGCGTCGTCTTTTCCCAGCGCACAACGCTCACCCACTGGTTATAGAGCTTCGGAAGGTCGCGCCAGGAGCGGACGATGTTTGCATAGTGGTCGCAGAAAAGAGTTTCCGAAGTCGGGCGTACGCACAAACGCTCCGTGAGCTTTTCCGCGCCGCCGTGTGTGACCCATGCGACCTCGGGCGCAAAGCCCTCGACATGGTCCTTCTCCTTCTGCAGGAGTGATTCGGGGATAAACATCGGCATATACACATTTTCGTGTCCGAGCTCCTTGAATTTACCGTCAAGAATTTTCTGGATATTTTCCCATATGGCATAGCCGTACGGGCGGAGAATGACGCAGCCGCGGACGCTTGAATAATCCACAAGCTCCGCTTTTTTAACCACGTCTGTATACCATTTTGCGAAATCCTCCTCCATGGAAGTTATCGCAGAAACCATTTTCTTATCGTTTGCCATTTTTATATACCGTCCTTTCCGTTGCGTGAGATAAAGCGGTTCATAATTTCATAGCCGAGCGGGGTCACGACTCCGCTTTTCTCTGCGTTGGCCTCGCTGTACGAAAGCCCGCTTTTTTTGTCAAAGCCTGCTCCGTATATCGCATACGGAATCGGAGCTATAGTGTGCGTCCTTACTTCTATCGGCGTTGCGTGGTCGGGCATGAGAAGGATTCTGTACTCCTCGCCGCACATATCGAGATATTCCTTTACGGGTGCGAGAATTTCCCTGTCAATCCGCTCGATTGCGCGGACCTTAAGCTCGAAGTCCCCGTCGTGTCCGCATTCATCGGGCGCCTCTACATGGACAAAGACGAACTCATCCCCGCTCTTGAACGCGGAAATCGCGGCATCTGCCTTGCCCTTGTAATTGGTGTAGTAGTCACCCGTTGCGCCGTCTACATCTATCGGGCGCAGGCCGACTCCGTTTGCAAGCCCCTTGATAAGAGGAACGGCAGTTACAACCGAGCCGGAAATGCCGTACCTTTCGCGGAAATCGGAGAGCGCAGGCCGCGTCCCCTCGCCCCAGAGCCAGATGCAGTTTGCAGGCCGCAGCCCGCGTGAAATGCGCGCCTTATTTACAGGGTGCGCCATGAGAATCTCATAGCTCTCGCGCATCATGGAGAGCACTTTTTCGCCGTACTTCCCTCCGGGGAGATACTCCCCTATCGTTTTGCCCAGAATATCGTGCGGCGGCATCATCGTATAGCCGTAGTCAATGTTTTTCCATATCATTATGTGGCGGTAGCTGACCCCGCGATGGAAAATGAGTGACGGTGTCGCGAATCGCTCGCTTATTACGTCGAGCAGTGCGTACGCTTCCTCATTTGTAATCTTGTCCGCGCTGTGGTCGAGCATAACCTTGTCCTCAAACGCCCCGTCAGTCGAGATGCTGACGAGATTCAGACGGAAGACCGTGTCATCGTCCGAAAGCGGAATCCCGAGCCCGAGCGCCTCAATCGGAGAGCGCCCCGTGTAATACTTGTGCGGGTCGTAGCCGAGCACGGAGAGGTTTGCCGTATCGCTGCCTGTCGGAAGCCCCTCAAACAATGTATTGGTAAGCCCAAGCTCGCCGTTTTGCGCGATGAAATCCATAGTCCTGCAGTCTGCCGCTTCGAGCGGGGTTTTATTATCGAGCTGCGGGACGGGTCTGTCCGCCATACCGTCACCCAGCATAATAAGAAACTTCATTGAATACCTCCGAAAAAAGAAAACATAAATTACCATTGTAGTAATTTATGATTATATCATTTTATATATTAAAAATCAAGGTTTTACTTGATTAGAGCCGAAAAATAATGTACAATATAGTTTACACAGGTGAAAGGCGGCATGACGAATGAAGATTGCTGAAATGTTCGGTAAAAATAAAACGGTCTTTTCTCTTGAGGTGTTTCCGCCGAAAAAGACGGCTCCGATAGAGAAGGTATACAGTGCGGTGGAGGAGCTTTGCGAGATTTCTCCCGATGCAATAAGCGTCACCTTCGGCGCAGGCGGAAGTGAAGCGACGCGCGCGTCGGTTGAGCTTGCGGGCACTATCCGCTCGCGCTTTAATATTGAGCCTATGCTTCACCTCACCTGCATCAGTCAGACGCGGGACGAGGCGGACGAGATTTTAAAAACTGCGCGCGGTCTCGGGATAGAAAACATACTCGCCCTGCGCGGCGACATCACTCCCGACCACCCGAGGAAGAACGATTTTACATACGCGTCAGACCTTGTTTCGTTTGTGCGCGAGCGCGGCTTTTCCGTCGCGGGTGCGTGCTATCCCGAGGGGCATTCCGAATCGCCGGATATCGTAACAGATGTGCTTAACCTGCGCCATAAGGTAGATTGCGGCGCATCGCACCTTGTATCACAGCTTTTTTTTGATAATGCTTTTTTCTATGACTTTCTTGAGCGCGCGCGCCTTGCGGGGATTAATGTGCCGATTGAGGCGGGCATTATGCCGGTTACGAATAAGAACCAGATAGAGCGCATGGTGACGCTGTGCGGCGCGTCACTTCCGCCGAAATTTGCAAAAATGATGCAGAGATATGAGAACAATCCTGACGCGCTCCGCGATGCGGGAATTGCCTACGCGGTTGACCAGATAGTGGACCTTGTTTCGCACGGGGTTGACGGAATACATCTCTATACGATGAATAATCCGTACATAGCAAAGCGGATATATGCAAGCATCGAGAGCATCATACGCGCATAAAGGTGTTTTTGCGCTACAGAACACATCATACGGAGGAATTTATGCTTATTATAATGTCGGGAAGTGCCGGAGTCGGCAAAAACACAATTATAAACAGGCTTCTTGAAGAATATGGGAATTTAGAGCTTATGCCGACGGTTTCGACCCGCGCAATGCGTGAAGGCGAGGAGCAGGGGCGCCCGTACATTTTCGTCACGAAGGACGAGTTTGAGGGAATGCTGTCGCGCGGCGAGATGCTTGAGCATTGCCCCATACACGGAAATCTGTACGGCACAAGCCGAAAAATTCTCAGCGAAAAGATGTCAGGCGGACGCGTTCTTATAAAGGATATTGATGTTGAGGGTACGCTTAAGCTCAAGGAGCTTCTTTCAGATGTTGTCGCCGTGTACTTAAAGCCGAAGGACAAGGAGCAGCTTCGCGAGCGCCTTATCGGCCGCGGTGAAAAGGATATCGAGCTGCGTCTGCGTCGCTATGAGTATGAAGAGGAAATGTCAAAGAATTATGACTATGTCCTCGTAAATGACGACATTGAGGAGACGCTTAAAACACTGCGCAAGATACTTTCCGAAGAGGCAAAGGCGCATGGGTGCGAGCTTTTGGCAAAATAAATATATAAAAATTTTAGTTGGGAAATAAGCCTTGAAAGACGGCTTTTTCCCAACTTTTTTATCCTCAAAAAAGTTGGGAAAAAGTTGGGACAACATAAATTCAAATTTGTGGTATTATATATATCACAAAATCAGTACTGAAAATAAAAAGAACAAAGGAGGTGGAAAAATGACAAATATGTGCACATATACGGGAAAAAGAAAATTTGAAACGGGAAGGAACAGATGATATAATTTACATAGGTTAATATAAATATCATTCTCCTTCCCCAAAAAAGAAAGGAGAATGAAAAAACAGTGTATCAATAT
>JAZRPG010000018.1:0-5754 GCA_045649105.1 Eubacteriales bacterium
TAAGCGTGTGGCACATTTCTGCAATTAAGAATGAAAGCTCTTTAAGCGTCGTTATTCCCGTAATGCGCGTTTTATAGAAATTTCCGCCGCGCACACCGCGCAGGTACCATGCGATGTGCCGCCGCGCTTCAAGAACGGCAACTCGCTCGCCCTTTTCCTCGGCAGACATCTGTATCTGCGCCTCCGCAACGGCGAGCCTTTCCGTAAGAGGAGGGAGAGGCGGGACATCGCGCCCGGAAAGCGCGGCGCGGCACTGCGGGAAAATCCACGGGTTCCCGAAGGCGGCGCGGCCTATCATAACGCCTGCGGCGCCTGTGTATGCTATCATTGACAGGGCGTCTTCAGGAGCAAATACGTCCCCATTTGCGAAAACAGGGATTGAAACTGAGGACACGACATCGCGGATTATATCGCGGTCAGCGCGGCCGGAGTACATGGATTGGCGCGTTCTGCCGTGTATAGTGAGTGCATCGGCACCGGCTTTTTCAAGCGTCTTTGCAAACTCTACGGCATTCACCGAGCCGCTGTCCCAGCCCTTGCGGAATTTTGCCGTTACGGGGACGGAGACGCCGCTTTTTACGGCAGAGAGAATATCGGCCGCAAGCGACGGGTTTTTCATAAGCGCGGCACCGTCGCCGTTTGAGGTTATCTTCGGCGTCGGACAGCCCATGTTTATATCAATCATGTCGGCGTCTGTCCGCTCGACGGCAATTTGCGCCGCGCGGCGCATGACATCGGGGTCGTTACCGAAAAGCTGGACGCAGAACGGAGTTTCGTTTTTTCCGCGCGCAAGAAGCGCACGCGTTTTCCCGTCCTGATAGACGAGTGCGCGGCTGCTTATCATCTCCGTATATGTAATGTCGGCACCGCAGCTTTTGCAAACGGTGCGGAATGCGGCGTCCGTAACACCTGCCATTGGGGCAAGTGCAAGCGGCGTCGCGGAAAAAAGCTTTAAAATATCCAAAGAAATGCCTCCGTTGTGTTTGTCGAGTATTATCCTATCATATTGTATATGTAAATTCAAGTTAATGGTTTTAAAAAGGAAATGCAGATATGTCAGAGCAGGTTATATAAATTTCTTACATATATAAATAATAGTTAAAAAGAAAAAAATTCCAAATTTGGAATTTTTTTCTTTTTTTTGAAGAACACGGAGCTTATTTTCCCATGATATGGAGTGAGTGTGACCGCGTGATTTCAGGTAATTTACAGCACATCGAAAAGTATTGACCCGAGTCGAAAAAAGCTGTATCATGCTAAACATAACAGGCAGTGACCTGAAAATTTAAAGGAGGAATTCTCACATGAAGAGCTTTAAAAAAGTTCTTGCACTTGCACTGGTATTTGTACTTTCACTTTCCATGTTTGCAGGTGCGGCAGAGTTCACCGATGCAGCAGACATTCATGAGGATTATAAAGACGATGTAAATATGCTCGTTGAGCTCGGAATATTGAGCGGCTATCCCGACGGTTCGGTAAAGCCGGAAGCAACAATCACACGCGCAGAGTTTGCCAAGATGGCATATGTATTAAAGTACGGCTCTGATGACAACGGAAAGCTGTTTGCAAACCAGGCAAGCCAGTTTACTGATGTCGAGGGCAACGCGAATGTAGCGTGGGCAAAGGGCTATATTAACTACTGCGCAAATCAGGGCATCGTTTCAGGTGTCGGAAACAACAAGTTTAATCCGCAGGGCAACATCACGGTTGCTGAGGCGAGCAAGATGCTCCTCGTAATCCTCGGCGCCAATGCGGACAAAGAGGGCTTCAAGGGTCAGAACTGGGTAGCAAACACAGTTGCAAAGGCAATGGAGCTCGGACTTTATGACGGCTGGTCCGGAGACCCGACAGCGCCGGCTTCACGCCAGCTTGTCGCAAAGCTTATGCGCAACGCAATCTTCTCTCCGGTTTATGTCTACAGCCCGATAACAGGTATCGGCTCACAGTACAATGTGCTTGACGGCTCTGAGAACCAGACGCTCGGCGAGCAGGTCATGGGACTTAAGCACGTAAACGGTATCGTTGTAGCGAATGAAAACTACGCGATTACAAAGGATAAGGACGGCGACAGCATAGTAATCGAAAACGGCCCCGAAATCGCAGTGACGGGTGCTGAAAGCGGCGAGTCCATTATCTATTATGAAGCACAGAACACAAGCGGAACGTATCACGGCGCAACGGTAAAAATTGACCGCGCAGTAGCTGACAATATGCTCGGCGCAAAGGTTGATGTATACTTTAAGGCAGATATGAATTCTGCAAGCCTTGCATATACGAATGTTGAGGTTATAGGCGATGTTATCGTAAGCTCTGATACAAAGATATATGAGGTTCCGTCAAGCGATGTAAAGATTATGCCGGACGGCAATTCCGCAAGCACTGCACTCATAACACCGTATATCTCCTTTGAGGTTGACGGAAAAGAGATACAGATAAAGGCTCCGGCAAACGCTGAGAAGGTCGCAAAGAACCAGAACTACAACGACCTCTGGGGCGCGAATGAGGAAAACGACTTCTCCAAGTTCTCCTATGTTTCCACAGCAACATTCAAGGCAGGCGGCGAGCTCAAGCAGCCTGCAGGCGACAACGCCTTCTTCACAGACATGGGCAAGGGCTCAGCTGCCAAGTACCGCTTTGTCTCCGTAGACGGCGGCAAGACTTATTCCTATATCTTCAAGATGCAGAATGAGGCAAATGCAATTGAGTTCGGCAGTGTTTCAGGCTACAGCGAGTCAAAGGGCACGATAACACTTCCGAAGCTCGGCACGGTAAACCTCGATGAGGTTGTCATAAACGGCGAAATTGCAAAGGACGATTATGTAGTTTACTATTTCGCAAACGGCAAAATCAATATCGACAAGGTCGAGACAATAAAGGGAGCACTTGAGGCAATTAATGAGGACGGCTCCGTAAAGATTAACGGCAAGGACTATTTTGCAGACGAAAACCTCTGCCAGCAGTTCATCAACTATGAGGGCAACGGTGGCCTTGCAGGCTTCTACTCCGACAATAAAGAGGCACAGAAGGACGGCACAATATACAGAGTTTACGGCAACGTAATTCTTGATATTGAGGTTTCAGAGCAGGCTTCCAAGAGCGAGAATTTCGCAGTTGTGCTCAACTCCAGCTACGATGACAAGCTCGATGTCGCATATGTAAAGCTCGGCTTTG
Source organism: Eubacteriales bacterium (assembly GCA_045649105.1). GTDB lineage: Bacteria > Bacillota > Clostridia > Oscillospirales > JAAYXM01 > JAZRPG01. The sequence continues at coordinate 3,172 of JAZRPG010000018.1, forward strand.
CAGATAACACAGAGGGCACTTACAAGGTAGGCAAGTTCTATACCAAGTATGCTTCACAGCCGAACAATCCGGCAAATGACAGAGCACAGGATTATGCAAACAACGCTCGCTTCGGCTGGGTTGTAGAGTACAGCATCAGAGGGGACGGAACTGTTGACCTCTCCGCTCAGGACTTCAAGACTCTTGAGTCTGATGGCAGTGTACGCGTACCGTCCAGCTCCTATGAGTACGGAATTGTCGAGAAGGCATTTTCCATTGACGGAAAGCGCTACTACGGCGATGAATCCTCTGTAGTGTTTGTTCTCTACGGTAACCTTGAGGGCGACTATACAAGCGAAAGCTACAGACCTGTAAAATCCAGAAGCTATAAGCTCTCTCAGCTTATAGATGTTGACGGTGCTGCAATCAAAGGTCTTAAGATTAACAACGCTGCAGTAAACGGCGCGCTCGGAAGCGTGGTTCTCAACTCCAGCGGATACTCTAACTCTGTTGTCGCAGCGGCGATAACACACGGTGACAGCCTTGGAAACATCTCCTATAAGAGCTCTGACAGCATGGCATATGTCGTCTCTGCAAAGCAGATGTACAATGTATCAACAGGCGCACCGTATGCAAGATTCAAGCTCATCACTGACGAAGGACTTGTAACGGTCGACTCTATAGACAACATCACAGACCTCGCAAACAATGAGATATTCTCTCAGCCGGCAGGATATGTCGGAGATATCGAGGGCTATGGAGCAGGCACGGTTGTCCGCTACTTCATCAATGCCGAAGGCCGACTTGAGGTGGTAAGCAACGACGGCGGTCTCCGTGAGGATATGATTCAGTCTCCGGAGGGCGAAAGCTCAGGTCTCTTCTATGTGAACGCGGCTCAGATTTCCGGCGACAGATTCGTATACTACAATTCTCAGGAAGCACATGAGCTCGGCTCTGACGGCAGACTCAACCCGTCTGACACGGATTCCGTCATGCTTTCCGAGGACGGATATAAAATCATCACAATCTCTGATGACAGCTATGCAGGTTCCTACCTCGTAACGGTTGCAAGAAACCAGGCTCTTGCAGAGGGCGATTTCAATGCAATCATCCAGCTTGAGGAGGGCGAGATTGTAAGAATCTTCTCCTTTGAAGATTAATTAATCACGCGTTAAAGTCCGCGCCGTTCCGCTTTCCGGAACGGCGCGGCAAATTGTTGTTTTTTTGTTAAAAACACTTGCAAAAAATTTTGTGCGTGTTATACTTGTTAACGAATATATGTCGAAATTCAGAAAGGTGGAACATCTTATGAAATTGCTCTCATTCGGCGCGCCACGCGACGGTGCGGTTCTCACTGAAACAAGTGTTGTACTCAAAGACGGAGTCCCGAGCATCAGGTGCAGCATCAACGCTCCCGAAGGCTATGATATAAAGGTGAACGGAGTTCCGTGCGTCTTGGACTTTGGTACATATGAGGTTACGGTGCCGATTTCAGAGGGAAAGAATCATCTTGTTGCAGACAATGGAAGCGAGAAGTGCGAGATTGATGTATTCTATCTCGGAGAGATAAATAAAAAGTACAGATTCTCTCTTGATGACAATATATGGTTCTTGCAGAACCTCACCAAAAACGCGGATAAATATAATTCAATGTTTGAAGACCCGTGGCTCGGCCTTCTTCGCAGTATGAACGAAAAGTACGGCACAAAGTTCCATCTGAATATTTATTTTGAGTGCCCGGAGCATGGCGGATTTAATCTTACACAGATGACCGATAAGTTTAAGCCCGAGTGGGAGGCTAATGCTGACTGGCTCCGACTGTCGATGCATGCTCGCTCAAACGACCCGGCAAGACCGTATCAGTTTGCAACGTATGACCAGGTATGCCGTGACTTCAAGGATGTAGAGCGCGAGATTCTCCGCTTCGCAGGAGAGAAGGCATATGCAAAGGAAATCACAACGATTCACTGGGGCGATGCGAATGAAGACGTAGTGCGCGCAATGCGTGATTGCGGTGTCCGCGCAATGGTAGGAACGTTTGAGTACGGAAACGCAGTTCCGATAGCATATCATTTGGACGCAGAGCAGTGTGCTACTGTAAATAAGTATGGCTTTTACTACGATAAGAAGACTGACATGTTTTTCTGGAAGTATTCATTGGCAGGCATTCAAGGAGTGCCGTTGGATGTGCTCCCGGGCAATCTTAAGAAGGATTCCGAGCAAAATCCGCTGTATTCGTTCCAGGAGCTTTGTGTTCATGAACAGTACTTCTACGAGGACTTCTACAGATACATGCCGGACTATCCGGAGCGCTTTGAGGCAGGCATCCGTTGGTGCGTAGAAAACGGATATGAAAGTACATTTATGACGGAGCTTTTCGGGTTTTAAAAAAACTTAGAAAAAACTCGAAAATTTTCTAAAAAAAGGGTTGACAAGGTGCCTTGATAAATGATATATTATTAAGGCACCTCAGCGCGGGGTCAAGACGAGGCGAAGAAAAAGCTTAAAAAAAGCGAAAAAAGTTCTTGACAAAGCGGAGTGAGCGTGATATAATCGATAATCGGTCGCGAGTTAAGCGGAAGCGGAAACGAGCGGCAGATAAGA
>JAZRPG010000019.1:0-58277 GCA_045649105.1 Eubacteriales bacterium
CATCTCCGTACTATTTTTTATTTCCGTTTAAAAAGGTTATTGTTCTCTCTATTGCTGTCTTTGCAGAACCGAGAGGTACATCGCGAAACATATAATTAAAGCTGTTGCAGAACTTTGTAATGTCCTCGGAAAGTGAGGACAGTTCGCGCCTCGCGCCTGTAAAATGGTCGTCACAAAATGCGCCGTAGTTGCGCTTTGGAAGGAGAGCAACTGCCGTACGCGTGAGCATCGAAAGGTGCTTCGGACAGAAAAATTCCTGCTTTTTTGTCTTTTCGCGGAATTGCATATCACTTTCCCAGAGATATATTATGTTCCGTATGTACTGACCAAGCTTATCGTCAACACGGTCACAGACAAAGCAACTGTCGCTGCGCTCAGTGAGTTTGTCGGATAATGCCGTAAGCTCGCGCTTGCCCATGTGTTTTGTATCGGCGTTGATCACCTCTGAAAGAAGCTCATTAAGATAGCTCTGAAGCATAAGACCTATACTGAGCCGGTTTTGCAGTGACATCATTTCTGAGAAATGCCGAGGGCAGAATCCGAGCCTGTTCGTTTCAATTCTGATATCCGGCTCCATCATAGCCGCACCCATGACATACTCAACGGCATCGGAGTTGAGCTTTTGCTCAAGCCGGCATACAGGGCAGCCGCAATATTCATCATATGCGTCATTTATAGGTATCGTATAAATGACTTCTTTCATATTGTACCTCCGAAGCAATTAGTGTATAATATATTTTATCAGTATTATCGGCTTTGTCAAGTGATAATGAATATCGGAGAGGGATTGTTATGCAGACAGAACCCGGGCTTAAGCTCATACATATCGGTGCTTGTGAGGATTTTGTGCCGAGCAATATATTTGACTGCGGGCAGGCCTTCCGCTGGACGGCGGGTGAGGACGGCGCATATACAGGCATTGCGTACGGAAGCGTCGCAAAAGTGTGGCGTGAAGGTGAAGATTCATACATATTATGCAATGACGGCGATTATGAGGCGATATGGAGAGCATACTTTGACCTTGACCGCGACTATGCACTTATTCGCCGCGAGATAAGCCGTGAGTCTGCGCTTGCCCCTGCGTGCGAATTCGGAAAGGGAATCAGAATTCTCAGGCAAGAGCCGTGGGAGGCGCTGTGTTCGTTTATCATCTCACAGTGCAACAATATACCGAGAATAAAAGGTATAATTGAAAATCTGGCATTAATGTGCGGCGAAAAGATTGAATTTTGCGGCAGAGAATATTTTTCGTTTCCCTCGGCGGATAAGGTCGCAATGCTTTCGGAAAAGGAGCTTTCTGTATTGCACGCGGGGTATCGGGCGGCGTATATATCAGAGGCGGCAAAGGGTGTGGCAAGCGGAGAAATAAATCTTCAAAAAATTATGGAACTTCCGACGGAAGAGGCAAAGAGTGAGCTTTTGAAAATTTCGGGCGTTGGTGAAAAGGTCGCAAGCTGTACACTTCTTTTCGGTCTCGGAAAGCTTGATGCTTTTCCTGTTGATGTGTGGATGCGGCGGGCGATTCTTGCATTTTTCGGTGATGTAAAATTCGACTACCGCAGATTCGGGGATTTTGCAGGGCTTGCCCAGCAATATATGTTCCACTACATGCGCAACGGGCAGTGAATTTATTGTTTCGCAAAATTTAACTGGACAATTGTGTCAAAAAAGATTATTATATAAGAGTAGAAAATAATGAGCGGGAGGGCAAAAACTTGGACAGTGTTGTATATAAGCGCGTGCTTTTAAAGTTAAGCGGTGAAGCGCTTGCCGGTGAGAAAAAGAGCGGGCTTGATTTTAAAGTCATCAACTCCGTTTGCGAGACGGTTAAGGAATGTGCAGAAATGGGCGTCCAGATTGGAATTGTCGTCGGGGGCGGAAATTTCTGGCGCGGCGTCAAGGACGGCGGCGGTCATATGGACAGGACCCGTGCTGACCATATGGGAATGCTTGCGACGACTATAAATGCACTCGCTGTTGCTGATGTGCTTGAGCAGCTCGGCGTCGATGTAAGAGTCCAGACTGCGATTGAAATGCGTGCGTTTGCAGAGCCGTATGTAAGAAACCGTGCAATCAGGCATCTTGAAAAAGGCAGAGTTGTAATCTTCGGCTGCGGAACGGGAAATCCGTTCTTCTCTACTGATACGGCGGCCGTGCTCCGTGCAGCGGAAATGGATGCCGAGGTTATTATGAAGGCGACAAATGTTGACGGCGTATATGACAGTGATCCGTTAAAGAATCCGCAGGCTGTGAAGTTCGATGAGCTCAGCTATGACGAAGTCCTTGCTCGCCATCTGAATGTTATGGATACTACGGCTACATCGCTGTCCATGGATAATGATATCCCGATAATCGTATTTTCGCTTAAGGACAGCGAAAACATAAAGAGAGTATTAAAAGGCGAAAAAATAGGAACATTAGTGAGAAAGGAAGCGTAATGATGAGAGAAGAAATGCGTGAAGTTGAAGCAAAAATGCAAAAGAGCATAGATGTTGTCGGTGAGGAATTTGCCGCACTTCGTGCAGGACGTGCAAACCCTGCAGTGCTTGATAAAATAAGTGTTGACTATTACGGGGCACAGACGCCGGTTACACAGATAGGCTCTGTATCAGTTCCCGAGCCGAGGGTTCTCCTGATTCAGCCATGGGATGCATCTGCACTTAAGCTTATAGAGAAGGCAATACTTGCATCAGACCTCGGAATAAATCCCGCAAACGACGGTAAATGCATAAGACTGGCATTTCCGCAGCTTACCGAGGAGCGCCGTCGCGACCTTATAAAGCAGGCCCGCAAAATATCTGAAGACGGAAAAGTAGCGATAAGAAACATTCGCCGTGATACTATTGAAAAATTTAAGGGCATGAAGAAAAAATCCGAGATAACAGAGGATGATCTCAAGGGCATTGAAGAAGATGTTCAGAAACTTACGGACAAGAGCTGTAAGGAAATAGATAAAATGACCGAGAAAAAGGAAAAAGAGCTTCTGGAATTCTAAGGGGTCATGCGAAATGAGCATTTTTAACAGAAAGAAACAAGATGCGAAGGTTGATTTCGGTGCGCTTCCGCAACATGTGGCGATAATACTTGACGGAAACGGGCGCTGGGCAAAAAAACGTGCGCTGCCAAGAACGGCAGGGCACGCCGTCGGCAGTGAAACTTTCCGCAAGATTGCGACTTATTGCAATGATATCGGAATCAAGTATCTTACGATTTATGCCTTTTCAACAGAGAACTGGAAGCGGCCTGACGAAGAAGTCAGTACGATAATGTCCCTGCTTGAAAAGTACATACTTGAGGCGATTGACGAGGTCGAAAAAAAGAAGCTTCGTCTGTGCTTCTGGGGCTCGAGAGAGGGTTTGTCCCCAAAAATCACAGAGCTTATGGAGCACGCTGAGAAAAAATCGGAGAATATGCCGGGAATGCAGGTCAATGTATGCCTTAATTACGGCGCGAGAGCTGAGCTTGTCACAGCGGCGCGCAGTATTGCAAAAGGCGCAGTTTCCGGTAAGCTCAATCCGGAGGAGATATGCGAGGATACGATTGAGCAGTATATCTATTCTCACGGTGTACCTGCACCTGACCTGCTTATAAGACCGGGCGGAGAGACTCGCCTGTCAAATTTCCTGTTGTGGCAGTTAGCATATACAGAGCTGTATTTTACAGACACGCTCTGGCCTGATTTTGATGAGCACGAGCTTGACCGTGCAATTGTTGCATATCAGGGCAGAAACAGAAGGTTTGGGGGTATATAGATTATGGCAAAGCGCATTTTGTCTGCGGCAGTTGCAATACCGCTTTTCTTAATCGTTGTTTATCTGCTTCCCCCCGTGTTTTTTAAAATAGCTGTCTCTGTTGTGTGTGCAATTGTGGCGTATGAGCTTACGTGGAGAAGCGGCATTGTAAAGTTGCCGCTTCTCGCGGTTATCTCGTGCGCTTTTTCAGTTATAATGCCGTTTTTTATGGCGGACCCGAGCCTTAACCCTTATATTTTCATGCTTGCTTTTCTGGCTGTTTCAGTAATGTTTGTTGTCTGGCTCATGAACCCGTCGCGGGCAAGTCTTGTTGAAGTGCTTACATCTCTTTTTTCGGCAATAATGCTTCCGGCTCTGCTCTCGGCGCTTTTGCTCATTTTCCGCATGGAAAACGGAAAGGTTCTTGTTCTTATCCCGTTTATTGCGGCATGGATGACGGATACGGGCGCGTATTTTACCGGCGTATTCTTTGGCCGCCATAAGCTTGCGGAAAAGATAAGCCCGAAAAAGACGATTGAGGGTTCGGTTGGCGGAATTGCCGTGTGCATCTTGTCATTTCTCGCATTCGGAATGATAGCGGAGACTTATCTTGATATGTCGGTAAGCTATTGGGGTCTTGCATTGACAGCACTTGTCCTGTCCTTGATTGCACAGATAGGTGATTTGTCATTTTCAGTTATTAAGCGCGAATATAATATAAAGGACTACGGAGTTGTATTCCCGGGGCACGGAGGCATTCTTGACAGGTTTGACAGCGTTATGTTTACCGTACCTGCGGCGTGTATTTTACTTCGTTTGATCGGCGGTATAATATAATGGTTAAGAATTTATCTGTACTCGGCTCTACAGGATCAATAGGCACGCAGACGCTCGATGTTGCAAGAGCGCTCGGCATACGAATAGTTTCATTGACTGCAGCAAAAAATATAAAATTACTGGAAGAGCAGGCGAGAGAGTTTTCTCCGGAATGTGTTGCCGTATCGGATGAAGCGGCGGCGCGTGAATTGAAGATTTTGCTTGCGGATACCTCGTGCAGGGTTCTTTCCGGTGAAGAGGGTATTTGCGAGGCAGCTTCATGCGCGTCTTCCGATACTGTGATGTCATCACTTGTCGGAATGGCAGGAATAAAGCCGACACTCTCTGCGATAGACAGTGGAAAGAACATTGCTCTTGCAAACAAGGAGACGCTCGTGTGCGCCGGAGAAGAGGTGTTCCGCCGGGCACGGGAGAAAAACGTAAGGATTATCCCCGTGGATTCGGAACACTCTGCCGTTTTTCAGTGTCTGCATGCATCTGAAAATGTAAAACGAGAGCTGTCAAGAATTATTCTGACGGCATCGGGTGGCCCGTTTTTCGGCAAGACTTCAGATGAACTGCAGAATGTCACGGTAGAGGATGCGCTCCGTCATCCGAATTGGAGCATGGGCGCAAAAATTACTGTTGATTCGGCAAGCCTCATGAATAAAGGTCTTGAGTTTATTGAAGCAATGTGGCTGTTTGATTTAAAACCAGAGCAAATAGACATAGTTATACACAGAGAGAGCATAATACATTCAATGGCAGAATTCTGCGACGGTGCCGTTATCGCCCAATTGGGAACACCTGATATGCGCACACCTATTTCTCTTGCAATGACATACCCTGAAAGAATGGATTTTGGTGGCAAGCGGCTTGACTTTACAGAGATTTCAAAGCTCACATTTTCCATGCCGGATAAAGAAACATTCCGCTGCCTCCCGCTTGCTCTTAAAGCTGCGTCTGCCGGCGGAAATTCAGGGGCCGTATTAAACGGGGCAAATGAAGCGGCGGTAGATTTGTTTCTCAAATCAAAGATACGCTTCCTTGAAATAGCAGAGATTATAGAGCGTGTTGTCGGAATGTTTAAGGTGCAGATGTCTCCGTCACTTGATGACATATTGGAGTCAGCCGGCGCGGCGAGAGACGCTGTTTATTCTTTGGTTTTATAGAGGGTGGTTTTATTTACGTTCTTCTTGCTATACTCCTGTTTGGCGCACTTGTAGCCATTCATGAGTTCGGACATTTTATAACTGCAAAGCTTTCACATGTGCGTGTCAATGAGTTTGCAGTCGGAATGGGTCCTGCAATTTTTAAGAAAAAAATAGGCGAGACTGTTTACGCTCTTCGCATTCTCCCGTTTGGTGGTTTCTGCGCAATGGAGGGAGAGGACTCTGAGTCTGATGACCCGAATTCTTTCGGCTCGCGTCCTGTCGCCGCAAGAATTCTTATAGTAATTGCGGGTTCTCTTATGAATCTTATAGCAGGCTTTATTGTCCTGTCTTTAGTGTTTGCTCCTGTCAAAGAGTGGTACACACCTACTGTGGAGAGCATTGCAACTGAAAAAGAGCTTAGCGAAAATATGCTTATGCCCGGCGATACAATCGTTTCTATCGACGGATACAGAGTATATCTCTACAGCGATATATCCGTTGGCCTTTCCAGAGGAAAAGAGGACGGAGTGTATAACATTGAAGTTCGGCGCGCGGGGGAGAGGATAACTCTCAGTGACTTGAGATTTGCAGAAGACGCGACTGACGAAGGTTACACAATAAATTTTGTAATTGAAAAAACAAGCTTTCTGAAAAAGTCAAAATTCATAGCTCAGAATGCATATAACCTTGTTCGGCTTATAAAGGTCGGTATTGTTGACCTTGTCTCGGGATCTGTTTCGAGAGATGACCTTGCAGGCCCCGTCGGAATCGGAAAAATAATGGTAGATACGGCAAAAACGAGTATGTCGTCGCTGTGGTTTCTTCTTGCGTTTATATCAATTAATCTTGGTATAATGAATATTTTGCCGCTCCCGGCACTCGATGGAGGGAGACTTGTTTTTCTTCTTATCGAGCTTATAAGGGGAAAGCCCGTTTCGCCTAAATATGAGGGCTATGTTCACGCGGCAGGACTTGTAATTCTTATGCTTCTTATGATTTTTGTGACATATAACGATATACTGAGAATTTTCGTAAAATAAAAAGTGGGGTTGTTTTTGATGTATAAAAAGGAAACCCGAAAAATTCATGTCGGTAATGTGGCAGTCGGCGGAGATGCGCCGATATCTGTGCAATCCATGTGCAACACCGACACGCGAGATATAGAAAAAACATCAGCACAGATAGCCCGCCTTAAAGAGGCGGGCTGTAAAATAGTCCGTGTTGCGGTGGTGGATAAAGAGGCGGCACATGCAATAGAGAAGCTTTCTGCCCGATGCGGGATTCCGATAGTTGCCGATATACATTTTGACTGGCATCTCGCAATTGAAGCAGCGGCGGCAGGCGCTTCCAAAATCCGAATAAATCCGGGTAATATAGGCGATTCGGACAGAGTGCATGCAGTTGTAAAGGCGTGCCGTGAGAAGAAGATACCGATACGAATCGGAGTAAACGGCGGCTCGCTTGAGCGCGATATTTTGGCGAAATACGGCGTTTCGGCAAGAGGTATGGCAGAGTCTGCAAAGGCGCATATCGCACTTCTTGAGAAATTTGACTTTGAGGATATTTGTGTATCGGTAAAGGCATCATCCGTACCGCTTACAGTTGAGGCGTACAGGACGCTTTCCGGAGAGATTCCGTATCCGTTGCATCTTGGTGTTACGGAGGCCGGTACTGTGCGTATGGGAACGGTTAAGTCCGCCGTCGGAATCGGGTCGCTATTGCTCGACGGAATAGGGGACACAATCCGCGTTTCACTGACTGATGACCCCGTGCGTGAGGTTGAGGCGGCATATGATATTCTGCGTGCTGTAGGCGTACATAATGAAGGCCCTGAGCTTGTTTCATGTCCCTCATGCGGAAGGTGTATGATAGACCTTATAGACATTGCAAAAGAAGTCGAAAAACGGCTTGCAGACATAAAAAAGCCAATTAAGGTTGCAGTTATGGGCTGCGTTGTAAACGGACCGGGTGAGGCGCGCGAGGCGGATATAGGCATTGCAGGAGGAAAAGAGCTCGGCATTCTTTTCAGACACGGAGAGATAGTCAAAAAAGTTCCGATGAGTGAGATAGTGGACGAGCTTATGAAGATGGCAAAAGAGATATAGTTTTGGAGTTTTTGTTATGAATCGTGAAGGAATGACGCCGTTCGGCGAGATTTTCAGAATGTCGGATGTGCGTACAGATGAGTTTGCGCGTACAGTATTTGTAAAATCAATGACTGCCGATAAGGTGGAAAACAAAATAACAGCTGTCATTTATTCTGAAAGCCTTATAGAGACGGCAGAGCTGCGTTGCGCGGAAGCAGCTATAGCCGAGCGTTATCGTTTAAGCCGCGCCGTACTTCTTCCGAGCTATCCGAGGACGCTTTTGAATGATGATTATTTTGCTGTGATGGACAAGCGTCTGCGTGATGAATTCCCGTCAGCAACGGGATACTTAAGCGGCGCTGAGTGGGAATATGACAAAGGCCATCTTACGCTGCGCCTTAACAAAGGACTGAACGGATTTTTTGATACATGCGTAAAGTATATAAAATCTTCAGTGGAGTCCGAGTTTTCGCTTTCAATTGAGGTTGATGTAGAAGTAAGCGAAAATAATGCAGATACATCAGAAGAGAGAATAGAGCGCCTGCGCCGTCAGCTTGAGGCTGATGCACGGGCATCGGAGGAAAAGGCAAAGAATGCACCGGCGCCCGCAAAACCTTCACCTCAGACGGAGGCACGGCCGAGAAGGTTTAAAAAACTTACCGAATGTGAGGGCGACCTTGTTCTCGGCAAACCCAATTTCGGTGAATATATTGATATAAAAGATATAGAGGATTCATTCGGGGATATTTCAATCAAGGGGGATATCTTTGCGACTGAGTGCAGAAAATTTGAAGAGCGCGGCGTTGCAACGCTCAGTTTTGATATGACTGATTACAAGGGCTCGGTGCGCGTAGTCATAAGAAATATAAAGCTTGAGAACTTGGGCGAAATGGAAGGTAAGCTTAAAAAAGGCGCTTTTGTGCATGTCTTAGGCTCAACTCAATATGATACATATTTAAAAGATACGATAATAAGGCCGAGAAATATTGTAGTCGGAAAGGCTGAGAAGCGGAAGGACAATGCGCCCCAGAAGCGCGTTGAGCTGCATTTGCATACAAATATGTCTGCGATGGATGGTATTTCTTCTGCTGAAAAGCTGATTGCAAGAGCGGCAGAGTGGGGACACAGTGCAATCGCGATTACCGACCACGGTGTTGTTCAGGCATTCCCGGAAGCGATGAGTGCCGGGCCTAAATACGGAGTGAAAGTACTGTACGGTGTTGAGGCATACTTCTCGGGAACCCGTGAAGCAAAGATTGTGACAGGGAAGATAGACTCAGGTTTTAATGATGAGTATATATGCTTTGATATTGAGACCACGGGCCTGCATAAAAAGACTTGTAAAATAATTGAAATTCCCGCTGCCGTTCTGAGGCACGGTGAGGTTTGCGAAAAGTTCCAGACATATGTTAATCCTGAATGTGCAATACCGGAGAAGATAACTGAGCTTACCGGCATAACAAATGTTATGGTTGCAGAAGCGCCGCATATAGAAGAGGCGATGAGAAAATTCCTTGACTTTGTTGCAGACCGTCCGCTTGCTGCGCATAATGCAGAGTTTGATATAGGTTTTATAAGTACGGCGTGTCAGGAGCTCGGAATTGAATGCGATTTTAATTATATTGACTCACTTGAGCTTTCAAGAAGAATGCTTCCTGATTCAAAGAATCATAAGCTGGATACCGTTGCAAAGGTGTTGCAGTTGCCGAAGTTTGAGCATCACCGCGCACTTGACGACGCGATTACTGTCGCTTTTATTCTGCGCAGCCTGTTTGCAAGGTTAGCTGAAAACAAGGGAATAACAAAGGTTTCTGAGCTTAATACAGCGCTTGCGGACACGGGAAGAATCGGTCGGCAGAACAGATACCATATGATAATCCTTGTAAAAAACTATGTCGGGCTTAAAAATCTGTATAAGCTTGTATCTCTGTCGCATCTTAAGTATTTTAATAAACGTCCGATTATCCCGAAACATGAGCTTTTAGCTCTCCGAGACGGACTTATAATAGGCTCAGCGTGTGAAGCGGGAGAACTTTACAGCGCTGTTATAGAGGGTAAAAAGTGGCATGAATTACTTAAAATTGCCGAGTTTTATGATTTTCTCGAGATACAGCCTGTAGGGAATAATGCATTCATGATAGAAAATGGAATAGCCTCGTCTGAGGAGGATATCCGCGGGTTTAACAAAACGATTGCTAAGCTTGCAAAGGAGCTCGGAAAGCCTGTAGTTGCGACGGGTGATGTGCATTTTCTTGAGCCGCATGATGAGGTGTACAGGCGCGTTTTGATGGCGGGTAAAAACTTTTCGGATGCGGACAATCAGGCTCCGTTGTATTTTAAAACAACTGATGAAATGTTGCGTGAGTTTTCATATCTGGGGCCTGAGCTTGCGCGTGAGGTTGTTATTGAAAATACAAATATGATTGCAAATATGTGTGAGGAAATCCGCCCGATTCCCGAGGGGCAGTATCCTCCGTCGATTGAAGGCTCAAAGGAGGAACTTAAGAATCTCTGTTACGACCGTGCAAGAGAGCTGTACGGAGAAGATATGGACCCCATAGTAAAAGAAAGACTTGAGTATGAGCTTTCAAAGATTATAGGTCATGATTTTGACGTTATGTACATGATAGCGCAAAAGCTTGTAACCAAGTCAGTATCTGACGGGTATCTCGTCGGCTCCCGAGGCTCTGTCGGCTCATCATTTGTCGCATTTCTGTCCGGAATAACCGAGGTAAATGCGCTTCCGCCGCACTACAGATGCGGAAAATGCAGAACTGCAATTTTTGATGAGAGCGGTGAGTTTGCCGCAGGAGCTGACCTCCCGGATAAAAACTGTGATGTGTGCGGCGAAAAGCTTATAAAGGACGGTTTTAATATACCGTTTGCGACTTTTCTGGGCTTTGACGGGGACAAGACTCCTGATATAGACCTGAATTTTTCTGGTGAGTATCAGGCGACGGCGCATAGTCAGGTAATAGACCTTTTCGGAGAAGGGCATGTTTTCCGTGCAGGAACTATAGGGACTGTTGCTGAGCGTACGGCATACGGCTATGTAAAGAAGTATAACGAGGAGAGAAACCTTTCTGTTACACGCGCAGAGGAAAACAGAATGGTTTCCGGCTGTGCGGGAATAAAGCGTACCACAGGGCAGCATCCGGGCGGTGTAATGATTGTTCCGAAGGATAAGGAGATATATGACTTTACTCCGATACAGCATCCGGCAGACGATAAGGACTCGAATATCATTACCACGCATTTTGATTACCACTCGATACACGACAATCTTCTTAAGCTGGATATGCTCGGGCATGATGACCCGACCATGATCAGGATGCTTGAGGATCTGACAGGCTGTAACGCACGCGAAATTCCGCTTGATGACCCTGAAACTATGAGCATATTTACATCACTCTCTGCACTTAATATAGAGAGTGACGAGCTTTTGGGACTTACGGGAGCTGTTGCAATACCGGAGTTCGGTACGCGCTTTGTACGCGAGATGCTTCTCGATACAAAGCCTACGACATTTGATGAGCTTGTGCGAATATCAGGGCTTTCTCACGGAACAGATGTCTGGCTTAATAACGCCCAGACACTTGTCAGAGACGGCGTTGCCAATCTTAAGCAGGTTATTTGCGCGCGAGACGATATTATGCTGTATCTCATAGATAAAGGCGTTCCGCCGAAGCTTTCATTTACGATTATGGAGAGCGTGCGAAAGGGGAAAGGCCTTAAGCCTGAGTGGGAAGAGGAGATGCGCGCAAATTCTGTTCCTGAATGGTATATAGAATCGTGTCGGAAGATAAAGTATATGTTCCCGAAGGCGCATGCTGTCGCATATGTAATGATGGCGTTCAGGATAGCATGGTTTAAGGTGCATTATCCAAAGGCGTTTTATGCCGCGTATTTTTCTATAAGAGCAAAGGCTTTTGATGCCGAGATAATGACAAACGGCGACAATGTGGTGCTTTCAAAGATTGAAGAGCTGAATTCGCTTGAAAAAATTACGCAAAAAGAAGAAAATATGCTTGTAACGCTTGAGGTCTGTCATGAATTTTACAAGCGAGGCTTTAAGTTTGCGCCTATTGACCTTTATAAGTCGCATGCAGAAAACTTCCTTATAACTGACGAGGGGCTTCTGCCGCCGTTTACGGCAGTATCCGGACTGGGTGCTATTGCGGCACAAAACATAGTCGATGAGAGAGAAAAAGGCAAATTCATGTCTGTTGAGGACCTTCAGGTGCGTTGCACAAAGGTGTCCAAGGCTGTGGTGGAGCTTCTTGAAGCAAACAATGTAATGAGGGAGATACCAAATACGAGTCAAATTACTCTTTTTTAACAAAAAAACTGATTTTTGTTGCAATAATTAATAAAGTATGATATTTTATAATAAGTAAATGCGACAGTGAGGTGATAGACGTGCGTTTTCTTCCGATAACACTGGATAATGTTAAAAATGCGGCAATGATGTTTGTCGGTATAGCAAATAAAGAGCCGTGGAACGGCCGGTGGACATATTCATCAGCATATGCAAGGCTTTTTTCTGTTGCAAAGCTTATCGGCTTTACGGGGTATATCACTATGGATAATAACGGACTGCCGTGCGGCTTTATTATGGGCAGCACAAAAAACCGTGATGACGGCAAAAGTGATTTTGTCATACATGAAATATGCTATCAGAACAATAATACGGGCAATATGTATGCTCAGAAAACGCTGGACTTTTTGTGTGAGCAGCTTTCGCGTCAGCATGTCTATCGTATCTGCTTTATGCATGAGGGTGGCGAGAGCGTTGCAAAATATTTTGCCAATCTCAACTTTGAGAGCATAGAGAATGCAGTTGCCGTTGAGAAGAAAATATAAGAAAGAAATTCCGTATTTCGACAGGCCAGTACTGATGCAAGACGGGGATTTTGGCGATTAATAAATAAAATTTGGGAATTTTTGCGTTTTGACTTGATTTTATTTTAAAATGTGGTAAACTATTCTAGGTAAATTATTAAAGGAGATGTATTTATGCCACTCGTTACTTCAACAGAAATGTTCAAAAAAGCTTATGAAGGCGGCTATGCAATAGGCGCGTTCAATGTAAACAACATGGAGATTGTCCAGGGTATTACAGAAGCTGCAGCTGAGGTTAATTCTCCGCTTATTCTGCAGGTTTCCGCAGGTGCGAGAAAGTATGCAAAGCATGTATACCTCATGAAGCTTATTGAGGCAGCTATCGAGGATACAAACCTTCCGATATGCGTTCACCTCGACCACGGTGACAGCTTTGATATATGCAAGTCATGCATTGACGGCGGCTTCACCTCTGTCATGATAGACGGCTCTAAGTATTCATTCGAAGAGAATGTTGAGCTTACAAAAAAAGTTGTTGATTACGCACATGCTCGCGGCGTTGTTGTTGAGGGTGAGCTTGGAAAGCTTGCCGGAATAGAGGACGATGTTAACGTATCCGATGAGGATGCACAGTTTACAAACCCGGCAGAGGTTGAGGAGTTTGTAACACGCACAGGCGTTGATTCACTTGCAATCGCAATCGGAACAAGCCATGGCGCATTCAAGTTCAAGGGTGAGCCGAGACTCCGCTTTGACATTCTTGAGGAAGTATCACGTCGTCTGCCTAACTTCCCGATAGTTCTTCACGGTGCATCATCTGTTATTCCTGAATATGTTGAGATGATAAACGCAAACGGCGGAAATATGCCGGGTGCACAGGGTGTTCCTGAGGAAATGCTCCGCAAGGCTGCAGGTATGGCGGTTTGCAAAATTAACATCGACTCTGACCTTCGTCTTGCAATGACAGGTACAGTTCGTAAGTACTTTGCAGAGCATCCGGAGCACTTTGACCCGCGTCAGTATCTGTCGCCGGCAAGAGCAAATATCAAGGAGCTTGTTAAGCATAAGATTATTAATGTTCTTGGAAGTAACGACAAGATATAAAATATAAGAAATAGAATCGGGTGGCATTTGCGGTTGCTCTAAAAGTAGCTTTTTCGCAGTGTCACCCTGATTTTTTATAGGTGGCGTCGTTTGTTGGAAAACAGGCATCTTTTTTGGTTTGGTACTGCGTTTTTTGCAGCAGCATTCATACCTGCAATTTGTACATCGCTGTTTGATGCTATAGTAGCTCTTACTGTGTTTCTGGCTTTTATTGTATTTATGCTCATAAAGCCGGGACTTCGGCAGTGCGCGGTGATAGTTGTTGGGGCTGTTGCCGTTTCGGTTGCATGGCAAATGTTTTATTTCTCCGTTACGAAGACGCCCGGAAATATGCTGAAAAACGAGATTGAGGTTATTGCCGAGGTTACGGCATACAGTGAGCGTAATGGAAGGAATAACGGCATAGCTGTAAAAGTAAACATTGCAGAAAAGGAGAATCCTGATACAAAGAAAGTTCGTGCGATTCTTTACATAAACGATGCCGAGTATACGCTTTCCCCCGGAGATAAAGTGCATGCCGCAGTGGATATGGAAGAGCCGGAAAACACATCCGAATTTGCCGGCAAAACATACTATAAATCAAGATATACTGATGCTTTTGCATTTGCAAGGCGCGTTACGAGAATAGAAAAGAATGATGGCTTTAAAGCAAAATACATACCGCAGTATCTGGCAAAACGCCTGAGCGATAAATTTGATGAGATTTATCCGCAAGAGAGCGCAGCATTTATGAAATCGCTGATAATGGGCGATGACTCAGAACTTTCGCCGTCATTTGCGTTTTCGCTGCGTCGTGCCGGAATGCTTCATACTATCTCTGTATCAGGCATGCATATATCGTTTCTTATAGGATTCTTACTTATTTTCACGAAAAACAAGTATTTGAAACTCCTTGCGATACCCGTAATATTTCTTTTTACTTTGATGGTTGGTGCGCCGCAGTCTGCGCTCCGTGCAGCAATAATGCAGACACTGCTGATACTCTCGACAGTGAGCAAGCGGGAGTATGACCAACTTACATCTCTTGCGGCATCAGCACTTATTCTTGTGATACTGAATCCGTATTGCGCATCTGACAAGGCGTTTCTGCTGTCATTTGCAGCAACACTGGGGATTATTCTTCTCGCTCCGGCTTTGAATTCGGGGATAAACAGCTTTGCAAGAAAAAGAGGCAGAATATGCAGGGGGATTCTTGCATACATGGGTCCGCTGGCGTCAACATCGGTGGCGGCATCAGTTTTTACAGCGCCGATATTATCCGTATCCTTTGGATATATATCATTGATAGCGCCGGTGAGTAATGTTCTCCTGAGTCTTATAATAACATTTTTGTTTATTGCGGGTATAATAAGTGCAGTGCTTGGTTTTATATTTATGCCGGTTGCAAAGGTTGGTGCATTTGCAGTGACAGGGTTATATGAGGTTGTAAATTACGGAGTGCGTGCGCTTTCGCGTGTTCCGTTTGCAGAAATATATACAGAAAGCAGCGTTTCAATTATACTAATATGCTTTTTGTGTTTTACAGTCGTTTTTGCAATAGCATTCGGGAAAAGTAAAATTCGTCCGGGAGTTGCCGCGGCGGTTGTTATAATTGCAATTGCAGCTTCGTTTGCGGCTTCGGCATTTATGAAACCGAAGGCGCTCGGCAGCGGCGTCAGATTTGATGTTTTAGACGTAGGACAGGGACAATGCGTAATTGCAGAGACGAAGGATATGTGCGTGGTGATAGATTGCGGAGGAAACAAAAACGCAGGAAGTATTGCGACGGAGCATATGCGAAGGCGCGGAATTAATGAGATAGATGCACTGATACTTACACATGCGCATTCAGACCATGCAAACGGTGCCGAGTATCTCATAAAGTCCATTCCGACGAAAGCCGTTTATGCGCCTTTTGCAGATATGGATGATGCGCTGCTGTCAGGTGTTTCGGAAATCGCAACGGATATGGGAGCGGAAACAAATTTCATAGAGGAAAACACGGATTTATTGTTTTCGGATGCAAGTATAAAATTGCTTACCTTGCCGCGAGAAAATACACACAATGAGAATGGGATTGTCGTTCTTATTTCGGATGGTGATTTTGACCTGATTGTAACCGGGGATATACCTTACAGTGCGGAAAAGGTGATTGCAGACAGGGAGGTGCTTCCCGATTGTGAGGCGTATGTCGTAGGTCATCATGGCGCTTCCACATCGTCATCCCAGGAGTTTTTGAATAAGATTCTGCCGGAAATTTCAATAATTTCTGTCGGTGCAGGGAATACATATAATCATCCTACAGACGAGGTTTTAAGTAGGCTGTCAAATATCGGATCTGATATTTACAGGACTGATAAGCAGGGGAGTATCACACTTTATTCAGAGAAACAGTAGGGAGTGCACACATATGCAATTAAGTATGCGTGAATTCAAGGCAGAATTGAAGGCCGGAAAAATACATAATATTTATGTTTTTCATGGTGAGGAGGGTTATCTTCGCGAGTACTATCTCACACAGCTTGAAAAGCTCGTTGTGGGTGATATGATGCCTGAATTCAATGTCACGGTAATAACGGAGAAGCTTGATATCAACCAGCTTTTAGAGGCGTGCGAAAGTTATCCCGTGATGAGCGAAAAAAAGATTGTTTGTGTTCGCGATTTTGATATATTTGGCGCAGGAGCTGACTTTTTGAAAGGTGCAGAGGCGCTTTTTGATGATATGCCGGAGCATTGCGTACTCGTTTTTGTATATGCAAATATTGAATATAAGCCGGATAAGAGAAAGAAAATTTGTAAAGCCATAGAGAAAACCGGATTTGAGGTGAGGTTTGACCGCGCTTCACGGAGTGACCTTATTTCATGGGTAAAACGGCGTTTTCTGGCTAACGGGAAGGATATTGACAGCGACCTTGCAGACTATCTGCTGTTTTATTCAGGCGAGATTATGCAGACGCTCATTCCGGAGATAGAGAAGATAAGTGCATACGCAAAGAAAAAAAGTATTACGCGTGCCGATATAGAGGCGGTAGCATCGCGCAATATAACCTCGGCAGTGTTTGACGCGGCAAGCGCAGTCGCTGACAGGAAATACGCAAAGGCACTTGCGGTTCTTGACGACCTTGAGACAAGAAACGAGAATGCAATATCTGTGCTTGCGCTTATTGCACAGCAGTTTAAGCGCCTCTATGCGGCAAAGCTTATAATGGAGCGTGGGGGCGGAGAGCGCGAGGTTATGGAGCTTTTTGATATGCGGAGCAGTTATCCTGCACGATGTGCGATTTCTTCCGCAAGAGCCATGCAAAAGGGAGAGCTTAAGCGTGCCATGCTTCTGGCATGTGAAGCTGATGCGAAGCTTAAACGCGGTGCCGGCTGGGAGGAGCTTCGCTTCCTGATAGCACGCCTTTCTGAGGGTAAGATTAGATGAAAAAAATAAGAGAAACCATAATAGTCGAGGGCAGATACGATGTAAATACATTGCGACAATGTGTTGATGCGCATGTAATCGAAACCTCGGGCTTTGGAATATTCAATAATACGGAAAAACGGCGACTTCTTGAGATTCTTGCGAAAAAAAACGGTATTATTATATTGACGGACAGTGACGGGGCCGGATTTGTAATAAGAAATTATCTGCGGGGGGCCATAAAAGCCGGAAATGTAAAACACGCATATATACCTGAAATATCAGGTAAGGAGAGAAGAAAAACAACGGCAGGAAAAGCGGGGCTTCTGGGCGTAGAGGGAATGTCGACGGAGATAATTTTAGAATCGTTGCGCCGAGCAGGGGCAACATTTGAGGACGAGGACAGAAAACCTTGCGGAGTAATAACAAAGCAGGATATGTATGAGGCAGGCCTGTCCGGCGGCAAAAACAGCGCGTTTCTTCGCCGGCGTCTTGCGGAGAAGATGAATCTTCCGAGCCTTATAAGTGCAAACGCACTCCTTGCGGCAATAAACATAATTTATACGCGTGAGGAATACGAATCCCGATTAAAAGAGATAATTGAAGATGAGCAGGAATAGGCTTGTATATTTAAGTAAAGCCGCACCGCATTTTTGTTATTGCGGTGCGGCTCCTTTCATATACTTTTTCTGAGAGGGGAGATGGACGGATGAGAACAAGATACGGCAAAAGCTCGCGTATGAGCTTTGAAAAAACACGGAAAACGCGACAAGCACGGAAGTCGTTTTTTTATTTCAGAGCAGTTATATGTATTGCCATAATTGTATTTGCTGTTGTGCTTAAATGGTCAGATGCGCCTGTTGTCAGTAAGGTTTCAAAGATAGTCAACGAAGGCTTGGGGCTTGATGATGCGGTTGAGGCTATAAGCCGCGCGGCAAATGGCGATTATGGAATTGCTGAGGTTTTCGGACAAAAGAAAGATGAGAAAGAAGACGAAGATGTGATTTCAGGAGAAAGTGCAGAGGCAGTGTTTGAAAATGATTTTTACATAGAAAAGGACACGCGGGCACTTGAGGAGGAGCTTAAGCGGGAGAAGGAAAAGGAAGCCACAGAGGCCGCGCGGGTAAGTGTTGAGAATCTTAGCTTTCAGATGACTGCAGAGGAGCTGTACGACGATACTGAGGCGGTTCCGTTCCGCATACCGCCACCATCAAACTGCAGTTATAAAAAGGAGGAAATAAAGTTTAAATACGGATCGCCGCTCAACGGAGTGATAACATCAAAGTACGGATATCGGGACCATCCGATAATGGAGGATGCGAGCTTTCATACAGGGCTTGATATAGCGGCGAAGAAGGGAAGCAAAATAAGCTCGTTCGCATCAGGAACAGTGCTTGAAAAAGGCAAAAACTCAGTATACGGTAATTATCTTATTATAGACCATGGCGGAGGGATTACAAGCTTTTACGGACACAACTCGAAGGTTACGGTAAAAAAAGGGGAGAAGGTAAAGCTCGGGCAAAAGGTAGCAGAGGTTGGCAGTACCGGTATGTCGACCGGCGCGCATCTGCACTTTGAGATAAGAAAAAATAATATACGCCTTGACCCGGCGCTTTATATTTCACCGGCAGCTGTATGATTAAGAGAAGTATACCGAAAGTAAGAATAAGTATACCCTTTGTTTTGATTTCTGCAGTGCTCTATATAGGCGATTTAAAGAAAGCATTTTTACCAACGGTAATTGCAATGTGTCTGCATGAACTCGGGCATATCATAGCTATAAAACTATGCGGCGGCACGATAGAGAAAATTGATATAAAAATATTCGGAGCGCAGATATTTGTGCCGGAGCTTGCTCTTATGCCGTATAAATCGGAAATAATTATAGCCGCAGCAGGACCTGCGGCAGGTATTCTTACCTCCGTATGCGTCATGTCTGCGGCTTATGTACTTAATACACAAGTGCTCAGTTACTTTATCGGTATTAATTTTGTTATATCAGCTGTGAATCTGATACCTGTATATCCACTTGACGGCGGACGGATAGCGTTTAGTGCATTACGCATATTTTTGCCCATAAGAAGCGCGAATATAACTTTTTGTTTGGTTTCTGTAATCGCATCGCAGGCGCTGCTTGCACTATGTGTTGTTCTAACAGTAAACAATGCCTTAAACCCGACAATTATTATATTTGCGGCTTATGTGGCTGTATGTGCCGTTATGTTTCGTCCCCGGATTTAAGCTTTTCGAGAAAAAGTTTTTCCTTTGCCGTAAGCTCTGCAGAGCTTAACATATCCGGGCGTTTTTTAAATGTGCGGAGTATGGATTGCTCCCGCCGCCATTTTTTTATGTTGGCATGATGTCCTGAAAGGAGAATTTCCGGCACCTCACGCTCGTGCCATATTGCGGGGCGCGTATATTGCGGGTACTCGAGAAGTCCTGAAAAGTGGCTCTCCTCGGAGAAGCATTCCTCATCGGAGAGAACGCCGGGAAGCATACGCGCAATTGCGTCCGTAATTGCCATGGCGGGAATTTCGCCACCTGTAAGGACGAAGTCTCCGATTGATATTTCTTCATCAACGCATTCTTCAATAAAACGCTCGTCAATGCCTTCATAATGCCCGCAGACAAGAATTAAATGCGAATACTCTGACGAAAGCGTGCGCGCCTTTGCCTGGTCAAAGACCTTGCCCTGAGGTGACATGTAAATAGTATGCGCCAGCTCGTCTTCTTTTTTTATAGCGGCCCAGCAGTTGTAAAGCGCGTCGGCATACATTACCATACCCATACCGCCACCGTAGGGATAATCATCGACCTGCTTCTGCTTGTTTTTTGTGTAATCCCGTATCTGGTAATAACCTATTTCAAGTAAGCCGCGCCGGCGTGCCCGCCCGATAATGCTTTCGCTCATCATTGCATCGCATGCATCGGGGAATAGAGTCATGATGTCAATTTTCATTCTTATTGCTGCCTTTCTCGATACGCATACCGGGTATCGTTTTTACGCGCATTACACCACCGGCTATATCGGTATCCTCAATAAATTCAGAAACTGCCGGTATCATATACTCGTGTTCGCCGCGGACGACATATACATCATTTGCAGGGAGAGTGAGTACATCACACAGCTTGCCGAGGGTCTCGCCGTTGCTGTCTGTAACGTTCAGACCGATAAGGTCTGCGATAAAGAAAGTGCCGTCAGTAAGTTCGATTTCATCGCGGTCTACCGATACGGTTTTTCCGCGATAGGAAGCTGCGTCATTTATGCTGTTTATGCCGCGAAGCTTTAAAAGTACACAGCTTTTATGAACGCGTGCGCGTTCAACCTCGAATGCTGTGCCGTCTATATATACAACGTCAAAATCACACAGAAAATCGACAGTGTCGCTCCAGGGCTCGACCTTGAGCTCACCGTAAACACTGTGTGTGTTGACTATTTTTCCCGATTCAATAAGGTTCATATCTGTTTTCCTCCGAAACAAATAAAACTCGGGGCTGTCGTATATGACAGCCCTGAGTTTTACGCTGTTCAGTCGACTATTTCAACTGTTACCTTGATGTTATCCTTGAGTGAGGCAGCCTTAATAACGGAGCGGATTTCTTTTGCAATACGTCCGTGTTTTCCGATAACCTTACCCATATCCTCAGGAGCGACATGAAGCTCAAGAACGAGCGCGCCGTCCTTTTCGGTCTCAACGACATTGACGGAATCAGGATTGTCAACAAGGCTTTTTGCAATGTACACCAAAAGGTCTTTCATATGCAGTCACCTTTTTCTCCGACATTTAGCCGGTGCATTTACTGAATAACACCTGTGCGCTTCAGGAGCGATTTTACAGTGTCTGTAGGCTGTGCGCCATTCTTAATCCACTCAAGAGTGCGGTCTGCATCAATCTTGATTTCAGCAGGCTCGGTAAGCGGATTGTATGTGCCAAGCTCCTCGATGAATCTGCCGTCACGCGGGAATCTTGAATCAGCGACGACAACTCTGTAGAACGGAGCCTTTTTTGCACCCATTCTGCGAAGTCTGATTTTAACCATTTATTTTTCACCTCCATGTATTTTTTACAAGCAAATATATATAAATGTGTTTGCTTCTGACTAAAAGGGGAAGGGGAATCCTCCGCCGTGCCGACGGCCTTTGCGCGAAATTTGCTTCATCATGGCGCCACCGGTCATTTGTTTCATCATTTTGCGTGTCATGTCAAATTGTTTCAGAAGTTTATTAACCTCCTCAACCGTAACGCCACTGCCTGCTGCTATGCGTTTTTTTCGGCTATAGCCTATTATTGAGGGGTTATCACGCTCATGCGGTGTCATGGACGATATGATTGCGTCAAGGCGGCCTATTGCGCCCTCGTCTATCTTTGCTCCGGCAAGCGCTTTTTTATTTATTCCGGGTATCATATTTATAAGGTCAGACATTGAGCCCATGCCCTGCATCTGCTTCATTTGCTCACGGAAATCGGAGAGAGTGAAGCTGTTTTCTCTGATTTTTTTCTCAAGCTCAGCTGCCTTTTTTTCGTCAAATGCCTGCTCTGCTTTCTCAATAAGCGAGAGAACATCGCCCATACCGAGGATTCTGGAAGCCATTCTGTCGGGATGGAACGGCTCAATACCGTCGAGCTTTTCGCCCATGCCGACGTATTTAATCGGCTTTCCGGTAATCGCGCGGACAGACAGTGCTGCGCCGCCGCGTGCATCGCCGTCAAGCTTTGAAAGAAACACGCTGTCGATGCTTATGGCATCGTTGAATGCAGGAGCTGTACTTACTGCGTCTTGTCCGCTCATTGCATCTAAAACAAGCATGATTTCAGTGGGGGATACGGCATCCTTTATGGACTTAAGCTCATTCATAAGCTCTTCGTCTATGTGAAGTCTTCCTGCCGTGTCGAGAAGGACAATATCGTTTCCGTGTGCCTCTGCGTGCGATTTTGCAAGCTTTGCAATTTCGGTAGGCGTTTTTCCTTCAGCGGTAAATACCGGTATATCAAGCTGAGTGCCGAGAATCTGAAGCTGCTTTATTGCGGCGGGTCTGTAAATATCGCATGCGACAAGGAGCGGCCGCTTGCCGGATGTCTTTTTTAAGAGTGATGCAAGCTTTGCAATATTCGTTGTCTTTCCGGCGCCCTGAAGGCCGACAAACATAACTACTGTCGGCGGTTTTGGCGATATATTGAGCTTTGCGTTGCCGTCACCCATCAGAGAGGTGATTTCTTCATTGACTATTTTTACGATTTGCTGGGCGGGATTCAACCCTTCGAGAACTTCTGTTCCGACGGCACGCGCTGAAACTTTCGCAACGAAATCACGGACAACTTTAAAGTTAACATCTGCCTCTAAAAGCGCGAGCTTTATATCGCGCATTGCCTCTTTGATATCGTGCTCGGTTAGTCTGCCTTTTGAGCGGAGCTTTTTAAAAGTGGCGGAAATTTTGTCGGTAAGACTTTCAAAAGCCATGTAAAACCTCCGTGGAAGTGGAATTAATCATCGAGAGAGGCGGTGCAATTGATAATGTTATCAATGCAGGATGCAAGCTCTCCGTTTCTGTAGTTTGTGTCGTTTATGAGTTTTATACGCTCTGCCGACGCGGTTATGCGCTTTATATTTGCTGAAAGGCGGCCGTATTTTTCTGCAAGCCCGAGTTTTTGCTCGAAACGGCGCAGTATCTCCTCGGAGCGGACTATGCCGTCACGCACACCCTGACGTGTTATTCCGAGGTGCTCGGCAATCTCTGCAAGAGAAAGATCCTCGTTGTAGTATAAATCGAAAAGCTCTCGCTGCTTGTCTGTGAGGATTTCACCGTAGAAATCGAAAAGTATTGTCATTTCAAGAGATACATTGCGCATAATAATGCCTCCTTTGTAAAGTTAATGTGCTTTACAAATGCAATTTTACCATAAAATGTGTTGCGTGTCAATAGAAAACTACGAGATGTTGAGTTTTTTTGTCGCTTGTTTTTATTGACTTTTTATGGAATATCTGTTATATTAAACTAAAATAAACATTATATATTTTAGGGAGTATATGTTGTTTTTTTACATGGGGAGTAGTCTGCGCAAACAGGCGTTTCAAGTCAACATTCACGCGGGGGTGCCCGTCTGGCTTGGATTAAAAGACGAGACTGTGTATAGCGGTTTGCTGTACATGGGCTCGTAATTTTTTTTGTAATTACACACATTATATATGTATAAGAAAGGAAGCGAAACTTAAATGAAGCATTATTTAACCGAGAAAAATGAGGTCATAAGTGAGCTTAACACATCTTCGGAAAGCGGTCTTTCTCAGTCGGAATCTGAAAAAAGGCTTGAAAAGAACGGAAAAAACAAGCTTATAGAGGGAAAAAAGGAATCATTGCTCCATAGGTTTTTAAAGCAGCTTGCAGAGCCGATGACAATTATTCTCCTTGTTGCGGCGGCCATTTCTGCCGGAGTTGAGATTTATAACGGAATAAGCAGCGGTCATATGGGCTTTCCGTCTGATGTTGTTATCATTCTTGCCGTTGTTCTGATTAACGCGGTTCTTGGCGTTTTTCAGGAGAGTAAGGCAGAAAAAGCGATTGAGGCATTGCAGGAAATTGCGGCGGCAACTTCAAAGGTTATCCGCGACGGCAGACAGGTAATGATAAAGAGCGAGGACCTCGTCGTCGGTGATATAATAGTTCTTGAAGCGGGAGATGCCGTGCCTGCCGACGCAAGAATTATTGAATGCGCGAGCCTTAAGATTGAGGAGGCGGCGCTTACCGGTGAATCCGTACCTGTTGATAAAAAGACAGATGCGCTGGCTCCGGGGGCAAACGGCGATGTAGCTCTCGGTGACCGTAAAAACATGGTGTTCATGGGGAGTACGGTTGTTTACGGACGCGGAAAGGCAGTTGTAACAGCAACGGGAATGGATACTGAAATGGGAAAAATTGCCGATGCACTTGCAAATGCCGAGGAGGGAAAAACACCTCTTCAAATCAAGCTTGCAGGGCTCTCGAAGATTCTGACTTATCTTGTTATCGGTATATGCGCCGTTATTTTCATTGTTCAGCTTATTACTCAAGGTGTCAGCTTTGATACCGTGCTTTCTTCGTTCATGATTGCAATCTCTCTTGCGGTTGCTGCAATCCCGGAGGGACTTGCTACGGTTGTTACTATAGTTTTGTCTATCGGTGTTACCAATATGTCAAAGCGAAGCGCGATTATCCGCAAACTTACGGCTGTTGAAACTCTTGGCTGCACACAGATAATCTGCTCTGATAAGACGGGTACGCTTACCCAGAATAAAATGACGGTTGTCGACCATTACGGGGACGATGAGGCGCTTCTTGCAAATTCGATGTCTCTCTGTTCTGACGCCGAGTTTGATGGAAGTGCGGGAACGGCTGTTGGTGAGCCTACGGAATGTGCTCTTGTAAATTATGCCGAAAAGCTCGGTTTATCAAAAAATACTCAGAAGAATGAATTTGTCCGTATAGGTGAAGTTCCCTTTGATTCAATGAGGAAAATGATGAGCACAGTTCACAGGACACAGGACGGCTCACTTGTTCAGTTCACAAAGGGCGCTCCCGATGAAATTCTTAAAAGATGCACAAAGGTTCTTGTTGGCGGAGCTGAGGTTGATATGACCGATGCGCTCCGCAAGGAGATTCTTGATGCCAACAAAGCTATGGCAGATAAAGCGCTCCGTGTCCTTGCCGCTTCAAGAAAGCTGCTTTCGGCAGAACCTGCGGCCTATGATTCTGATACAGTGGAAAATGATTTGTGCTTTATAGGCCTTGTGGGAATGATTGACCCTGTTCGTCCTGAGGTTAAGCCCGCGATTGATGAGTGCCGCTCTGCAGGCATACGCCCGATTATGATTACGGGCGACCATAAGGATACGGCTGTTGCAATAGCAATACAGCTCGGGATTATTGAATCTGCTGACCAGGCTATTACAGGTGCTGAGCTTGATAAAATTTCAGATGAGGAATTTGAGCTTGCGGTTGAAAAGTATTCGGTTTACGCACGCGTTCAGCCTGAGCATAAGACAAGAATCGTAAATGCATGGCGCAAAAAAGGAAAAGTTACTGCCATGACGGGTGACGGTGTAAACGATGCTCCGTCAATCAAGAATGCCGATATCGGCGTAGGCATGGGCATAACCGGCACGGATGTTACTAAAAATGTTGCGGATATGATTCTTGCGGATGATAACTTTGCGACAATCGTTTTTGCGGCCGGTGAGGGACGAAAGATTTACGACAATATCCGCAAGGCGATTCAGTTCCTGCTTGCTTCAAACCTTTCCGAAGTGCTTTCAATATTCTTTGCAACGCTTATCGGATTTACAATATTCCGGCCGGTTCATCTGCTCTGGATTAACCTGATTACAGACTGTTTCCCGGCGCTTGCGCTTGGTATGGAAAAAGCGGAGTCAGATGTTATGAAGCGTCAGCCGCGTGATTCAAAAGAAGGTATCTTTGCGGGCGGGCTCGGATTTGCGGTTGCATACCAGGGCATTCTCGTAACGGCGATAACCCTTGCTTCTTATTTTATCGGCAGAGATGTTCTTTATGCACAGCACCTTGCAGCGAGCGGGACATTGCCGTACGATGCTGCATCACTTGGAACGAGTATGGCATTCCTCACGCTTTCAATGTGCGAAATTTTCCACTCCTTCAACATGCGCTCGCTCCACGGCTCAATTTTTGCTTTAAAAAGTCAGAACAAGTGGCTCTGGGGTGCGGGGCTTCTGTCTTTCCTGCTCACAACTGCTGTTGTCGAGATTGATTTTCTCGCAAATGCATTCGAGCTTGCACATCTCAATATTAAAGAATATGTAATTGCAATGCTTCTTGCGGTTTCGATAATTCCGATTGTCGAAGCGGTAAAGCTCTTTTGGCGCAGAAAATAAAATTATAAATGACGGCAGCGTATCTGAAAAAACAGATGCGCTGCTTTTTTATAAATCGCGTTGATAAATGCCCGCTTTGTGATATAATAGACTGGATATTTTAAAACAAATAAAGTGGATGGGTGGAGGACTTGGGTTGAATAAACTCCAATCGAAAAAAGATATAAACAGGCTGGCGCTGTTGTTTTCAGTTACTTATATGATAAGCTATATCACGCGCATTAATTTTGCCACTGTCATATCGGAAATCGGGGCGGCGACAAATATACCAAAAAGCTTGCTTTCAATTCCGCTGACGGGGAGCTTTATCACATACGGTGCGGGGCAGATAGTCAGCGGAATATGCGGAGATAAATTTTCTGCAAAAAAGCTGGTTTCGTGCGGTCTTTTGGTGACAACGCTTATGAATTTTCTGATACCGCTCTGTAAAGACCATATCCGGATGTTTTTTGTGTGGAGCATAAATGGCTTTGCCCAGGCGTTTATGTGGCCGCCGCTCGTGAAGATTATGGCGTCGCTTTTGACGGTTGATGACTATAAAAAGACAATAGTTAAAATGTCGTGGGGAAGCTCTGTCGGTACTATTTTTATGTATCTCTTCTCGCCGCTTGTTATATCACACCTTGGCTTCAGGGCAGTGTTTATTATCTCGGCCGCTTGCGGCGTAGTTATGTTGCTTTTCTGGAATGCCTTTGCCATCGATACAGGAGCAAGCATGAGTCGCTCAAGACCTGAAAACGGCGCAGAAAAGACGAGGTTAAATTTATTTAATCCCATCATGCTTGGTGTTATGGCAGCGGTAATATTTCAGGGCGTACTAAAAGAGGGTGTTGCGACATGGATGCCTTCATATATTGCCGAAACATACAGACTCAGCAATGCAGTATCTATTTTGACAGGCGTTGTTCTTCCCATATTCGGCATGGTATGCTTTTGGATGGCTTCTTTGCTTTATGGCAAAAGATTTAAAAACCCCATAAGTTGCGCAAGTGTGTTCTTTCTTATAGCTATGTTTGGCGCTTTGCTTCTGTTATTAAGTTCCGGAAGAAATGCAAAGGTATCAACGTTATGTTCAGCTGTTCTTACGGGCAGTATGAGTGGGGTGAATCTGATGCTTATTTCCATGATTCCGCAGTTCTTTTCCGAATGCGGAAGAGTGTCAACGGTTTCGGGGATTCTTAATTCGTGCGCATACATGGGGAGTGCGTTGTCGACATATGTGGTTGCCCTTTTGGCAGAGCGTTTTGGTTGGGAATTCAATCTTTTGGTGTACCTTGCGACGGCGTCATTCGGAACGGTCATATGTGCACTGCTTATAGGGCCGTGGAAAAGAAAATATATGGAGAAAACGCCCCGCGGTTAAAGAGAAAGGCGTGACTGTTTTTTGAGGTGAGCGAAGCCTTTGATATTATTTTTCGTGTTGTAATGCGAGGGGAAATTGTGTATAATATTAATTAAATACATGTTGGTTCGGAGGAGGCGACAAGAGTGATGAATATGACATACGGAGAAGTTTTTTCCGGAGTGAAACTGCGTGTTATTGAAACGGACAGGTTCAGGACCTGTTGTTTGTCTATACAGTTTTTGTCAAAGCTTGATGATGAGACGGCATCTAAGAAGACGCTTATTCCGCGTGTGCTCAGACGCGGGACGGTTAAGCATCCTGATATGGAATCGCTTGCTGCGGCTCTTGACGATATGTACGGTGCTCAGATTGAGCCTGTGTCAAGGAAATACGGAGATATGATAACATCAGGATTTATATGCAATTTTGTTGAGGCTGAGGAAAAGCAGCTTCCTGAGATGTTAAAGCTTTTGTCGGAAGTGCTGTTTGAACCAAAGCTTGAGGACGGGGTGTTCCGTGCAGACTATGTCGACGGTGAGCGCGCAAATCTTATAGATGAGATAAAGAGTGAGATAAATAATAAGCTTCACTATGCAAACCGCCGTGCAACGGAGCATATGTTTAAGGGCACTCCGTATGCCGTGAGCGAGCTTGGCAGCGAGGCTGCGGCTGAGGCGATAAGTGCAGAGTCGTTATATAAGCATTATAAGAAAATGATTGCCGAGTCGCCTTGCGAAGTGTTTTTCTGCGGCCCGTATTCATACGATGAGGTCGAGAATGAGATTAAAAAGATGTTTAAATCCTGCACACGGCTTGCGGTGAGAAATATTTCCTCATGTGCTCCGGTTGTATGCGATTGCGGACATGTTACGGAGCGGCTTGATATTTTGCAGGCAAATCTTTTAATAGGCATGAGCACGGATTATGAGGATGTATATGTTGCAAAGCTGCTTGCTGCAGTAATAGGCGGCGGCGCATCTTCAAAGCTGTTTACAAATGTGCGTGAAAAGTCGTCGTTGTGTTATTTTGCAGGTGCGACATTTGACACATTTAAGCGCATAATGCTCATGTACTGCGGAATAGACCCGAAGAATGAAAAAAAGGCAGAACTTGAGATAATGAGACAGTTTGAAAGCTGTCTTAAGGGTGATATTACGGATGAGGAGACGACAAATGCGAAAAAGAGCATGATGGATGACCTCATAACTGTTGAGGATTCGCCATTTGACCTTGAGGCATTCTGGCTTCGCGCATCACTTCTGCATGATGAGCGCACTCCGTTTGAAATTGCCGCGAAAATAAAGGACATTGACGGCGCGTGCCTTGCGGAGGTTGCCAAAAGCTTTAAAAGCTCCATAGTATATCTTCTTACGGGAAGGGAGGAAAAGAGCAATGAAACAAAGCTTTTACCGGACGCTTAATCAGGAGATGCTGTGCCATACCTGCGGTAACGGGCTTAAGATATGTGTGTTTAAAAAGCCGGGATTTCGCCGTGATTTTGCTCTTCTTGCGGTAAATTACGGTTCAATAGATATTTGCTTTGATACCGAAGGCGAAAGATATGAATCGCCAAAGGGTGTTGCTCATTTTCTTGAGCATAAG
Organism: Eubacteriales bacterium; assembly: GCA_045649105.1. Classification (GTDB taxonomy): domain Bacteria; phylum Bacillota; class Clostridia; order Oscillospirales; family JAAYXM01; genus JAZRPG01. The sequence continues at coordinate 28,950 of JAZRPG010000019.1, forward strand.
GTGTTTGAACAGCCGGACGGCGGAAATGCACTTTCTGTTTTTGCAAAGACGGGTGCATCACCGAATGCTTTTACAAGCAAGACAATGACGGCATACCATTTCTCGGGTACAGATAAATTCATGCGGAATCTTGAGGTTTTGCTTAATTTTGTCACATCTCCGTATTTTACAAAAGAAAATGTGGCAAAGGAGCAGGGTATAATCGGACAGGAAATAAGCATGGTAAACGACAGGCCGTATTGGCGTGTGTATGAAAACCTTATGTCGTCGTTATATTCTGTCCATCCTGCCAAGGATTCGATAATAGGCACTGTGGATAGTATAGGGAGCATAACGCGAGATACTTTGTTTAAGTGCTATAATACATTCTATGTTCCGTCAAACATGACTCTTTGCGTTGCAGGAGATGTAAATGCCGAAGAAATTGTTGCAACAGCTGAGGCGATGCTCCCGAGAGAGCGGGTCAAGCTTGCTAAACGCGATTATGGCGATGAACCACGCGCTGTTTCAAGGAGCTTTTATGAGGAGTACATGGAAACGGCAATTCCGATATTTGCAATAGGTGCTAAAAGTAAGCTTCAGACATCAGGCGAGAGCGGTATGAGGAATCGCCTTATAGCGGACCTTGCGGCAGACATAATCGGCGGTCCGTCATCGGAGTTGTATTCAAAGCTATATGGTGACGGAGTTATAAGTTCAGAATTTGAGGCATCTGCAATGGTGTTTCCCGAGAGTATTTCAATGATGTTTGCAGGTGAGGGCAGGGACCCCGAGAAAGTCTCTCGTGAGCTTTATAACAGTGCTGTGCGTCTTTCACGAGAAATTGATAAAGGATATTTTAACAGAGTGAAAAAAGCATATCTCGGAATGAGACTCCGTTCGCTCGATGAGGTGGATTCCTTGTGCAGAGAACAGGCGTCGGCTGTTTTCGGCGGATTCGACTATCTTGATTTTGTTGAGCTTATAAACGAGATAGAACCGTCTGAGGTTTCGGGATTTATTAAAAACATGTTTCGTGAGGAGCAGATTTCGCTTTCGGTAATAAGCGGTAAATAGGGGGATAGACGATGAATCATATAGCTTTCCCCGGGCTCGGGTTGGATTTTGCAATAAATCGCGTGGCATTTGACTTTTTCGGGAAACCCATTTATTGGTATGCAATAATAATTGCCACAGGTTTTTTTCTTGCAGTGCTGTACGGGCTGCGCCGGAGTGAAGAATTCGGCCTCTCAGAGGATAATATTACGGGGATGCTTATCCTTTCGGTTCCGCTTGCAATCATTTTTGCAAGGCTATATTATGTAGTGTTTAATTTCCGGCCGTATAAAGAGGATTTAATAAGCATTCTTTACATCTGGGAAGGCGGCATAGCGATTTATGGCGCGATAATCGGTGCAATAATCGGCGCGTGGATATACTGCCGCGCAAAAAAAGTATGCTTCAGCTCGCTTCTCGATATAGGTGCGCTCGGGCTTATGATCGGACAGGCCGTAGGGCGCTGGGGGAATTTTGTAAATGCAGAAGCATATGGCGGAGTTACAACACTTCCGTGGCGGATGGAGATATTTGACGCGCTTTCAGGTGAGCGGATATGCGTGCATCCGACTTTTTTGTATGAGTCTTTATGGAACGCACTTGGTCTCCTTCTCCTTCACTTTTACTCAAAAAAGAGGAAATTTAAGGGCGAGATATTCTGGCTTTATGTGGCGTGGTACGGGGTAGGCAGAGCGGTTATAGAGGGGATGAGACAGGATAGTCTGTACCTGTTCGGAACAGGAGTGCGAATGTCGCAGGCCCTCGCTATAGCAACTGCTGTTTTTGCCCTGGCATTTCTTGTGTACAAATATATAAACATAAAAAAGAATAACATGGAGGTAGAGAATAATGAGTGCAGTAATAATTGACGGAAAGGCGACATCCGCAAAAATCCGTGGGGAGATTAACGGGAAAGTAAAAAAGCTTGCAGAGCAAGGTGTGCGTGCAGGTCTTGCGGTAATTATAGTGGGGAATAACCCTGCAAGTCGCACATATGTAAATAATAAGAAGAAGGCGTGTGCAGAATGCGGAATATACAGCGAGGAGCACGCTCTGCCGGAAAACACATCCGAGGAGGCACTGCTTGAGCTTATTGAGGAGCTTAACGGGCGCGCAGATATAAACGGTATACTGGTACAGCTTCCGCTTCCGAAGCACATAGCAGAGGAGAAGGTTATCTGCGCCATTCGTCCGGAAAAGGATGTTGATGCATTTCATCCGCAGAATGTCGGAAAAATTATGACCGGTGATTTTGATTTTCTGCCGTGCACTCCCGCAGGTGTTATGGCGCTGCTTGAGGAGTACGGAATCGATGTGTGCGGAAAGCGCGCGGTTGTTATCGGCCGTTCAAATATAGTCGGAAAGCCTATGACAATGCTGCTTCTGCACAAAAACGCGACAGTTACGGTCTGCCATTCAAAAACAAAAGATATAGCGTCAATCGTCAGAGAAGCAGACATAGTTGTGGCGGCGGTCGGAAAAGAGAGCTTTGTCGGAGCGGATATGGTTTCTCAAAACGCCGTGGTTATAGATGTAGGAATAAACCGCAATGCAGACGGTAAGCTTTGCGGAGATGTAAATTATTCCGAGGTATCCGAGAAGGCGTCGTACATAACACCCGTGCCGGGCGGGGTAGGTCCGATGACGATAACAATGCTTCTTAAAAACACGCTTAAGGCGGCATGTATACAGAACAATATAAATATAGAATAATTTGAATAATTCTGTTGACAAAAGCGGTTATTGCAAGTATAATATAGCTTGTGACATTAAGATGTTACAGTTGTGGAGTTTATTATGCATATTAATATTAAACAGCTTCGTGACGGTACGAAGAGCATACTGCCGTTTGAATTTACTGAGGACATATCGCAGATAGAAGAAACAACAAAGGTTCCGGTAAAAGTATCGGGACAGATAATCTGCAGAGCCGGTGTCCTGTTTCTCTCGATGGAGATTGAGGGCGACAGGGAGCTTGTCTGTGACAGGTGCGCAAAGGATTTTTCGCGGGTGAGCAGGGTAACGTATGAATCGGTAGTTGTTGAAAGCATTGATAACGAAGATGTGGACGATGACATCATAGTATGCGAGAGTGACGAGCTTGATGTCGGAGAGCTTGCTGTTTCCACTTTTATACTTGGCCTTGACAGTAAAAACTTATGCTCCGAAGACTGCAAAGGACTTTGCCAGAATTGCGGAGCGAATTTAAATGAGCAAGCTTGTAACTGCAAAAACGAGTACATTGACCCAAGACTCGAAAGTTTGGCGCAGTTGCTTGATGATTAAATAGACATAAACGGTTTATATATTTAAGGAGGTGTCACCCATGGCGGTACCAAAGAGAAAACATTCAAAATCGAGGAGAGATATGAACCGCAGCGCACATTGGAAGCTTTCGCTTCCGGGAATAGGTGCGTGCCCGAAATGTGGGGCTATGAAGCTTTCACACAGAGCCTGCAAAAACTGCGGAACATATAACGGACGCGAAGTTATTTCTGCGACTGATATTTCGGCAAAGTAATTTTGTCGTATTGCTCAATTCGGTAAAAGGGTAGAGGTGGATGGTAAAAAGTCCTCCTCTATTTTTATATCAGGAGGGAAATCATCGTGTCTGCAAAGATTGTTCAGGTCGACCGAAACAGTGCTGCCGAGCGCGCAGGAATACTTCCGGGTGATGAACTTATATCCATAAACGGAAAACCTATTAAAGATGTTTTGGATTATAAGTTTTATTCCTACGATAAGCGGCTCAAAATAGAACTTTCGCGAAAAAAAGTGAAAGTGAAGAAAGACGAGGGTGAGGATTTAGGACTCGTCTTTGAAACATATCTGATGGACAAGGCAAAGCGCTGTGCAAATAACTGTATATTTTGCTTTGTAGACCAGCTTCCGTGTGGCATGCGCGAAACGCTGTATTTTAAAGATGATGACGCGAGAATGTCATTTCTGCTCGGGAACTATATTTCGCTCACGAATCTGTCAGATGACGATATTGAACGCATGATACGTATGCGCATCAGCCCCATAAATGTTTCCGTCCATGTCACTGACCCTGAAATAAGAAGGCAAATGGTGAGAAATCCCAGAGCCGGAGAATGTCTTAAAATTATGCGCAGGTTTTGTGATGCGGGAATAAATATGAATTGCCAGATAGTTGTATGTCCGGGAATTAATGATGGCGATGTTCTTAAAAATACAATCCGCGATTTGCTCAATCTCGGAGATATGATTGAGAGTATAGCGGTTGTGCCTGTCGGGATTACAAAGCATAGGGAAAACCTTTATCCCCTTGTCCCGATGGATAAGGAAAATGCTCTGGAGACCATAAAAATTGCAGATGAGTTTGGCAAGCAATGCATAGCGGAAAGAGGATTCAGAACTGTTTATGCCGCTGATGAAATGTATATAAAGGCAGGGCTCGAAATCCCCGGATATGACTATTATGACGGATATCCGCAGCTCGGAAACGGCGTTGGACTTATGACAATGCTTTCTGATGAGTTTACGGATGCGCTTGAATATGCCGAGTTTCCTGTAAAGGTTCCTGACTTTACGGTTGCAACGGGAGTGTCTGCAGCCCCGTTTATCAGGAAATTGATTGACGAATTGAGAAAAAAATGCAATAATATAGGAAGCGCTGAGGTTTACGAAATAGAAAACGAATTTTTCGGAAAAACTGTAAATGTGGCGGGACTTGTAACGGGCGGTGACCTTATAAAAACGCTTAAAGAGAAAAGTATTTCCGGCCGTCTGCTTATTCCTGAGGTAATGCTGCGCCACGGTGAGAATGTTTTTTTGGACAATGTAAGTATTGAAGATGTTGAGCGGGAGCTTGGCGTGAAGGTGATACCTGTAGAGAATGACGGAGAAAAGCTTCTCTCTGCAATGCTTGCTGTATAAATCGGAGGTAGTGGTTATGGCAAAGCCTGTCGTGGCTATTGTCGGCAGACCTAATGTCGGCAAGTCGATGCTTTTTAATAAGCTTATAGGTAAAAGAATGTCAATAGTTGAGGATACCCCGGGAGTTACGCGCGACAGACTGTATGCAGACTGTGAGTGGCGTGGCAGGGTTTTCACGCTTGTAGATACCGGCGGTATTGAGCCTCAGACCGATAGTGAAATTTTAAGATTCATGCGCGGTCAGGCAGAGATAGCCATACAGAATGCTGATGTTATAGTGCTTATAACAGACCTGCAGACAGGCCTTACGGCGGCTGACCAGGATGTTGCGAATATGCTGATGCGCTCCGGAAAGCCTGTAATACTTGCTGTAAATAAGGCTGATTCTGTCGGAAATCTGCCTGCTGATTTTTATGAGTTCTACAACCTTGGACTGGGTGAGCCGGTCGCAGTTTCGGCTGTTCATGGTCACGGAACGGGTGAGCTTCTTGACAGATGTGTTGAGTTTTTCGGTGAAGAAGAGGATGTGCCGGAGGAGGACGACGAAATCAAGGTCGCTCTTATAGGCAAGCCGAATGTCGGAAAATCATCGCTTACAAATAAAATTTTGGGGCAGGAACGCGTTATAGTCAGTGATGTGCCCGGTACAACCCGTGATGCAGTTGACTCGGAGTTTAAAAACGAATATGGTAAGTTTTTGTTTATTGATACTGCAGGTATGCGCAAAAAGTCAAAGGTGAATGATGATATAGAGAAATTCTCCGTCCTGCGCGCGTCTCTTGCCGTCGATCGAAGCGATGTATGCCTTATAATGATAAATGCCGAAGAAGGCGTGACGGAGCAGGACACAAAGATTGCGGGAATTGCGCATGATGCAGGAAAAGCGTCCATAATCGTTGTAAACAAGTGGGACCTTGTTGAAAAAGATGACGCAACCATGAGAAAAATGGAGGCGAAAATCCGCACTGAGCTTGGATTTATGCCGTACGCGCCGATTATATTTATATCAGCAAAGACCGGCCAGCGCGTCGGTAAGCTGTTTGAAATGATAAAAAGCGCATATGAAGAAAGCTGTCGCCGGATAACGACAGGTATGCTTAATAACGTGCTTGCAGATGCAGTTGCGCGTGTTCAGCCGCCGACAGATAGGGGGAAACGGCTTAAGGTCTACTATATTACTCAGACCGGTGTGAAACCGCCTAATTTTGTTATGTTTTGTAATGATGCAAAACTGTTCCACTTCTCGTACAGGCGCTATCTGGAAAACCGCATACGCGAGGTTTTTGGGTTGGAGGGGACTCCGATTCGTGTTGTTATACGCCAGAAGGGAGAGAATGGTTAAATGAGCTTGACAGTAAGATGTATAACAGCAGTTATAGCAGCGTATTTGCTGGGGAGTTTAAACTTTTCGATTATTATTTCAAAATTGCTTCTAAAAAAAGATATTCGTGATTATGGCAGCGGAAATGCAGGTACAACAAACTCTTACAGAGTTATGGGAGGCACAAAAGCCGGCCTTGTAATACTCGGGGATACAATAAAAGGCATTCTTGCTATTTGGCTTGTTCTGCCTATAATAGGCGAGTGCCCGAATCTTACGGATTTCATGGAGGTAATGGCCGGTGCGGCAGTGGTACTGGGTCATGCATTTCCTGTTTTCTTTGGATTTAGAGGCGGGAAAGGAGTGCTTACTACGGCGGCTGTTATTCTGTGTATAGATTGGAAGATATGCGCAATAGCGGTTGTGCTGTTCTTTATAATAGTGGCACTTACACGGTATGTTTCGCTTGGGTCTATGATAGCGGTGGCGTCTGTTCCTGTTTTGTTTTACCTGTTTTACGGCACCGGATCCAATAACCTGATATTTATTCTGTTCGGAGTTGCGCTTTCTTTGTTTGTGACAGTGTTGCATATACCGAATATAAAGCGCCTAGCATCGGGAACGGAGAATAAGTTTAAATTTAAGCGTAAGGGTACATAACTCCTTTGGAAAGGATTGAGTAGCGATGAAAATTGCGGTCTTAGGAAGTGGTGGCTGGGGCACAGCCCTTGCTGTAATGCTTTCAAAATCAGGTCATGATGTGACATTGTGGTCGTTTTTAAAAGAAGAGTATGAGGAGCTTTCGAGCAACCGTGAGAACAGAAGGTTCCTGCCCGGAGTTTTGTTTCCGGAAGAGCTTAAAACAACATGTGATATGTCGTGTGTAAATGATGCAGAATTAGTTGTTATGGCAGTTCCGTCCTTTGCAGTGCGTGAAACATCAAAGAAGCTGGCCGGTTTTATTACCGAGTCTAAGATAGTGGTAAATGTTGCGAAGGGGATAGAAAAGGATACTTCACTGCGCTTATCACAGATAATTGCACAAGAGCTGGGAACAGAGGATAATATAGCGGTGCTTTCGGGTCCTTCACATGCTGAAGAGGTCGGGCGTTCTGTGCCTACGGCAGTAATTGCGACATCAAAATCGGAAAAGACGGCAAAAATTGTTCAGGATGTCTTTATGAATGAGAACTTCAGAGTATATATAACTGATGATATGGTCGGTGTCGAGCTTGGCGGCGCACTTAAAAATGTAATGGCTCTTGCCGCGGGAATATGTGATGGGTTAAAGCTCGGCGATAACACAAAAGCTGCACTTATGACGCGCGGACTTGTGGAAATGGCAAGGCTCGGTGTGGCGCTTGGCGGGCGGGAAGAAACATTTTTCGGCCTGACGGGTGTCGGTGACCTCATTGTTACATGCACATCTATGCATTCAAGAAACAGGAGTGCCGGTGTGTTGATAGGTGAGGGTTTTTCAACGGAGCAGGCTTTGGAAAGGGTCGGAAGTGTAGTTGAAGGGTACTATGCTGTCCAGTCTGCCATGCAGCTTGCATCCGGGGTTAATATTGAAATGCCTATTACCAAAGAGGTATTTAAAATTCTTTTTGAGGGAAAAGATGCAAGGAACGCGCTTTATACGCTTATGATGCGAGGGAAAAAGAGCGAGAACAATAATGTGTGGCTAAAGAATTAGTTTGTGTTTTTTTAGTACAAAAAAGAACTCATCATTTCTGATGAGTTCTTTTTCTATGCTTATTATCAGCGAATTAATACATTCCCATTCCGCCGTCGCCCATTCCGCCGGGCATTGCGGGAGCAGTAGCCGGCTCCTTCTTGTCGGTAACAATGCTCTCTGTTGTGAGAACCATAGCAGCGATAGAAGCCGCATTCTCGAGGGCACTGCGTGTAACCTTTGCCGGGTCAACGATGCCGACCTTAATCATATCGCAATACTTATTGGCAAGAGCGTCAAAACCGTAACCTGTTCTGCGGCTGTTCTTAATTTTGTCAAGAACGATTGAACCGTCGATACCTGCGTTTGCAGCTATCTGACGAACCGGTTCCTCAAGAGCCTTTGCAATTATCTTAACGCCTGTGCGCTCGTCACCCTCAGTCTTTGAGATGAGCTTCTCGACTGCGGAGATAGCGTTTACAAAGACTGTGCCGCCACCGGCTACGATGCCTTCTTCAACAGCTGCGCGTGTTGCGTTGAGAGCGTCCTCGCTGCGGAGCTTTTTCTCCTTCATCTCAACCTCTGTAGCAGCACCAACCTTAATTACTGCAACGCCTCCGGAAAGCTTTGCAAGGCGCTCCTGAAGCTTTTCGCGGTCAAAGTCAGATGTGGAAGCCTCAATCTGCATGCGTATCTGGTTTACGCGAGCTTTAATTTCATCTGAGTTTCCTGCACCGTCAACGATGATTGTGTTTTCTTTCTGAATCTTTATCTGGCGTGCATGGCCGAGCATGTCTACTGTAGCAGACTTGAGGTCCATTCCGAGCTCGTCAGATATAACCTGACCGCCGGTGAGGATTGCGATGTCCTTAAGCATATCCTTGCGTCTGTCGCCGAATCCCGGAGCCTTGACTCCTACGCAGGTGAAGGTTCCGCGGAGCTTGTTTACGAGAAGTGTAGCAAGTGCTTCGCCCTCGATGTCCTCAGCGATTATTACGAGCTTCTTGCCGGCCTGAACGATTTGCTCAAGAAGCGGGAGAATCTCCTGAATGTTTGAAATCTTTTTGTCTGTAATGAGAATTGAAGCATCATCGATTATTGCTTCCATCTTCTCGGTATCTGTGACCATGTACGGAGAGATATATCCGCGATCAAACTGCATACCCTCAACGATTTCGCTGTATGTCTCTGCAGTTTTTGATTCCTCAACGGTGATTACGCCGTCAGCAGAAACCTTCTCCATAGCATCGGCAATAAGTGTGCCGATTACAGGGGAAGCGGAAGATACAGCGGCAACACGGGAAATATCCTCGTAGCCGTTGACCTTCTGTGATGAATTCTTGATTGCCTCAACAGCAGCACAGACAGCGGCATTCATGCCGTTCTTCATAATCATCGGGTTTGCACCGGCAGTAACATTTTTCATACCCTCGCGGATAATAGCCTGTGCGAGAAGTGTAGCTGTAGTTGTTCCGTCTCCGGCAATGTCGTTAGTCTTTGTGGAAACTTCTTTGACGAGCTGTGCACCCATGTTTTCAAACGGGTCATCAAGCTCTATTTCCTTAGCGATTGTAACACCGTCGTTTGTGATGAGCGGTGCGCCGAACTTCTTGTCGAGAACAACATTGCGGCCTTTGGGACCGAGTGTTATCTTTACTGTATCAGCAAGCTTGTTGATACCACGCTCAAGCGCGTGGCGGGCATCTTCTGAAAAAAGTATTTCCTTTGACATATAAATAACCTTCCTTTACATCGGCGGATTATATTTTTTTAGCTGACCGTACCGCCGGGTAGGGCAGCTTGATGTGTTTTGCGAATTAGTCAACGATAGCGAGAATATCGCCCTGACGTACGATGATGAGCTCCTCGCTGTCTATCTTAACCTCGGTGCCGGAATATTTGCTTGTAATGACCTTGTCGCCGACCTTAACATGCATGACGATATCCTTGCCGTCAACATTTCCTCCGGGACCTACTGCAAGAACTTCAGCAACCTGCGGCTTCTCCTTTGCTCCGGCTGTAAGAATGATACCGCTCTTTGTGGTTTCTTCAGCCTCTACCATTTTGAGCACCACGCGGTCTGCAAGTGGTTTCAGTTTCATGATGACTTCCTCCTAAATATAGTTTACCGTGATTAGCACTCTAATCTATCGAGTGCTAAATTATATACTTAATAATAGAATATGCAGTAAGAATACGCAAGTTAATTTTTTCACAAAAACATGCGAAAAAAGGAAAAATACGGCACTATATTAAAATAGGTGCCGTATTCACATGATTTTCTCTTGTATTCTCTCCTATGCTATTGTTTTTGGCTTTTTCATAAAATATTAATAATTAAAAAAACATATAAAATTCGCATTTTATCATGCCGTTATATAATTTGCGACGTTTTGTTGCTTTTTTGCCGTAAAAGTGCTCAAATTCGCCATGAGATGTAATTATATAAGATTTAAAGTCGGGATATTCGGCCATTGTGCGTCCAAAATCCTTATACAGTTTTTCTGCCTCCCGTAACTCTCCGATACGTTCTCCGTAGGGGGGATTTGTCACTAAAATGCCTGATTTATTGCGGGGGTAGAAGCGTAGAGCGTCACGCTTTTCAAATTTTATGTATTTGTCCACGCCGGCTTTTTTTGAGTTTTCCCGCGCGGTGCATAGCAGAGCTTCGTCAAGGTCTCCGCCCCAAAGCTCAAAATCGCGGGAAAACATTTTCGTTTTTGCAGTCTCGCGTTCCGAGTGCCAATCATTTTTTGACAGCATATTCCAGCTTTCTGCGGCAAAGCGCCGACGGAGTCCGGGTGCACGGTTTTCGGCTATCATTGCGGCTTCAATAAGTATCGTTCCCGAACCGCAGAACGGGTCGCAAAACAGCTCGCGTCCGCGATAGTGCGAAAGCTCAACCATTGCGGCGGCAAGAGTCTCGCGAAGGGGAGCTGCGCCTGCAACGGCACGGTAGCCTCGCTTATGAAGTCCGGCGCCGCTTGTATCGATATATAATGTGACATTATCGTTCATTATGGAAAACTGTATCTGATATTTACTGCCTGTTTCTTCAAACCAAGTAACGCTGTATTTTTTGCTGAGGTGTTCAACAACGGCTTTTTTGATTATGCTTTGGCAGTCGGGGATTGAAAAAAGTTTTGAATTTATACTGTGGCCCTTTACGGGAAATGCACCGTTTTTAGGTATATAGTTTTCCCACGGAAGACTTTTGACACCGTCAAAAAGCTCTGTAAAGCTTTGTGCCCTGAAAGAGCCGACAACGAGAAGGACACGCTCACCTGTGCGCAACCATATGTTTGCTCGTGCCATATCAAGCGGAGTTCCGCTGAAAAAGACTCTGCCGTTTTCGACCATTACATCCGACATGCCGAGTCGGCGAAGCTCATTTCCTGCGATGCCCTCAAGACCGAAAAGCGTAGGGACGCAAAAAGTTAACTGATTCATAGGGGAATATTACTCCATATCTGAATTATTTTATGCCGCAGGAATAACCTCGGAATCCTCTTCATCGGGGGGTTCTGCATGTTCTGTCATCTCCGGCGCATCGGGGACATTGGAAGGTTCTTCATCGTTATTCTCAGGTTCTGAAGGGTCTGATGTGTTATCCTCTTCCGGAGCCTGCGGGGCTTCTGTGTGCAGATTACATGTTGAATGCATGGGGCTTCCGACACCTGTTGAAAAATAGAATTCGCCTTCGGACGGCGCAGATGTGTGCAGAGAGTACTGCTCATCGTTGACAACAACATCGGAGAGGGGGAAGAATCGGTTAAGCTCCATAAGAGACACGGTTTTCCGAAGTTCTGCCGGGCAGAATTCGCTCGCCAGCATATTTGTAGAGGTATCTATTTCTACAGTTTTGTGAACATCGCATGTCTTTGTGGGAACATCATCCTTATGGAAAAAGCCCTTAACAACTCTTCCGCCACGCGGATCGAGAGAGCAAGCTTCGGACGGGAGAAGTCCGCTGCAGGTACACACATCAACCGTAACAAAATCGGCATCGGTCTCAAAGTTTTTTACAGGGAGACCGCTGTGAGCCTTGTTCATTACATTTTTCCAGACTGTCAGTGCGGGAGAAAGCGATTTTGATATATATTTTGGCTGGTCATATCCAAACCATGCCGCACCTACATAATACGGAGTATATCCGACAAACCATCTGTCTTCGTCGTTGTTCGAGGTGCCTGTTTTTGCCGCTGCAGGCATGCCGTTTGCAAGCTTTGCATATGTGCCGGTACCGCCTGTGACAACGTTTGAGAGCATATATGTCATATATGTTGCGGTCTTTTTGCTCATAGCGGTTGTCGGCGGCGCGGCTTTTTCTATAAGAAGGTTTCCTTGATTATCAAGAACCTTTGTATAAGTCCTCGGCTCATAATATGTTCCGCCGTTTGCAAAAGGAACATATGCTGCCGCCATTTCAAGAACGGTAATTCCGTTGGTAAGCTGGCCGAGCGAAAGCGGCGCAAGGTTCATATCGCCTCTGGGGTTTAAAGAAGAAACACCGAGATTTGCGGTCAGGAAATTATACGAGCGCTCAACAGACAGCTTGTTAAGTGTGCGCATTGAAATTGTATTGAGCGATTGCATAACACCATCGAGTATTGTTGTTCTGCCGTTGTAAACCCGAGTTTCGTTCTTTGGATATGCAGAGCCGTTGAGCACCTTGAGCGGTGCATCATCTTCTGCGGAGAACGGAGTAATAAGTCCGTACTCTATTGCCGGGGCATATACGGAAATGGGCTTTATGGATGAGCCGGGCGGGCGTTTGGCCTGTGTTGCGCGGTTTAGTATACGCGCACCCTTCTTTTCTCCGCGGCCGCCGCGCATGGCGAGAATATCGCCGTTTTGCGGGTCTAAAAGAACCATTGCGCATTCAGGCTGTGTAGAGCCGTTATATCTGGGAAATACATTATTATCCTCAAATACAGAATCCATGGCCGACTGGAGTTTTGGATCTACGGTCGCGTATATTTTAAGTCCGCCTGAATAAATTGTGCGTGTTGCGACGGGTTTAGAATATCCTCGCTCGGTAACGAGGTCATCTATCAGGTCCTCAATAATCTGGTCAACAAAATATGATTGGACATTTGTAGGGCTCTCTCCGCTGCTGCTTGTGTTGAACACTATTTCTTCCGAGACTGCGGAGTCGCGCTCCTCAGCAGAAATCATATTAAGCTCACGCATCCGGTTAATTATATCAATGCGTCGCTCTTTGTTGTTATCAGGGTGCAGATACGGATTATAATATGTAGGAAGATTCGTAATTCCTACAAGAGAGGCGGATTCAGCAAGTGTAAGCTCTGAAACATCCTTGCCGAAATATGTTTTTGCCGCAGTGCCCACGCCGTAGCAGCCTTTTCCGAGATAAATTGTATTAAGGTACAACTCTAATATAGTATCCTTATCATAATGCCTTTCAAGATAGAGTGCGCGCATTATCTCCTGCAGCTTTCTTCTGACTGAGTCCTGATTGTCTCCGGTGAGATTCTTTATAAGCTGCTGGGTGATTGTGGATGCGCCGAAATCGCTCTTCATTTTGAAAAACAGATTGACGCTTGCTGCAAATGTTCGTTTCCAGTCAACGCCGTGATGCTTCATGAATCGATGGTCCTCAATTGCTATTGCGGCGTCTTTTAAATGAGAGGGCATAGCCTCAAGGTCAACCCATGTGCGATTTTGTGAATCGTAGAGGCGTTCAAATTCATGCTCATTTCCTTCGTCGTCGAGATAATATACTATTGAGGAATAGTTAAGCTTCATCGTTTCAACTTCAATGTCGACTTTTGAATCAAGTGAAAGCATGTATGCAAAAAATACAATTCCGCAGATTACGCAGGTTGTAGCAAATATTAAAAGCAATGTTCGAATCACTTTCCAGGAGTTTGAGGAAAAGAACTTGGATAAATGTTTGTCTGCTTCGTTTCTTGAAATCAAATCAGGACACCTCCGGACAAATAGTATACAACAATAGTATACCATAAATTTGGAAAAAAGCTATCATAAATTGAAGGAATTTGAAAATGTATACATATATTATTATGAGGTGATGTTTGTATGAACCGTTCAAGAATAACAGAGCTTAGCTGCAAGGAAGTAATAAATGTATGCACGGGGCAGCGCTACGGCTATGTAAACGATGTGGAGGTGGATTGCGCCTGTGGCAAAATACTCACGCTTATTGTACATGGAAGTGTAAAATTCCCGTCCGTATTCTCGCGCAGTGATGATGTGATAATCCCATGGGAGGCAATAAAGCGGATAGGGGACGATATAATACTCGTGGAGTATGCGCGCGAAGAATGTCAGAGAAGAGAAAAAAGAGGATTTTTGCATAAATAGTATATAAATTACAAAAAGTACTTGCAAAATATAAAAAGATGTGATAACATATTTCGGTAAAACTCACACGTTGTGACCTTCTCGCCTCTGTGCCGAAAGGCGGTGGGGAGGGATGAGCGGCGTGGCGGTTAAAACAGAAGGAGGAAAAAACTATGTCACAGGTAATCTCAATGAAGCAGCTTCTTGAGGCCGGAGTACACTTTGGCCATCAGACAAGACGCTGGAACCCCAAAATGGCTCCGTATATCTTCACGGAGCGCAACGGTATCTACATTATCGACCTTCAGAAGACGGTCAAGAAGCTTGAGGAGGCTTATTTCTTCGCTCGCGATATCGCAGCAGAGGGAAAAAGTATTCTCTTTGTAGGTACGAAAAAGCAGGCTCAGGAGGCAATCAAGGAAGAGGCAGAGCGCGTAGGAATGTACTATGTAAACGCTCGCTGGCTCGGCGGAATGCTCACAAACTTCAAGACAATGCGTCGCCGCATTGACCGCTTGAATCAGCTCAAGCGCATGGAAGAGGATGGCACTTTTAATCTTCTCCTTAAGAAAGAAGTTATAAAGCTTCAGGCTGAGATTGCAAAGCTCGAGAAATATCTCGGCGGCGTTAAGGACATGAACAAGCTCCCGGGCGCGCTGTTCATTGTTGACCCGCGCAAGGAGCGTAATGCTATTGCTGAGGCTCGCAAGCTCGGTATTCCGATAATTGCTGTTGTTGATACAAACTGCGACCCTGAAGAGGTCGATTATGTAATCCCCGGAAATGACGACGCTATCCGTGCAATAAAGCTCATTTCTCAGACAATTGCAAATGCTGTTGTTGAGGCGCGTCAGGGTGACCAGAGTGCTGAAGAGGCTTCCTCTGAGGCAGTAGAGGCGGCTGCAGAAGAGGCAGCTGCAGAGTAGGAATAATTAAAAAATAAGGAGAGTGTTACATTATGGCTTTTACAGCTGCTGATGTTAAGGCATTGCGTGAGTCTACGGGCGCAGGCATGATGGATTGTAAAAATGCACTTAATGCATCGGATGGAAACATGGAAAAGGCAATGGAGTTCCTTCGTGAGAAGGGCCTTGCAGCTGCTGCAAAGAAGGCGGGCCGTATCGCTGCAGAGGGTATGGTTTATGCGACTGCAACTGCTGACGCAGGCGTTCTTGTTGAGATAAACAGCGAGACTGACTTTGTTGCAAAAAACAGCGAATTCCAGAAGTTTGCCGCAGATATAGCAGACACCATTCTTGCATGCAAGCCTGCTGACGTTGATGCTCTTTTAGAGTGCAAGTATGTAGGCTCAGATATGACTGTTGCAGATATGCTTCGTGAGAAAGTTCTTACAATTGGCGAGAATATTAAAATACGCCGTTTTGAAACTTTCGTGGGAGGAACAAATGTTCCGTATATGCACATGGGCGGTAAAATCGGCGTCCTTATCAGCATGGAGACATCTGATAATCTTAAGGGTTCAGAGGCTGTTGTCGGTCTCGGTCGTGACCTTGCAATGCAGATTGCAGCGATGAGCCCGTCATGGCTCCGCAGCGATGAGGTTCCTGCCGATGTAATTGAGAAGGAAAAGGAAATCCTCACAGCTCAGGCTATGAATGAGGGCAAGCCGCAGCAGGTTGCTGAGAAGATGGTTCTCGGAAGAATTAAGAAGTACTACGCTGAGAACTGCCTCCTTGAGCAGGCATATGTCAAGGAAGACAAAATTACTGTTGCACAGCATGTTGCAAATGTTGCAAAAGAGCTCGGCGGAGAGATATCTGTTTCAAAATTCATTCGCTTTGAGAAGGGCGAAGGTCTTGAAAAACGCGATGATAACTTTGCTGACGAAGTAGCAAGCATGATAAAGTAATATAAACAAAATAAAACAGCGAGTTTTGGGAAATCCAAAACTCGCTGTTGTTATATTATGAAAAATTAAATAATTATGTCCTGTCGATTGAAAAATCTGCTTCGTTGAATGAACCCTGCGGAATAAGCTCCTCCTCAGGGGGAATGCGCTTTGTTGCGTCGTATTCAAACTTGCGGCACTTATATCCGAGAGAAACAATACCATGTTTCGGACATATCGCTTCATTTTCGCTTACTTGCCTGCTGTGTGCACATACTGCGCAATGCGGCTCTATGTTTTTTGAAAACAGCATAATATTTGCCTCCTTAAAGTCTAATACTAATATACACTATTTTTTTTCAGTTTTCCAGCTTTTTTTGCAAATTTTTATTATTATTGCAATTCCAAGCAGGAAAATACATACAGAGATATTCGGAAAATCGGTCAGATATGTTCGCGTTGCCATTGCAGGTACTGATATTTCGGAAATGAACGGCGAGAAAAAGACAGCATAAAAAGCGGAAATAACCCCGTGAAGAAATTTTCCAGGGAAATACTTTGATGCAGAAATGTCGCTGTTGTCAAGGATTCCGAGCGTCTGGCAGTGTACGGAAAGTCCGCCCCAGCCAAGGAGAAAGGCGGTAAGAATAAATGACAGCCGAAGACTGTTGCATGCGGCAAGTGAGTATGTCCCGACGGTGACCTCAAATACACCAGAGAGAAGGGCTGATATTACGGAGGAATCCACATTGAAAAGCTTTGCCGGAAGAAGGCTTAATAAAGGAAGTATATTAAACTGATTTAAAATAGAGACGAATGAGGAAAACAGAACAATGTATGCACTTATCGAGAGACATGACGACAGCGCGCCGGAAACGGCACCGATAAAAACGGAGTGAAAGGGAAGCTTAATATTTGTGTTGTGATGCGATTGTTTTTTATTATGGCATTTGATGGGTGAAAAAAGACGAAACAGTATGCCAACTGTAATTGCGGCGAGGACATGTATTAAAAACAGTAGGGTACCGAGCTTTACGGAGGAGTAAATCCCCACGCCGACAGCACCGATAATAAAAGCGGGGCCTGAGTTGTTACAGAAGGCAAGGAGGTGCTCGGATTCTTCTTTTGAACACAAATTTGACTTATAGAGTGAGACACATGTCGCAGCTCCGATTGGATAACCTCCCGTTATCCCGAGTATAAAGGCGGAAGATGCGCTGCCTGTTCCGAATAACGGACATACAACGCGGTTTAACACGCGTCCGAAAAATTCCGTGTAACGGAGTCCTGTAATAAGCCTTGAAACAACAAAAAAAGGAAACAGAGACGGTATAACGGAATTTATGCAGACGGTAAGAGCGTCGCGCGCAGATTTTGTTGCCTCTGCAGGAAACAGAACTAATCCGAGCGAAAAAAGCAGTATTATGACGGCTGTAAAAACGGAAGATGCGTTTTTTGTTCTCATTTCTAAATACCACCCTTGGGCTGAGATATAAAATATATATGCAAAATACTGATAAAAACTACTTAAAAATTTTCATATAGGGATTTTAATTCGATATATTTCGTGCTATAATATTATAAAATAGGAATTATCGCAGTTATCGTTATATCAGATGTTTACTGCGTATGAGGTAAATGTATGAACAAAAAGTTTAATATGCAAGGCAGCGAGGATAGCGTTGAAAAATATGTAATAGAGGGCAGAAACTCTGTGTATGAAGCTCTGCGTTCGGGCAGAACGATAGACAAGGTTTTTTATACCGATGGCGATGGGAACATAAATCACATAATCTCTGCGGCGAAAAGCGCGGGAGCAGTTGTATCAAAATGTGATAGGAGAAAGCTTGATGCAATGAGCATCTCAGGTGCGCATCAGGGAGTTATTGCTCTTGCAGCTGCGCATGAGTATGCAACGCTTGATGATATTTTTGCCGCTGCTGAGAAAAGCGGGCGCCCGCCCCTTGTTGTTGTGTGTGACGAAATTTCAGACCCACATAACCTCGGTGCTATAATAAGAAGTGCTGAGGCATCGGGAGCGCATGGCGTAATTATACCGAAGCGCAGAAATGCCGGGCTTACCGCAGTTGTTGCAAAGGTAGCATCAGGAGCGCTTGAGCATATACCAATCATCAGAGTAGCTAATATACCGAACACGCTCAGCGACCTCAAGAAACGCGGTTTATGGATTTTCGGAACAGGAATAGGTGCTGATTCGGAGCTGTATAAAACGGATTTAACAGGTCCTCTGGCAATTGTGATAGGTTCTGAGGGGGAAGGTATGGGGCGGCTTGTAACAGAGCGTTGTGATGTTGTTATGAATATCCCGATGCTTGGGAAGACGCAGTCGCTTAATGCCTCTGCTGCTGCGGCAGTAGTCCTTTTTGAGGCGCTCAGACAGCGCATAAAATAATCGAAAGGAAGTATTTCGTCAGATGGAAGATAAGATGCGGCGTGACGACACCATTACGGGAATGTCTGTGCAGGATGTTTTAAACGAAATAAAGAACGATACCGCAGAAAATGATTGCGGACTTCTGCTTGATGAGATACTTGCGGAGTTTACGGATAAAAAGAAAGAGACGGAGTCGTCTCAAAAAGCAGAGGTACAGGAGATTGCAAAACCGCAGGAGCCGGAAGAAAAGGTTTCAAAGCCTGCAGCAGAAGAAGAGCCGGTGAAAAGTGCGGATATGGAAGAAACCTTGGTGCACAATCCTCAGAAAAAGGAGATTTTGCAACAAGCGGACAAAACGCCTGACGATATATCCAACACAAAGGTGAAACTTGTAAAGGATATCGTGCGCCCCTGGGAGGGCGGAGTTTATGGCGATATGAAGCTTGAGGAGGATACGATTGTAAGAAAGGCTCGCACGGAGAAAAAGCGAATCTCAAAGCTTGCAGAGACATTTGATACATTTACACAGAGCGAGCTTTTTGAGGATAAAAACAGTGTGAGTGTTCTGGAAACGCGCTCGGCAGCGGAGATTATAAAAGAAAATCTTAAAATCTCGCGTATGCTTGGGCTTCGCACAATATGCCTTCTGATAATAAGCGTGATTCTTTGTTATCTTGCTTTTTCTGCACCGCTCGGGTGGTATGTTCCGCATGTTATAGCATATATAAATCATCCGTTCAGATATTTATTCATAACGGCTTTTTTTCAAATACTTGCCATGCTTATAAGTATAGATGTGCTGTCGAACGGGCTTGGGCGCCTGTTTAGGCTTAAGCCGTGTGCAGATTCTGCCGTTGCGTTTTCTTCGTTTGCAAGTCTTGTGCATGTTATAACCGTTATGGCGGCGCCGGGCTGGCGCGGGTGGCTGCCGTACAGCTCGATAAGTGCGCTGTCTCTGTTTTTTGCAATATTAAGCAAGTGGCTTAAAACGCGTGCGGTTACGCGTGTCTGCAAAACTGCAGCCGCCGCAAAGCAGCCGAGCGGGATATATGTTGAGAACATGTACGGGCAGATGAATGTAATAAAACAGAGCTGTGACGATATAAGCTCCTTTATTTCACATATAAACGATAAAGACAGCTCTCAGACTTTCTGGACATTTCTTGCGCCTATCGTTATTGTTTCGTCAGTTGTGTTTGCAGGAGTATCTTCATTCGGGACAAAAACGCCGGAGCACTTCTTCTGGGCACTTGCTGCAATATCGTCTGTTTCTACTCCGTTTTTTACATTGATGTCCTTCTCGCTTCCTTTTTCTGTTGTAGCCAAGAGTCTGGGTTCAATCGGTGTTGCGATTTCAGGGTGGTATTCCGTAACAAGGCTTTCAAAAAAGACAAATATCGTTGTTACTGATAATGATATCTTCCCAAAAGGCACAATTACGCTTCATGGCCTTAAAATCCTGGGAAGCTATTCACTTGAGCAGACAATAAGCTATGCTGCGAGCATGATAAGAGAGACGCGCAGCGGACTTGTCGATGTATTTACCGATTTATTGAAAAGCAGGTACGGGGAAACCGTAGAGGTGTCAAATCTTAAATATCATGAATCCGGAGGAATGGAAGCCGAAATCGGCGGAGATGTGGTTTTAATGGGTTCCGGTGGGTTTATGTTAAGGTCGGGAGTTCGCCTGACTACAGGTACTAATGTGAAGAATGCTGTATATATTGCGATAAACGGACAGCCTGCAGGAGTTTTTAACATAAATTATAAGGCGAGTGACGATGTCGGACGTGCACTTTACATGCTTGTAAAGAAAAAAACACCTGTAATTCTTGCAGTTCGTGATTTAAATCTGCTTCCTATGATGGTTGAGAAGACCTTTAATCTGGCAGACGGGGTTCTGGAATACCCCGAGATAGAGCAGAGGATTGACCTGTCATCTGAGGAGCAGTTCATAAGCGGAGATATTTGCGCAGTTATCACAAGAAGCGGACTTTATCCGTTTTCATCGGCAGTTCAGGCGGCAAAGAAGCTCAGAAAAGCAACTTTCAGGAATATATGCCTTTCAGCTGCCTGTGCGCTTATAGGCATGCTTGTAGTGTTTTATCTCACTTTTATGCAAAGACCGATATTGCTTACTCCGCACACGGTATTTATATATCTTATGCTTTGGCTTGTGCCGGCATATATGCTGTCGATAAGAGTAAAGCGATAGCGCTTTACAATATGGTATTTAGGAGTTTTGAAATGGGAATAAAAAAGTCCGGTATGGTTGCTATAGTAGGGCGTCCGAATGTAGGAAAGTCCACTCTTATAAATGCGCTTGCGGGAGAGAAAATAGCTATAGTTTCCGACAAGCCGCAGACGACGAGAAACAGAATATGCGGAATAATAAATAAAGACAGTACCCAGTATGTGTTTATGGATACACCGGGATTCCATACGCCGAAGAGTCATTTGGGAGAATACATGGTGCGTGTTGCAGGGGAATCCATAACAGATGTTGATGCAGTTGTAATGCTTGTGGCGCCGGTTCCGACAATAGGAAGTCTTGAGGAGCAAATTATTGAGAAGATAAAGCTTTGCAAGGTTCCTGCAGTGCTTCTCATAAATAAAATTGACACAGTTTCAAAGACGGATATTTTCCCCGTTATTGAGGAATACAGTAAACTGGATTGCTTTAAGGCGATAATACCCATATCTGCATATAAGGGTGACGGGCTTGAGCTTATTTATAATGAGCTTGCGCCGCTTATGCCCGAAGGGGAGGCCTTGTTTCCGGAGGGAATGGTTTCAGACCAGCCTGAGAAACAGATGATTGCGGAAATAATACGCGAAAAACTTCTGAGACTTCTGAATCATGAAATTCCGCATGGGACCGCTGTTGAGATAACAAGGTTTTCAGAGCGTGAAAATGAGATTATAGATGTTACTGCGACGATATACTGTGAGCGTGAGAGCCATAAGGGGATAATTATAGGGAAGCGCGGAGCAATGCTCAAGCGGGTCGGCGAGCTTGCGCGAAATGATATTGAGAGATTTATGGGAACCAAGGTATATCTTGAAACCTGGGTTAAGGTAAGAGAGAATTGGCGCGATAACGATGTACTCATCAGAAACTTCGGATATGAGTAAAGTAAGATTACTTTACAGGTGGTGTTTTTTTGCAGCGTGTAGATAAAGGGCTTATACTGCGCGAAACAGGATACAAGGATGCGGATATTATGCTCACTATACTGACGGAGTGTGGCGGGAAGCTTTCTGTACTTGCGCGCGGAGCGAAGAGAAAGAGCAGCCGCGTTTCTGCAGCTGTTCAGCTTTTGACATATTCAGAATTTACGCTGTATGAGAATGCGGGCAGATATACTTTAAATGAGGCTGAACCGATAGAGATGTTTTACGGTGTGCGGAATGATATTGTTAAGCTTGCGTTAGGCTCGTATTTTGCAGAGGTTCTTGAGCAGGCTGCAGATTCTGAAAGCATAAATCCCGAGCTTTTGAGGCTCGGGCTTAATTCACTCTACGCGCTTGCAAATACAGACATAAGGATAGAGCAGATAAAAGCGGTGTTTGAGATGAGGGCGGCGGCTGTTTCCGGATATATGCCCAACCTGGACGCTTGCGGAATATGCGGCACAGAGGAAAATATTTCGGCGTTTGACATAAGAAACGGAAGTGTTGTGTGCGCAAAATGTGAAAACGGCGCCTGCCGTAAGATAGACGGGAGTGTCCTCTCTGCGATACGCCATGTACTGTACAGTGACATTAAGCGTATATTTTCTTTTTCGATAGGTGACGAGGCGCTGAAAACTTTTTCGCTCTTTGCGGAGGAATATATTTCCGTGCATTTTGACAGGGCATTTAAGACCCATACATTTTATAAATCCCTTTTATAATTTTTGGAGACAGTTTTATGGACACATTATATCAAAAATCATTAAATACCCTTGAGTTTCCTCGGGTGCTCAGTATACTTGCCGAGCATGCAGTGAGTGATAGCGCAAAGGAGCTTGCACTTGCACTTTCCCCGCTTGAAAGTGTCGGGGAGGTTTCTGCTGCGCTTGAAAAGACGAGTGATGCACGGCGCCTTATAGGTATAAAGGGTGCGCCTGAGTTTTCGGGTGTGAAAAGTGTCCGTGAGTCGTTAAAAAGAGCAGATATGGGCGGAAGTCTTAATCCGGGTGAGCTTTTGCGCATTTCGGCGCTTTTGCGCTGTGCAAGGAGTGCACAGAACTATCTCGATGAGGACAGGCGTGAACGCACATCTCTTGATTCAATGTTTGCAGGGCTTTCTGTAAACAAATATCTTGAGGATAAAATAACAAATGCAATAATAAGCGCTGAAGAGATAGCGGACGGAGCATCTTCTGAGCTTCTTTCAATACGCAGAAAGATGCGGAGAAGCGGGGAGAAAATACGCGAGGTTCTCTCTGATATAATTTCATCTCCAAAGCACGCAAAGCATCTGCAGGAGGCAATAATTACCCAGCGTTCCGGGAGATATGTTGTGCCTGTAAAAAGCGAGCACAAAGGCGATGTTAAGGGTCTTGTGCATGATATATCGGCAACGGGTGCAACTGTTTTTATAGAACCTATACAGGTTGTCGAATTAAACAACAGCCTTCGCGAGCTTGAGTCTGAGGAGAAAAAGGAGATTGAGCGCATTCTTGCAGAGCTTTCATCAGATGTTTCCGAATTTTCAGAATGCATTGAATCAAACTTTGAAATTTTGTCCCGTCTTGACCTTATTTTCGCAATGGGAAAGCTTTCTTACACGCAAAATGCAGTGGCTCCGGAGGTTAATGACTGTGGCGAGGTGTTTTTAAAAAATGCACGGCACCCTCTGCTTGATAAAAAGAAAACAGTTCCCATAACCATAAGTCTTGGGCGGGATTTTGACACGCTTGTTATAACCGGTCCGAACACCGGCGGAAAAACAGTATCATTAAAGACGGTAGGGCTTCTTACTCTGATGGCCGAATGCGGAATGCATATCCCGTGTGACTTTGGAAGCTCAATATCCGTTTTTTCGCGGATTTATGCCGATATTGGTGACGAACAGAGCATAGAACAGTCGTTGTCGACATTTTCGTCGCATATGAAGAACATAGTAGAGATTATATCGGGCGCGGACGATAAATCCCTTGTTCTTTTTGACGAGCTCGGCGCAGGGACAGACCCTGTTGAGGGCGCTGCGATTGCGGTGTCGATAATTGAATATGTAAAGGCGCTTGGCGCTAAAACCATTGCAACTACGCACTATGCGGAGCTTAAGAGCTTTGCTCTTGTTACAAATCGTGTTGAGAACGCAAGCTGTGAGTTTGATGTGACAACGCTCAAACCCACATACAGGCTTCTTATAGGAATACCGGGAAAGAGTAACGCGTTTGCAATATCCGAGCGTCTTGGGCTTCCCAAGCATATAATAGAAAAAGCGGGTGCGCTTGTAGATGGTGAAGACAAACGCTTCGATGAGATTTTATCGCGTCTTGAAGAAAAGCAAAAAAATCTTGATGACGAAATCTCAAAGGCAGGTGCGCTTCGTGCAGAAGCCGACAGGCGGCGCAAAAATTCAGAAAAGGCAGAAGCAGAGGTTGAGCAAAGGCGAATTGCTATCGTAGAAAAAGCAAGGGCAGAAGCCGACCGCATATTAAAAGATGCAAGAGAGGCCTCGGAACGCGTTTTTGATGAGCTTGACGAGATAAGAAAGCTCCAGTCAAAGCGCGAGAACAGAAACCTTATTAACGAGGCACGGAGTGAGCTTAAAAAAGGTCTTGCAGATGCGGAAAAGCGCTTGATAGGCGCAAAACCGAAAAAGAAAGCAAAGCCATTGCCGAGAAAGCTTCGCGAGGGTGATACGGTAGAACTTGTTGAGTTGGGGCTTCGCGGAACAGTTTTGTCGATTGCTGAAAAGACCGGGGCGTTAACAGTGCAGGCAGGAATAATGAAGGTGACTGCGAGCCCTGATGAGGTTGCGCTTATAGAGGAAAGCGGAGAAAAGACAGTAAAGGACTTTGTTGCAGGGAAAAGAGCAGAGCTTCGGAATATTTCGATAAAGCCTGAGGTTGATTTGCGTGGTATGACTTCTGATGAGGCGGAGTATGTGCTGTCGTCATATCTTGACAGCGCATTTCTTGCAAAGCTTACTTCGGTTACGATAATACACGGAAAGGGAACAGGTGTTTTGAGAAAAACGGTGCACTCGTATCTTAAAGGACATCCTCATGTCAAATCATGGAGGCTTGGGGTCTTCGGTGAGGGAGAGGACGGAGTAACTATTGCGGAAATAAGGACATAACGCAATAGAATTAAAAAGGTATGATACTGTTTTTGTTGTATAAATAAAAAGTAGTTGACTTATATATAGCAAGTTTGGTATTATATATAGAGTAATAAGTTGATATGTAATTTTATAAATGAGGAGAATGCTGTAAATGTGTTCCAAAGAAGTGGTAATTAATAATCAGATAGGCCTTCGTGCAAGGCCGGCGACGTTTTTTATACAGAAGGCGAACGAGTTTAAGTGCAGTATACAGGTTGAGCGTGATGAGCGTCGCGTAAATGCGAAAAGTCTTCTTGGTGTGTTGTCGCTCGGGATAGTCAAAGGCACTAAGGTCACGATTATTGCGGACGGTGTAGATGAGGATGAGGCGATAGTTGCGCTGGCTGAGCTTGTGGGCGGTAATTTTTCTGACCAGATGTAAACAAAATATATTTTTCATTATTATAGACGGCATAGTTATGCCGTCTATAATGTTATAGGCAGGTGAATTTAAGTGAGCACGAAAGAAAAGGCGTTGAAGCTTCCGCAAAAACCCGGTGTTTATATTATGCTTGACAAGAGCGGGGCCGTTATATATGTCGGCAAAGCGAAAAAATTATACAACCGTGTCAATTCCTATTTCAGAAACAACTCGGCGCATAATGCAAAGACCAGGCTTATGGTGTCTCAGGTAAAAGATTTTGATTATATAATAACAGATACAGAGTTTGAAGCGCTTGTACTTGAAAATTCACTTATAAAGCGACACATGCCGAAATACAACATACTGTTAAAGGATGACAAGGGTTATCCGTTTATAAGACTCTCGGTAAAGGATGAGTATCCGCGCTTTTCAATAGTTTCAAAGACTGCAGATGATGGTGCGCGGTACTTTGGTCCGTACGGAGGAAGGGTTGAATCGCGTCGGGTGATTAATGCTGTGAGTGAGCTTTTGCGTCTTCCGACATGTAACAGGAAATTCCCTGCAGATATAGGGAGGGGCCGCCCGTGCCTTAACAGCCATATCGGCAAATGCGATGCTGTTTGTGCAGGGAATATTACAAAGGAGGAATATAACGAGCGCATTTTGCGTGCCTGCATGGTTCTGTCTGGAAAATCCGATGAGCTTGAGGCGGTGCTTGAAAAGCGCATGACGGAGCATGCAGAGAGACTTGAGTTTGAACTTGCAGGGAAGGTGAGAGATGAGCTTCGTGCTATCAGGGCGCTCAGTACAAAACAAAAAATAATATCCGGCATGATGTCGGATACAGATGTTCTGGCGCTGCATGCAGGTGAGAGTAAGACTGTGTTTTCAATATTACACTATATTGACGGAGTTCTCCTTGACAGTGAATCAAAAACAATCGAAACACCTGTGTTTGCTGACGAAAGCGAGCTTTTAGAGAGCTTTGCAATAAGATATTATTCCGACAGAAGCCGTCTGCCTTCGGAGATATATTTGCAGTATGAGACGGAGTACTCAAGTTTAATGGAGGATTGGCTGACAGAAAAAGGCGGGAGGCGCGTCCGTGTCATAACGCCGAAGCGCGGCGATAAGTTAAAGTCTGTAAAAATGGCACAGCAAAATGCAAAGGAAAAGGCAGAGGCCGCAATGAACAGGGAGGAGCGGACTGCCCGTGTTCTGACGGATTTAAAAAAGATTCTTGCCCTTGATGACCTGCCTCAGCGCATAGAGGCGTATGATATATCTCATACATCGGGAAGTGAGACCGTTGCCGCAATGACAGTCTTTAAAAACGGTGTTCCGTTAAAACGCGAATACAGAAAATTCAAAATATCGGAGCTATGCGTGCAGGATGACCCGGGTGCAATGCGGGAGGTTATTGAAAGGCGAATAAAAAGATATACGGACGGCGATGATAAATTTGAGGAGTTGCCGGATTTAATACTTCTTGATGGAGGTATTGCGCAGCTCCGTGCAGTCGTGCCGGTTATCGAAAAAGCAGGGCTGGAGATACCGGTTTTCGGAATGGTTAAGGATGACAGGCACAAGACACGCGCCATTATAAATGAGAAAGGTATGGAAATCGGGATATCGTCAAGCCCATCTGTGTTCCGGTTTGTGAGCGCCATTCAGGAAGAGGTGCACCGCTTCGTAATAGAGTATCACAGAAAACGACGCGGGCACAGCATGACGGAGAGTGAGCTTAAAAAAATAGCCGGTGTAGGGGAGAAGCGTGCTTCGTTATTACTTGCGAATTTTAAGAGTATACGGGGTATAAAGAACGCAACACAAAAGGAGCTTTCTGAGGTTGTGCCGGCTTCTGTGGCTGCGCTTGTGTATAAACATTACCATGGTAAGGAGAGATAGATTATGCGCGTAATATCAGGGACAGCACGCGGGCGTGTGCTTAACTCGCTCGAAGGCGAAGCGACGCGCCCAACGACAGACAGGGTCAAGGAATCGATTTTTAATATAATTCAGTTTGAAATAGAAGGCAGGCGGATTCTTGATTTGTTCGGAGGGAGCGGACAAATGGCAATCGAGGCTGTCAGCAGAGGTGCTGAAAGTGCGCTCGTTGCGGAGAATTCCAAGCAGGCTGGGACTATAATACGTGAAAATATAAAAAAATGCGGATTTTCTGACAAAATTCGCCTCTATATGGGGGATTTTTCGGAAGTGTTGACAAAGGGTGAAAAATATGATGTAATATTTTTAGACCCTCCGTATAAAAGCAATTACATTGCTAAGGCATTGTCAATGATACAATCGATTGACATATTGTCAAATGGTGGTATAATAGTATGTGAAACAGATAAAAGTGCAGAAATTCCGCACCTTTCTGCTCCGTATGACACAAGACGCGAATATGTATACGGAA
Organism: Eubacteriales bacterium; assembly: GCA_045649105.1. Taxonomy (GTDB): domain Bacteria; phylum Bacillota; class Clostridia; order Oscillospirales; family JAAYXM01; genus JAZRPG01. The sequence continues at coordinate 56,557 of JAZRPG010000019.1, forward strand.
GGACAAAGATAACGGTTATTAGGAAAGGGTAGCGGTTTCAGGAAAGCGAATGATACTATGAAAACAGCAGTATATCCGGGAAGCTTTGATCCTATCACTATGGGGCATTTAGACATAATCTCGCGTGCGTCCGGAATATTCGACAGGGTTGTTGTTGTCGTAATGGTCAACAGCAAAAAGACAGCGATGTTTTCTCTTGAGGAGCGGTGTGAGTATATACGGCGTGCAGTAGCGTGCTTTTCAAATGTTGAGGTAATGCTGTCGGATAAGCTCCTTGCGGATTGGGTAAAGACAGTCGGAGATTGTGTGCTGGTAAAAGGCATTCGCGCTATAAGTGACTTTGAGAGTGAATTTCAGATGGCGCTTATTAACCGCAAGCTCAATCCTGAGCTTGAAACTGTATTTCTGCCGACCTCGGAGGAGCATTTGTACTTGTCATCAAGCGTAGTAAAGGAAATCGGCTCACTTGGCGGAGACATAACTCCGTTTATTCCTGCGGAAATCTTGAGGGATATAGAAAAAAGACTTACAGGGGGAAGATGAGAAATGGCTAGCGGTATTGAAGAATTGGTAAATATGCTGTACGACATGGTGTCGGAGGCGTGGGCACTGCCGTTCGGTGCGGAGAAGTGCCTTCTTGAAAAGGAAAAAGTTTTGGACCTTGTCGATGAGATACGCGTAAACCTGCCAAAAGATTTAGAGCAGGCTCGCGTAATTGTGGAGAACAGAAACGATATATTGGCACAGGCAAAACGTGAGGCAGAGGCGATTAAACGCGCTGCTGAAGACCGTGCGAGGCACATGGTTGCAGAGGATGAGATTGTCATTACCACAAAGCAGAAGGCAAACGAGATTATGACAGCTGCCGAAACAAAAGCAAAAGAGCTGCGTTATGCCGCGAATGAGTATGCTGACGACACTCTCCGCAGACTTGAGGATGTAATTACACAGGCACTCTCGGAGACGCGTGAATCGCGCAAGCAGTTTAAAGCTGCAGTGTCAAAGAGTGCTTCGCAAAAGGCTGATAACGAGTAAGTAAAAGGCTACAAATAAAGGGACATTGCAAAATGGTGGCAATGTCCCTTTTAAGCTAAAAAAGTAAAATCCCCGTACATTAAGTACGAGGATTTTTGGAGGCGCCACCCAGATTTGAACTGGGGAATCGGGGTTTTGCAGACCCCTGCCTTACCACTTGGCTATGGCGCCGTGTGAATAATTGCGACAGGAACATATCATCTGATCCTGTCGCAATAAAATGGAGCGGAAGACGAGATTCGAACTCGCGACTTTCACCTTGGCAAGGTGACACTCTACCACTGAGTCACTCCCGCAAAAAAGATGGTGCCTCCGGTCGGAATCGAACCAACGACACGAGGATTTTCAGTCCTCTGCTCTACCAACTGAGCTACAGAGGCAGGAATGATGGCGACCCGGATGGGGCTCGAACCCACGACCTCTAGCGTGACAGGCTAGCGTTCTAACCAACTGAACTACCGGGCCAAATGGTGGGAACAACAGGGCTCGAACCTGTGACCCTCTGCTTGTAAGGCAGATGCTCTCCCAGCTGAGCTATGCTCCCATGAAGCTTCCCGCCCAAACTGTCTCTCTCCGAGTCAGCGAAAAGTATTATAGCACACAATATCGGTTTTGTCAACTACTTTTTTAAATATTTTTTTATTTTTTTCTTAAGCCGATATAAGCGGGTAAAATGCACTGTTTTT
>JAZRPG010000020.1:0-17413 GCA_045649105.1 Eubacteriales bacterium
CCTCGCGAATAAGCGCCGGAGTATACTCGCCGAGCTTTGAGAACAGCTCTTTTCCGCGGACCTTGATCCCGTGCTTTTTGCAGTGTGCCTCAAAAATATCGTCAAGCTCCTCAATTACAAAGAGCTCATCAACATTTGCTGCAAACTCCTCAATCTTTTTCACCGGAAGCGGATAGACAAGACCGAGCTTTAAGTATGACGCTTTGTCGCCAAAAGCCTCGCGGGCGTACTGATACGCTATTCCCGAGGCGATTATCCCTATTTTTCTGTCATTATACTCGATGCGGTTAAGCTCCGTCGTCTCGGCAAGCTCACGAAGGCTTACCTCGCGCGCCTCAACCGTAATGTGGCGTGCGCGCGCCTTTGCAGGCATCATTACATATTTTGAGATATTCTTTTCATACGGCTTTATATCGCGCTCACAGCGCTCGCCGAGAGCCACCGCGCTCTGCGAGTGCGCAACGCGGGTCGATGTACGCAAAAACACGAGCGTGTCATACTTTTCCGAAAGCTCGTATGCCGCCTTTGTAAACTCCTTGCACTCCTCCGAATCTGACGGCTCAAGCATCGGTATCTTCGCCGCGCGTGCGTAGTGACGGCTGTCCTGCTCATTCTGCGATGAGTGCATGCCCATATCATCGGCAACTGCAATTACGCAGCCGCCCGAAACACCCGTATACGACGCCGTAAATAACGGGTCCGCCGCAACATTGAGGCCTACATGCTTCATCGCGGCAAAGGAGCGTACGCCACCTATGCTTGCGCCGATTGCACTCTCAACGGCAACCTTTTCGTTAGGCGCCCACTCGGCATATATTTCTTTATAATCTGCCGCGCACTCTGTTATCTCCGTACTCGGCGTTCCGGGATAGCTCGATACAAAGCGGCAGCCTGCCTCGTAAAGGCCGCGTGCAACGGCGGCGTTTCCCATCATAATCTTTTTTTCCATAGTCCTTCTCCCTTACACCTTGTCTCTTAAGTCTATAACGCGCTTTGCCTTGCCCTGGAAGCGCTCAATCGTGTTCGGAGACACGAGATTTATCTTCGCATCAATTCCAAGCACGGTATGAAGGTTGTGCTTAACATCTGCGCGAAGCTTCTCAAGCTCACCGTAGCGCTCAAGCAGCGCTCCGTTTGTAAGCTCTACATTTACCGTTAGAGAGTCCATGAAATTCTCACGGCGCACCTCAAGCTGGTAATGCGGGCCTATGTTTTCCATACCTACAAGCACACTCTCTATCTGTGACGGGAAGACGTTTACGCCCTTGATGATAAGCATATCGTCGCTCCTGCCCCTGACCTTTTCCATTCTTACATGAGTTCTGCCGCAGGCGCATTTTTCATAGTTAAGCGTTGTTATATCTCCCGTTCTGTAACGGAGCACCGGAAGCGCCTCTTTTGACAGCGTCGTGACAACGAGCTCTCCGCGCTCTCCCGGAGGCAAAACTTCCTCCGTTTTCGGGTCTATTATCTCGGGGATAAAATGGTCCTCTGCAAAGTGCAGTCCGCAACGGAGATGACACTCGCCGGATACGCCCGGACCCGTAAGCTCGCTCATTCCGTAATTATCCGTCGCGACTATATTAAAGTTTTCTTCAATCTTTGCGCGCATTTCGGGAGTGCAGCCCTCTGCCCCGAAAAGTCCGATGCGGAGCTTCAGCTTGTCCGTGATTCCCTTTTCCCTTGCAAGCTCACTCATATAAAGTGCATAGGACGGCGTCGCGACAAGAACTGTTACCCCGAAGTCCTGCATTATCATAAGCTGTTTTTCCGTATTTCCGCTCGACATCGGGATAACCGATGCGCCGACCTTTTCAAGCGCATAATGAAGGCCGAATGCCCCCGTAAAAAGCCCGTAACCGAAGGAAATCTGGGCTACATCCTCATCTGTAACCCCTGCAGATACGGCAAGCCTTGCAACAAGGTCAGACCAGACGTCAAGGTCGCGCTTTGTATATCCGACAACCGTCGGTTTTCCCGTTGTGCCGCTTGATGCATGTATCCGCACAATGTCCTTCATCGGCACGGCGTACATATTAAACGGATAGTTGTCCCTGAAATCCTTTTTATAAGTAAACGGCAGCCTCTTAAGGTCTGAAAGAGAGGTTATGCTCTCCGGTGTTACGCCGCACTCCTTGAATTTTTTCTGATACAGCGGAACACGGCTTGCGGACATCACGGTTTTTTTAAGCCGCTCAAGCTGGATTTTTTCTATTTCTGCGCGCGGCATTGTTTCTATGCTTTCCTGAAAAAACATTTCTTTCTCTCCCTAACTTCTAATTTTTGCTTAAGCAGCCGAATATTTCGGAAACCTTATCCTCGGGCAGCTTTTTCGTAAACATCGATACTATCGGCACTGTAATAAACGAAACTGCCATTGCGGCTGTTCCGAACAGCGGCGCATTTGCTTTTGCCGCGTTAAAATCTTTCGTTATCGTCGTAAATATAATAAGCGCAAGAAGCGTGAAAAGTCCGCCTAAGCTTCCTGCCCATGCTCCCGCTCTCGTCGTCCTGCGTGAATAAAGACCCCAGAAATAAGGCCCGATGAAGCAGCCCGATACAGCGCCCCACGAAAACGCCATCAGCGCAACAATAAAGCCTATGTTCTGCAACGCGAAGAAAAGAGAGACCGCCACAAAGATAAAGCACAGCGCGCGCATAATAATCATCTGGCGGCGCTTGTCAATTCCGGGCTTTATGTCACCGAGGATATCTATCGCAACTGACGAGCTTGAAGTCAGCACAACTGATGACAGCGTTGACATCGATGCGGAAAGAACAAGAAGAAGCATCACGCTGAGCACGACATTTGCAATAACGCTTCCCGAAAGCGCCCGCACGAGCATGTCGGGAACGACCTTGTCAAAACCCTCTTTCGGAAGCTCATTACCGAGGTAAAGCCTTCCGAAAGCGCCGACAAAATACGCAACCACGCCTATAAGCCCCGCAAACAGCGTTGATATAACCGTGCCCTTGGTGATGGCTTCCTCGTCGCGTATCGCGTAAAATTTGTGTATCATCTGCGGAAGTCCCCACGCGCCGAAGCTTGTGAGAAGTATGAGCGATACAAGGTTTATAAAATTGCTTCCGCCGAAAAGCGATGCAAGGTCTCCGTCTATCGCCGCAAGCTTTGAAAGCCCTGCGCTTATTCCTCCGACCGTCGGGTTTAAGACGATACACAGAACAAGAACAATTACGCCTGCTATCATAATGATTCCCTGAATAAAATCCGTAAGCGTTGTTGCCGCATACCCGCCGAGCACGAGGTAAAAGGCGGAAAGAAACGCTATTATAAGCATACAGTACACAAACGGCACGGACGGGAACACGGCGTTAAACAGATACCCAAGCCCCGTATAGACCGATGCCGCGTACGGCATGAGAAATATAAAGATAACCGCCGCCGAAAATATTTTCATCGGGCGGGACATGTACCGCGCTCTGAAAAATTCGGGCATTGTGGATGCGCCGAGGCTCTGTGACATGCGGCGCGTTCTTCTTGCAAGGACCTTCCATGCAAGAAAACTTCCGAGTATCGCATTTCCGATACCTATCCAGATTCCCGAAACGCCTATCTGCCACCCCGTTTTTCCTGCGTAGCCTATAAAAATAACGGCGGAGAAATACGCAGTGCCGTAAGCAAACGCTGACATCCACGCTCCAACATTTCTCCCACCGAGTAAAAACGAGCTCATTGACTTTGACTTCCTGTAGGACAGTATCCCCACCGAAATCATCACCGCTGCAAATGCTATGAGAAACACTACGGGTATTGCCTGATTCATACTTCTTCCATCCTTCCATACTTCAGAAAACTGCTGCATTTTGTAAATTCTACATATATTACCGCGAATATGCTACCGAAATATTATACTCCTCTTTTTTTTATTTGTAAAGTGCCCGCACCGCCAAGTGAAAAAACTTCCTCGGAACAGAAAAAAGCAAGCCCTTAAGCATAAACTCGCTCGGGCTTGCTTTTTGATTCTTTATTCTATTTCACGGGCGGCGGGAGAACCTTGTTTTCCGCACGGCGCAACATGTATGCGCCGCCTGCGGCCTTTATCCTCGTGCTCCTGTCCTCGGCGCCCCAATCTATAATCGCGCAGTATTTCTGCCCGCTCTCTGCAAGTCTTGCCTTCAGGTCGTCCGAGAGCGCGGCCCTTGTTTTTCCGCCGCTGTCGCTTATAAAGATATGACGGAACTTTCCTATGAAGCTATCCGCTTTCTGCCCCGCGCTGTCGCGTGATGCGCCCGTGTAATTTTCATATACCGCGGAAAGCGCAATATCCGTGGGCACAGCCTTTCTCGCTTCTTCTATAAACGCATCAAGCTGCTCACTCTTTCCGAGCGGATTTTCGCCGTAGTAAATAATTTCCGTCTTCCCCTCTGCAGGGAATGATATATTTGAAAGGATTATCTCCTCCGGCCGGAAAAGCGCAGCCGTCGAGATTATGTCCGTTATATATCCGCGCGCCTTTTCGGAATACGGATTAAGCCAGCGCGTGTTGTTCCCGTCAAGCCATATAATGCGGTTTTCCGTCCGCGCGGCGAGAGGCTGATTCTTTCTTGCCGCCTCGTTGTCCTTAAAGCATGAAATAAAGAAAGCAACATCATACCCGCTCTCTCGCGCTTTTTTTGCGGCATGGTTAAGCGGCTCGTCACTCTCTGCGGAAACTCCGGCAGCGAGCGCAACCGGCGAGTCCTCGACAAATGCGAGAAATCCCTCGTCCGACTTCACCTCAAGCACAACCGTGTTTATATCCTCTCCCGCAAGAGCCTTAAGCTCCTTTTCAAACTCCGCCGTGTCCGTAACCGTCTTAAGCGGCACGAACGCCGCACGGCGCGGCACGGCTTTCTCAAGCTCGGGCTTTTTGACCTCTTCGGGAATCTCCGCGGTCTTTTCCTCATTTTCTATAATGAGATTTGCATTTACATTTTCCTCGGTGTTTTCATCCTCCTTGGAAGCTGAAAACACCGTACCCTCGCGAGTGTATGTCATGTTGTCGTTTATGAAATACAACGCGCCTGCCGCCAGAACGCACAAAGAAACAAGCACGGGAATAAGGCAGCCTATGTTTCGCCTTGCGCCCTTATACCTCTTTCTCATTTTTACGCACTCCTTCCTATGCGGCAAAGCATGCGCGAGTTACTCCGATACGCTCTCCGCCATGTCAATCTTCTCCATGTACTCATTCTCCGCCTCTGCCTTGAGCAGCTTGGAGTTCTTGATAATACCGCGCGGACACTTCTCGGCGCACTCACCGCAGGTGATGCACTTGTCATAATCTATCACCGCGAGGTTATCCTCCACATGGATTGCATCATACTTACAAGTATTGACGCAAATTTTACATCCTAAACAGCCTGCCTCGCAAATTTTCCTGAGTACACCGCCCTTATCATGACTTGAGCAGAGCACATTGACATCGGCTGTATACGGTACGGGGACGATAATGCCGCGCGGACATGCCTTTACGCACTTGAGGCAGCCTGTGCATTTTTCATGGTCAACTACCGCCACGCCGTCCTGTATGCTTATTGCGCCGAACTGACATGCCTTTACGCATGTACCAAATCCGAGACAGCCGTATTTGCACTCCAGCGGACCGCCTGCAACAAGACTTGCCGCAAGGCAGTCCGTCTCGCCCGCGTATTCGTACTTGCGCCCGGCGCGGTTTCCGCCGCTGCAACGCACAAGCGCCGTCATGCGGACATTCTTTTTTGTCTGAATCCCGAGAATTTCGGCTATCTTGTCAGTAATCTCCGCACCGCCGACAGGACACCCCGAAACATCTCCCGTTCCTTCAATAAGCGCTTTCGCGAAATTTGCACAGCCTGCGTAACCGCAGCCGCCGCAGTTTGCACCGGGAAGCACCTCTATAATATCATCAATCCGCCTGTCCTTCGGCACGGCGAATACCTTTGCGGCATATGCGAGAACTGCGCCGAACAGAAGCCCGAGCAATCCGATTGTCAGAAGCGCGAGCAGAATATTTAAAAGCCACATAGCTCGTTCACCCTCTCTGTATTTGGAAATATTTTCTTTAGAAAATCTTCATTCCCTGAAAGCCCATAAACGCCATAGAGAGAAGAGCCGCCGTAATAAGCGCTATCGGAAACCCCTCAAAAGACTTCGGAATGTCGGAAAACTCAAGCCTTTCACGCACTGTTGCAAACAGCGTAATCGCAAGGAGGAATCCGAGCCCTGCAGATGCGCTGTACACAATAGACTCAATAAAATTATACCCGTTCTGCGAGTTGAGAATTGCAACGCCGAGAACGGCGCAGTTTGTAGTGATAAGCGGCAGGTAAATCCCGAGCGCGTTATAAAGCGCGGGGAGAAGCTTCTGCAACGCCATTTCAACAAGCTGTACGAATGCGGCGATTACGAGAATGAACGCAATCGTCTCCATATACTCCATATTAAGCGGCTGAAGAATGAATCTGTCAACAATATATGTGAATGCTGACGATACCGCCATGACAAACGTAACCGCAAGACCCATTCCCACTGCAGTATCCGTCTTTTTTGATACGCCGAGGAACGGACATATTCCGAGGAATTGAACGAGAACAAAGTTTTCAATAAGAATTGCACCGATGGCAAGCGACATAATACCTGTAAAACTCATTTCTCCTCCTCCTTCTTTTCAAAGCGCGCCACAAGCTTCTGGAACGCGGCAATAAGGAAGCCGAACGTCAGAAATCCGCCGACAGGGAGGACAAGAAGCACCGCTGCGTAATCCTCGCTGAATATGCGCATTCCGAACAGCGTTCCGTTGCCGAGAAGCTCGCGGACAAACGCCATTGCAACAAGCGCAAGGGTAAACCCAAGCCCCATGGTAAGCCCGTCAAGCGCAGAATCGCCGACGCTGTTTTTCGATGCGAACGCCTCAGCGCGTGCGAGAATAATACAGTTTACGACGATAAGCGGAATATATATTCCGAGTGCGTCATAAAGGCTCGGGATGAACGCCTTCAGAAGAAGCTCAACCGCCGTAACAAATCCCGCTATAACAACTATATACGCGGCAATACGGACCTGATTCGGTATTATCTTTCTGAGAAGCGATATCGCGACATTCGAGCATACAAGAACGGCTGTTGCCGATATGCCCATACCTATCGCATTTGTAAGCGAGGTCGATGTTGCAAGAAGCGGACAGTTGCCGAGAAGAAGCACGAACGACGGATTCTGGAACAAAAGTCCTTCTTTTAAGAATCCAAGAAACTTTTTCATTTGTTCCCGACCTCCTCTGCACTGTTGTTTATAATCTGCGACACGGCGTTTATCGCTGAATTGACACCGCGCGTAACAGCTCTTGATGAAACTGTTGCGCCCGATACTGCCGCAATCTCCGTCTCCGACTTTACCTCGCCCTTCGTAACCGTGAGCGCGCCGCTCTTTCCGCCGAAGCTCTCAAGGAATGACGGGTTCTTCGTCTTTGTTCCGACACCGGGGGTCTCGGACATGCTTATAACCTTTACCAGCGTGACCTTTGCCTCACTGTCAAGACCGACAACGAGCTGAATTTCGCCGCCAAATCCCGAGGCGTGCGACTGTACGCACCAGCCGATGACATTTCCGTTTGCGTCCTTTGCCTCGTGCACTGCGTCCACTCCGCTTTCCTCATCAAAGCTTATATCAAGTGCCGAGTAGCTGTCGGCAGGCATAACCTCGCTCATTGCAAGGTTTATCTTCGCACTTTGGTTTTCATCAATTTTTCTGAAGGTGAGTTCATTTACAACCGCGAGGGCAAAAGCCGTTATGCCCACTATAAGAAACAGCGTTACCGCAATCCTGACTATCTCCTTCTTTTCTGCGGCGTTAAGGCTCGGCAGAGAAAATTTCTTCAAGTTCATTTCTTTCCACCCACCCTTATAAAGCGTTGTTTTACGCCGAATCTGCGCGGGCGTGTCACCCTGTCAAGGAAGCATGCACAGGCGTTCATTATAAGAATCGCATATGTTACGCCCTCATTATACGCACCGAAATATCTTATCAGCACAGTGATAAGTCCGCAGCCAGCGCCGTATATAACCTTGCCCCACGGCGTTACGGGCGAGGTCACATAATCCGTCGCCATAAAGACTGCGCCGAGCATAAGCCCGCCTGAACACAGGCTGAACATCATCCAACTGAACGGGTCATTTCCGCCAAGCGGGAAGAGATATGTAATGACCGCAACAGTTCCGAGATATGCAAGCGGTACATGAAGGGTTATTACTTTTCTGACTATAAGATAAACCGCGGCGGCGAGTATAACAATCGCCGATATCTCACCGATACAGCCTGCAACATTTCCGACAGCCACATCGCGCAGTGAGGAAATGACATCCGCCTCGGGAGCTCCCGTCGCAACGCTCGGAAGCACGGCATCCTTCATCTTCCCGAGAGGCGTTACAGATGCTATAACATCAGGAGAAAGCGTATTTTTTGTGACATTCCCGAATGCCGGAAGCGCAGCTGCGCCGAGGTTCGGCCTTGTCCAGAGCGAAATCATCGCAGGCCAGGAGAACAGAAACGCACGCGCGGCAAGCGCGGGGTTCATAAAATTCTTGCCGAGACCGCCGTACAGCTGTTTTACAATTACAATCGCGAAAAATGCGCCTGCAACGGGAATCCACATCGGAGCAGATACGGGCAGGCAGAACGCGAGGAGCATTCCCGTGACAACCGCTGACAAATCCCCGATTGACGACGGCTTTTTTGCAAAGTATCTGTAAAGCCACTCAAACGAGATGCACGACGCGACAGACACAAGCGTAAGCACCAGAGCACGCCAGCCGAAAAAGTACACTCCCATGATAAGCGGAAACATAAGCGCAATAATCACATCGGTCATGATTGACCGCGTATCGTCCTCTGTCTTTATATGAGGCGAGGAGGACATAAGAAGCCTTCCTTCAGTCTCCATTTTCTATTCCCCCTTCTTCATATTTGCAATCCTGCGCTTTGTGGCGCGGAATGCAGACACAAGATGAATTCTCGCAGGACAGATGTATGAGCAGCATCCGCATTCGATGCAGTCCATAACATTAAGCTTTTCGCACTCCGAAAGCCTTTCTGCCTTGCTGTTTCTGTAAATATAAAGCGGCATGAGGTGCATGGGGCATGCCCCGACACACTTTCCGCAGTGAATGCAGTTTCCGTCTCCGGACGGCTTATCCTCGTCCCCGGAGAAGGCAAGCATGGCATTTGTGCCCTTTATGACGGGCACATCAAGCCTGTGCTGCGAAATACCCATCATGGGTCCGCCCATTATGACCTTGTACGGCTGCTCTATAAACCCGCCGCATGCGTCGAAAAGCTCTTTCACCGGGGTTCCTATGCGTACAAGCAGGTTTTTCGGGTTTGCGACCGAAGACCCCGACACGGTAACCACCTTTGTGGTGAGCGGCTTCCCCTCACGCAATGCACGCGACACGGCAATCGCAGAGGAAGTATTCATGTTTATAACGCCTACAGCGCTCGGAAGCTGTCCCGGAGGGACCTCTCTGCCCGTCACCGCCTTTATAAGCTGCTTCTCAGAGCCCTGCGGATACTTTGTGTGCAGAACAGAGAGCTTTACGCCCGTCTTCCGCGCAAGCACACGGCGCAGCTCCTCAATCGCCTTGCTCTTGTTTGACTCAATCGCAATAATAGCGGAATTAAGCCCCAGAGCGCGCGCAACAACCGACACACCGTCATACAGCTCCTCAGCATACTCAATTATCATTCTGTTATCCGATGTGATGTACGGCTCACACTCCGCACCGTTTATTATAAGCGTATCAACCTTCCCGACTGCGGATTTAATCTTTATATGCAGCGGGAATGCCGCACCGCCGAGCCCGACAATTCCTGCCTCCTGCACAATATCAGCAAGCTCATCCGCACTGATTGTGTGAAAATTATCAACAGGCTTTATCGAGTCATCGCACTCGTCCTTAAAATCATTCTCAATAACAACGGACAGAACATCGGTCCCGTTGGGGTGGGGACGCGGCTCAATAGCCGTTACCGTTCCCGAAACGGATGCATGCACCGGAGAAGAAACGGGAGCCGTCGATTCCGCAATGCGCTGCCCGAGCTTTACATGGTCACCAACATTGACAATAGGGCTGCACATCGCACCGATGTGCATAATCATAGGAAGAATAACCTCCTTCGGCGCAGCAAGCTCCTCAATAATCTTCTTTCTCGTCGCCGCCTTTTTATCGTCAGGGTGGATACCCCCTCTGAATCTGTATGGCATTAAATTCACCTCTCAATAAAATCCACCGCAGAAAAAGCGCAGCAAAAAACTGCAGCATGCATTACGGTGGGTTTATCCCTTGCATTATATTTTACAAAAAAACCGTCGTAATTTCAAGAATTGTTATTTTTTTAACGATATTTCAGCAGTTTTTACTAAAATAAGTGTCTGAAAATAAATCTAAAAACTCGCCATGCCTGAATTTCAGGCATGGCAAAGTGCATAATTTACGGTTGTCATTGTCGTATATAAGTAGTATAATAAGTAAAAAAGTATAACAAAGGGGACTTAGAATAATATGGGAAAGCTTCACATTATAGACCATCCGCTTATTCAGCACAAACTTACCATGATGCGTGATAAGAACACCGGCTCAAAGGATTTCCGCGAATTGCTCAACGAAATTTCTCTGCTTATGGGCTACGAGATTACACGCGACCTTCCTCTGTGCGATGTCGAAATCGAAACTCCCATAATGAAAATGAAATCTAAGGTTATCGAGGGAAAGAAGCTCGCAATCGTCCCGATACTCCGCGCCGGAATCGGCATGGTCGACGGTCTCCTCTCTCTCCTTCCCGTCGCAAAGGTGGGGCACATCGGCCTCTATCGCGATGAGGAAACGCATACCCCCGTTGTCTACTACTGCAAGCTCCCGAAAGATATAGAAAACCGCTTTGTTATAGTATCAGACCCGATGCTTGCAACAGGCGGCAGCGCGGCCGATGCTATTTCAATGCTTAAGGAAAAAGGCTGCTCACGCATAACCCTCATGTGCCTTGTCGCCGCTCCCGAGGGCGTAAAGCGCGTACAGGACGAGCATCCCGATGTCGACATTTATGTCGCCGCACTTGATGACGGTCTGAATGAAAACGCATACATAATCCCCGGCCTCGGTGATGCGGGTGACCGCCTTTTCGGTACAAAGTAAGATTTATAACGCTAAAAGCGTTGCAGGCAAGTTTTTGCCCGCAACGCTTTTTTCAATTTCTCACTATTTTATATACGCTTTGTATAAATCCTCAAACTTTTTTCATTTTGTATCTTTCTTATATGTTACAAACGCGAAAGACACCCCGTTATTTTCATGCTCCTCTGAGCGCGACACAATCTTCCACCCGGGACTCTCGTCAAGATTCGGGAAAAACCTGTCTGCCGCGCATGCACCGTCTATTTTCGTTATATACGCCGTATCGCAATGCTCCAGAAACGCGCGGTAAACCGCCTCGCCACCTATGACGAACACTTTCCGCTCCTCGCACTCGCATGCGCGAAGCACCTCTCCGACCGTGCCGTACACCTCTGCTCCGTCCACCAAAAAGTCGCTTCTGCGCGACAGAACAATATTGCGCCGCCCCGGAAGCGGACGCGCCCCCGGCAATGACTCAAGCGTCGCGCGGCCCATTATAACCACAGAGCCCTTCGTCGTTTCGCGGAAAAAGCGCATGTCGTCAGGCAGGCTGTATAAGAGCCCCCCGTCGCGGCCTATTGCCCAGTTTCTGTCCGCCGCAGCTATAAGTATCATTTTCTCAGCTCCTACACCGCAACCGGTATTTTTTCGTTAAATTCGCCGAATTTATAACCCTCAAGCGCAAAATCGGAAGTATCAAACGCGTAGAAATCCTTTTTCTCGGTATTCATTATAAACTTTGGCGCATCGTACGCTTCGCCTTTAATAAGCTTCTCCACAAGAGGAATATGCCTGTCGTATATGTGCGCATCGGCAATAATGTGCACAAGCTCGCCTGCCTGAAGCCCGCTCACCGCGGCGAGCATATGTACAAGAACCGCATACTGACATGTGTTCCACCCATTTGCAACAAGCATGTCCTGCGAGCGCTGGTTCAGTATCGCACAGAGCTTATTGCCGCTTACATTAAAAGTCACGCTGTATGCACACGGGTACAGCTGCATGTCAAAAAGCTCTTCGTGGTTATACAGATTCGTGATTATCCTGCGGCTTGACGGATTGTTCTTCAAATCATACAGCACGCGGTCGACCTGGTCGAACATTCCCTCGCGGTAACGGTGCTTTTTGCCGAGCTGATATCCGTATGCCTTTCCGATAGTCCCGTTCTCGTCCGCCCACGCGTCCCAGATGCGGCTCGAAAGCTCCGCCACTCTGTTTGACTTCTTCTGCCAAATCCACAAAAGCTCATCTATCGCGGACTTGAACGCCGTCCTGCGCAGCGTAATTATCGGAAACTCCTCAGACAGGTCATACCTGTTCACTATGCCGAATTTTTTTATAGTGTGCGCAGGGGTGCCGTCCTCCCATCTCGGACGCACGTCAAACTCCGTATCCCACACACCGTTTTCAAGAATATCCTTGCAGTTTTTTATAAATAACAAATCTGCCTTGCTCATGTGCACCTCTCCCCAACCTTTATTTGCCGTAAAACCGAAGCAGTCTTTGTCTCTTTATATCATTTATTATACACCTTTTGCGTGCTCTTTTCAATATTATTTACATGCTCACGACAGAAACACGTCCATATCCTCAATGCTTATTCCGCGCTGCAGAGCCGTATTCACCGCATAGCCTATAATCCTCCCTACATCTGCGATATGCACATCTATATCCTTGGGCGTGACAAGAAGCTTTGTGCTGTACTCATCTATCGCCTCCTCGGGTATTTTCATTCCCGTCTCCTCGGCAACATTTTTAACGATTGTGGCAATGTCAACAACCGTGGGTACACCGACCGCAATCACGGGCACGCCCATCGTCTCCTCCGTTATCGCCGCGCGCGCGTTACCGACGCCCGAGCCGGGGATAATTCCCGTATCCGTTATCTGCACGGTTTTACACAGCCTTGACAGCTTCATAGACGCAAGCGCGTCGACTACTATTATAAAATCGGGGTTTATATGGCGCGCCACTCCGCGTATTATCTCACCGCTCTCAACACCTGTCATTCCGAGTACCCCCGGTGCAATCGCGGAGACCTTGCGCAGCCGTCCGAATGTCTCCGGCATCTTTTCTACAAGGTGGCGCGTTACCATGACATGATTTATTGCGTTTGTTCCCACTGCATCGGGGGTTATATCCGCATTTCCGAGACCCACAACAAGAACACAGCCGCCCGTTCTCGGAATAAGCTCTGAAAGCTCACTTGCAACTGCCTCAATCGCGCGCGGAAACGCCTCCGTATCGCGCCGTGATATTCCCGTAAGCTCAATCGTCGTATACGCACCGCAGGGCTTTCCCAGCATTTCTGCGCCGTATTCATCAAGAATTTTAACGCGCGAAACGGTAAACCCGTTCACCTTTATATCTCGTGCCCATACTCCGCGAAGCTCCGTCTGTGACCTCGCGTTCTCCTCCCACACCTCGCGCGCCTCAAGCGCGAGGTCTGTCCTTGCCTTATCCAAAAAAAATCACCTCCGCAGTCCTATTATTTTTCACTGATTTGCCCGCTGTATTCAGCCAAAAAAGTTATTTATGATTTTTTTTAAAAAAAGCTTGCATTTTTCGCTTTTTGGTGTTAAAATATGTCGGTAACGATATCGTAAGGAGGTGTACGCTTTGCCGAATATTAAATCTGCAAAGAAGCGCGTTGAACTGACAAAGGTCTATGCATCCCGCAATCAGGCTGCAAAGACACAGCTTAAGACATCATTAAAGAAGTTTGAGGCAGCACTCGGTGAGGGCGGAGACGCTCCTGCTGCATATCAGTCCGCAGTTTCGAGCATTGATATTGCCGTCAAAAAGGGCATTATCCATAAGAACTGTGCAGCCCGCAAAAAAAGCAGGCTCGCAAAAAAAGCTAACGCTGCTCAGTAATTTTTTGTCATTAAAAAAATCTCCCGTGCGCGAAATGCGCCGTTGTGAGATTTTTTTATTTCAGGGCACAATTTGCGAAAACCACTTGACAAAAACGGCATGTCTCGTTATAATAATTAACGTTCATGTTGCGGACGATTAGCTCAGCTGGTAGAGCATCTGCTTGACGTGCAGAGGGTCAGCGGTTCGAGTCCGTTATCGTCCACCACATAAGCTACCCACATTTGTCGGGTAGCTTGTTTTTTTATCATATTAGGCACCTGATTCCGCAATTTTCCCTCATCGCAAAACCTCAAAAAAAGAAACGACCACTGCGGAGAAAAGCGGCCCGACGAAAAAAACAGGCGCAGAGAGTGCGGAGGAAAAAGCGTTTTTAGCGGGGTTTCACTATTACGACGAGCCCGAAGGTAAAAAGGAAAGCTTTTCAATGTTTACTACGCTCAAAAAACCAAGGATTAGTTTCTTCAGGGCTTTCTATTAAAAGAGAGTGCAAGCGACACACCAAAAACTGAGAAAAAGGAAACTTTGCCAAGAGCTTATATTGCAGAGAATCGAAGCAAAAGACCGATGTTAATGGAAGCGACGAATGTCGAAAAAACTCTTCGGGGTGCGAATTTAATGGATATAACGGTAAATTCTGCAAAGCGCGGATATTATAATTCTGCCTACGGAGAGGAAACATATGATATGCTTTCAGGGAAAAGAAATGATGCCGAAAAATATCGTTCGGAACGCCGGGATGAGCTATGCAGAACAAAAGGCAAACTGAAGAAACAAAAGCGTAAGTAAGGACATAAGTACAAAAGAGGGGCATTCCGTTTTGGAAAGCCCCTTACTGTTATAACAATGCTGATTTTTTATTCCTCTGTTTTTGGGTTTAATTTCTTCTCCGCATTCTTTATCAGATAGGATATGATAAAGAATGCACCGATAAGAATCGCAAAAGAACATATGGCGTAAGTAAAATACGCCCATACATCTATGTGATGAGGATAGCCCATTTCTTTGTAAAACTCATTGTATTTAAAGTGATCAATTAACTTTAAAAAGGCTCGGCCTGCACTGTAAAACAGATGCATAACCGCAACCTCTAAAACAAACCACTTAAGCCTTTTCATGGACTTGCAATAGACCGCCATATCGTTTGTTTTCTTAGCCTTCGTTTTTGCATACATCCGGAAAAAGAGAAGGGCAAGAAGCAGAAATGCTCCGCCCATCAATAACGAAAGCATCAAGTAATAGAAAGAAATGTTACCGTTTTCAGTGCGTAAGTTCATGGCGCCCGAAAACGAGATCCAAGCCATAAAGGAATTAATTATAAAGAAAAACAAAAAGAAAGACTTAAATAAAAAATTTTTCACTGCAAAACCGCCTTTCTGATAAATCAGTTTAAAGGATTATAGCATATTGGGATTGCATTGTAAACAATTGGTACAAAAAAAGTTCCGGGCGTGTTCCTGTTTATTGTTTTGCCTAAATTGAACATCCGGCAAATCTTGCAATGCCATAACAAAGGAGGACTTGATATGCAAAAAACCTTAAATAACGGAATGAAAATACGCGTTTGCAAAAAGGCACTGCAGGAAAGTGTGACGCTTGTTTTAAAATTAAACGGCGGCTTTTTCGAGGAGGAAAAGAATAAGCGTGGTATTACGCATCTTACGGAGCACCTGTGTTTTCGTAAGTATCAGGGGATGGACCAGGCTGATTTCTATTATGAAATAGAAAAAATCGGCGGTCATCTCCGTGCAATGACCTGTCGGGATTGCGTGTTATTTGAAATAACGGTGCTAAAAAAGCATCTCCTTAAAGCCGCAGAAATTATTAGAGGCCTGTTTGACGAAAACGGATGGACATATGATGATATACGGCGGGAAAAACAGGTTGTGCTCTGTCAGCTTGAAAAGGCAGGAGATTGGCATCACAAACAGATGATGTATGACTTTTTTTGCAGGTCAACTATCGGCAAGCCTTTAATCGGCGAGAAAAGCAGTGTGTTGCGCATTACAAAAAACGAGATTGACAACCACAAGAAAGCACTCTTTTCTGCCAATAGGGCTGAGCTTATACTTGTCGGCAGTCTCAATGATTCTGAAGCAGAAGAAATTGCAAATCTTTTTTGCGACATTCATTCCTTCTCTGAAGAAAAACGGAAAAACATAACTCCCGCGAGATTTACGGCAAGGAATAAATGCGATTTGCACTACTATCAGGATGGTTCTGAAGAAAAAGCGCTTTGCCTCTCTTTTGATATTAACAAAAAATATACAAAACCCCGTGTTGCCGAAATGCTGTGCAACACTCTTGCAAAAGGGCTTCTTTCTCCTCTTTCAATGCGCTTGCGTGAGGAAATGGGGATTATAGACGAGGTTGACAGCGGCTGTGAATTTTACGACTTCGGCGGGATAATGTATTTTATTTTTGAAGCGTCAGGGCATAGCGCAGCAAAGCTATTTAGCGCTGTTTCAGCTGTTTTTGCAGAACAGAAAACACAGCTTGATGCAAGAGCGTTTGAATGTGCAAAGAAAGCTTTTACAGACAGAATACGAGCAACCGAAAACACACCGCGTGATTTTGCATATATTATGGCTTTTGATGACGATGTTTCAGACTTTGACGGATATGTTGATTATAATGAGACAATTACATATCAGAATGTCACAAATGCAGCAAAGCAAATTTTCACTTTGGAGAATGCGGCAATAAGCTTTTACAACAAAGAAAGGTAGTGCTGTGTATTTAAACGACAAAGAAGAAGCGATAATTGATATTTTATGGAAAATCTTGATGAATATATAACCGACCTCTTGAGGTATAAAGATGCCAACTTCCCACTTAAAACTACTCGAGAGGTGTATGAGCTCATTTGGATTTTCTCACATTCGCGAAAAAACCAACCTGACGGTTATGGCAGAGTACGATTAAGGATTAAAAAAGCCAAGCGGAGCAGAAGGATATCCCCTGCTCCGCTTTTTTGTTTTGCTCAATGTGATATATTGAAATAAAACATAACGCGAAAACAAAAGCCGCAAATCGTCTTAATCTTAAAATTGTCACATTACCTTAAAAAAACGCAAAAAGTAATAACAGGCAAGTCGACTGACTTACCTGTTATTACTTTTGTGTTGGCAAAGACCTATTTTCCCGGGCCGTCTCCAGCCAAGTATTTTCGGCACTGGTGAGCTTAACTGCCGTGTTCGGAATGGGAACGGGTGGACCCTCACCGTAATTTTTACCAACTATTCAATTAAAAGGGAACAATCTAAAGGACGATGACCTTTTGGTGACCCGTGGGAGAATCGAACTCCCGTTTCCGGCGTGAGAGGCCGGTGTCTTAGCCGCTTGACCAACGGGCCATCTTCTGGTGCGCCTTCGGGGACTCGAACCCAGG
>JAZRPG010000021.1:0-21280 GCA_045649105.1 Eubacteriales bacterium
CATATCCTTCCGCGTGAAGGTCCGCAGAAAATGCGGCGCCAATGAGAAGAACACGTACTTTACTCATAATAACCCTCCATCATATATTTTCTTCTATTGTATATCAAAAAAGTTATTTTAACAAGACATTTTATACAAATATATTTATATTGAATAAAATAATAAAATGCATAAAAAAACTTGATAACTTATTATATGTGCTATATAATGTTACTGTAAAATAAGTAAAAGCGTGGTGATACGCCATAAACCCCGTAATAATCACAGATGTCAGATACAGAATGAGCCTTCCCGTTATCCGTTCACTCGGGAAGGAAGGACTCAATGTCATCGCGGCTGAGCGCGATATTTGTGACACAAGGCGCGCGCTCGGCTTCTATTCACGATACACCTCGCGCTGTGCACTTCTTCACGATTCAGAGGCGGATGCAGAGCGCTTTTTCTCAGATATCCGCGCATTATCCGAGTCCATGCCTTCGCGCCCCGTGATAATGCCCGTCGGCATGGCAACGCTTCTTGCGCTTTCTAAAAAGTGTGACGAGGTTTCAGAGTTTGCCGACATAGCGATAGCCCCAAACGATTCAATCAGTCTTGCAAATGACAAATCCCGTCTTATTCCGTTTGCAAAAGAGCTCGGCATTCCCGTCCCGCTCACAACATTCATACGCGAAGGAGAGACGGTCTCCTCCCTTTCGGAAAGAATTCCGTATCCGTGTGTTATCAAGCTCTCTGCGGGTGAGCTTTTGGGGCTTGACCCCCAAAGCAGGTATGCGATAATAAGAAGCCGCGATGAATTCTGCAGCAAATATCCCGTTTTTGCCGCGCATGGCGAGCCCGTTCTTATTCAACAGTATATAGAGGGCGATGGGTACGGCGTATCTGCCGTATTCGGCAAAAATTCAGAGCCGCTTGAAATTTTCTGTCACAGGCGGCTGCGGGAATACCCCGCATCCGGCGGCCCGTCATGCTTCTGCGAAAGCGCAGATTGCCCGGAGCTTGCCGATTTTGCGATAAAGCTTCTTCGCGCTCTTTCGTGGGTAGGCGTTGCAATGGTTGAGTTTAAGGGCTCTCCCGAAAAAGGCTTTTATCTAATGGAGATAAACCCGCGTTTCTGGGGAAGCCTTGCGCTCGCGCCGAACTCCGGCTGCAACATCCCGCTTGCGCTTTACCGCGCCGCAAAGGGCGAAACATTACCCCCATATACAAGATTTACTCCGCGGTACAAGGTCGGCCACAGAATGCGTTTCCTTCTTCAGGACATGCTCTCATTCCCTGCATACTTAAAGCGCGCCGACAAAAAGCTTGCGTTTGCGCTCTCGTTTTTCGGTCAGCTTTTAAACCCGAAAGTGTCAGACGGTGTCCTGTCTTTTTCAGATGCACGGTCTTCATTCCAATATTTACGCCAGGCACTAAAGAAAACATCAAGTATCGTGAGGTAGATTCCCGATGAAATTTGATTTACACGTGCATACAAGCAGTTCATACGACTCAAAAATGAGTGTTGATACAATGATTGATGAAGCACGCAAAAAAGGCCTGTCCGGCGTTGCCGTGACAGACCATAATGTTTTCCGCAAAATTTCGTCCACCGATAACTTTTACATTATTCCGGCGTGTGAATTTTCAACAGACGCCGGACATCTTGTAGTGTATTTCCAGAAATCACATATAAACGAACGCCTGCCGCGTGACAGAAACGGGCGTTTTTTCTGGCGCGACATATGCAAATTTGCACATGACCAGGGTGCACTCGTCTTTCTCGCGCATCCGTTTTCTCCGGAAAAGTCACGCTCGGAAAGCCTGTTTTCGGATATCGACGGCATTGAAATACAGAATTCACGCGTTGTGCACTCTCGCATAAAGTGCGCAAATCAAAAGGCAATAAATCTTGCAAAAAAGCTCGGGAAGCCGTTCTCTGCAGGAAGCGATGCCCACTGTCCGCAGGAGCTCGGCACCTCGTACTGGGAATGCGACATTCCGGAGAGCGCCATGTCCGAGCCGGATTTTGAGGAGAGGCTTAAGGCAGCCCTTCTTTCGGGAAACGGGCGCGTGTTTGCAGGTTGCGCCCCAAAGCGCACGGTCACTCTCTGTAAAATGCGTGCATACATGAGGCTCAGGCTCTACGGTGCCGCCGCAAGAGCCTTTATAAAGCTTATTATATGCACACTTTTCTCCCCGTTTGCGCGCGTCAAAGACGGTGAATATCTTAATCTGAAAGGATAGCTTATATGTTTATATACGATATGGCACGGCGCGTAAAAAGCGTCATAAAGGATTATAAGAAACAGCACGACTGCGAATTCCTCTCTCCTGTCCGCCGCATAGAGCGCACAGCCCCCGTTGCCGGACGCCGCATATGCGCAATGACGTTTGACGACGGGCCGAGTGATATTGAGACAAATCCGCGCATTTCAGACGACGGGCTTACTCTCTCACTACTAAAAACTCTTGAGAGCTTCGGCGCAAGGGGGACTTTTGATGTAATAGGCACCACGGAGGATAACTACCCCGACATTCCCGGAAAGCACGGCTCATTTTCCTGGGGCGGCATGAAGTACGACCACTATCCCGACATTGACAAAGACCTGCGCGGCGGTGCAAAAAACAGACCTGACCTCATCGCACGCATACTTGAGGGCGGGCACGAAATTACAAACCACGGCTACCGTCATATTCTTTTCGGCCATCCCAAGCTCGTTTACGGAGCGCGCGCATGCTTTAAAAACGTGCATGAAGTAATAGATGATATAATGACACTCCAGACGCTTCTTTATAAAAATCACGGCTACGAGATGCGCCTCGGACGCCCGCCGCACTATGTAGACAAAATCCCCGACGGGAAGAATTCATATGACGCATACCGCTACGCAGGGTACCAGTATCTCGCGGCAAGCTTTGACGGCGGCGGGTGGCACCCGTCATGCGGAGACACAAAAAAGGATGCCGATGCAATGGTTGAGCCTTTAAAAGCCGCTCTTGCAAAGAATGCCGACGCGCTCAACGGACAGATAATATTCCAGAAGGACGGGTTCAGCATGTCGCGCCATACGCCGGTTGCAGAGGCGCTTCCGCTTCAGCTTCAGGTTCTTTCGGACTACGGCTATGAGGTTGTGACGGTAAGCGAGCTTCTCGCCGCAAGCCCTTTTACGGATGTCGTGTGTGACGATGCCGCCGCCCTTGCAAATGCCGGATATACGGTAGCATACAGAAACAATTCACTCCTTCCCGGGCGCGCGCTCACCTTCGGCGAGCTTGTTATGATGAGCGCACCGCCTAAGGAAATGCTCTCTGCATACCACCGTCTTGCGGACAATGGCTTTTTGACAGATACATTCGATGTTTCAGGAGTTTCTAAATACGGCATATCTCCCAAGCACCCATATTTTCTCGCATATGAGCACGCCCTTTCACACGGTGCGCTCAAGGCCGGAAACCCTGACGGATTACGATGCAAAACACCCGTTACGGGCGAGATTTTCAAAGAATATCTTGCAAAAATTGCCCCCGGCTATGAATGCGGGATAAAGAGCGGGGCTCTTACGCGTGCCGATGCATTTCCGCATCTGCGCCGCGCGCTTCTCACTCCGGACACGGAAGAAAGTGATATTAAATGACTCAGCTTATAATACGCCTGTTTATAAAGAACGCAGACAACACATCAAACCCCGCCGTGCGCGCAAAATACGGCATTGTAGGCAGCGTCGTCGGCATTGTCTGCAATCTCCTTCTCGCCGCGCTTAAATTTGTGCTCGGCACCGTATCAAACAGTATTTCGGTAACTGCAGACGCTGTCAATAACTTATCCGACACAGCATCTTCGGCAGTTACGCTTATCGGCTTCCGCTTATCGTCAAAGCCTGCTGACCGCGAGCACCCCTTCGGCCATGGAAGGCTTGAGTATGTCTGCGGTCTTGTTATTGCATTTTTTATACTCATTGTCGGCTTTGAGATTTTAAAGGGCTCATTTTCCCGTATATTCAGCGATGAACATGTGCTGTATAACCCCATTGTAGTTGTCGGACTGATTATATCGATACTCGTAAAGTTCTGGATGACCGGATTCAACAGAACAATCGGCAAAAAAATCTCATCTGCTGCGATGCATGCCGTTGCGGCAGACAGCATCTCCGATGCAATGAGCACGGGAGTTACCCTGCTTGCGGTTATTGCAGCAAACTTCACTGCTCTGCCGGTCGACGGATATGTCGGAATCATTGTAAGTGCGTTCGTAATTTATTCGGGCGTAAATATAATACGCGATACATTAAGCCCGCTTCTCGGAAGGGCGCCTGATGCCGATATCGTCAGAAAAATACGCGATACCGTGCTCGGGCACGACAAAATACTCGGGATACATGACCTCATTGTTCATGAATACGGGCCCGGGCGCATATTTGCGTCTCTCCACGCAGAAGTCTCATCAAAAGAAGACATAATGGAAAGCCACTCGATTATCGACCACATAGAAAGCGATATATCGGAGCGTCTCGGTATAGAAATTCTTATACACATGGACCCGCTTGAGGTTGAATGCAGCGAGACATGCCGCATCCGTGACGAGGTTTCGCTTGCCGTAAAGGCACTTGACGAATCGTTTGATATGCACGATTTCCGCATAGTACCAAACGGAGAGCACAAGAATCTTATTTTTGATGTTGCAATCCCGATTGACTATCCCGCGCCGGACAGCGTTGTTTCGGACATGATAAATACCTCAGTGTCGGCGCTTGACATGTCATACATTGTCAAGGCTACGATAGACAGGGTAATATAAAGATAACCGCCGTACGGCGGTTATCTTTTTTAAGACACATTTAAAAATGCACCTTAAAAGCAAATTGACTTTTAAGGTGCATTTTTCTATACTTCTATCCACTCTCCGCGTGAGACGAGGTAAAGCACGAGGCGCCGGGGCTCAGTCCCCGTCATCTCATTTAGTGCACGCTTATATATTCCGAGCTGTTCTTCATATTTTCTGAGTGTTCTTCCCTCCGGTCTTGCGGCATCCGTCTTGAAATCAAGCACCGTTACTCCGTCCTCATCCTCAAAATACATATCGATTACACCCTGGACGAGCACTTTCTCATCCGAAAGCCCCTCATCTCCGAGAACTTCATCTGCAGGCAGGAGCACGGAAAATTTAAACTCACGCACTACTTCCTTTGCCGCCTGCATGCGTTTTCCGAGCTCCGATGTTACAAACCGTGTAATCCTCTCAGGGTCAACTGATTCATACTGCTTTTTTGTCAGATATTTTTCCTCAAAAAGCCTCAGAAGCTCCGCTCTTGCACCATCGACATCGCCGCACCTGGAGAAGTCGGAAAACTGCATCGCCATATGCAGTGCGACGCCTTTCTCTGCCGCGTTAAGCTCACGCTCACGCATAAACCGAGGACGCGAGAGGCGCCTTCTGCGCGGCTCTTTCCCCTCTTTGATATCTCCAAGTCCCGTTGCGGTTACCTTTGATGGCGAGGTCTCTGCCGCGCGCGGCCCGCTTTCCGATTTAAACCTGCGCCCTAATTCTTCCGCGTCAATTTCCGTGCCCGTTTTAATCTCAAGCGAAGCGGAAGGACCCGCCTCCGGAATCTCCGCTTCTGCCTTAAGTACGCTTACCTTTATGTTGCACGGCGCGCCAAGCTCCGGAAGAGGAAGCCCTGCATATTTATAAAGCGGAGCGCCTGACACCGAATTCAGAACAGGCAGCATAAACCACGCAAGCGTTCCGAAGCTGCTTTGCAGAGCATCCGAAATAAGCTCGGAATACGGGTTTTCCTCTACACGCTTTGTAATCATACCTGCCGCGTTTTCACTTGAACATACTATATAAAGCTTTTCTCTCGCGCGGGTCATGGCGACATAAAGTATGCGCAGCTCCTCACTCCTCATCTCGTCAACTCTCGCCCTTGCAATAACATCGCGCGCAAGTGTCGAGCTTTCGCAGGACCTTGCCTCATCATGATAGCGCATGCCTATACCAAATGTCGGGTGCATAAGCACAGAGCTCTTTATATCATCAAGATTAAAGTTTCTTATGCTGTTTCCGAGAAATACAACAGGAAACTCAAGCCCCTTTGACTTATGTATCGTCATAATCCTTACCGCGTCCGCGGCATATGCCGCCGGTGCCGGGACATCACTCCCGCGCTCATGGAGCTTTACAATATATGAAATAAATTTATATAATCCGTGATACCCCGACTTTTCGAAATCGCGTGCGCACTTATAAAACTCTATCAGGTTTTTCTGACGGATTTCGCCGTTTTTCATTGCACCGAACATGCCGAGCGCGTTTGTTCTGTTGTATATCTCCCAAACAAGCGCATCTGCCGGCATTCCTGCCGCAAGTGTTCTCAGCTCTCCGAGCAGTGAAAGAAACTCACCGCATTTTTTCGCAGTTTCGCCATCCTCACGCGAGAGCTTGCGCATCGCATTTATCAGAGCACCATCGCCTGCCCGGCGAATCCTGCAAAAGTCGTCCGCCGTGTATCCGAAAAGCGGCGAACGGAGCACCGAGAGCAGCGGAATATCCGACAGAGGATTATCCACTACCGACAGCATTGAGACAATTACCTTTACCTCAACCTTTGCAAGAAGGCCCTCTGCGCGCGGAGACACAAAAGGAATCCCGAACGAAGACAATTCCCGCTCGTAATGTTCGGCAGCCGTTGCTGCAGAGCGGAGCAGAATCGCAAAGTCGCCATAGGTCACCCGCCGTCTGACTCCGTCCTTATCGTAAATCTCATATCCCGAATCGACAAGCCATCGTATCTTTTTCGCGATATATACCGACTCACACTCATTGGCACCTATCCCGGAACCTGTATCTCTGTCGAGAAGAACAAGCTCTGTCACGCTATCTCCGCTCTCATCAACGGGGATTCCGTCGCGCGGGATAAGCTGCTCACGCTCTGTATAATCAACTCCGCCGAGCTTCTCTGTCATCATCGCGGAAAACATACCGTTTGCCGCGTCAAGCACTTCACTGCGCGAGCGGAAATTCCTCGACAGTGTTATGTATTTTGCCTCACTCGGCAACGCATCCTCATAGCGCTTGAAGCTCTTGTATTTTTTCATGAATATAGACGGGTCTGCAAGGCGGAAGCTGTATATCGACTGCTTCACATCGCCGACCATAACTATATTATTCTCATCTCTTGATACTGCACGGAATATTATATCCTGGACATTATTACTGTCCTGAAACTCGTCTAAAAGTATCTCGCAGAAATTTTTTGATACTTCCCGCCCCGTCTCACTCGGAATAACCTCATCGTGCTCCTCATCATACTGCTCCACCAGAAGCTCCACTGCAAGATGCTCAAGGTCAGAATAGTCAAGCACGCCGCGACGGCGCTTTTCCTCCGAGAAACGCACCGAAAGCTCCGACGCAAGAGCGCACAGCTCCCTTACATATTTCCCTACGGCGCGCAGCTCCTCAAGAAGTACCGCAGAGGCTTCCGGCATGTATTTTGTGACTATATCCTCTATACCCTTCTTCGTCTGTTTGCGGAGTGATTTCACCCGCTCCGGTATCGTCTTATCACTAAGCGAACGCGAGGACGGAAGCCTTCCGAATTCAAGCTCCGTCAGTGATGCGTACATATCGTCCCAGTTATCTTTACGCGCCGACACAAGCAAGGCTATGTCATCACTTATAACTTCCCCGTAAAGCGCCTGTGCCTCAGCATTATCTGATACTTCTTCCTGCAGAAGCGTCATACCGCGCACAAGACGGGAAAGGCGCTCATCCGCCTCTTTCTTTGCATATTCTCCCCAACGCGTGCGGCATATATCATCCTCATCACACATTGCGTACATATCTGCCGCTGCGGCAAGCCACCGCTCGGGGTACGGGTGGCTCTTGCTCTTTTCTGACAGCTCACGCACGGCATTTAAAAGAGGTGCATCACTTCTTGCTCCGCTCATATACTCGGAAAGCTCGGCAAATTCACGGCTTCCCTCTGTATACTTATCTTCTATAAGCTCCTGCAAAATTTCGTCAGATATTATCTTCCCCTCATGCTCATCAAGCACGCGAAAACCGCCGGAAAGGCCGGGCGCCGTCCCATAATTTCTCAATATCCATGTGCAGAAGGAATGCACCGTTGATATACGCGCATTTGAGACAAGCGCAAGCTGGCGTCTTAAGTGCTTGTCGCCGACATTAACGGAAATTCTTTCATACAGCGCGTCTGTTATCTTTCGCCGCAGCTCAGATGCGGCAGCCTTTGTGTATGTGATTATAAGAAACTCGGTTATATCGCGCTTTTCGTCCTCAATCCGCCGCAGAAGCCGCTCCACAAGCACTGCCGTCTTCCCCGAGCCTGCCGCCGCTGATACGAGAAGCGAGCTTCCGCGCGACTCAATAGCACGAAGCTGGTCCTCTGTCCACTTTACGCTACTCATCCGCACTCACCTCTCCGCTTCCCGATATATCCTTCATTCTTACCTCGAACAGGTCGCGCCGCCTGTCATCGCCAAACCTGTCGTCAAAGCCGCATACGCTCATATACTCACAGTAGTCACATGCTGTGCGGTCAGCAGTGTAGTACGGATTTATCTCGACCTCGCCGTGCGAGAGCTCGTCGCCTATGCGCCTTAATATACTTTTCATGCGCAGCTTAACAGCCTCAAACTCCTTTGCAGTGAGCGCACTCGACTTTTTGCCAAGACCGCCGTTTTTATCCACACTCACCGGGAGGTATACCTTTTTTTCACTCTTTTCCATGGCATTGATTATGCCCATATCCCGAAGAACAACGCCCTCGCGCTTATTTGCCGCCGTTACTCCGCGGCCCCGCGGCATCTCTGCCGAAATTCGGACATACATAACACCTGCCGGCAACGGCGTCTTTTTATACCTCTGCTCCCCGAGCTCCTCAATGGCAAACATATAAAGCAGAAGCTGCATTCCTATTCCGTTTATTGTCTCATCAAGTGAAAATTCCTTCTTGCCCGACTTGTAATCTATAACTCTGAAATAAAGCTTGCCGTCCTTTTCAAGGCTGTCTACGCGGTCAACCGCTCCGCGAAGCGTAATTTTACAGTCGCTTCCGTCTATCGGAATAGCCGGCAAGTCCCCGTCTCTGTCGGCAAAGCGAAGCTCAAATTCACACGGGGAAAACTCGCTGTCAGAAAGTTCTCGGCATATATCCTCCACTGCGGCCTGAACGGTGCGGCAGAGTCTTTTTATCATTGCATCCATGCGCGCGCTGAGCTTTGGCGCGCCGCGCATCTTCTCGGATACAAATCTTTCGCAGGCATCTGACGCAAGCGCCTTTGCCCGCTGTATGTCGTAATCTCCGTCCTTTGAAAGAGAGCGTATGGTCTCCTCAAGGACGTAATGCATGAGCGTTCCCGCCTCTATCGGGGAAACATCTGCGCGCATACGGGGCCTCGCCTTTATTCCGTATTTCATAAAATATGCATAACGGCATGACGAAAAAAGCTCGGCTCTCGATGCGGAAAGGGCAATACTCCGCCCGAAAACCGCAGAAATATTCTCACGGTCGATAACAGGTCCGCGCGGAACATGCGCGTTCTGCTCGGCGCGCTTTAGCTTCTCTTTATATTCACTGTCATTTTCCCAGTATTCAAGCGCAGTTTTTGCCGATACGCACTCGTCAAAGCAGGGCACACGCGCACGCGTGCGCGCCTCATGAACGGAAAGCCCCTCTCTGCAGCCGCCAAAAATTTTCCGAAGCCTTGAAACAAAAGGTGACTCCGAAGCCTCCTCACCACCGCGAAGCACAGATGATGAGCTTATATAAAGCTCCCGCTCTGCGCCGTTCAATGCCGCATGTATTTCACGGAACTGCTCTCCTATCCGCTCACTCATCGCGGGGGCAAGCTCAATCCCCAAATCCGAAAGCTCCTGACGGTCTCCGTCGCTGAGCATACCTGTCCCGTCTGTCACCACGGGGAAAAAGCCGTCATTTGCGCCCGGAACTATACGGTACTTTGTCCTGTTCCCCTCCGCATGCGCAAGACTGCACACATTTACGCAGTCGAGTGTTGCGGGGATTGTCCCAAGCTCATATTGCGAAACGACCATATCAAACAGCGAGGAAAGCTCAGATATCGATATCTCTTCTTCACCGAGTGCGCGTCCGATACTGTCTATCGCGTCACAAAGCATGCCAAACAGCATGCCGTATTCCTGTGCCTCCTGAAGCCTTCCCGAGCGCTCGGAAATATATGCGTATGCATCGCATCTGCGTGCGAGATTTATATCGTTTATAAAGTTGTAAAGCGCCTCTGCGCATTTTATGCCGCTCTTTCCGCTCTGTAAGCTGCGGCGAAGTCTTTCAAGCGGCGTATACAGCTTTTCACGCACACGGTTTATCGTGGCAAGCCGTTCACGGCTCTCGTCCGTCGGCTCCGCCGTAAGCCCGAACGGATTTTGCACAAATCCCTCCGCAGACGACCACTCGCTTGCACGCGGAGACCACATATACAGATAGTCCTCAAATATATCAAGGCTCCTGCGGCATATACCCGAAAAACCTGTCTTTAAATACGCCATCACCGCATCCGTCTTATAGCTGCGCACTATGCAGTCAAGCGCACTTGAAATCAGAGCTATGACGGGCTTTTCCGAAAGACTCCTTTTTTCTCCCGTATATACGGGTACTCCGTAACGCGAAAAAACGCTTTCGACAATCCCTGAGTATTCTTCCTCTGACGAGAGCACAACGCAGAAATCACGCCAGCGCGCGCCGTTTTCGCGGACCTTGTCAAGTATATACGCCGCGGCAAGCTCACACTCCTCAAACACCCCGCCTGCACGCGCAATCGTTATCTCGCCGCAATCGCCCGAAAACTCCGCGCTGTCATGTGAAAACAACGCCTCGTCAAGGTAGGCAAGCGCTCCTTTTTCTTTCTTCTCGAGATACACATCATCTACCGCCACCCCGTGACGCGCTGCGCGCTCTGACAGTTTTGCCATCGTGTCAAACGCCTTATCAAATATTCCGTTTTCAGCTCCGCGCTCATATTCTTTCGGCATTTCAAGCGTTATATATACATCACGCGCCTCGCAAACCGCCGTTTCAAGTATATCAAGCTGCGCCGCGGTAAACCCTGAAAAACCGTCAAGAAGCACGGTCTTATCCGCAAAGAAGCCGCGTCCTCTCAGCGCCTCTGCGACTGAGCTCTGCTCATCGTACATATCCTCCTCGTCCTCGCCGAGAGCGTTCTCATATGCGGCGTAAATTACAGAAAAATCGGAGAGCTTTCGCCCAAGGGCGGGCGATGCCTCCCCTGCAGCTTTTAAAACGCACTCGGGAGATATGCCATACGCCTTAAATTCATCAATGACGCTGAGCACGCCGGAAAGAAGCTCCGGATTCCCGGAGACCGCAGAAAGCGCAGAAAGCATGGGCGCACAGCGTCTTATTGCAGAATGCAGAAGCAATATCCGACGGGCGGGTCCGACCGTCTCAAGCGCAAGTCCGCCGATTTCCGACCTTGCCTTTACCGCAAGGCGGCGAAAACTTATAACCTCAGCAAAAAGCGACACCTCATTCCCGCACGCTTCGCAGAGCGCACGCTCTGCAGTATGCGAATATTGCTCAGGCACTAAAAGCAGTGTTCCTTTTCTGTGCTCTTCCTTTATTTTTCCGATTATATATGAGCTTTTACCGCTCTTCACGCGTCCGCGGACGAAATGCAGCATATCTTCACCTCATTTGCGCAGTAAATAAACATCTTTTTATGATATTATAACATATAAAAGTTCCATTGGGCAAATTATATATTGACACGGAAAAGAATTTGCGTCATACTTTATTCACACGGGATTCCGCAAAAACGGAGGTTTTGATGGATAACGAAAAAACACTTGAAAGAGCCGTTCTCATCGGCCTTGATACAGATGGCTGCTCCGATGCCGACGCGGTTACGGACGCGAGCCTGGACGAGCTTTCCGAGCTTTTGAAAACTGCCGGCGGAGTTTGTGAAGCGCGCGTAATCCAACGCCGTTCATCCCCCGAGCCGAGGACTTTTATCGGCACGGGAAAGGCGCGCGAAATTGCGGAAATCATAAAAAATCTTGAGCTCACCCTCGCCGTATTCGACAACGAGCTTTCGCCTGCACAGACGAAAAATCTCGAAGAAATACTCGGCGTTCGCGTTATTGACAGGTCCACTCTCATTCTTGACATATTTGCAAGCCGCGCGCAATCGCGCGAGGGCAAACTTCAGGTCGAGCTTGCCCAGTACAAATACCTGCTGCCACGCCTTTCAGGCCACGGAACATCACTCTCAAGGCTCGGCGGCGGCATCGGCACACGCGGCCCCGGCGAAACTAAGCTTGAGACCGACAGGCGGCATATACGCCGCCGCATAGCCCGGCTTGAGGATGAGCTTGAAACCGTTATGCGTGTGCGCGGTGAACAGAGGCGCGCCCGCATAAAGCGCGAGATTCCGCTCATCGCTCTTATCGGCTATACAAATGCCGGAAAGTCAACACTTCTCAACGCACTTACTGACTCTCAGATACACGCCGCAAACCGCCTTTTTGACACACTTGACCCTACGGCTCGGCGATTTACCGTAAGCGATACCGTGGAGGCGGTACTTTCGGATACCGTCGGGTTTATACGCAAGCTGCCGCACCATCTGACACGCGCTTTCCGCGCAACGCTTGAGGAGCTTTTGTATGCCGACCTTCTTTTGCATGTGGTTGACGCATCAAGTCCCGAGATGAGCGCGCAAATTTCCGTGGTTGAAGGCGTCATACGGGAGCTTGGCGCATCAGAGACGCCGTCGCTTATTGTGTTTAACAAGTGCGACATGCTCGGAAACACTTCCGACCTTCCTTCAGGTGACGGCACAGTATGCATATCTGCAAAAAACAAGCAGAATTTTGATGAATTAAAGCGCAAAATTTGTACCGCTCTTTCAAAAACGGCGCGTCGTGTGACGCTTGATATACCGTATGATAAGTCCGCACTGGTTGACCTTATATACCGCGAGGGAAAGGTTCTTTCGCTCAGCTATAACGATGATTGTATTTCACTCGAGGCGGTGTGTGATGACAGACTGTACGGAAGAGTGATGCGCGGGCTCGGAGGTGAAGAAAATGACAAGCAGCTTTAAAATCCCGGCAGGTGACGGAACAGACGAGTTTGTCGAAAAGCGTTCGCGCTTTATCGGCTATCTCCGCCATACCGATACCGAGGAAGCAGCGCTTGCATTTATAGCTGAGATTAATGATAAGCACAAGAGCGCAACGCACAATGTATACGCCTACAGCATCAGAGAGAACAACATTATGCGCTATTCGGACAACGGAGAGCCTCAGGGCACGGCAGGACTTCCCGTGCTCGATGTATTCAGACACGCCGAGATTTCTGACTTCTGCTGTGTTGTTACACGGTATTTCGGAGGCACTCTGCTCGGCACGGGCGGGCTTTGCCGCGCATATTCTCACGCGGCCAAAATTGCGCTCGAGGCAGCCGGCATCGCCGTGATGCGCCTGTGGAGCAAGGCATCGCTCACCATACCGTATGCCATGTTTGAGTTGGTTCAGAAAACGCTTACCGGCGCAGGCGCGAGAATAGAAAACACCGACTATGCAGCCGATGTCACGATAACATATTTCCTTGCCGCAGAGGATTATGATGCCGTTGCGGCGCGTATTTTTGATTTGACCTCAGGAAAGGCCTGCCCGCAAAAGCTTTCAGAGCTTTTTATGGCAGTCCCCGAATAATATAATGATAAAAAAAGCGGAAGGATTTAATCCTTCCGCTTTTTGTTGCCTTATTCTTACTTATGGTCTACAGAGTACATGTGTGTGATGAGGTCAACAACCTTGTTTGAGTAACCCCACTCATTGTCGTACCATGAAACGACCTTTACGAATGTCGGTGAAAGCATGATGCCTGCTGTAGCATCAAATACAGATGTACGAACCTCGCCGATGAAGTCAGATGAAACAACTGCGTCCTCAGTGTAGCCGAGGATACCCTTCATTGATGTCTCGGAAGCCTTCTTCATTGCAGCGCAGATTTCCTCATATGTTGCATCCTTTGCAAGACGTGCTGTAAGGTCAACAACTGAAACGTCAAGTGTCGGAACGCGGAAAGCCATGCCTGTAAGCTTGCCCTCGAGCTCAGGGATAACCTTACCGACAGCCTTTGCAGCACCTGTGGATGACGGGATGATGTTGCCTGCTGCAGCACGGCCGCCTCTCCAGTCCTTCTTTGACGGACCGTCAACAGTCTTCTGTGTAGCAGTTGTAGCATGAACTGTTGTCATAAGTCCCTCAACGATACCGAAGTTGTCGTTAAGAACCTTTGCAATCGGTGCAAGGCAGTTTGTTGTGCATGAAGCGTTTGAAACGATGTTCATATCGCTTGTATACTTGTCATTGTTTACGCCCATAACGAACATGGGAGCGTTCTTTGACGGAGCGGAGATAACAACCTTCTTTGCCCCGCCTGCGATATGTGCGCTTGCCTTCTCAGCGTCTGTAAATACGCCTGTAGACTCTACAACGTACTCAGCGCCGCACTCGCTCCACGGAATCTCAGCCGGGTCCTTGCAAGCATAAACCATGATTCTGTTGCCGTTTACAGTGATGGACTTGTCATCATAGCTGATTTCGCCATCAAAACGACCGTGCATTGAATCGTAGCGAAGCATATATGCCATATACTCCGTGTCGATGAACGGATCGTTGATTCCCACGAACTGGATGTTGGGCTTATTGACGCTTGAGCGGAAAACGAGGCGTCCGATGCGTCCGAAGCCGTTAATACCTATTTTGATACTCATTGCCTTTTTCCTCCTAAAATTTATATTAATTTATATTATAAACGAAGTTTAAAAATTTTACAACAGTTTATTTTGAAAAAAATAACAAAATTCTGTAGCGTTTTTTGTCGGATTAATATATAATATTAATAAAAACAAGCAGAAGAACAAGGTATGAACGGTGATTTAAACATGAACTTAAGTACGGAGTTTTCCAATCTCTATAAAATTTTCGAGTGGTCTTCCGATGCCGTTGCAATTATAAATGAAAACAAGATAGTCTATACAAACAGGGCGTTTAAGCTTCTTTTCCCCTTTATCAAGCCCAACGCGTCCGCACAGAAGCTTCTCCCTGCCGGAGCGGACATCTCCGATGATGACAAAAGAATAACTTTAAAGGGCGCCGTCATCGGGGATTTCATCTGCGATGTAACAATTTCAAATCTCGGCAATTCTTCCATTGTCACGATAAGCAATGCTCAGGACAAAAAGGCTCTTGCGGCGGACGACGCCACACTAAGAAGCTGGCTTGAGGGCGAATGCGCAAAAATCAAGGGTCCGCTTCTGACAATCACTTCCGCGCTGTCGCTTGTGATAAAAACACTTCCCGACGACGCTTATCCTCAGTTTTCAGATTATCTTACATCGATAAACCTAAACAACTACAAGCTGCATAAGATACTCAACAATATAGAGCATATCATAAACAGGATAAGCGCAGAGGACAAGCGCTCGGTGGAGGACCTTTCCCTCCTCTGCAAGTCCTTCTCAGACGGATTCCACAGTTTTTTCTCCCCGCTTCACATAGAGCTTTCGTACTCAGGCCCGGATTCCGAGCTTCTTGCATATTGCAGCTTAAGCGAGCTTCGCCGCACGATATATAATATACTCGACTTTTTTATTGACTGTCTGACTGACGGCGGCGATATATCCTTCTCATTATCGGAGCACGATAATAAGGCAGTTATGCGGTTTTCCGCAAGCATTTCACAGCCCGTCACCGAAAAATTCACGAACTTCTACGATGACGCGCGGAAGGAAAAAGCCCGTTTTATAAACAGTGTTGCCCGGGCGCATAACGGCTCTCTTTCCGTTTCTCCCGACAAATGCGAGATAGTCTTTTCAATCGACCGCGCTCT
Source organism: Eubacteriales bacterium (assembly GCA_045649105.1). GTDB lineage: Bacteria > Bacillota > Clostridia > Oscillospirales > JAAYXM01 > JAZRPG01. The sequence continues at coordinate 15,900 of JAZRPG010000021.1, forward strand.
TCCCGAGTTTGAATTTATCCGCGATAACGGGACTGAATACGAAACAGGTGTTCAGGATATTCTCACTGAGCTCTCCGATATACTTCCGCCTGAATTTTACCGTATAAAGTAAATAAAACACCGCATGCACTTTGTCTTGTGCATGCGGTGTTTTATTTATGTTTATATTTTCTTGAGTCAGGCGTACGGAATTTTCGCTCGGGATTTGCTTTTATTTCTACCCGTCTTCCCGTCACGGGGTGAATCAGCTCCACCTTGTATGCATGCAGTCCGAGCCTTCCGAGCGGATTCCCTGTTGCTCCGTACTTCTTATCTCCGACAATAGGGTGGCCAAGCTCTTTCATATGCACGCGGATTTGGTTCTTCCTTCCCGTTTCAAGCAGAATACGCACTGCAGAATACGAGGCATTTTCTTCTGTTACCTCATAATTTGTTATTGCGCGCTTCCCCTCTTTATCTTTTGATGAATATACGACATGCGCGCGATTCTCGGCAAGATATGTGTCACATCTGCCCTTCTTTTTATCAAAAACGCCTTCGCATATCGCGAGATATTCACGCCGCGCCAAAAGCTTATCCCACCTGTCCTGAAGCTCATCGCGAACATCCTCACTCTTTGCAAAAAGAAGCACTCCCGAAGTGTCGCGGTCAAGCCTGTGAACGACATATATGCCGCCGCGCCGTGTCTCACGCAGAACGGCATACGCTGTGCGGAGCTTTTCCGTATCCGTTGCAACAGTCAGAAGCCCTGCAGGCTTGTTTACGGCCACAATCCACTCATCTTCATATATAACATCAAGGCCGCAGTCTTTTGACGCGCCCTGCGCCATTGATATTTTTACAACCTGCCCCTCCCGAAGCGGGAAGTTGAATTTTGTCGTCACCACGCCGTCAACCGACACCTGTCTGTGCTCCAGAAACGATTTTACGCGGCCGGAAGGCAGGTTTTTAAGCTCACGCCGCATAAATTCAAGAAGCGGTGACGGGTCTTCCGCTTTTAGTATTATATCTTTTTTCACAACTTCCACCTGCCCATAATTCTTTATATTTTAACATATTATATTATACCGAAGCTGCTTTGTAAAGGCGCACAGGTACAGAATACGCGGGCGCGAGGTTGCGCTTTCCCGTGTGTTTTTCTTCCAAACGCCGTTCTATAACCCAAAAAATTGTACAATTCGCATGAAAAACTTGTCGTTTTTTCAATTCTTTTATTAGAATTTCTGTTTGACATTATGTCGCCATAGGTGTACTATAGTAGATATTATTACTTTTCTGGAGGTAAACCAATGTTTGAAAACCGAGTATATAATTTTTCAGCAGGTCCTTCTATGCTCCCTGAATCCGTACTTTTGCGCGCTCAGGCTGAGCTTTTGAATTATAACGGCTCCGGAATGTCTGTTATGGAGATGAGCCATCGCGGTAAGGTTTATGACGAAATCATAAAAGAAACAGAGGCTCTCCTTCGCCGAATCCTTGAAATCCCGGATAATTACAAGGTTCTCTTCCTTCAGGGCGGCGCATCGCTTCAGTTTGCCTCCGTCCCAATGAATCTTATGAAGACCGGCAAGGCCGATTATATTATAACAGGTCAGTTCTCCGGAAAGGCGGCAAAAGAGGCAAAGAAATACGGCACGGTAAACATCGCAGCCGATATGACAGAAGAAAATTTCAAGCGCATACCCGAGCAGTCAGAGCTTAAGCTCAGCCCCGATGCCGATTATGTTCACATCTGCACAAATAATACAATCTTCGGAACGCTCTGGAGTTATATCCCCGAAACAAACGGAATCCCGATAGTTGCGGATATGTCCTCCTGCATTCTCTCACAGAAAATAGATGTCTCAAAATACGGCGTAATCTATGCCGGTGCACAGAAAAACATGGCTCCTGCAGGGCTTACCGTTGTCATCGTGCGTGATGACCTCATCGGAAACGCATGCCCCTCCTGTCCGACTGTTATGGACTATAAAGTCGAGGCAGAAAACGGCTCAATGTACAACACTCCGTCGACTTATCCGATTTATATATGCAAGCTCGTACTCGAGTGGATTGAGTCTCTGGGCGGCATAGAAGCTCTTGAGAAGATAAACAGAGAAAAAGCAGCTCTTCTTTACGATTTCCTCGACGAAAGTGAGCTCTTTATAGCACACGCAGAGAAAAACTCACGCTCACTCATGAATGTTACATTCAAGACCGGCAACGAGGAGCTTGATGCAAAGTTTGTAAAAGAAGCTTCAGCGCTCGGCCTGCTTTCCATAAAGGGACACCGTTCCGTCGGCGGTATGCGCGCATCAATATATAACGCAATGCCGGTTGAAGGTGTAAAGAAGCTCGTCGCATTCATGCGCGAATTTGAGCAAAAAAATAAGTAGGAGGAATTTTCCTTGTATAACGTCAAACTTTTAAATAAAATTGCGGATACGGGGCTTTCACGCCTCCCTGCCGACAAGTTTACCTGCGGAACCGACGTTCCCGACTGTGACGCGATACTCGTCCGCTCAGCAGACTTAAACTCCGCTGAGTTTAACCCCGAGCTTCTGTGCATTGCACGTGCAGGTGCCGGCGTAAATAATATCCCGCTTGACCGCTGCGCTGAACAGGGCATTGTCGTTTTCAACACTCCGGGCGCAAATGCAAACGCCGTTAAGGAGCTTGTAATCTGCGGCCTGTTCCTCGCTTCCCGCCGTATATCGGCAAGCATTGAGTGGGCAAAGACGCTCAAAGGCAAGGGTGATGAGGTCGGAAAACTCGTCGAAAAGGGCAAGAGCAGCTTTGTCGGCCCCGAGCTCATGGGCAAAAACCTCGGAATCATCGGACTCGGTGCCATCGGCGTTATGGTAGCAAATGCTGCACAGCGCCTCGGCATGAATGTCATGGGATATGACCCGTATATATCAATTAATGCCGCCTGGGAGCTCTCGCACAGCGTACAGCACTGCACGGATATTAACGAGATATACGCTTCGTGCGATTACATTACACTGCATGTCCCGGCAAATGCCGAAACAACAGGAATGATAAATGCCGAGACACTCAAGCTCATGAAGGACGATGTGCGAATCCTCAATTTCGCGCGCGGAACTCTCGTAAATACAGATGACATGCTTGATGCGCTCGCATCGGGCAAGGTTGCAAGATATGTGACGGACTTCCCCGAGGATAAGCTTCTCGGCTTTGAAAATGTCGTCGCAATCCCCCACCTCGGCGCATCCACACCTGAGAGTGAGGATAACTGCGCTGTCATGGCATCCACTGAGCTCAGAAACTATCTCCTCACAGGTGTTATAAAAAATTCGGTCAACTACCCGACGGTCGACCTTCCGAGAAGCGGTGACTGCCGGATTACCGTCCTGCACAAGAATGTGCCCAATACGGTAAACAGTATTACCGCAACCATCGCCGCTCTTAACCTCAACATCGCAAACATGCAGAACGGCTCAAAGCGTGACTATGCATACACCGTTATCGATGTCGACGGCGCTGTCGCCGATGACCTTGCAGACAAAATTTCAGCGCTCCCGAACATAATACGCGTCAGAATTATAAAGTAGAAAAACACCTGCTGTATTAAGCCACATTTAAAGAGAACATGCATTCAGATGAATGTATGTTCTCTTTTTGTAATCCCAAACAATTCAAATGTAAATAATTTACGGTAAATGCTGTTGCTTTTCGATTAATTATTGACTAACATACAATATTTTAGTATTATAATAGCAATACAAAATATTGTATGGCAAAATGCCACATTTTGAAAGGAGAACTGCATATGAAAGGTTTCGCAATGCTGAAAATCGGAGAGACCGGCTGGATCACGAAGGATGCTCCGATTTGTGGCCCGCTTGATGCTATTTGTAAGCCTCTGGCACTGGCTCCCTGCACATCTGACGTGCATACCGTTTGGGCCGGAGCCATCGGTGACCGACACAATATGATTCTCGGCCACGAGGCAGTTGGCGAGGTTGTTGAAGTCGGCAGTCTGGTAAAAGATTTCAAGGTCGGAGACAAAGTTTTAGTTTCCGCTATCACTCCCGACTGGGGTGCATTTGCCTCTCAGGAAGGATATTCCATGCACAGCGGCGGAATGCTCTCCGGTTGGAAGTTCTCTAACTTCAAAGACGGCGTATTCGGCGAATATTTCCATGTCAACGAGGCAGATGCTAACTTAGCTTTACTGCCAGAGGATATGGACTTAGGTGCAGCTTGTATGATCAGCGACATGGTACCCACCGGTTTCCATGGCGCAGAGCTCGCAGATATCCAGTATGGTGATAATGTTGCAGTTATCGGCATTGGTCCTGTCGGACTGATGTCTGTTGCGGCTGCTGCTATCCGAGGCGCTGCTAATATCTATGCCGTAGGTTCCCGCAAGAACTGTGCGGACCTGGCGTTGGAATTCGGTGCAACTAACATCATCAACTACCGCGAAGGCGACATCGTAGAGCAGATTCTCGACCTCAACCATGGTCAAGTTGATAAGGTTATCGTCGCCGGCGGCGATAACGATACCTTCGACCAGGCTATCAGAATGCTCAAGGCCGGTGGAATCATCGGTAACGTCAACTACCTTGGCGAAGGCGACTATGTTAAGATTCCCCGCGTAGAATGGGGTTGCGGTATGGGACATAAGATGATTGTCGGCGGACTGATGCCCGGTGGCCGTCTCCGTTCCGAGAAGTTGGCTCGTTTGGTCGTTTCCAACCGTATCCATCCGGAAAAACTTATTACACATAGGTTTAACGGTCTTGAAAATGTAGAGCCTGCTCTGATGCTTATGAAGGACAAGCCGCGTGACCTCATCAAGCCTCTGGTAGTTATCGACTAATCAGAGCTTTAACACGTGAGAAAGCATGTATGCCCACGCCGTTTTATACGGCGCGGACATACTTTTTTGGTTTCACGTTCATAATAGATACGAGGTATATTGGGTGATATTTCAACTTCGTTGGAGTGATATTATATTTGCCTTTTATCTGTGCGAAGCACAATATCACTCGGCGCAAGCCGAATATAACTTCGTAGAAATATAACTTGCCAAAGGCAAATATAACTGAAAAAAGACTATTCCGAAGAATAGTCTTTTTTCATGGTTGCGGAGGCCGGATTTGAACCAACGACCACGGGTTGAGGTGCCCAAAATGGTTTGTTTCGCTACCGCTAAACCATTTTGACCTCTGCCCCTCCCGTGCTTCGCTTTTTCTGCCACAGGCAGCGCTCAGCACGGGAGCAAGTTATTCGCCCGTCGGGCTCATAACCCTCAGAATTTTTCACCATTCCCGCTTCTGCAGATAAAAAGAAAAAGTCACGCTGACGCGTGACTTTTCTTTTTGGTTGCGGAGGCCGGATTTGAACCAACGACCTTCGGGTTATGAGCCCGA
>JAZRPG010000022.1:0-92650 GCA_045649105.1 Eubacteriales bacterium
GATGCGCAGGGTCGCTATGATCCGGAGCGCGCGATTGAGAATAACCGCATCGCAGTAGAAAACGGCGAGAAGGACGCGCTTGTAAACGTGCTTTACGACGAAGTAGCAGAGGTTGAGACGCTGAACTTCGGCGCAGGTCTCCGCCCGGGCGAAACGGTTGAGAGCTGGGGCGTTGACGACGGTAGGGGATATTATCCGAAGGATGAAAACGGCAACCATTATATGACGACCTCCACACTTAAGGAGCACCGTTGGTATATCCCGTACTATATGTACAATGTCACATCATCTGCAGTAAGCAGAGTAAAGGCATTTTCAGATGCATATGTATATACGGGCGATTTGCGCTTTGGCCGTGCGGGAGCTATCCTCCTCGACCGTCTTGCAGACACATATTATGAGCACAGAATAGATGAAAACACAGAGATGAACGGCTACGACAAGGGATATATTAAGATCTCCATTTCTGAGTGTGAGGCTTTTGAAAATATGGCTCTTGCGGCAGACGCGTTCTATCCGATGCTCACAGATACACAGGTTATAAAGTTCCTGTCCAATAAGGCGAAGAAATTCGAGCTTGAAAACGATAAGTCGAGCAGCTCAAAAATCTGGGACAACTGGCGTGAGCATATCCTCCTTGAGGCATTTGAGGGCGCCAAGGTTCACAGAGTAAAGGGTAACTTCGGCTGGCACCAGGCAACTATTGCGGCTTCAGCCATAATCCTTGACGAAGAGCCGGAGACGACAGAAATGATTGAGTGGCTCTATCAGTCAGGCGTTGAAATGGTCGGCAGAGTTGACGGCGGTAACATTCTTAAAACGCTCGTCAGCGTAGTTGACCGCGACGGACTCGGAAACGAGGTTGCGGATAACTACAACGGAACATGGGTTTCCGCTCTGCGCCGCGTTGCGGATTATCTCTCATATTACAAGGGCGAGAAAAACTACAACCTGTATAACTTCCCGAAATTTACGCAGATGTTTGCGCCGTACCTGCAGAAGTACCTCATAGGTAAGCAGCCGACAAACATCGGTGACAGCGGAAGCGTCGGAAGCACCGGCGGCCTTGGCGGCGGCTCGGATGCACTTATGGACTTTAAGTATCTGCTTGCACTCAATAACCCTGATCTGGAGCCGATTCTCCGCGATTACGCGCAGCAGATATATCAGGGCAACGGATTCTCCACAAAGAATATGAGAACCAATATATTCGACCCGGAGCCTGAGGGCATAGGTGAGGAAATAGAGAAATATAAGTACAGCGAGGGTCCGCGTACCCAGAGCGATATCATGACAGGCTACGGAATCGCAGTTCTCCGTGACGGTGACCTCTACAAGTCAGTCGGTACGCAGACGGCAAGGGATACCCAGCGCGACTTCTGGTTATACTTCGGGCGCACAGGCGGCCACGGACACCTTGATGTGCTCAATATAGGCATAGATGCGTTCGGTCTTGCCCTGACACCTGACCTCGGATACCCTGCTACATCGGGTAAGGAGCCTGAAAACCTCCAGTGGACGAGACAGACGGTAGCGGCAAACTCAGTAGCCGTAAATGACTTCTCGCAGAAGTCTATCAATGAGGCGGCATATCCGCTCCACTTTGATGACTCCGGTCTTGTAAAGGTAATTGACGCGGAAGCACCGAATGCAATCGATAAGAACATAGCGGAAATGGATAACTACCGCAGAACGCTCGTTATGATTAATGTAGACGATGCGAACTCCTACGCGGTTGACTTCTTCCGTGTAACGGGCGGCGATTCGCATATCTTCAGCTTCCACGGCGCGGCAGAGACGGTAAATGCCGTCGAGGGTCTCGGCGAGGTAACACCTCAGGTGGATTCAGAGGGCAACTATATCGGTTCATATGTCGGCATGGGTCCTGACGGACTTGGCGCGCCGTACACATTAAACGGAGTGGAGGGCCTCTTTATCGGCCCGGGCCCCGACCCGAACTCACCGGATGTGTGGACATACACAACAGTATTCCCGAGAGGACTCACATGGCTGGGAAAAATCCGCAGATACAAGAATGCAAGCAGGAACTTCTCAGTAGAGTTTGATATTAAGGACTACCGTCAGGTTTCCAAGAACGCCGACGGCGTAAAGCTCCGCATGACGCAGATGAACAACATAGACCCTGCAGAGGTTACATTTGCAGGCGGCGTAGTTCCGACGCGTAAAGAGAACAACATGTTCCCGGAAACTCTTGATTACGTTCTCGTAAAGAATGAGGGAGAGGACCTTGATTCTCTGTACACAACAGTGTTTGAGCCGTACAAGAACACGAGATATCTGTCCGAAATGGTCCCGCTTGAGACAATCGAGACGGTAAGCGGCGCAGATAAGCTCGGTGAGCTTGATACAGTCCGTGCCGTAAAGGTAACGCACACAAACGGAAGAGCCGACTATGTCTTCTACGCAACAAACAACGATGTTGAGTACAAGATAACAGACGGCGACAGAGAGATATTCTTCAAGGGCTTTGTCGGAGTATACACAGTAAGCGCAGACGGCCAGGTGCTGAGCCGTTATGTAAATGACGGAACAATCATCGGCGAAGCAGACGAAAAGGTGATGGAAGTCAACGGCACAGCAGTGGAAAAAGGTGCATACAAGGGAACGGTCAAGGACTTTGACACGACATTCGGCTTCGGCGACTTTACCAACTGGATAGATGTCAATATTGACTGTGACAATCCGTTAGAGCTTGCGGGCAAGGTCGTATATATCGACAACGATAAGGTTCAGAACGGCGCATATGAGATAGTTGATGCAAGCGAGAACGCGGACGGAAGCATCCGCTTAAACCTCGGCACATCGACACTCGTCCGCAACTACAAGAACCCGGATGATATTGATGAGGGCTACATCTATAATATAGACCTTGAGCAGGATGTAGTAATCCCGCTGGCATATCTCGACCAGGGCGCCCCGATATTTGCCCCGATAAGGAACGGCATCACAACATCGGCAGGAAGCTTAATAGAGATAGCGGTATCGGCGACGAGCCCGAGACCGGAAAACCCGTCAATCACATACAGCGCATCAGCTCTTCCGCGAGGCGCATGGTTTGATGAAGAAACGGCAACATTTTCGTGGAAGCCAAATGACAGCCAGATAGGCGAGCATCATATAGCGATAACGGCAACAGATGAAGCAGGAAGAGCAACAACCTGCCACTTCTCCGTAAAGGTCCTCGGTGCGACCGGCGGAGGCGGCGGTGGCGGAGGCGGCGGTGACGACGGCTCCGGAACAGACACAAAGCCTGAGGACACAAATCCCGACGATACGACCCCCGATGATACAAATCCTGAAGATGGCGGCAACGGGGGCGAAAACGGCGATACGGCAGAAGGCTTTACAGACCTCGGAAACCACGCATGGGCAGCAGATTCGATAAACACGCTGGCAGACGCAGGAATAATCAAGGGCACGAGCGCAACAACATTTGCGCCGGGTGCGAACATAACAAGGGCAGATTATGCAGTGCTTCTTGTCCGCGCATTTGAGCTTGAGTCTGATAACACCGAAAACTTTGCCGATGTAAAGGCGGGCGACTATTTTGCAGAAGAGCTTGCAGTCGCGCGCAACACAGGTCTTGTCGGCGGTATCGGCGACAACAAGTATGCACCGCGCAAAGAAATCACGCGTGAGGACATGATGGTAATAGTATACCGTGCGCTCATAAAGCTCGGAGCAGAGCTTAAGGCGGGAGATGCCCCGGATGCGCCGGACTATGACAAAGTGTCAGATTATGCGAAGGAAGCTGTAGCTACACTTATGGCAAACGGACTCGTGAACGGAAAGAACGGTCTTGTCGACCCGAAAGCGAACACGACGCGCGCCGAGGTAGCGGTTCTTCTTACAAGAATCCTTGACTTCATAAAGGCATAACAGTGTAAAAACAAAACAAGGACACGGAATTTTTCCGTGTCCTTGTTTTTGCTTGGTCCCGCCGCATTGACTATAACAGCAAAAATAAAAAAGTGACACACGCGCGAAAAAATGCGACAATGTGCCACTTTTATGTTATATTTATTGATGTGACTGACAAAAAACAGGCGTTTTGGAGATGCCCGGCTGTATGTAAGACAGACCCTGCATTCCGGATTAATTACTCTGAATATTCCGCGTCTGCTATTGCAGCCCTGATGTCGCTTATTTTGTCCTGCGCTGATGCACAGGCAGAAACAAGAGACATTGTCTCGGAACGGACAGAGTCCGTGATGTGTGAGATACGGGCGTCAACGGTGTCCACATCTGACTTGAGTGCATCATACATGCGCGAAAGGGTCTGGAATATATCAGAGGTTTCGCGAAGCATTTTTGCCATTTTTTCTTTAAATAAGCGCTCCTTTTCCTCAAGCTCTTTTTCAAGAGCGTCAAGGCGAGATGCCGCATCGCTTTCGGCCTTTGCGATTATATCGCTTGCGCGTGCGTGCGCCGTAATCTCAATATCGGCAAGCTGTGCCTTGCGGTCGGCATATTCTGATTCGATTCTTGAAAGCGAGTCGATTTTCTCTTTGAGAGATGAAAGCTCGGCTTTTGTGCTCTCAAGCTCAAGCTCCTGCTTTTTAACCAGCTCGTTATTTTCGATGCTGATTGCAGCTGTGTTTTTCTGAGTTTCCGAAAGCTTTGAAGAAAGCACTTCGTTTTCTCTTCTTGCTTCTGAAAGCTCCGCGTTAAGCTTTTCGATTTCCTTCTTGTGGCGGGAAGACATCGCTACTATATATGAGTTGACATCCTCTTTGGAAAAGCCGACCAGCGAGCTTCTGAATGCTTTTGTTTCTATTCCGTCCATTACATTACCTCTCCCGTTCAGAACTGAAATTTACAGCACAGCTTCAATCGCAGCCGCTATTTTGTCTTTTGGAACAACTCCGACAATCTTGTCTGCAATCTCGCCGTCTTTGAAAATGAAGAGCGTGGGGATAGTCATAACACCGAACTGCGCGGCGAGCTCCCCTTCTTCATCCACATTGACTTTATATACGCCTGCGCGTCCTGCAAAATCTGCGGAAATTTCATCAATTGTGGGAGCGAGAATGCGGCACGGGCCGCACCATTCCGCCCAGAAATCAACCAATGCGACGCCTTTTGCCTCCGCGACAAGCTCGTTAAAGGTTGCGTTTGTAAGTGAAAGTGCATTTGACACGGTAAACCCTCCTTGTTACACATAATATATATAATTCTCAAAACCTGAATTTATATACTAAAATGTCTGTTTTTGTTATTATATCATGTTTTTCACAACTTTACAAATAATTTTTTTGCAGGTGTGCCGGAAATTGACGCATGAATTCATATATGTTATAATAGAGTTGTAAAAATTGGCAGAAACAGAGGTTTACTGATATGTACAGCTATGATGAGATATGCAGTGCGGTGGAAAAAGGCCGGGCAAGAGAAATATCGGCGCTTGTAACCGCTGCGATGGGCGCGGGTGTTGCGGCAGATGAGATACTGAATCTCGGGCTTCTTGCGGGAATGAATGCGGTTGGCGAGAAATTCCGCGAGAATAAGGTTTTCGTTCCCGAGGTAATGCTTGCTGCACGCGCGCTTAACATAGGTCTTGACCTGCTGCGTCCTGCGCTTGCGAGCGAGGGGGCTAAGGCATGCGGCCGTGCAGTTATCTGCACCGTAAACGGCGACCGCCATGATATAGGCAAGAATCTTGTGAAAATGATGCTTCAGGGCGCAGGGTTTGAGGTGGTTGACCTCGGCGTAAGCGCGAGTGAGGAAAAAATAGTTGCAGCTGTTGCCGAGCACAGACCGGACATCGTTGCGCTGTCAGCGCTTTTGACAACGACTATGAAAAGTCAGGCAACGACGATAGAAGCTCTTGTGCATGCAGGGCTTCGCGACTCGGTGAAGGTCATGGTCGGCGGCGCACCCGTAACGGCTCAGTTTGCGAAAGAAATCGGCGCGGATGCATATACTGAGGATGCGGCGGAAGCGGCAGCTGTTGCGCGCGGCTTTGTCGCTCCGTAACAAGCAGTACGAACAAGGAGGTAGCCATGCTCGAGGTTGATGAATATAAAATACGCATAAATGCCCTTTCGGAGCCGCTTTCAGAGCTGCGCTCCGCTCTCGATATAGACGGGATAACAAAGGAGCTTTCAGAGCTTGAGGCAAGCACGGAGGCTGTTGACTTCTGGAACGATATTGAAAATTCGCAGACCGTTCTGCGCAGGATATCGCGCCTTAAGGAAAAAATAAGTACCTTTTCGTCATTTGAGTCAGAGCTTTCCGACATACGCACGCTCTGCGAGCTCGCTGAGGAGGAGGATGATGCAAGCGCCGCTGCAGAGATAGGAGAGCTTCTCACGGCGCTTGAGGGCGGGATTTCTGCCGCGCGCATAGAAACACTCCTGTCCGGTCCGTATGACGCAAATAACGCCATTATAAGCTTCCAGGCAGGCGCCGGAGGCACCGAGGCGCAGGACTGGGCAGAGATGCTCTACCGCATGTATACGCATTGGGCAGAGCGCCACGGATTTAAGTATAAAATACTTGATTTTCTTGACGGAGATGAAGCCGGGCTTAAGTCGGCAAGCATACTCATAGAGGGTGAGAATGCGTACGGATATTTAAAGAGCGAAATGGGCGTGCACAGGCTTGTCAGGATATCGCCGTTTGACTCCTCGAGCCGCAGGCACACATCATTTGCCGCGCTTGAAGTTATGCCCGAGATAACAGAGGAAATCGAAGTTGAAATACGCGACGAGGATTTGCGCGTTGACACATATCGCTCAAGCGGAGCCGGCGGACAGCATGTAAACAAGACGGAGTCCGCGATACGCATAACACATATTCCGACGGGGATAGTTGTCGCCTGCCAGAACGAGCGCAGCCAGCATCAGAACCGCGAGGTTGCGATGCGGATGCTCAAATCAAAGCTTGTTGAAATAAAGGAACGCGAGAATCTTGAGCGGATAGAGGATATAAAGGGCGAGCAGAAGCTCATTGAATGGGGAAGCCAGATTCGCTCGTATGTGTTTATGCCGTACACGCTGGTAAAGGACCACCGCACGGGATATGAGAGCGGTAATATCGGAGCCGTAATGGACGGAGATCTGGACGGTTTTATAAATGAATATTTAAAACAAAATGCGACTTTTTCCAAGAAAAAATAAAAAATTTTAAACCGCAAAGTCGCATTATATAAGTATTTTTTGATAAAAATAAAAAAATTTTAAAATAATGCTTGCAATGTGAGAAAAAGTATTATATAATAGTTCCGCAAACTTTTGTTGAAAGGGAGGCTGTTGTAATGAAAGAATACGCAGCACCAAAGCTTGAGGTCGTCACGTTCAAGATTGCTGATATCATCACAACAAGTGATGCGATCCCTACTAAATCTATAGATACTTATATCTATCACGCTGATCTGGGACATTTCGCAATCGACTAAATAGAGCTTCTTGAAGTGTGAAGGCGTCTGTGGGCGCAATGGGGAAATGTTTTAAGCAGAGGTAATAAAATTACCTCTGTTTGTTTTGCCCAAAATTATTTTTTACTGTTACTGAGTGCAACCATAGTTTTTTTAAAGAATATGTCGGTATATAATAAAAACCGATGTTGCAAAAAATATAAAAAAGTGATACAATATCTACCATAGAGAAAAATGCGTTACTACGCACATACATATTAAAGAAAGGATTGAATGTTCAATGGATTACAAGCAGCAGGCTCTTATATCCCATGAGGAGTGGAAGGGCAAAATTGAGGTTGTCAGCCGTTGCCCCGTAGACAGCAAGGAGGCTCTTTCCATTGCTTACACACCGGGTGTTGCAGAGCCGTGCCTTAAAATCAGCGAAGATGTTGATTTAAGCTATAAGTACACACGCAGAGGAAATCTCGTCGCAGTTATTACTGACGGAACAGCTGTTCTCGGTCTCGGTGATATCGGCCCTGAGGCAGGTATGCCTGTTATGGAGGGAAAATGTGTTCTCTTCAAGGCGTTCGGTGATGTTGATGCATTCCCGCTCTGCGTACGCTCAAAGGATGTTGACGAAATCGTAAAGACTGTTTCTCTCCTCGCCGGAAGCTTCGGCGGAATTAACCTTGAGGATATTTCCGCTCCGCGTTGCTTTGAGATTGAGCGCAGACTCAAAGAGGTCTGTGACATTCCGATATTCCATGACGACCAGCACGGAACGGCTATCGTTTCTGCAGCGGCAATGATTGGTGCATGCAGACTTACAAAGAAGAACATAGGTGACCTTAAGGCAGTCGTTTCAGGTGCAGGCGCTGCAGCTATCGCAGTTACCCGCCTCCTTATGGCACTCGGCCTCCGCGATGTTATTCTCTGCGACCGCAAGGGCGCAATTTATGAGGGCCGCGACGGACTTAACGCTGAGAAGGAAGCAATGGCAAAGATCACAAATAAGAACAAGCTTGCAGGTTCGCTTGCAGATGCTATGGTTGGCGCTGATGTTGTATTCGGTCTTTCAGGCCCGGGCATCATCACGCAGGATATGGTCCGTTCAATGAACAAGGACCCGATGGTATTTGTTATGAGTAACCCTGTTCCGGAAATTTATCCGGAGGATGCAATTGCGGCAGGCGCTGCAGTTGTCGGCACAGGCCGCTCAGACTTCCCGAACCAGATAAACAACCTGCTTGCATTCCCGGGAATCTTCCGCGGTGCTCTTGATGTCCGCGCATCTGATATCAACGATGAAATGAAGGTTGCTGCAGCATACGCTATTGCAAACCTCATCGATGAGAAGGACCTCCGCGCAGACCGCATAATCACAGAGCCGTTTGACCCGAGAGTCGGCCCCGCTGTTGCGGCAGCTGTCGCAGAGGCGGCAAGAAAGAGCGGAGTCGCCCGCATCTAAGCTGAATCTGAGTTATAATAAAAACACCCCTGCTTGTGGCACCCTCCGTAAGGAAGGTGCCACAGTTATATTCGCTTTGCAGAGCAAATACCACTCGCCGCAAGGCGAATATAACTGCAGGAGTGTTTTTTTGCTGTTATTCCTGTTGAAAGGCAAAAGTATCTGATTTTCAGTCAGTTTTTTCAGCCTTGTCAAGTATTTTTGATATATCCATGCCGTGCGGGCGGTTGAATCTGTACAGGTTGTAAAGCTCGTCAGGTGAGCCGCTTAAGAGATTTATTTTTTCTTCCGTTCCGAGTGTTGCCGAAAAAGTGTACCCCCGCACAAGATTATCCGTCACGCTGCTTGTTAGGCCGAACGGATATGTAAAGCACAGAGGTAAAATTCCGAGTTTTTCCTTAAAAAGCTTCTGCGAAAGCTCCAAATCCTTAAGTAAAATTCTGCTGTAATCAAGCTCCGACTCCCCGTTTGCACGAAGGCACCCGCGCCTTTTATCCAATGAGTGAAGATTATAAGAGTGGTTCTGGAATTCGCAGAGGCCTGAGCCCAGCATCTCAGCCATCTCGTCCCATGAAAGATATGCATAGTTTATGTGCTTGTGTATATCCACTGAGTACTTTTCGGCGTATGAGCCGACAACGGAGAACACGGCGCGCATATTATACTTCCGAAGCAGCGGAAGCACATTTACATAATCCGTCTCATACCCGTCGTCAAATGTGAGCATTATAGGTTTTTTCGGAAGGTCGCGCTCTCCCCTGCAGAAATATATCAAATCCGAGATTGTTACGGTTTCAAACCCGCGCTCTGAAATCATGCGCATGTCACGCTCAAGCTCTTTCGGAGAAATGACAAATTTGCCGAGCTTTGACGGGTTGTCAAGGACCTGGTGGTACATAATAACGGGGAGACGGATACAATCCTCCTTTTTTACCGCTTCGACAGATGCAGGCAAATTCCGCCCTCCGACAAAAAAAGCCGCGACGCAAACGGCCGCGGCAAAGATTCCGAACATGAGCTGTCTTTTAAATTTCATAGCCACACTCCCTACCGTTATTCAGTAGAGTATATTATAAAAAGTGAGGAGAAATTACCCCTCAAGCTCATCAAGAGTGAGAGAAAATGCAGGCATGTAATTTTTTATGAAATATTCAACCTCAGGAAGCCCCATTGCATCGAGTGCGGCGCGCGTCTGCAGAGCGGCGCGGGCAAACTCGGCATTCCCTGCCCTTTGCTCCTCTGTGCATTTGATATACGCATCGAGCTTATCCGCCGCGCGGATAATGCGAGTTATATCCCCATCAGAGTCGAGCACGGCAGAAGAAATGCCTGCGCGTATATCGTCGGAGAGGTAGCCCAAAAGCTTCTCGGATGCCTCGTGCTCAATGCGCTTGTACGCATTTTTTATCTCAGGGTCATAGTACTTTATCGGCGTCGGCAAATCGCCCGTGAGTATTTCGGGCATATCGTGATAAAGTGCGCAGGCCGCCGCGCGGCACGGGTCAATTTTATTCCCGAACACATCTCTGGAGATTACGGCAAGCGCATGTGCAAGAACGGCTACATGGAATGAATGCTCTGCAACATTTTCATTGCGGACGCTGCGCATAAGAGACCAGCGCGAGATGTATTTCATTCTGTAAAGAAAGGCGAAAAACTTCCCCATTTTTTCACACTCCTTTAAGGTGTTCTCTGATTATTATACATTATACCGAAGCTTAAAGCAAACACTTCTTTTTTGCAAATACCATTGTAAAAGAGCCTGTGTTTATGATATACTAATAAAAAAGCAGCGACAAATTCACAAATGGGAGAACTATACTGTGGCAAATAGAGAAAACATCAGGAATTTTTGCATAATTGCACATATAGACCACGGAAAAAGCACATTGGCAGACCGCCTTCTTGAGCACTGTCAGGCGGTTAACGCGCGCCAGATGTCTGACCAGTTGCTCGATGATATGGAGCTTGAGCGCGAGCGCGGTATTACGATAAAGGCGCGCGCCGTCAGGCTCGACTATAAGAGCAAAAGCGGAGAGGACTTTGTGCTTAATCTGATAGACACGCCGGGACATGTCGATTTTAACTATGAGGTGTCGCGGTCTCTCGCCGCCTGCGAGGGCGCACTGTTAGTTGTTGATGCGTCACAGGGGATTGAGGCGCAGACGCTTGCAAACACCTACCTCGCGATAGAGCACGGGCTTGAGGTTTTGCCGGTTATAAACAAGATAGACCTTCCGAGTGCCGACCCTGAGCGAGTAAAGCGCGAGATTGAGGATATAATCGGCATTCCTGCAGAGGACGCGCCGCTTATCTCCGCAAAAATGGGCATTAATATAGAATCCGTGCTTGAGTACGCCACAGCGGAGATTCCCGCGCCCTCGGGCGATGAGGAAAAGCCGCTCCGCGCAATAATTTTTGACAGCAGGTATGACTCCTATCGCGGTGTAATCGTATATATCCGCGTAGTAGAGGGTAAAATCCGCCCCGGCATGCGCATAAAGCTTATGGCGGTCGGCTCGGAGTTTGAGGTTGTTGAGACGGGATATATGCTCCCGATAGGCGATATGCCGGCGAGCGAGCTTTCTGCCGGCGAGGTTGGATTTTTTACAGCGAGCATTAAAAACGTCAAGGAAACGCAGGTGGGCGATACGGTTACAGAGGTGGAAAACCCTGCTTCAGAGGCGCTTCCCGGTTACCGTACGGTTCGGCCGATGGTCTTCTCGGGCGTGTACCCCGCAGACGGAGCAAAGTACCCCGACCTTCGCGATGCGCTTGATAAGCTTCAGCTTAATGACGCGTCCCTTACGTATGAGCCTGAATCCTCCGCCGCTCTCGGCTTCGGCTTCCGTTGCGGATTTCTGGGTCTTCTTCATATGGAGGTTATACGCGAGCGTCTTGAGCGCGAGTATAATTTAGACCTCATAACAACGGCGCCGAGCGTTATTTATAAGGTAAAAAAGACGAGCGGAGAGGAGCTTATGATTGCAAACCCGCTCAACTATCCCCCGCCGAACGAGATAGAGTGGGCTGAGGAGCCGTTTGTCTCCGCAAATATCATGACGCCGACGGATTATGTCGGAAATATTATGGAGCTGTGCCAGGAGCGCAGAGGCGAGTTTATTGATATGAAGTATCTTGAGGAAACGCGCGTAGAGCTTCATTATAACCTGCCGCTCAACGAAATTATATACGACTTTTTTGACGCGCTGAAGTCAAAAACGCGCGGATATGCCTCGCTTGACTATGAGCTTTCGGGCTATCGCAGGTCAGACCTTGTGAAGCTTGATGTTTTGCTCAACGGGTCAGCTGTTGACGCGCTGTCGTTTATAGTCCATTCCGAAAAGGCATATGCGCGCGGCAGAAGACTTGCCGAGAAGCTTAAGGAAAACATACCGCGCCAGCTCTTTGAGGTGCCGATTCAGGCGACAATAGGCAGCAAGATAATCGCGCGCGAAACGGTAAAGGCGCTTCGGAAGGACGTTCTTGCAAAGTGCTACGGCGGCGATATAACGAGAAAGAAGAAGCTTCTTGAGAAGCAGAAGGAAGGAAAGAAGCGCATGCGTAACCTCGGCTCGGTCGAGGTGCCGCAGGAGGCGTTTATGGCAGTGCTTAAGCTTGACGAGTAAAGAGGTGGAAAGCGTGACTCCGCTCGGTATATATATCCACATACCGTTTTGCGCGTCTAAATGCGCGTATTGTGATTTTTACTCCCGCCTCGGGACAAAGGGCGAGTTTGATGAATATGCCTCGGCGCTTGCAAAGCATGTGTCAGAGGCGCAGATGCGCGAGTCCGACTATCTTGTTGACTCGATATATTTCGGCGGAGGAACGCCGACGGCAATCGGAGAGCGCGCGCTGATAAAAATTCTTACAGCAGTTATGAAAAGCTTTAATGTGTCGGACAAATGCGAGATAACGATTGAGGCAAACCCGAATTCGGTAACTCTGCGCGGACTTCGCAGGCTGTGCCGCGCGGGAGTCAACAGAATATCTTTCGGAATGCAATCCTCTGACGCGGCAGAGCTTCGCTGCCTCGGGCGCACGCATACATTTGCGGATGTTGAGCGCGCGGTCGGGTACGCAAAAAGCGCAAAAATTGCAAATATATCGCTCGATTTGATGTACGGGCTGCCGTTTCAGACGCTTGATACATGGCTTAACTCACTTGACGCGGCGATTGCTCTTGAGCCGACGCACATATCGTGCTACAGTTTAAAGCTTGAGGAGGGCACCCCGCTTGCTGAACGCCCCGAAACGCTTGACCTGCCGAGTGATGATGTGCAGGCGGATATGTATCTCGCGGCAGTTGCGCGCCTTCGCGACGAGGGCTTTATTCAGTATGAAATATCAAACTTTGCGCGTGAAGGCTTTGAGTGCAGGCATAATAAAAAGTACTGGAACCTCGGTGAGTATTGGGGTTTTGGCCCGTCGGCACACTCGATGGTCGGCAAAAAGCGCTTTTCATATATCAGCGACACATCGCGGTATGTGCACGCGATAAGTGAGAACGATGAGGTAATTGATAAAATTGACCCGATAAATATAAAGGAGCGCACGGGCGAATATGTGATGCTTATGCTCCGCACCTCGGAGGGGATTTCTCCTGAAGTGCTTGAGAAAAAGTATCTGACATATTTCGATGAAATTGAAAAGGTGCTCCTCGGCTACTACAAGAGCGGACACGCCGAGTTTGACGGGCTACGCTGGCGTCTTACACCCGAGGGATTTTTGATATCAAACCGTATAATAGGTGAAGTTTTAGACGCTCTGGAATCATCAAAAAGGGTTGTAACGCCCATAAACGGATATGTCAGGAAAGGAAGTTAGAAAAATGCGTGCAGTAATTACGGTTATAGGAAAGGACACAACGGGAATAATTGCGGCGGTGTCGAATGTTCTGAATGAGAGAAAAATAAATATTCTCGACATAAACCAGAGCGTTTTGTCGGATATGTTTGTGATGGTAATGCTCGTTGATATATCGGAGGTTGCTTCCGATTTCGCTTCGCTTTCGCAGAAGCTTACTGAGCTCGGAGATAAGATGGGCCTTAAGATTCTTGCGATGCATGAGGATATTTTCAACACAATGCACAGGATATAGGATAGGGAGACGGCAAAGCGATGATAAATTCTTTTGACATTCTTGAAACGATAAAGATGATAGAGGAGGAGCACCTGGATATACGCACCGTCACAATGGGGATTTCCCTTCGAGACTGTTGCGGAAGCGACGTAAAAAAAGTTGCCGAGCGCGTATATGACAAGGTGACAAAAACGGCAAAGGATCTTGTAGCCACTGCGGAGAATATCGCCTGTGAATACGGGATACCGATTGTGAACAAGCGCGTTTCCGTAACGCCCGTTTCACTCCTTGCCGATGCGTGCGATTCGGCAGATGTCCTTCCCGTTGCGCGTGCGCTTGACCGCGCCGCGGAGACGCTCGGCATAAACTTTATCGGCGGATACGGAGCACTTGTCCATAAGGGCATGACGCGCGGCGATAAGAATCTTATTGCAACGCTTCCCGAAGCTCTTGCGGAGACTGAACGCGTATGCTCATTTATAAATGTAGCTACTACGCGCGCGGGAATAAATATGGACGCGATAAAGACAATCGGCGAGCTTGTGTGCCGTATGGCATACCTGACCCGCGAGCGCGAGTCTGTCGCGTGTGCAAAGTTTGTCGCGTTTGCCAATGCAACCGAGGATAACCCATTTATGGCAGGCGCTTTTCACGGCGTAGGCGAGGGCGAGGCGGTTATAAATGTCGGCGTTTCGGGCCCCGGCGTTGTGCATAAGGCAATAAAGCGCGCAGGAGATGTAAACCTTACAGACCTTGCCGAGGTAATCAAGCGCACCGCATTTAAGATTACGCGCGCAGGCCAGCTCGTTGCGAAAACCGCGTCAGAGCGGCTGGGCGTGCCGTTCGGGATTGTTGACCTGTCACTCGCGCCCACACCTGCAATAGGCGATTCCGTCGCGCATATTCTTGAGGAGATGGGACTTTCCTCCGTCGGAAGCCACGGGACGACTGCGGCGCTTGCAATGCTCAATGATGCGGTTAAGAAAGGCGGTGTTATGGCGTCGCCCCATGTCGGAGGGCTTTCAGGCGCATTCATTCCCGTAAGCGAGGACGCCGGCATGATAGCTGCGGCGAAAAACGGATTCCTCTCGTTTGATAAGCTTGAGGCGATGACGGCGGTATGCTCCGTCGGACTCGACATGATAGCAATTCCGGGTGACACTCCGCCGGAGGTAATCTCTGCAATAATAGCAGACGAGATTTCAATCGGCGTTGTGAATAATAAGACGACGGCTGTGCGCGTCATACCGGCATACGGAAAGGGCGTCGGCGAGTTTGTAAACTATGGCGGGCTTCTCGGCGAGGCACCCGTAATGCCGATAAGCACATGCTCTCCGAAGGTGTTCATATCGCGCGGCGGAAGAATTCCCGCGCCCATACACAGCCAGAGAAATTAGATATGAGAAACAATGATGATGAGCGCTATATGCGCATGGCGCTTGAGCTTGCCGCCCGCGCGGCAGAGCTTGGCGAGGCACCTGTCGGCTGTGTAATAGTGCGTGACGGGGAAATAATCGGGCGCGGATATAATGTTCGTGAAATGGACGGGACCGCGCTCGGACATGCAGAGCTTATAGCAATAGAGGAGGCGTGCCGCGCAGTCGGCGGCTGGCGACTTTGCGGCTGTGAGCTTTATGTAACGCTTGAGCCGTGCCCCATGTGCGCAGGTGCGTGTATAAATTCGCGCATAGACCGCGTAATATATGGCGCAGACGATAAAAAAGCAGGCTCAGTCGGCTCGGTTACGGATTTGTTTGAGCTTCCGTATAACCATAAACCGGAGGTTACGCGCGGCGTGCTTTCGGAGGAATGTGCCGGAGTTCTTACGAGCTTTTTCTCAAAGCTTCGTGAAGAAAATAAGGCAAAAAAATCGAAAAAAGAGTAATTCTTAATATTTATTTAACAAAAAAAGCTTTTTCTGTTAACAAAATGCTTATATACTTATAAGCATAAAGCAGAAAAAGCTTTTTGTAATGACTTTTCAAAAACAGTTAAATTTTCTCTGTTACTCCTCCCCCCCATAATCCTATTGCAACAACAGAAAAGGGACAGCTTATATAAGCTGTCCCTTTTCTGCTTTTTATGTTAAACTAGTTTATTCTGCAAAAGCGGGCGCGCTTTCACACAAAGCCGCGGCGCAGTTAAGCGCGTCTTCAAAATGCGGGCAGAAATTTGCCCTTCCTGCCATGTCCGCAAAGCCGCTTTTCTGCATTATCTTAAGCGGCTGCTCCCTGACCTGTGAAAATACGAGCACTGTGCCGTTTTTCGCGCACTTTTCATACAACTCCAGAAGCGCGTTCATCGCGGTTGAATCAAGCGCTGTTACTGCGTCCATGCGCAAAATAACGCATTTTGTATTCTCATCAAAATCAATTTCGGAAATTTTTTCCGCAACACCGAAGAAAAGCGGGCCGCTGATTTCATAAACGCATGCATTCTCGGGGACTTCTGACACGTCTTCTGCAATCTTTTTAACAGAGGTCTGCTCAACCATGCGCTTTATAAAGAGAATTACCGCCAGAAGAAGGCCGATTTCGATAGCTACGACCAAATCAAAAATCACGGTGAGAATAAGCGTTGCCGCCATGACAAGGATATCGCTTTTGGGCGCGGTTTTTATAATAGATACGACGCGCCGCCACTCGCTCATGTTATAAGCGACCATAAAGAGGATTGCGGCAATCGCGGGCATGGGGATAAGAGCTGCATACGGCATAAGGAGAAGAAGTACAAGCAGGAGAACAACGGAATGTACCATGCCTGAGACAGGCGTTCTTCCGCCGTTGTTGGCGTTTGCCGCCGTTCTTGCTATAGCTCCGGTTGCGGGGATTCCTCCGAAAAGGACAGATGCGATATTTCCCGCACCCTGCGCAACAAGCTCCATATTTGAGTTGTGCTTTGCGTTTACCATGCCGTCTGCAACGACGCACGAGAGAAGCGACTCAATCGCCGCGAGAACGGCAATCGTGAATGCGTCGGGAAGCACTGCGCAAATCTTTGCAATACTGAAATCAAAACCTGCGAAATTAACGGACGGAAGTCCGGCAGGAATGGTATAAAGCTCGCCTATTGTGAAAACTCCGGCATCAAGCCCCGGAATAAGCTTGACCATCGCAATTCCGACAAGTACGGAGATTAAAGACGGCGGTACGCGCTTTTCAAACTTCGGGTAAATGATGAGTATAGCCAGACATACAGCGCCTACGAGAAGTGCCTGCCAATGGAAAGTTGAAAGTGCGTTAAAGTTCTCAACTATCTTCTCTATCGCCTCTACCGGCTTTACGCCTGCGGCATATGTAAGGCCGAGAAAGTCCTTTATCTGGCCGATAAGTATGGTTATTGCAATTCCTGAGGTGAATCCCGTAGTGATTGTGTAAGGGATAAATTTAATGAGCTTCCCGAGCTTGAAAACGCCCATGAGAATGAGAATTATTCCCGCCATAATTGTTGCGAGGAAAAGCCCGTCCATTCCCTGCGTCGCGACAACTCCGGCAACGATAGTTGCAAATGCCGCTGTAGGTCCCGCAATCTGGATTCGGCTGCCGCCGAGAAGAGACACAAAGAACCCCGCGGCAATCGCCGTGTAAACTCCGCATGCCGGCTCAACGCCTGATGCAAGGGCAAGCGCGATTGAAAGCGGCAGCGCAATGATTGCGACGATAATTCCCGCGACTATGTCCTTTACAAACTGCGCCCTTGTGTAATTCTTAAGGGACAGAAAAAGCTCAGGCTTCAGGTAAAAATTGCGCATTTTTATTTCTCCTTATAATTTCTCGGCTGAATTTATGACCGAAAAGCTGATATTACAGTGCTTTTATGCACCTGTAATATGCATCAGACAAAAAACAGCCTTGACAATAATACCACCTGCCATGTGTCTTTGTCAACTGCAACGACGGGTCCGAATGCGAGGGTCCGCGGAGCTTTTTAATTTACAATCGTGCCGTCGGGATATATTTTGCCATGAGAGCCGTATCTGCGATAATCCTTGTCCGACCAATATTCTTTCATCTCCGTAAAAATCTTTTTTGCCTCATCTGAAAAATCGTCAAATGATTTCAGATATGTTACGGCAGGATCATTCGTGCCCGATAATACATGTTGCTCTTCTGCGATAACCAAAACTTTTGCGGTATTGGTAGTTTCATCAATAACGCAATAACCCTCATCGGAGTACACATACACCTTATCTCCGTTTCGTTTGTGGTCAGTTACTAAGGAGAGAAGTATATCATGCATGCCGTAATCGGTGTTTACAGCCAGAGCTTGATCAATATTATATTGACCGATGCTGAATTTTCCATTTGGCTTGGAGACAAAAATGGTATCTTTACCTGCCCATCCGTAAGGATACCATTCGGGATTTAATTGTACTTTGGCGCAAGAAGTTAAAAGCAAAACGGAAAAAACGAGCAAAAAAATTTTTTTCATAAAAACGCTACCTTTCAATATTAAAGTCGACATAAATAAAATAAGGTGTTATTGCACCAATCTTTTCAGAAAAATGCGCTACATCATTGGCCAATGTTCCCAAATTTATGCCATTATCGCCTTTATGTGCGGTTAGTTTTATTTCGTTTTCGTGTATGGAATAATATAAAAAATATCACTACCATAGATTGTATCACAATAAATAAATTTTGTGTGAAAAAATAAAAAGTTTTTAAAAAATATGTTAAAAAAGTCCGCACACTTTCGTGTACGGACTTTTTGGCGGAGAAGGACTATGCCTCCAAAAATATAAAGCAGACAAGAATCAAAAAAGAGTTATTTGTACAGTTAATGATTTTGTATAATAAAAAATGCTTGTATCTTTAAAACACAAGCATTTTATTACACAGATTAAAACTTCTTTAATGTTTGTTTTCTAAGTGAATTATATTCTTCTTCTGTAATTAACCCCTTTTCCTTTAAGTCTAATAATTCAGATAATCTTGAATCGATAGACTGTTCAGTATTTTCAGTCAATTTCCCTAATAATTCTGTTTGTCGTGCTGTTCCAGATTTGAGTTGCTTTAGGTAAAATGCAAGCATAGTAATTAATGATATTATACTGATTGCAATACCTACAATTGCAGTATTCCCAGATTTTGCATCATCTTCATAAATGCTTTTGTACATATCACTATCAAAAGAATAACCAAGAATGGCATAATTTCTTCTCATATCATTAACATTATCTCTTACAGAATCTTCATTGAAAAAAGAATTGTTTTTTAAGTTGCTTGCATTAAAAACAAATAACAAAACTCCGATTAGAAGAAAACAAGCACAAATAATATAGGGTATTTTTTGTTTATCAATTTTATTCATAGCAAACAGCCTTTCAAATACTTTTGTTTATTATACCATATTTATACAAATGGTACAATGGTTTCGACAGAAAAGACAAAGAAGCAAGTGATTTTTTGAATGACTTGCTTAATGTTGGCGGAGAAGAAGGGGAGATGCATATTGCTTACGCAATCTGCCCTGCTCGACGACTGCTCCGCACATGCTCGCGGTACCCGTCTCACACCAACTTCGCTAAAAACGATTATTAATCGTTTTCTTTACGCTCGTTGCCCTCTCGTGAAGTTAGAATCTCTCCTACCGTTTTCAGAAAAGAGAAACAAGCCTACACTTCGTGCAGACTTGTTTCTCTTTGGCGGAGAAGGGGAGATTCGAACTCCCGCGCCGCTTTCGCGACCTACGCCCTTAGCAGGGGCGCCTCTTCGACCAAGCTTGAGTACTTCTCCAGGCCGAAAATGAATTATCGCTATTGACTTGTATGCGCCTTTTTCTTGCGCTTTGACTATTATAAAGTAAATTTACATTTCCGTCAAGGGGTGAAATAAAAAATTTATATTTTCGTAATCAAAGCGCGCGCAACAGCGGGCGAATCACGGAACAAAAGCGCGAATGCCGTAAAAAACGGTGTTATATGAGCTTGACCGTATAATACACGCCTGCAAAAACGATGTAGCCGATAAGCCCGAATATGAAATACACAGAAAGGTCAGAAGCAATTACTGCCGCTGCAAGAAGTGCAATGACGAGCACGAAGGTGAGATATACAAGGCCGAATCTTGCGTCCTTCTTGAATACGGAGAATTCCTTGCCTGCGATTTTCACGGTGCCGTGGCCGACATGGCCCCAGATAGTGAATGCGGCAAGAAGGACGATTGCAGCGGAAACGGCAGCTATGATAAGCGTGCTTTTTGATGTTGCGATGCCTGAGCTTAAGAGCCATATTCCCGTTGCGCCGACGGCAGAAGCGAGAGCGATGACAAAAAACTCTCTCTGATATGAGTAGTATATTATATAGAGAACGACAACTGCGGGAATGAACACATAGAGCAATGTAAGCGTGCTCTGGTTAAAAGCAAGTGAAAGAGCGCCTGCACATATTGCGATAAAGAGCGCGGCAGAGGCAATGTTCTTTCCTGAGAGAAGAACATACTTAACATCGGCCTTGCGGACAGCGGAAACAATCATCATAACAATACCTGCCGCGGTGAGCACGAGTGCGCAAACGGCAATCACCTTTGTCATCGTAAACGCGGTAAGGAATGTGTTTGTGCTTTTCATCATGCGCCCGACATTCATCAGAAGCAGAAGCACTGCAAATGCGATTGTAAAGACGAGCAGAAGCTTGTTTGTTACATAATCCTTCTGCCTGTTCGGTATATTATCCTTTGAAGCTCTCTTGTCAGCCAAGGCGTTTCACTCCCAAATTTAACATCATATGATATATTCTACCAAAAAAACTTGAATTTGTCCAGTACTTCTTTATACAGTTTGCCCCCGAAATAATATATTATTTAAGCTTAGGGGTCGCAATTATTGATGCCCAGCCGTTTTTGTCACAAATTTTTGTAATGTTAAAGCTTTTTGAAATAGCCGCTTTGACCTCCTCGCAGCGCTCTGTTATTATGCCCGATGCGATGAATATCCCGCCCGGCTTTAAAAAGCGGGGCACAGTGTCGGCAATGCCGATTATTACATCTGAAACTATGTTTGCGGCGACTATGTCGCACGGACTTTCCGCAAGCTTTTCGCACAGAGCCCCGTCGCACAGAATGTTCCCCGCAAGAGCTGTATATCTGTCAGCGCCGACTGCGTTCATTTCTGCGTTTTTGACTGCGATATCGACTGCGTTTTTGTCTATATCCACCGCTGTTGCGTGCGCCGCGCCGAGAAGCACGGCAGTTATTGATAAAATTCCGCTGCCGCAGCCGAGGTCTAAAACCGTGTCTCCCGCTTTCGTATATTCCTCAATCGCCTCAAGGCAAAGCTGCGTCGTTCCGTGCGAGCCGGTGCCGAAGCTCATGCCCGGGTTTATCGTGAACACGACGCGCCCGTCCTCATTTTCGCACTCCTCCCATTCGGGGCGGATAAGAACGCGCTTTCCTATTTTGAGCGGGTGGAAAAACTGCTTCCAGTTTTCGGACCAGTCCTCCTCGTCCATGGAAACAAGCTCTGTTTTAAGGCTTCCGAGTGACGGGTTTGCGGAAAGGGACGAAAGGCACTCCTCGATTTTCTTAAGCTCGTCACGCCCTGCGGCATTTCCGCTTATATATACCTTCACGCGGACGGAGCTTGTGCTCTTTTCCTTTACAAGGTCATCGTCAACATAGTCGCGATACGGAAATTCAGACTTCATAAACTCGTCAAAATCCGCCGCGTCCTCTATCTCAAAACCGCGTATACCTATATCCTCAAGTGCGGAGCAGAGAAGCTCTGTCCCCTCGTGAGTTGTATCAATAGCTACCTGAATCCATTCCATAATAAAAAAGTCCTCCGCTTATGTTTTTGCCGCTTATGAATGCACAACCTAATTTTACCAAAACACCTTCGTTTTTGCAACATATTTACAATGGCGCAGTCATATAATTTTACTAACTATAATTAAAAGACCGGTGGTGTTTTTCTTGATTATAAGCATACATAAACGCACGCTCGCAATCTTTCTCGCCGCAGTGCTCGTATTCTGCATGCTTCCGCTTATGCCTGACGGCACGCCTGCAGAGGCGGTGAGCGGGGAAACCTCTGCAAACTGGGGTCTGAGCTTCCGGCTTCCGGGCAAGACGCCGATTATAGATGTTGCGCCGGAGCTTCTGCGGAAGTACGATGCGTACTATGTGGGAGACGAGAGCAAAAAAGAGCTGTACCTCACCTTTGACGCAGGCTTTGAAAACGGAAACACGCCCGCGATTCTCGATGCACTGAAGAAGCACAACGCGCCTGCTGCATTCTTTCTCGTCGGCAATTTTCTCGATACACAGCCGGAGCTTGTAAAGCGCATGGTGGCAGAGGGGCATATTGTCGGAAATCACACATCAAAGCATCCCGACATGTCAAAAATATCAAGTATTGAGAAATTCAGCGCAGAGCTTTCCGCGCTTGAGGAAAAGTATAAGCAGGTTACGGGACAGGAAATGAAGAAATTCTACCGTCCGCCCGAGGGAAGATTTTCCGAGAGCAATCTGCAGATGGCCCGTGAGCTGGGGTACAAAACCGTTTTCTGGAGCCTTGCATATGTCGACTGGCAGACGGATAAGCAGCCATCGCACGAAAAGGCGCTAAAGACGCTTAACGACAGATTGCACCCGGGAGCCGTTGTCCTTTTGCACAGCACATCCTCGACCAACGCGGAAATCCTCGATGAGCTTCTGACGAGGTGGGAGGAGCTCGGCTATACCTTCAAGAGCATTGAGGAGCTGGGAGTGACCGATGCGCCGACACAGTAGAAAAGCGGATATTAAGAGACGGAGCAGGAGATGAGTTCCCTGCTCCGTCTTTCCGTAACCGGATTATTTATAAAAGGGCGCGAGTAAGCCTGTAAGCCGAGTTCTGTCTTAGACAGTCATCTATCTACGCGGCGTGTTGCCACGACGCTTTAGCCACCTTCCCGAGGACAGCCGGGCCGGCCTTAAGTCCTCCTATGCGGTGTTGCTCCGGATAGAGTTTGCAGGATGAGTCGGTTCCCCGCTCACCGGTGAGCTCTTACCTCGCCTTTCCACCCTTACCGCGAAAAACGCGGCGGTATATCTCTGTTGCACTTTTCCTGAAGTCGCCTTCGGCGGGCGTTACCCGTTATCCTTGCCCTGTGGAGCTCGGACTTTCCTCATACGCCGCCTTTCGGCATATGGCGCATGCGACTGTCCGGCTTACTCGCAGTAGCAATTATAACGCTATTTTTTTGTTCGGTCAAGTCCCGACGCTTGATGTTGTGTGTTTCGTATGGTATAATAATATAAACGAATCAGGAAAAGTGCCTTGTTAAAGGAGGTTTTATAATATGTACGATGAAATTAAAAGAGACCTCGAAGCGGCGGCAAAGGAACTTGTCTCTGCGGCAGCGCTTAAACGGGGGGATATTGTCGTCGTTGGCTGTTCGACAAGTGAGGTGCTCGGCGAAAAAATCGGCACTGCGTCGGCAGCAGAGCTTGGTGAGCACATATACAGCGCACTTTCGGGCGTATTTTCACCGCTTGGGATTTATATAGCGGCTCAGTGCTGTGAACATTTAAACCGCGCAATTATAATTGAGCGCGAGGCTGTTTTGGGTGCTGATATATGCAATGTCGTTCCGCAACCGAAGGCAGGCGGCTCATTTGCGACTGCCGCATATGCCGCGATGCGTGACCCTGTGGCTGTTGAAGAAATCCGCGCAAATGCGGGAATGGACATTGGGGATACGCTTATCGGTATGCATATAAAAAAGGTTGCTGTCCCCTGCCGTCTTTCCGTTTTGAGCATCGGCTCTGCGCGTCTTGTATGCGCGAGAAGCCGCGCAAAGTTTATCGGCGGAGAACGCGCGCATTATGACAGCAGGCTAAAATAAAAGACCAGGGATACAATAAGGAGAGCAAAGACATGAAAAGAGATAAAATATATACACTTGTTATTTACGCACTTTTTACTGCTATTTCCATAGTCCTCGGGACAACAAGCATGGGCTTTATTTATCTTCCGATTGCCGCTGTTACAACAATGCATATGCCGACGATTATCGGAGGGTATTCACTCGGTGTGCGCGGCGGCACATATCTTGGATTCATATTCGGCCTGACGAGCCTTCTGGCATGCTTCCGCACCCCGGACGCGACAGCGCAGCTTATACTCGGCACAAATACGGGCTTTGGCGTGTATAATATCTTCCTCATTCTTGCGATAATATTTCTGCCGAGAATTCTGTGCGGTGTTTTCTCCGCGCTGACATATAAGGCGATTGCGAAATTCGACAAGTCTGAGGTGGCTGCGATGGGTGTTGCGGCATTTGTCGGTTCCATGACGAATACGGTGTTTTATCTGGGCGGGCTTTATGTGTTTGCGTTTGAGGGCTTTTCCGCCGCAGCCGGAATGCCGGGCGCAACCTATCTTCAGCTTCTTAAGGCTATACTTGCCGTCGTTTCCGTAAACGGAGTTATCGAGGCGATTGCCGCAGTTATCATCTGCACAATAGTCGGTAAGGCCATCTCCATCGCCAGAAAAAAGGCATTTATAAGATGATTCACATCTACACGGGCGACGGAAAGGGAAAGACAACGGCGGCTCTTGGGCTTCTCGTGCGCGCTTGCGGCGCGGGAAAGCGGGCAATCTTTTGCCAGTTTTTAAAGGACGGGACCTCGTGCGAGCTTAACACGCTGCCGTGTCTTAAGGCGGCAGAGGTTATGCGCTCAGAGGGCGTTTTCGGTTTTTTTCCCGAGCTTTCAGAGGAAGAAAAGGCGCGCGTTGCAAAAGCTCAGAGAGAGCTTGCCATCTCCGCTTTCAGGACGGCGGCGGAGGTTGATATTGCAGTATTTGACGAGTTTTTATGGCTTGTGCACTTCGGCATTATATGCGAGGCTGAGGCGCTGGAGCTTATTAAATCAGTTCCGCAAAAGACGGAGCTTGTCTTAACCGGAGGAATTGCAGGTGAGGCGCTTATTTCTGTTGCGGATTATGTGACGGAGATGAAAAAAATAAAGCACCCGTTTGACACAGGTGCTCCGGCGCGAGAAGGTATTGAATTTTAGATGAGTTATTAAAAAACGGAGATGTGGACTTTCACATCTCCGTTTTTTATAAAGTTTATGTTTTTTTTGACAGATGCGTTTAAAAACGAAGGCTTTCTCTTAAACCTTTGCCTTTTCTTTTTTCGGCGCGCGCTCAATCTCGCCTGCCTGTATGAGCGCCCACTTTGTGAGCACAGGGCCCACGAGTTCATAAATAAGCGTTGCGCAAAGGACGACCACCTGTATCCGCTTTCCGTATGCAGGAAGGCGTGTAAGCGCGAGCTGAGCCATACCTATTGCGACGCCCGCCTGAGGCAGGAGCGCAATTCCGAGATATTTCTTGACATTCGGGTCGGCTTTTGTGATTTTGGAGCCGAGGTATGTGCCGAAATATTTTCCGAGTGAGCGCGCAATGAGATAAAGTACACCCAGAAGGCCGACGGAAGGGAGCGCTGAAAGGTCAAGCTCTGCGCCCGACAGAACGAAAAAGAGCATAAAGAGCGGAGGCGTCCAGGTATCTGTCATGTTGAGGACCTTTTCCTCCTCCTTGCAGAGGTTTGCAACTGTCGCGCCTATCATCATGCAGAGCAGAAGTGAGGAAAGGCCGAACTGCTCTGAAACGCCGACGCCGAGGATAACCGCGGCTATTGCAATGCACATGAAGTTTGAGCGTGCGTGGAAAAACTTTATGAAGAAAGTTGTAAGTATTCCGATAATGAGTCCTGCGCCGAGGGAAAGAACAATTTCCGTAAACGGGGCGATTATTGCGCTTGAAAACGACATCGCCGTACCGATGCTCATCGATTGTGCAATTGATACGGACACGGCAAACACGACAAGTCCCACAGCATCGTCCATCGCGACGACGGGGAGAAGTGTCGATGTAACGGCGCCTTTTGCCTTGTACTGACGGACAACCATAAGCGTTGCCGCAGGTGCCGTAGCTGTCGCGATTGCGCCGAGAGTAATGGCGAGAGGCGCGTCAAAGCCACAGATTAGAAGTACGGCATCGACGAGGATAACCGCGCCGAACGCCTGGAACATTGTAATGGTAACGGCCTTGCTGCCGAGACTTTTGAGGTGATCCATACGGAACTCGCCGCCTATTGAAAATGCGATGAATCCGAGCGCAATGGTTGTGATAAACGAAAGCGACTCAGATGTTTCTGCAGGAACAAGTTTTAAGCAGTACGGACCGATAATAAGTCCTGCAATAAGATATGCAGTCACATTCGGCAGCCCTGCCTTTTTTGCGGCGCGTGTCAGGAGCAGCCCGAAAAACATGGCCGCCGCAATACTTAAGAAAATATGCATAAGCCTTACATAACTCCTTCCGCGTACACAACAGGCAGTACAAAAAGAATACCTTTGTTAGGTTTGTCAAGAGTGCCCGTGAATTTATGTATGCACTCCTTTGCGCGTACAACCCCTTCGTCATCAAGAACGGCGAGAATCATCTTGCCGGGCTCATGGTCAGGGTTAATGAATTTGCGGAGCGTTCCGAATATCGGAGGCGGCTCAACCGATGATGAGTTTACAGCCTGAAGCATGCCTTCACAGTCCACGACTGATGCACCGTGGATTCCTTTATCCATGAATTCCGTAAGGATTGAAGGCACGAGTCTGACATTGTTGGTTATAAAAACGAGAAGATTCATATGTTCAGCTCCTTATTATTAATACAATAGATAATAGTACTTTTATCGAAAAAAGTCAACCGTCGAAGAAATATTTAGAAGGCAGTTTTTTAAAAGCGCGCCTGAATATTGCGGCGTTTTCTGCAGATAATACCCGTGCCTGTAAAATAGATTCGGACGGACGGTGTTTTCGGATATGGAGTCAATCTGGGAAAAGGAGACAGAATCCCCCGCGTTTCCTGCGCTTCGGGGAGATGCAAAGGTCGACACACTCATAATCGGCGGCGGGCTTTCGGGGATTCTTACCGCATATTTGCTGAAAAAACGCGGCGTTGCATGTATTGTAGTTGAGGCGGGGCGGATATTGGGCGGCACTACAAGAGGAACAACGGCAAAAGTCACCGCCCAGCACGGACTTATTTTCGCAAAGCTTATAAAGAGCTTCGGCACTTCTTCGGCGCGGCAGTATCTTTATGAAAACCTGCGTGCAGTTGAAATGTACCGCGATATAATATCAAGCGAAAATATAGACTGTGATTTCCGGAATATATTCTCGGCGATATATTCGATAGAGTCCTCGGAAAAACTGAAAGAGGAAAGGGAAGCGCTCAAAGCTCTGGGCTGCGATGCGGAGCTTGTTTTTCAAACCGAGCTTCCCTTTAAGGTCGCCGGTGCGCTGGAATTCAAGAACCAGGCAGCGGTAAATCCGTTAAAGCTTGCATATGCTCTTGCAAAAAAGCTTGAAATATATGAGAATACGCCCGTGATTTCGCTGTCTGAGGGAAGCGCAAAAACGGCATACGGGGAAATTTCTGCGCGGCGCATTGTGCTTGCCTCGCATTTTCCGTTTATAAATATGCCGGGATACTATTTTTTGCGCATGCATAAGGAGCGCTCATATGTCCTTGCGCTTGACGGCATAAAGGAGCTTTCAGGTGCATATCTCGGCATAGACAGCGGAAATTTATCCTTCAGAAGCTGCGGCAATGTTCTTCTTCTGGGCGGAGGGGGACACAGGTGCGGCGAGTTTGCGAAGGACGCCGGATATGCTCCGGTAAAAAAAGCGGCAGAAACGCTGTATCCGGGTGCACGGGAAATTCTCAGATGGTCAACGGAGGACTGCATGACGCATGACGGCGTGCCGTATATCGGAAGATTCTCAAAGGAACTTGAGAGCGTATATGTTGCAACAGGATTTAACAAATGGGGAATGACGACATCGCTTCTCGCAGCGGATTTATTATCAAGGAAATTAAGCGGCGAGGAGATAAGCTTCGGCGTGTTTGACCCTCAGAGGAAGAATTTTACACCGTCGCTTGCCGGGCTTCTGGAGGATGGCGAAAAGGCCGCCGCAGGGCTTTTAAAAAGTGCGTTTTCCGTTCCCAAGCTTGTGCTTTCTGATATGAAGCGCGGTGACGGCGCGGTTATAGAGCATGAGGGAAAAGCATACGGCGCGTATATCGACACGGACGGGACTGCATATATAGTTTCGGCTAAGTGTCCGCACCTCGGCTGCCGCCTGTCGTGGAATCCCGACGAGCGTACATGGGACTGCCCGTGCCACGGCTCCCGCTTCAGCTTTAAGGGTGAGCAGCTCGGAAACCCCGCGCAAACGGGGCTTTGGTGTCATGTGCAAAAAACAGAGGGATAATTTTTTTATATATAATAATTGAAAAAGAGGTAATCTCTGTGATATAATATCTCTATTATATTCAGACGCAAAAATATCGCGCATTTTTCGGAAAAAACAAAAAACAGGAGGTTTTTTATCATGAAAAAAATTTACGAGGGCAAGACAAAGGACGTATTCAGTCTCGACAACGGAAATGTATTGCTTAAGTTCAAGGACGATTGCACGGGTAAGGACGGCGTGTTTGACCCGGGTGAGAACTCTGTCGGACTTAAGATTGAAGGAATCGGAAAGGCTAACTTAAGAACATCGGTATATTATTTTGACATGCTCAAGGCTGCCGGCATAAAGACGCATTATGTAAGCGCAAATGTGGACGATGCGACAATGGAGGTTCTTCCGGGTAAGGTTTTCGGAAACGGACTTGAGGTTATATGCAGACTTGTCGCAACGGGCAGCTTTATAAGAAGATACGGTGAGTACATAAAGGACGGCACACCGTTTGAGGGCGGCTATGTCGAGTGTACCTTCAAGAACGACGAAAAGGGCGACCCGCTCGTTACGAGTGAGGGCCTTGCCGCGCTCGGAGTCATGAGCGAGGATATGTTTAAAAGCATGAAGGAGCAGACCCTTAAAATCACAAAGATTGTCGCGGACGATTTAAAGTCAATCGGGCTTGATTTGTGGGACATTAAGTTTGAGTTCGGGTATAATAACGACGAGGTTATCCTTATAGACGAGATTGCATCCGGAAATATGCGCGTTTATAAGGACGGGAAGATTGTCGAGCCTGTTGAGCTTACAAAGCTTATCCTCAACAGATAACGGGCGTGTTCCGGCGTGTGTGGAAAGATATGAACAGTTTCATGAAAGCAATAGCCGGCGGCTTTATGATAGGCATAGGCGGCTCCGTATATCTCGCGTGTGACATAAAGTACATAGGTGCGTTCCTGTTCGCGCTCGGACTTCTTACGATATGTGAATTCGGCCTCGGACTTTATACGGGAAAGGTCGGGTACATAATTAAGGAAAAGGGCGGCTACCGGCGTGAGGTTCTGGTCACCCTTCTGGGAAACGCGGTAGGGACTTTTGTCTGCGGTCTTCTTGTGAGCGCGGCAAAGCCATATTCCGAAAATGCGGTGGCAATATGCCTTACAAAGCTTGAAGCCGATGTTGTGTCCGCGCTCATTTCGGCATTCTTCTGCGGTATTCTGATGTTTATTGCCGTGCGCATGTATAAACGCGGTACGGGTGCTGCAAAATACCTCGGAATATTCACCGCCGTTCC
This sequence comes from Eubacteriales bacterium, assembly GCA_045649105.1. GTDB lineage: Bacteria > Bacillota > Clostridia > Oscillospirales > JAAYXM01 > JAZRPG01. The sequence continues at coordinate 29,476 of JAZRPG010000022.1, forward strand.
CGCATTTATTCTTTCGGGGTTTGAGCATTCGGTTGCAAATATGTTTTATTTTTCTGCGGCGCGTATATTTAATTTGCAGGTTCTCGGGTTTATACTCGTGTATGTTATCGGAAACGCGCTCGGCGCATTTGCGATTGCGCTTTTTGACAGGGATTAGAAAAACTTGGAGGTGCGCGGTGTGAAGAAAAAAGTTCTCGTAACGGGCGCGTCACGCGGCATAGGTCTTGCGACGGCAGAGCTTTTTGCGCGCAGCGGGTACACTGTTTATGCGACATATAACACAACTTGCGATACGCTGCCGCCGCTTTCAGAATCGCTTGCGCTTGAGGGCGGGGCGCTTATCCCCGTCCGTGCAGATGTGCGGAAGAGAGATGACATAGAGCGCATTGTAAAAGATGCAGGCGGCATCGATATTCTCATAAACAACGCGGGAATTTCGCAGTTTTGCCCGTTTACGGACATTACGGAGAAGGATTGGGATACGATGCTCGATGTAAACCTTAAATCTGTCTTCACATGCACAAGCTGCGCCGTCGGCCACATGATAAAGAATAAGTGGGGAAGAATTATAAGCATTTCCTCTGTCTGGGGCGTTAAGGGCGGCTCGTGCGAGGTGCACTATTCAGCCTCGAAGGCAGGCATCATCGGCTTTACAAAGGCGCTTTCAAAGGAGCTCGGACCGTCGGGGATTACGGTGAATTGCATAGCCCCCGGCGCGATTTCTACGGATATGAACGGTGACCTTACCGCAGATGATGTTGCGGCGATAGAGGCACAGACGCCGCTCGGCAGATTCGGCCGTGCAGACGAGATTGCGCGTGCGGCATTATACCTTGCAGAGGCAGATTTCGTAACGGGTGAAGTGCTCTGTATAGACGGAGGCTTTCCTGCATAGCTTAAAAAACAATTACGGGGCACACTCAAAAAAGAGTGTGCCCCGTTTTATGTTTGCGGTTTTTAAATTAATTATACCTGTAAGCCGCGACTTACAGCGGATGAAAAATCGGGAAGATAAGTAAAGTCAGAATCAGTGTGATTATATTGAGAAGTCCTCCAACCTTCAAATAGTCTATAAACCGGTATCCTCCCGTCAAAGTAAGGGCATTAGGCGGTGAGGAGGTTGGAGTCATATACACAACATTTGCAAACACAGCCACTGCAATCGCAAGTGATCTTGGATTCATTCCAAAGCTTTCCGCCAGATATATGGAAATTGGAACAAGAATCGTTGTTGTGGCAGATGTGGAAATTGTGTTCGCCAATAAAGATGCCAGAACGGCAATGACCACAAGAATCAGGTAGTGGTTGACCTCGGAACCGGTCAGGCGCACAATGCTGTCAACGATAAGTTCACCGGCACCGCTTTCGTTGAGACATGCCGCCATACTCAGCGCACTGGCGAGCAAAATTACAGTGTTCCAATCGACATTTTTAAATGCATTTTTGGCTTTAACGCATCTGAAAACAATACACGCCGCCGCACCTAACATTGCTATGATACCATAATTAAATACCTGTGTGATGAATCCGAGGATACAAAGCAACATGATGATTAAGGAAATCAGCATTTTTCCGTTAAACTCTTGTTCGGATTGCGCTTCGTTGTTTTCCTTGACTTCTTCCTCCGGCAGATTCGCAAGTAATCTTCTGCCGACAAAGAGAAAATACAGCAATAAGATTATGAATTTGGGTATGCCTGTCATGGCATATTCAAAAAAACCAACAGTTTCTATTCCGTTCTGTTCTATAATGCCCTGCGCAATAACCTGAGGCGTGGAGCCTATCAAGGTAATTCCGCCGCCGGCAATTGCAGCAAATCCGATTGGCATATACAATGCTTTCTTATGAAGCGTACCTTTTGATGCAACAACCGCCGCCTCTGCGACAGGAAGCATCATGGCAACGGTTGCGGTATTGGAGAAAAAAGCCGATATGATACCTGAAAGTATTATACAGGCGAACATAAAACCTTTTTCGCTACTTCCGAACAAGCGTATAAGTTTCCTTCCGAAAAACGCTGCGGCTCCCGTATGAAAAAAAGTGTCACCTACAATACACATACCAAGGACCATGATGGTTACATCATTGGAGAATCCTGAAAATACCGTATTGTAGGAACAGCACCCGAATATCCCCATGGCCATGCAGGATAACAGGGAGGTTACCGAAAGAGGAATCAGTTCCGTGATATAGAGAAAGAATGTGGCAGCTAATATGATAATAGCTATAATACTTGGGGTCATAGCATCACTCAAATCCTTTCGTTTGCTTGGTGTTTTACCTGTGCAGGAAAATAACAGTCACACTGAAGAACGGTACCGTATCAAAGGCTGATATCTCCTTGCAGTAGCTTATTGATTGCTCTTGTAGAATTTTCTGTCAACCTTACCGTTGGATGTTCTTTGGATTGAATCGACAAACTCTATTACCGTTGGGATCTTATACCGATCGAGCTTTGCAGTCAGCGCCTCAAAAATGGTTTTGACCTCCCCTTCGAACATCTCGTTTTTTACAACCAACAGTTTTGGGGTTTGTCCGGTTATGCGGTCGGATATTGCGAAACAAACACAATCAGCTATGCCGCGGATCGAAAGCGCGGCATTTTCTATCTCGGAGGGGATAACCTTTAAACCGCCAATGTTGATAACATCGTCCTTTCTCCCTTTAACATACAGAAAGCCCTCGTTATCATAAAAGCCGACATCATTGGAAAGGAAGTAGCCGTCTTTGAATACCGATTGATTTAAGTCGTCACGCTGCCAGTAACCAACCGTGTTCATATCGCTTTTGATCATAATCGTTCCTGTTTCTCCGGGTTTCACAGGCGTAAAATCATCATTGACAACCTTAACATCAACATCAATGCAGGGCTTTCCCACGCATGTAATATCCTTTTCATCTCGGTCATACCTGTGAAGGCAAACTGAGCCGTTTTCGGAAGAGCCGTAGGAAAAATACAGTCTGCTGTGCGGCAGCATTTGTCTCATGAAGGCGCGTTGAGACTCCTGCATCGGCGCAGAGGCAGTGTATACATAGTCTATCTGCTCTGCAAAGGAATGAAGCCTGTCCCGCGAAAGCTGCTGCAGAATAGTGATGTTTGCAGGCGGCAGATAAAGGGATGTTACTTTATATTCCTCAATTAATGAGAACATGCGCTTCATCTTCGTAATACCGTCAAGGAAAATGAAAGTACCGCCCATATATCCGTTAAGATACAGCTCTCGCATGGGCGCTACATGATTGAGGGGAACCAGGGTAATTCCTACATTGTTTTCCTTAATCTCAACCTCATGAACGCGTACCAGTGCTGTTTTCAGAATATTTTTGTGGGAAAGAACAACGCCCTTCGGCGCGCCTGTCGTTCCGGTAGTGAACATCATATCAGCAATCATATCCGGCGTGGGGAAAGAAAACTTGTAATGTGAGCAGAAACCGCACACTTTTTCTTCAAGACTTTCGTATGTCAGGTGTGGGTGCAGATCAAATTCATAATTAGACAGAATCAATCCTGCTTCAACATGTTTTGCAATATCCTCTACCATGGATTTGTCGGCATTCTTTTCGATGGGCACGAAAACAGCGCCGGCTAAATGACATCCGTAGCAGGCAATAACGAACCGGTTGGTATAGGCAGCCTGAACAATTACCCTGTCTCCGGTCTTTACGCCCATTTCGGAGATGAGCCCGGCAAATTTTTCAATCTTGTCCCATAACTCGCCGTATGTAATTTGTTCATTTTCAAAAACGACCGCCAATTTATCGTGGTGAGCCTCCGCATGCATGCGGATTCGTTCAACAATTGTCATTTCGCTTTTTCCTTTCGTCATATCTGCCGTAAAAGAGCAGGGTTTATTCGATTGGATGCAAAATCAGGTTTTATAAAGCCGATTCGCCACCGTTTTTACATACCCTTAAGTTGCGTTACTGTGTCAACAATAGCATCAATGCTGTTCAGGTTTTTAGGTTCAAGCTGGTCAAGGTCGAAATCAACATCAAACTCCATTGAAAGTTCAGAGACTAATGTGATAATCGACAGTGAATCCAATATCCCGTCATCAACAAGACGGTCAGATGAAGTGAAGTCTATCTGAGGCAAGGCCTCCTTTAAAAGTTGCAGAATCTGTTCTTTCATAATTTTTCATCCTTTCATATTTATGCATTAATGAGTTTCAAAAATCCGAATTTAGAAGTTGAAATAAATAAAGGGGTTATATCCGCCGCTGATTGAATACGAAGCAGATACAAAGAATATACAGATCATAGCGGCAAATTTAAGCGCAGACCATATCTTTTCATACGGTTTCCCGCTGCATAATGCATTGACCTTTTCAACAACCGGGAACGAGAAAAGAAGACCGGCCAGCAACACAATCTTATACTGTCCCACCCAATATATAAAGGTGTTATCGGCAAAAACATTTCCGTTTAAATGAAGCATCGAGCTGTAATATGTAACTGCCTGCCCCACGCTTTCTGACTTGAATATGACCTTTGTAAGCAATACAATCAAAAAGGTTGAGAAAAAGCCAACGACGGCTGCAAGCTTCTTGTTTTGAATCGGTTTCCTGTTTTGTTCCCAAAAAATGAAAACAAATTGGATAAGCCCCCACAGCACAAAGGTCATATTTGCACCGTGCCATATGCCGGTAGACATCCAAACAACAAAAAGCACGAAGCAGGTAGAAAGAAGACCCGCGGTTTTTCTCTCAAATTTCTTTGACAGCTTCTTTCGTATCTTTATCGCAGGACCTAAAGAGAGCGGATAATACAGATAATCTCGGAACCACTCACCTAAGGAGATATGCCATCTTCTCCAGTACTCAGTGATTGATTTTGATACATATGGATAATTAAAGTTCAGGTTAAATGTAAAACCGAACATTTTTCCGAGCCCGATAGCCATATCCGAGTATCCGGAAAAATCAAAATAGATTTGCAGCATATAGGCAAGCGCGCCAACCCATGCAAGCGCGACGGACAACTCACCGCCATTGGCGGAAAAAGCCAAATCGGATAAAGGAGCAAGCTGGTTGGCTAAAAGAACCTTTTTCCCGAGACCTATACAGAAATGATAGGCTCCGGAAGAAAACTTTTCAAACGAATGCCCCCTGTTTTTCAGCTGTTCTGCAATCGAGCCGTAACGCACGATAGGGCCGGCCACCAGCTGCGGGAAGAAGGCAATATACAGCCCGACATTTAAAATATTAGTCTGTGCCTCGTCTTTCTTTCTGTACACATCGATTACATAGGACAGCGCCTGAAACGTATAAAAGGATATCCCGATAGGCAAAGCCAGATTTGACAGCGCACCTACAGATCTGCCCAACAGATCCAGTGTCCAGGACAGATATTTGAATACGAATAAAAGACCCAGATTGAAAATGCATCCGATCGCTACAATCCACTTTCCTTTAGTCGTTTTCGGGCAGGTAGAAACCGCAAGACCGAGGAAATAGTTCACCACAATACTCAGAATCATCAAAAAAACGTAAAGCGGTTCACCCCAGGCATAGAAAAACAGAGAAACGATAAGAAGCCAGACGTTTCGCAACGAAATGTTTTTCCAAATAAAGAGAAAATAGTATACAACTAATGTTATGGGTAGAAAGAGAAACAAAAATACTGCATCTGAAAAAACCATATTTTCTTAATCTCTCCTTCCTTTAATTAAAGTTAAAAGCATATTCGGAGGGGTTGACATAATGACTTTGGTCGATGAACGTTCCGACGGCATAAACAATAATCACAGAGTCGGGCGTATTTTCTTCCATATAAGTCTTGAGACTGCCATTAAAGTGCCTCAGGTCTATTACATCAACATATTCCGCCATATTACACATATACGGCACCATGACACGCGCAAACGAATCCTTGATTACTAAAATGCGTTTCCCGTCCGAGCGCTGATTGTTGTGAATCCGGAGAAGCGGCGGGTCGCCGTATGAATAAAATTGAAAATGCCTGGTGGAGGTTAAAGATGGCTGCTGTATAACCTTGTAATCGTAAAGGGTATCTGCAATGCTTCCGGTTAAGGTTGTGCCCGCTTTTGGATTTGTGACTGTAAGGTCCGTGGAATAAAGAGGCTCCAAAATCGGCATATACTCAATATTTGTGTATGCAGATGTCGTCTTGATGCCTTGGCTTCCGAGCATCGGATACCGAGCATAACTGATATTGTAGCTTTGCTGTTCAAAACGCTTTGTATCAATGTCATAGCCCCGTTCAATCAGCCAGGGCGAGATTGCTGCGCAGCCGCGAAGTCCCGATTGCGGAAGCCAGTGGTGGTCAGTCCGGAAATAAAGCTGTTCTTCGGATAAACCCTTGCTTTCCTCGGTATCCATAAAGTTGATAACATCGACACCGTCCTGTTGCGCTTTTTCTTCAATGCCGTTCAGTAACTCGCTGCTGTAATCGCGATACACGCCGCGATACGAATTGTCGACCTTTCCGTCTTTATACGGCGGAATAAAAAGGAGAAGGTCAATTCCCCGATTGGTCAGATACTGATTAAATTCCCGAATTTTTTCCATGGGAGGATTAATATCGGTATTGTCATATACGAATGAGAGAAAACCCGATTCATGTAAAACCACCAAATCACGGGGGTCATTGAGGTCGTTTGTTGTCCCGCACAATGAAGTCGTTGCATTGTAACCGTACATATTGCGATCTACAGTTTTACGGAAAAGCGCTATGTCTGTATACAGCGGGTTACTCGATGTTACACAGTTTTTAATCGTAGTCTTCAGGTTGCCGATTACATCTGTAATTTTGCTGACCGAGTGCGTGGGGTTAGAAACGACACTCTCTTCGGTTTCTGTCCTGAATGGATACTCCTCCTCTGCGTTCCAAGCGGAGGTCGGAGTCTCAGGCGATGTGTTAAACAGGATGAGTTTTAAGGAGAAGAGAGCAAGCGCCATATAAATAAACAGCGATACGACAAATATTACTGAAAATATTTTTTTATGCCCGAATTTATTCATATGTAAATACTCCTTTCAAAAAACAGAGCCGAATTTTTAAAAAGTATGACAGAACATACAGCGTATGGCGATTCGCGCTGTATACTGCCGAAAATTCAAAATGCAACAAACCAAGTTCCCAAATGATTAAAAACTGAAATTACATATTAAATGCATTGTATCATATAAATACAAAAAAATAAAGGGTTTTGTCAATTTTGTTAACCATAAAAAGTGATTTTGTATCGTGTGAACCCTATTGCTTTTCAAAATATTAAAAAGTGCAAACCGCTTTGAGGAGGATCTTAAGCAGTTTGCGTTACACAAAACAAAGCAGACACACAAAAAAGTGTGCCTGCTTTGTTTGGCGGAGAAGGTGGGAAGCATATTGCTTTCGCAATCTGCCCTGCTCGACGACCGCGCAGCTTCGCTCTCGGTACCCGTCTCACACCAACTTCGCTAAAAACGATTATCAATCGTTTTCTTCACGCTCGTTGCCCTCTCAGGGTTCGAATCCCACCTGTCATATTACACAAAATAAAACAGACACACAAAAGTGTGCCTGCTTTATTTGGCGGAGAAGGTGGGATTCGAACCCACGTGTCCTTGCGGACAAACGGTTTTCAAGACCGCCTCGTTATGACCACTTCGATACTTCTCCGTATCGCGCTGTATTGAATTTTAACAAAATTTCGGCTGATTGTCAAGCACCGAACAGAAAAAATAAAAAAAGAAATGTTTATTTCCCTGCATTATCGATTATTGCACAACATATGTTTTTTATAAAGGATATTTACGGAGGAGTTTTTATGACAATTCATGTTGTGCAGCCGGGTGATACGCTTTTTTCAATTGCGCTGCAATACGGGGTATCGGCAGAACGCATTTCGGTCACGAACGAAATTCCGTTGGATATTCCCCTTGTCGTGGGGCAGACTGTAGTAATCCTTTTTCCGGAGCTTACGCATACGGTGCGCCCCGGGGAGACAATTTTTGAAATTGCCGATATCTATGGCATAAGCCTTAATGAAATATACAGGAATAATATTAATCTGCGCGGACTTCCGGAGATATATCCCGGACAGAGTCTTGTAATACGCTACTCTGACACGCCGACATATCCGCTCTCCGTAAACGGATATGCATATCCGTTTGTAAATTTCGGGCTTTTGCGTCAGACACTTCCGTACAATACATATCTCGCGCCGTTTACATACGGGATTACACCGTCAGGCGCGCTTGTCCCGCTTAATGACGAGGAGCTTCTCGCCGCCGCAAACGACTACGGCACTGCCCCGCTCATGCACCTTTCGACCCTTACGGAGGACGGAAATTTCGACAGCGGGCTTGCCGATATTATACTGAATAATGCGGAAAGCCGGGAAAACCTGGCGCAAAACATTGTACGCACGATAGATGAAAAGGGGTATGCAGGGCTTGATATAGATTTTGAGTTTATCCCTGCCGCAAGCTCTGCGGCATATGCGGATTTTATCGCATACATGAAAAGTCTTTTGTCTGCAGAGGGGAAAATCGTAATTGCGGCGCTCGCGCCCAAGACATCTTCTGCTCAGCGCGGGCTTTTGTATGAAGGACATGACTACGAGCTTATCGGCGCGGCGGCGGATTTTGTCCTTCTTATGACATATGAATGGGGCTATACATACGGGCCGCCGCTTGCCGTTGCGCCGATACCGAATGTGCGCCGAGTGCTTGACTATGCAGTTACGGTTATCCCGCGGGAGAAGATATATCTGGGGATTCCGAACTACGGGTATGACTGGCAGCTTCCGTTTGTACAGGGTGAAAGCCGTGCGCAGTCGATTTCAAACGTGCGCGCGGTGGAGATTGCGCGCGAGTTCGGAGCAGGTATAGATTATGACGAGGGTGCACAGTCGCCCTACTTTTTTTACACGGCAAATGACGGGACTGCGCACGAAGTATGGTTTGAGGATGCGCGAAGCATCAGGGAAAAGCTCTCACTTATAACGGAGTATTCTCTGTATGGCGCGGGATACTGGAACCTTATGCGGCCGTTTCCGCAGAACTGGCTTGTGCTCAATTCAATGTTTAACCTGCGCCGAATATAAAACAATCCGCCGGGGAGCTTTATCCCCGGCGGAAATGCTTTTTATTTAAGTTTAAGAGTTACCGTCTTTGCATTAACTGTTGTCGTGTTATCGTCAAGCGAGTCGTTTGTGACATTCAGCCTCATGAAATCAAACGCATCGCGTATCCCGGGCGACAGCTTTTCAAGAGCGTCCACAACCTTTTGCGACTCCGCCTCTATTGCCGCCGTGTCTTTGATTGAGACATCCGTCTTATAGAGTACCAGAGGGATTATTCCGTGCTCAGAATCGCTTGCTATTCCGATTTCGTATACGGATGAGTTTGAGGTGTTCTCAAGGGACATGGGAAGCTTGAATTTATCTGAGACATCGGAGTAAAGCCTGTTGCCGAACTCCTCCATATCGGCGTTTGAGCCGTATCTGTAAAAGCCTGCGGGGTGCATGGTGTTGCCGAACATGCAGGAGTATATATATGCGGCAATGGTCTTCCCCTCGCCATCAAGTGCTTTTGCCTTTTCGTACAGCGCGGGAGCATCCTGACCGCCGTATTTAAAGTCGCCGGGGTTTATCCAGAAAATATCAAACTTTTCGCCGTTATATGCGAGAATAACCGCAAACATGTAAGATATTTTCTCGCCCTCGGAAACATAAAGAGCGCAGTAGAGCTCCTCACCGCCCGGAGTCAGCTGAACATAGTTTTCATCGCTTTTGTTCTTTTTAATCTTTATAACCGTTTCAGACGGCTCAAAGTCCTTTATATAATACGAATCAAATTTTACAAACGGATTTTCAACGAGGGAGTTTATCCGGTTAAAGTATTCCGAAAGCTCAGCCTCGGTCGCTTCAAATCCTTCTGCAAAAAGAGAATGTGCGGTTTTTGCATCGCCTTTTTCAAAGCTCTGCATGAATGTGTCAAGAACCTCATCGACCTGCGCCTGGCGTTCCGGCGTTATCTCGGATGTAAGGACAAAATCCTCTCCTTTTTTGCAGGAAACGAGTGAAAAAAGAATGAGAGAAGAAAGAAGAAGTGCCGAAATTTTCTTTATCATATAAATATTCCTTTCGGATTATCGGTATCTTTGCTGACGGCGGCGACGACGGCGCCGCAGCATGCGATAAATCTTTTTGCGTATTATGATTGCAAGAAGCAGAAGAACGATAAGAAGAACAGCCGTGGCAAGTATTATTCCGACTATTCCGAAAAATGAAATCCCGCCGCTTCTTTCCTCCTCAGAAGTCTCATATCCGTCGGGGATTACTTTCGCTGTCCTTTCCGCCTGTTTTGCAGGAAAGCGCCCAAGCTCTTGCGGCATTGATGAGGGCGGGTTGCTCAGCGTTAGGGATATATACTCGCGTCCGTCTTCCGTAATGCTTGAATAAGAGATGCTTTCCGGCTCGGTGCCCGCAGGGACAAGTACTGTAGCCGGCTCTGCAAGCTTAAAGGTGTCACTGTCTGTCGTGATTGCGTCAAACTCTGAAAAGCCGTAGTCCAGAAGCGCCTTTGTATCAGTGTACTTATCGTCATTTCTCGGGCTCTTCATAACAACGGCAATCAATGTCCGTCCGTCGCGCTCGGCCGCTGTAACGAGCGTAAACTGCGCCGCGGTCGTCCAGCCTGCCTTTCCGCCTATTATGCCGTCATATTTAAACTCAGGGTCTGCCATCATGCTGTGCTGATTCGCAAAATACCTGCGCTCAGGCTGTTTGTTGTTCGGAGGCATCTGGTATGTTATGGAGCTGAAAATCTTGCGGAACTCCGCATTTTGTATCGCGTGTCTGCAAATCATTGCCATATCATAGGCTGTCGTGTAATGCTCAGAATCCTTAAGTCCGTTTGCGTTTGAAAAGTGCGTGTTTTTTGCGCCGTATTGTCTGACGGACTCGTTCATAAGCGCGACAAAAGTATCTATATCGCCTGAGACATGCTCCGCAATTCCGTTGCAGGCATCGTTTGCAGACATGAGAAGCGCCGCATACGCCGCGTTCTCAAAGGAGATTTCCTCGTCCACCGTAAGTGCAATATGTGAGGAATCTCTGGAAACGCTGAATACGGCCTCCTCCGACATTACTATTTTGTCGGAAAGCGATGCGTGCTCAAGGCCGACGATAACGGTCGCGATTTTTGTAATGCTCGCAGGGAACTGCTGTTTGTGCATCTGCTTGTCATACAAAACCTGACCCGTGTCCGCGTCTATAAGCACAGCGGATTCCGATATAAGCGCAGGGGCCTGCGCGCTTGCCGCAAAGGAAAACAGAAGCGCACACAGAAGTACAGTTAAAAATTTCAAAAAACGTGACATCCGCATTCTCCCGTATGTTTATATATAATTAGTTTGCGCCATTCGGCCGTTTATATTCCGCCGCGGCGCAGCATGCGCACGTCCTCGCCGCAGAAGGCAAGCGTCACAAACTCACCCTTAAGCCTTGAGTACATCTGCTCGCCGTAGCGCTTTATAAGCTCTGCCTTTTTAAGCGTCGATATTACAATAGTCCTCTTTCCTGAGAAAAGCCGATTGTTTATAAGATTATAAAGCGCCGCAAGCGTGAATGAGGTGGCCATTTCGCAGCCGAGGTCGTCTATTATAAGAAGCTCGCATTCCTCATATGCCGAGCAATCATGCCCCCCGTGCTCGTCACGGCCGAACTTTTCATCCTCAAACGCGCCGAGAAGTTTAAAGGCCGTGTCATACACAACCGAGTGTCCGCCTGCGGCAACAGTCGCCGCGATGCACGAGGCAAGGAATGTTTTGCCCAGTCCGCTTCCGCCGTTCATGAAAAGGCTCTCGCGCGAAGCTTCAAAATTATCTGCATAAGCGCGGCAGAATTCGAGAACATCGCGCATACGCTCGCGCGGGGACAGCTTTATTTTTCCGTCGTTTTTGTCAGGATATACAGAAAGGTCAAATCCGTTAAAAGACGCGCCGCCAAGCTCAAGCTTTGAGTTCAGCTCAGCTGCCGCGGCTTCACGGTACTTTTTATCTATACAAACACAGATCTCGCCGCCGTGGTGCCCCGTATCAAGGCACATTTCGCACGAGTAGTGCGGTTCGGTGCACAAAATATCATAACCCGCAGATGAAAGAAGCTCAGCCCGCTCTGCCTGAAGCGCGAGATTCTTGTCGCGTGTGGCGCGGATTTTTGCCGCCGTATCACCGCCTGAGCCGAAAGAGGTGCGTATAATCTCAAGGGCAGTTGTGCGAAGCTCAGATTCTATCTCGGCAACGCGCGGAAGCTCTTGGTACACCTTATCGCGCATAAGCGCAGCTTCTGCCTCTGCGCGGATTTTTGCCGCCTCCGTATCGCGGAGGACTTTTGAAAGGATTCTTTTATCGTAATTCATGCACACGCGCCCCTCTCTATTTCAGTAACCCTTTTTTTCTGTTGAGCTCACGAAGGCGAAGTACATTTTCAAGCTCATCATCAGCGGACGACGGCTTCTGCGCGCTGCGCCGTTTGTCGCCATGCTCGACATCCTCGAGCGTTGTATATCCGGCATCGTGCCAGCTTCTGAGAATTTTATCGGCATAGCGCCATTTCATAGCGCCTGTGTTTACTACCGTTTTGTCATATGCGGCGGCTATGAGCTCGTCAGGAATGGAGAGCTCAGTCCACTCGGATATGTACCTCTCCTCGGTCGGCGCAAGGGCGCGGCCTCCGATATTGAGGATTGCGGCAATTCTGCCTTTTGCGGCCGCCTTTTTTTCCGCCTCCTTGAGGTACTCCTCTGCCCTGCCGCAGGAGAGCACGCCGTCCCGCACCCAGAGCTTTGCCCGCTTTTCTATTGTGCGCATTGTGGGGACTCTGCCCGCCCCGTGCTTTTCGCGGGTTTCCTCAATACAGCTTGTAACAAGAAGGCAAATAACATCGACGGGAAGTCCGAGCCAGGAATATATACCGAGAAGGACCTGAAGGTCAACCGATGAGAGGATTTTGCCGAGCCGCTCCTCGCAGAAATCCACAAGATATTTAAAGTCAGCGTCAGAGCCGATATGCTCTGCAACATCCGTCTGAGTATATTCGGGTATCTTGTCCGAACGCTCGGGAAGCTCAGGCTTTGCCGCGCTCCCGACAAGGCCGAGCGACTCAAGAGTCCCGAGTGCTCGCAGAATCTCATCGTCTGAAACGCGCAGCCGCCGCGAGGCCTCAGCGACATCAAGAGCCCCGCCGTGCGACATGATATATATGTATAAAAGAGCGGCGACGCCATCGCCGCAGTCTATAAGCTGATTTGCCGCGCGTGCGCTCAGCAGGACATCGTTCTGCTGCGGCAGGGCAATGTTTATTACCGACATATTGTTACTTCCCCACTAAAGCAATTGTTTTTTTCTATTATACCTTTTATTTTTATTTTCGTAAATACATATACAAAAAATATTTTAAAAAAACGAAATTTTGCGTGTGAAATTTCAGGAAATTCAGGAAAAAACAGTGTCTTAAACGCCTTTATTGTGCCGTTTTTGGAAGGATGCTGTAATTGACTTTCGGGCGTTTTTCTGCTATTATATCGATATGGTTTTATCGATTGAAGGGCGTGGATGAAGAATGAATCTGTCTTATCTTAAATATGCACTTGAGGTTGAGAGGACGCGCTCAATATCACAGGCGGCGGAAAATCTCTTTATGGGTCAGCCTAATTTAAGTCGGGCGCTCCGAGAGCTTGAGGAATCGATAGGGATAAAGATTTTCAAGCGCTCGTCAAAGGGAGTGGCTCCTACGGAAAAGGGCATTGAGTTTTTGCAGTATGCGCGGGTAATTGTGTCGAAAATTAACGATATGGAGACGCACTTTTCAGGAAGCGGGGACTCTGTGCAGAGCTTTTCCGTATCGGCTCCCCGTGCGAGCTATATAGCGCACGCATTTTCAAAGTTTACCTCATCGCTTGACCTTGCCTCATCACTTGACCTCGGCTTTTTTGAGACAAATTCGCTCAAGGCGGCGCAGAATGTTGAGGAAGGGGTAAGTTGTCTCGGAATAATCCGCTACCCTGCCTCGCGCGAGCAGTATTTTATGGACTATCTGGATGAGCAGGGGCTTGAGCATGAAGAGATCTGGAGCTTTTCGTATCTTGCGCTTATGGATGCCGGGCACCCGCTTGCAAATGTAAAGAAAGTATCGAGCACGGACCTGCGCGATTTTATAGAAATACGCCACGGAGACCTTGTGACCCCGTATCTGCCGGCGGTAAAGGACGGCATGAATCATGCCAGAAAGAGAATCTCGGTGTATGAGCGCGGCAGCCAGTTTGAGCTTTTGTCAAGTGTCAGGGGGACATATATGTGGGTTTCTCCCATGCCTGCAGAAATGCTTGAGTCGCCGCGGCTCGTCCTTCGGAAATGCGAGGGGATGGAGGATATATACAAAGATGTCCTTATCTGGCGCAAAAATTATGAGTTTACAAAGCTTGACAGGTCGTTTCTTGAAATACTCAAAGCCGAGCGGGACAGCTTATCGGTAATAATATATCAATAAAAATATATCGATATATAATATAAACATTTAACAAACGGCAAATCATGTGGTACACTGTGAACACAGAAACAAAAAACAAATTTGTAACGGAGGAATCATGATGGCAAGATTTACATTACCGAGAGACTTATACTACGGAAAGAATTCAATGGAAATCTTAAAGACAATTAAGGGCAAGCGCGCGATTATCGTAGTCGGCGGCGGCTCTATGAAGCGCTTTGGATTTCTTGACCGTGCAGTTGAGTACTTAGAGAGTGCGGGAATTGAGGTTCGCCTTTTTGAGAATGTTGAGCCGGATCCGTCAGTAGAAACTGTTATGCGCGGCGCTGAGGCAATGCGTGAGTTTGAGCCGGACTGGATCATTTCCATGGGCGGCGGCTCTCCGATAGATGCTGCAAAGGCAATGTGGGCATTTTATGAGTATCCGGAAACAACATTTGAGGACCTTATCACTCCGTTTAATTTCCCGGAGCTTCGCCAGAAGGCAAGATTCATTGCAATCCCCTCCACATCAGGAACAGCTACGGAGGTTACGGCATTTTCAGTTATCACAGATTACGAAAAGGGTGTCAAGTATCCGCTTGCTGACTATAACATAACACCGGACATCGCGATTGTTGACCCGGAGCTTGCAGAGACAATGCCGAAGACACTTACGGCGCACACGGGTATGGACGCTCTTACACATGCAATTGAGGCATATGTATCAACGCTCAACTCACCGTTTACCGACCCGCTCGCACTTAAGGCAATAAAGATGGTCTTTGACTACCTTGAGGCATCGTTTGACGGAGATATGAATGCGCGTGAGCAGATGCACTACGCACAGTGCCTTGCAGGAATGGCATTCACAAACGCACTTCTCGGAATAGTCCACTCCATGGCACACAAGACAGGTGCTGCCTTCTCAACAGGCCATATTCCGCACGGATGTGCAAACGCAATTTACCTGCCCTATGTAATTAAGTACAACGCAAAAGAAGCAAAGGCAAGATATGCGGATATCGCAAGATACATCGGCCTTGAGGGCGCAAATGACGATGAGCTTTGCACAAAGCTTTGCGAGAAGATTGACAGCTTTAATAAGTACCTCGGAATCCCGAAGACGCTTGCCGAGTTCGGAATAAAAGAGGATGAGTTTAAGGAGAAGGTTGCAAAAATTGCTGAGCTCGCAGTCGGCGATGCATGCACAGGTTCAAATCCGAGAAAGATTACTCCTGCCGAGATGGAAAAACTGTTCAACTGCATTTACTACGGCGAGGAAGTTAATTTCTAATAATACCAATCACCCCCCAAAATATATAATGGGCGGACCGCAATCGGCCCGCCCATTGCGCAGTTATATGCTTATAAAGAAGATAAGCCCAAATACAGAAATATTATGCATGGTGCCGGGGTTTATCGGCTTTTTGTCTACAGAAAGAGGTAAAGAAATATGTACAAAATAGTAAAAAAACAGGTGCTTAATCCAACCGTTATGCGTATGGATATTGAAGCTCCGGATGTCGCAAGAAAGGCAGAGCCGGGGCAGTTTATAATCCTTCGCGCAGATGAGGCAGGAGAGAGAATTCCGCTGACTGTTGCAGATTATGACCGTGAGAGAGGAACGGTCAGCATAATATTCCAGATAGTCGGAGCAACAACAGAAATTCTTTCGCATAAGAACGAGGGGGATTACATTCCAGATTTTGCAGGTCCGCTCGGAAGGGCAACACACACCGACGGGCTTAAGACAGTTGCCGTTGTAGGCGGAGGAGTAGGCTCTGCAATTGCATACCCCGTCGCGAAAAAACTGCACAGCCTCGGCGCGCATGTTGATGCTATAGTGGGATTCCGCTCGCGAGAGCTCGTGATTCTTGAAGATGAGTTCAAGGCCGCAAGCTCTGAGCTTTATGTTATGACAGATGACGGCAGCTACGGTGAAAAGGGCCTTGTGACCGGGGCACTTGAGCGTTTGATTGAAAGCGGCAGAAAATATGACGAAGTAATAGCAATCGGGCCTCTTGTGATGATGAAATTCGTAAGCGCACTCACGCGTAAATACGGGATAAAAACCATTGTCAGCATGAACCCGATAATGATAGACGGGACGGGCATGTGCGGCGGCTGCCGCCCCACCGTCAACGGTGAAACGAAGTTTGCCTGCGTAGACGGCCCGGAATTCGACGGACACGAGGTCGATTTTGACGAGGCGATAAAGCGCTCGTCAATGTATAGGGATTTTGAACAGCATGCACGCGAGGAAGCCTGCAGACTTTTTGCAAAGGAGGCGGAATAAAAATGCCCAATATGTCTATGAAGAAAAACGAAATGCCGCAGCAGGCGCCCGAGGTACGCAATAAAAACTTCCTTGAGGTTGCGCTCGGCTACAGCCCGGAGCAGGCGATAGACGAGGCAAAACGCTGTCTCGGGTGCAAGACCCGCCCGTGCGTCGGCGGGTGCCCCGTTGCGGTTGATATTCCTGAATTTATAGCAAAGGTCGCAGAAGGTGACTTTTCGGCGGCATATGATATTATATCAAAGTCCAACGCGCTTCCTGCCGTGTGCGGCAGAGTATGCCCGCAGGAGACGCAGTGTGAATCAAAATGCGTTCGCGGCATCAAGGGCGAGCCTGTTGCAATCGGAAGGCTTGAGCGGTTTGTCGCAGACTGGCACAACGCGAATGCATCAGACGTTCCCAAGGCACCTGAGAAAAACGGGCGCCGCGTCGCCGTTGTAGGCTCCGGCCCGTCGGGACTTGCCTGTGCAGGTACGCTTGCAAGGCTCGGCTACAGCGTAACGGTGTTTGAAGCGCTGCATGTTGCAGGCGGCGTTCTGACTTACGGAATACCTGAGTTCCGTCTCCCGAAGGCTGTTGTCCGCCGCGAGATTTCAATATTAAAGGAGCTCGGCGTAGAGATAAGGACAAACACAATAATCGGAAAGACATTCTCTGTTGACGAGCTGCTTGACGGCGAGTATGACGCGGTATTTATCGGCTCGGGAGCAGGACTTCCCGTATTTATGAAGATACCGGGCGAGAATCTGAACGGCGTTTACTCTGCGAATGAGTTTCTTACCCGTATAAATCTTATGGAGGCGTACAGGGAGAATCCGGCAACACCCGTGATGCATGCCAAACGCGTTGCCGTTGTCGGCGGCGGAAATGTTGCAATGGATGCGGCGCGCTCGGCAAAGCGCATAGGTGCCGATGTAACGATAGTATACCGCCGGACGGAGAATGAGCTTCCGGCAAGACATGAGGAGATTGAGCATGCTCGCGAAGAGGGCATTGAGTTTAAGCTTCTCACAAGTCCGCTTGAGATTGAGGGTGACGACAAGGGCTGGGTTTGCAATATGCGCTGTCAGGAAATGCGCCTTTCCGAGCCCGATGCCTCAGGCCGTGCGCGCCCTGTCCCCGTTGAGGGAAGCGAGTTTGACCTTCCGTGCGATTCGGTTATAATGGCTATAGGAACATCTCCGAATCCGCTTATAAAATCCACCACATCAGGCCTTGACACCGAGCGCTGGGGCGGAATAATAGCGGATGAGGCAGGAGCCACCTCGCGCGCCCGTGTCTGGGCGGGCGGCGATGCCGTTACAGGCGCGGCTACTGTAATTCTTGCTATGGGAGCGGGAAAAGCCGCGGCATTTGATATTGATAAAAAACTCAGTCAGGAGGTTTAGCCGTGGCACTTGATGGAATCTCAAAGTCCACACTGCAGCGCTTGCCGTCATATCTGCGATATTTACAGTCGCTCGGGTGTGATGAAAATGCGAATATATCCGCAACAGCGATTGCAGCTGCGCTGGGTCTTAATGAGGTGCAGGTGCGTAAGGATATCGCTTCTGTGGCTTCTGCGGGAAAGCCTCGTGTCGGATATAACGTGCTGGGTCTTATAAGCCAGCTTGAGGTGTTTCTCGGATATGACAATGCGCGTGATGCGGTGATTGTAGGAGCAGGAAAGCTCGGCTGTGCGCTTATGGAGTACGGCGGATTTTCGAGCTACGGAATAAATATTGTTGCCGCATTTGATAAAAATCCTGAGGTGGTATCCTGCAAAAAGAATATATTCCATATAAATGACATGCCCGATTTATGCAGGCAGAAGGATATAAAAATCGGGATTATCACTGTCCCTGCCGCAAATGCACAGGAGGCGTGTGATATGCTTGTGTCAAGCGGGGTTCTCGCAATATGGAACTTTGCGCCGTCACATATAACGGTTCCTGAGGGTGTGCTCGTCCAGAACGAAAATATGGCGGCGTCACTCGCGATTTTGTCAAATCATCTTTCAAAAAGAATATAGGATAAAAGAGAAAAGCTAACCTTTTTCTGACAAATAAGTCGGATTAGGTTAGCTTTTTTAGTTATATAAAAATATATTGCTGTTTTCTCAGCCTTCCTCAAAGTTTCCGAGGAAAGCGGAAATGCGCTCATTTTGCCTGTTTGAAAAGACCTCATCGGGTGTCCCGTCGGCAATTATGTTGCCGCTGTCCATGAATATCACACGGTCAGAAACATCGCGTGCGAATTTCATTTCATGCGTGACGATTACCATTGTCATGCGCATCTTGGCAAGCTCGCGTATTACCTTAAGAACTTCAAGCGTAAGCTCCGGGTCGAGCGCGCTTGTAGGCTCGTCAAAGAAGAGTACTTTCGGCGCAAGCGCAAGTGCGCGCGCAATCGCAACGCGCTGCTGCTGCCCTCCGGACAGCTCGCATGGGTAGCTTCCTACCTTTTCTGAAAGTCCGACGCGCTCAAGAAGCTGGAGCGCATTGTTCTCGATTTCGTCTGTTATCCGGTGCTTGTTTTTCTTATAGTCGCTGCGCTTTTTTGCAAGAAGCTTCGGTGCGAGCGTGACATTGTCAAGAACATTGTACTGCGGGAAAAGGTTAAAGGACTGAAAAACAAGGCCGCAGTTTAATTGCCAGCGGCGGCGGGACTCTGCGGTGGGCTTTTCGCCTGACTCGGAATCGAAAACGACATCTCCGTCTATGACTATTTTGCCTGCGCTCGGAGTCTCGAGCGCATTTATACAGCGCAGAAGCGTCGTTTTTCCGCTGCCGGACGAGCCGATTACGGACAAAACCTCGCCCTCGGAAAGGTTAAAGCTTACGCCGCTGAGGACTTCGTTTTTGCCAAAGCTCTTATGAAGTTTTTGAACTTCTAAAATAGCCATAATTTAACCCCTGTAATAGTTGAGTTTCTTTTCCATAAAGCCGAAGAGAATCGTGAGAATACCGGTAAAGGCAAGGAAGTAAAGCGCCGTTGAAAACAGCGGCCAAATCATACCCTGCTTGGTAAAGCGTTCTGCGCACATTATAATTTCCGTAACAGCTACAACGCGCGCAAGAGAGGTGTCTTTTACGAGGGTTATAATCTCGTTCCCCATAGGCGCCGTAATGCGCTTTATTACCTGGAAAAGGACGATTTTTGAGAACACCTGCGCCTTTGTCATGCCGAGGACCTGACCGGCTTCGTACTGACCCTTGGGTATGCTCTCTATTCCGCCGCGGTATATCTCGGAGAAATACGCCGCATAGTTTATTATAAACGCGATAAGTACTGCCGTTATGCGTGAGCGGAGCGGCATATCAAAAAGAAGCCCCGGTGCATATAAGACAATACAAACCTGGAGCATCAGGGGCGTACCCCTGATGACCCAGACAAATGTTCGTGTAAGCCACCGCAGCGGACGGAATTTCGTCATCGACCCGAACGTGATAATGAGCCCGACCGGAAGCGCTGCAAGCAGTGTTACAAAAAATATTATACAGTTTACGCCAAACCCGTCAAACAGAGAGTTTACAACGAGCTCAAAGGTTGTCATACCGAAAAATCCGCCTTACTCTTTGATTAAAAGTGAATCAAGCTTATATTTCTTTGCGATTACTTCGAGTGTGCCGTCAGACATAAGCTCTTCGATTGTGTTGTTTACAACAGTTGCCATGTCGCTGCCCTTGCGGAAAGCAATTCCGTACTGCTCAGGTGAGAACTCCTTTGACTCAACGACAACGAGGTCCTCAAAGTCTGTGCCCTCGCCGATTGAGCCGATGGAGAGAACATAGTCAACGATTGCGATGTCTGCTGTACCCGATGCAACATCCATAAGTGCGTTTGCCTGTGCAGCGACTGCTGTGAATGCAACATCCTTAAAGAACTCATTCTCAAGTGCAAGTGTCTCGCCTGCAGAGCCCTGCTCAGCGACAACGCTTGCGCCGAGAACGCCCTCAGAATACTTCTCGAGGTTTTCCTTCTTAACGACCATTACCTGCTTGTTTTCCATATACGGAACAGAGATTTCCATGTTTGCACGGCGCTCGTCTGTGATTGTCATGCCGTTCCAGATGCAGTCAATGTTCTTTGAGTTGAGCTCAACCTCTTTGGAATCCCAGTTGATTTCGATGAGCTTCGGTGTTACGCCGATTTTCTCGCAGACAGCTTTTGCAAACTCTGTTTCAAAGCCGACGAGAGTGTTTGTGTCGTCATAGTAGTTCATCGGTGCAAACAGAGTCATACCGATTACCATTTCGCCTTTGCCTGTGATGTAGTCTGCATCAGAAGCAATGACATTGTCGCTTGTGTCGGAAAGGATATCCTCGCCGTTGTTTACGTCGTTTGTGCAGCCTGCAAACAGGACAAGCAGCATCATTGTTGCCATGATAAGTGCAATAATTCTTTTCATTTTTTGTGCCTCCCAAATAAATTTAGTTTTTTAGTGTAACACTATTATAGCACATCGCTTTATCATTGTAAAGTAAAAAAATATTTTTTCTAAAAAATGCTCCCCGAGAGGATTTCTCAGGGAGCAGAAAAGTCTTATATTACATACCGATTGAGGTTTTAATTTCAGTCCAGACCTTGTCATAAATGCGTGTTTTGTCGCCGAGTGAGGAGAAAATCTCAAGGTCATGCTTTGAGGTGTCGGGATAAGCTGTCGGGTCGTTTCCTGCCTCGCCCATGAGTGCGCGAGCCTCAGTAGACGGCGATGAATAGCCGATGTAAAGCGCATTTGAAGCGGCTATATCGGGGCGGCACATGAAGTCAATAAACTTCTCGGCACCGGATTTGTTCTTTGCGTTTTTCGGGATACACATCGCGTCGAAAAAGATGTTTGAGCCTTCCTTGGGGATTACATACTCAAGGTCGGGGTTTTCCGACTTGCAGTATACCGCGTCCCCTGCCCAGACAAGAGCGAGAGCTGCCTCGCCGCCTATCATTTTGTCCTTGACCTCGTCGACGACATAGTTTAAAACGAGCGGGCTCTGGGCGATAAGCTTATCCTTTGCCTTTGCAAGAGGCTCCTCGCCCGATTCGTTGAGGCTGTAGCCGAGGTATTTAAGCGTGATTCCGATAGCGTCGCGCTGGCTGTTCATCATTATAATGCTGTTTTTGTACTGCTCATCCCAGAGAGAGCCCCAGCTTGTTATTTCGCCGTTTACCATTGTTTTGTTATAGAGAATGCCGACTGTTCCCCATGTATACGGAACGGAATATTTGTTGTCCGGGTCGTAGGAGAGGTTCTTGAACTCGCCGTCTATGCACTCGTAATTCGGAACATTTGCAAAATCAATCTCAGCAAGCATATCCTCATCAATAAGGCGCTCAATCATGTAATCGGACGGAACAAGCACATCATAGTTGTTGTTTGTGTTTTTAAGCTTTGTATACATATCTTCGTTTGTCTCGAACATTTCGTATACAACGCGAATGCCTGTTTCTTCCTCGAACTTCTCGATGGTGTCCTCGGCGATGTAGTCGCCCCAGTTGTAGACGGTAATTATCTCCTGGCTGTTGTCGCAGGAGGCCAGCGCAAATGTCATGCACAGAGCGATAATTGCAAGCAGAAGTTTTTTCATATTCGTGTTCCCTCTTTTTTCAGTTTTTTATCTTTTTTTGCGGCGCTTGCGTTAACTACAATGAGAAGTATGAGTATTGCAGTGAACATGAGCGTCGAAAGAGCATTTATCTTGGGGTTTATTCCGCGTTTTGCCATTGTATATATAGTTATTGAAAGATTGCTGACGCCGTTGCCCGTAGTGAAGAAGCTGATAATAAAATCGTCAATCGACATCGTGAGTGACAAAAGAAAGCCTGTGCCGATTCCGGGAAGAAGCTCAGGAATCGTAATCTTCCGGAATGCCTGCCACGGGGTACAGCCGAGGTCCTGTGCCGCGTCTGAAAGGCTTCCGTCAAGCTGGCGGACCTTGGGGAGAACCGAAAGAATTACATACGGGATACAGAATGTTACATGGCTTAAAAGCATTGTAAAAAATCCGAAATTCAGCTTTAAGAGAGTAAAAAGGAGCATGAGTGACACGCCTGTTACGATTTCGGCATTGAGCATCGGGATATATGCGACGGACAGAACAAAGGTGTTTGCCGCGCTCTTTCTTCCGCCGAGGCCGTATGCCGCGCACGAGCCGATTATTGTGGCAATCACGGCTGCGAGAACGCCGCACAGTAAGGTTGTTGAAAGTGAGCTCATAATAACCCTGTCGGAAAAGAGCTCGGTATACCATTTAAAGGTAAATCCGTTCCATACGGCGCGGCTCTTTGAGTTGTTAAACGAGTACACCATAAGAACTATTATCGGCGCATACAGAAAGAGAAGGACGAGGCCGATATATGTCTTTTCAAGCTTTTTTCTCATAAAAACCGCCCCCCGCTTCCGCTGTTTTTCTCCACATCGCCTTTATTTATAAAGTACATAAAGGAAAGTACAACGAGCATGACAAGAAGGCTTATGACAGAGCCGAAGTGCCAGTCGTTCACCACGCGGTACTGCTGCTCTATGACATCGCCGATGAGAGGGACCTTGCCTCCGCCCATAAGCTGTGATATTACAAAGGTTGTAACGCCGGGGACAAAAACCATCGCAATCCCGGAAAGAACACCGGGGACGGAAAACGGAAGCGTTACTTTAAAAAATGCCTGTATACTGTTTGCGCCGAGGTCATGCGCCGCCTCAAGCAGGCTGTTGTCAAGCTTTAAGAGCGTTATATATATAGGCATAATCATAAACGGCAGGAAGTTATAAACCGTGCCGAGGACAACCGCGCCTTCGTTATACAGAAACTGAATTTTCCCGAGCCCCAGCTTCTGAAGCAGAGAATTCACAAGTCCGGTGTTCTCAAGGATTGAGAGCCAGGAATATGTGCGAAGCAAGAAGTTCATCCACATGGGAAGCATTATAAGAACTATTATAATGAGCTTCGCCCGGGACTTGCTCCTTGCGAGAATGTATGCAACGGGATAGCCGCAGAGAATGCAGACTACAGTCGACAAAATAGCAATCTTAAAGCTTCTCGCAAGTACGCCGAGATACATCGGGTCGGTAAATCTGCTGAAGTTTTCAAAGGAAAGGGTGACTCCTGCGTCGGACTGCATCGTGAAGGCAAAGTATACGACCATTGCAAGCGGAAACAGCACGAAAACCAGCGTCCAGACATAGAGCGGTATCAAAAAAGCAGCTCTTTTCAACTGTCCGCCTCCACTTCTTCATGCACAGATACCGGAGCCTGCGCAGCGCGCAAATCAGGCGACATTTCACTCTTGTGCATAACCTGAATGTCGGCGGGGGCAACATGTATGGAGACCTCGGTGCCCGGTTCGCAGTTTACTGTAGACTGTGCGATTATCGTTTCACCGCGGCATTCAATTCTCATTTCGTAGTGCACGCCCTTAAATATGGATGAGGAAACAACGCCGCACGGAAGCCCGTCGCAGGGGGTGCGAAGCTGAACATCCTCGGGGCGGATAACTATATCAACCGGTGCATTCTCGCCGAAGCCACGGTCGATACACTCAAACTCATGACCGAGGAAGCTGACGGAAAGGTCACGCTCCATTGTTGCGCTTAAAATATTGCTGTCGCCGATAAAGTCGGCAACAAAGGCGTTTTTAGGCTCGTTATATATATCCTGAGGAGTTCCCACCTGCTGGATTTCACCGCGGTTCATAACAACTATGGTGTCTGACATCGTGAGAGCTTCCTCCTGGTCGTGCGTTACATATGCAAATGTAATTCCGCTCTCCTGCTGAATGCGCTTGAGCTCTATCTGCATTTCCTTGCGCAGCTTTAAGTCGAGCGCGCCGAGCGGCTCGTCGAGAAGAAGTATGTCGGGCTTGTTTATAAGCGCACGCGCAACGGCAACTCGCTGCTGCTGTCCGCCGGAGAGCGTCGTGACATCGCGGTCGTTAAAGCCGCGGAGGCTGACAAGCTCAAGCATTTCGTCAACTGCGCGGTTGATTTTTTTCTTATCCCACTTTTTTATATTCGGACCGAAAGCAATATTCTCGCCGACTGTCAGCTTCGGAAAGAGGGCATATCTCTGAAAGACCGTATTTATGTTTCGCTTATGCGGCGGGAGGTCATTGATGCACTTGTTCCTGTAGAATATGTTACCCTCCGTAGGCTTAAGGAAGCCGCCGATAAGGCGCAGCAGAGTGGTTTTGCCGCACCCGGACGGGCCGAGAAGCGTCAAAAACTCGTTCTTTTCTATGTAGAGGTCTATCCCGTTTAAAACCGTAACACCGTCGAATACCTGGCGGATTCCGGAAAGCTCAAGAATGCGTTCTCCCATATCTGTCTCCAATCAAGCAACAAAAAGTTTAGTATTAGTATAATAAACACAGGCATTTATATTAAAAAGTCGGTGGTGAGGAAACCCAGATAACGCTCGCGGCCGTCTTGCCGGGGTTTTTGAGACTGTGCTGTTTGTCGGCTTTAAAGTAAAACGCGTCTCCGCGGCGAAGCTTTGATGTTTTCATGCCGAGCCGGAGAATTATTGTCCCTGAAAGAACATATCCGAATTCTTCCCCCGCATGGGGCATATCGACGGGGGTTTCGCCGCCGGGGACAAGCTCATATAGCACGGGCTCCATATCGTTGCGCTGAGCCGTTGCGACAAGCCATGTTATACTCCCTGCACCGTCGACATTCTTTACGCACATGTCAGCGCTCTTGAAAACGGGCGTAGAGTTGTCAGTCTGCGCGAAAAACTCCTCGAATGTGGTGCCGAGCGCATCAAATATGTCAGACAGAGTTGCAAGACTCGGCGCAGTCTGGTTTGATTCGAGCTGGGATATAAAGCCCTTGGAAAGCTCACATCTGTCCGCAAGCTCCTGCTGCGTCAGTCCGTAATAAAGACGCAGATGCTTTATTCGGTTGCCTATATCGATATTCATGATATCACCCCGTATAAATACGCTTAATAAGAGAAAACGGACGCATCATTTTAGCTGCGCCTCTTAATTTAAAAAAACCGCGCTGATGCGGGTTTTGTAAAAATAAACTTTAAGTTTGGTAATTGAGTTACAGCATAACATATATATTCCCGTTTGTCAATAGAAATTCGATATAATACCACATTTTTCTTTCAATATAATAAATAAAAAAGAGCTGATACAAATGTATCAGCACTTTTCTTTGTTTTCATGGATTAAGAAGCTATTTTATATTAAAAAAGGTATTTGCATTGTTATAAGTGATTTTCCCGACTTCTTCGGGAGTTACGCCCCACAGCCCGGCGATTTTTTCTGCAACTATCGGCACAAAGCCGGGGTCGTTGCGTTTTCCGCGATGCGGCACGGGCGTGAGATACGGGCAGTCCGTCTCAAGCATAATGCGCTCATGAGGAGAGGTGCGCACTACTTCGGGCGCCGTAGTCGCGTTTTTAAATGTGAGTGCGCCGCCAAAGGACATGTAAAAGCCGAGCTTTAAAATTTCGCGTGCGTAATCGACGCTTCCGGAGAAGCAATGATATACAGCTGAAAGCCCCGGGAAATTTTTCAGGATTTCAAAGCAGTCGCGGTGTGCGTCGCGGTCATGTACGATAAGCGGAATTTTAAGCTCATATGCAAGCGCCGCCTGGTCGTAAAACCGCTTTTTTTGCACTTCGCGCGGCGAGCTGTCATAGTAGTAGTCAAGCCCCACCTCGCCGAGAGCGACAATCTTATCATTTTTTAAAAGCTTTTCAATTTCCAAAAGGTCTGCGTCCTTCATATCCTCCGCAGCGTGAGGGTGAACGCCGACTGCGCCGTAAATTATATCGTATTTACGGCAGAGGGTGACGGTTTCGCGCGAGGACGGCATATCACTGCCCGCGTTTAAAACGCGTGTGACATTTTTGGAGGCGAGTGATGATATCACCGCGTCACGGTCGTCTGCAAACTTTTCATCGTCAAGGTGTGCATGTGTGTCAAAAAACATAAGAAAGTCCTACTCTTTGATATATTTAATCCAAAATATACGCTCCGTAATAGCTGCACAGCTCCTTTGCGCGGGGAGCGCATGATTTGACTGCTGCGCGGCCGTTATAGGAAATAAGCGACGCCTCAAGAAGTGCACCATCATCGCACGCGATACATACGGGAAGCGCGGCGGCATGCTGATTTTCCTCAAAGGTTACGATGTCTTCCTCGCTTGATATTCTTATTGTGGGGCACAGACCTGCACAGTCGTACAAATCGTCTGCGAGAAATTCAGAACAGGCTATTTCGTCTGAAAATTCAGCATCGGATACAGGGATAATCTCGCGCTCGCTTGCAAGATATTCCACGGTTTCGGACGGTGTTTTGCCTGCATCAAGCGCGGATAAAGCATCTGAAACCGCGCGGATATGCGCAGGCGTTGTGCCGCAGCAGCCACCGAAAATGCGCACGCCGGCGTCAAAGAACGGCGCTGCATAGGCGGCCATATCCTCAGGAGCCATATGATAGTGGGTTTCTCCGCCGGAAATGTCGGGAAGTCCGGCATTCGGCTTTGCAATAAGCGGCAGAGAGCCTGCATACGGAGCCATGGTTTTTATCACCTCGAGCATCTCCTCGGGACCTGAACCGCAGTTCAGCCCGAATGCAGAGGCGCCGAGGGATTTGCAGATCACAAGAGCCGCGGCGACCGATGCGCCCGTCATTGTGCGGCCCTCAGGGTTACATGTGAAGGTGACGAATATGGGCTTTTTAAGAATGCGCTTTGCGGCGAGCATTGCCGCACGCGCGTCTGAAACAGTCATGTTCGTCTCTGATATTACGATATCGCACCGATCGAAGGCAGACATCTGCTCCTCATAGATGGAAATAAGGCCGTTCATTGTTTCGTCGCCGAACGGGGCTATAAATAAGCCTGTAGGAGATACATCGGCGGCGACTGCAACAGAGTCCGGCACGGCACTGCGTGATATTTCAGTAAGCTTTCTGTTTATTTCAGTGACATCGCCGTTTACACCGCCTGCCTCAAGCTTTGCACGGATGGCTCCGAATGTAGGGGCGAGGACAATATCCGAGCCTGCGTCTGCATATTCGCGCTGGAGTACGGCGATGACGTCCGGGTGCTCGAGAATCCAGCCCTCGGGACAGGCTCCGCTCGGCATGCCGCGCTTTATAAGCTCTGTGCCGGTGGCTCCGTCAAGCATAAGCGGAAGTTTCAAATCAAAATACCTCCTATATTCCGAACAAATGTTCAAAGTTGTCATTAAATATCTTTTTGTTATCCTCATCCGAAAGGCCGAGCGAAAGGAATTTCTGAACTTCCTCGGACGGATTCCACATGGGGAAATCGGTTCCGAACATAAATCTGTCAGCACCGAAATAGTCGATAAGAGCGAGCGCATCCTCATCCGGCAGCATGCCGAGAGCGCTCGATGTGTCAAAATAAAGGTTTCCGCCGCGGTCATAACCGCGGACCTTGTCCCACTCGGAGTACCCGCCGAAGTGCGCGCCTATGCATATAAGCTCGGGAAATTTCTGCATAATGTTTACAAGCCGTGAAGGGCTTGAGAAATCATATCGGCTGTCACCCGTATGGAACAGGATTGGGAGCTTACGCTCCGCGAGAATTTTGTATGTAGGAAACATCTTAGGGTTATCAATATGAAGCCTTTGAAAATCGGGATGCAGCTTGATTCCGCGAAGGCCCATACCGACGGCACGCTCTATCTCCGCCTCAGGGTCATCCATATCCTGATGCAGTGTCGCAAGACCGACAAACTGCGGATATTCAAGGCATTTTTCATGTATAAAGTCATTTATAGGGCGGACCTGATGCGGAGTTGTAGCGGTGGAGCAGACGAGGTTTCGGGAAATACCCGCCTCGGCGCTCTTTTTCGCAAGCACCTCGGGAAGGCCGTTATGACGCATGGAAATATTGTAAAAATCGCCGATAGCACCGCTTGCCTTAAGCGAAATTTTATCGGGGAAGATATGGGAATGTGCGTCTGTTATCTGCAACTTGAATTACACTTCTTTCATGAGACTGTATTTTCTAATTTAAAAAGTCCTTGAGCATCTTTGAGCGGCTCGGATGGCGGAGCTTGCGCAGAGCCTTCGCCTCTATCTGGCGTATGCGTTCACGCGTGACATTGAATTCGCGGCCGACTTCCTCAAGAGTGCGGGTGCGGCCGTCTTCAATGCCGAAGCGGAGCTTTAAGACCTTTTCTTCACGCGGGGTAAGCGTTCCCAGAACATCGACAAGCTGCTCGCGCAGGAGGGCAAATGATGCCGCTTCTGCAGGCTCCTGTGCGTCCTCTGCAGGAATAAAGTCGCCGAGGTGCGAATCCTCCTCCTCGCCTATCGGAGTCTCGAGAGAAACAGGCTCCTGTGCGATTTTTAAGATATCGCGCACGCGATTGAGCGGGAGTTGCATTTTCTCTGCAATCTCCTCGGGGGACGGGTCATGACCAAGCTCCTGAAGAAGCTGGCGAGACACGCGGATTACTTTGTTTATCGTCTCCACCATGTGTACGGGGATTCGGATTGTGCGTGCCTGGTCAGCTATCGCGCGCGTAATTGCCTGGCGAATCCACCAGGTTGCGTATGTTGAAAATTTGTAGCCCTTTGTATGGTCAAATTTCTCTACAGCCTTTATAAGGCCAAGGTTTCCTTCCTGAATCAGGTCTAAAAACAGCATTCCGCGCCCGACATATCGCTTTGCAATGGAGACGACAAGACGGAGGTTTGCCTCTGCAAGGCGAAGCTTTGCGACCTCGTCGCCCTTTGCCATACGCTCGGCAAGCTCTATTTCCTCGTCAGGCGAGAGAAGGTCAACCTTGCCTATCTCCTTGAGATATATGCGGACATGGTCATCGATATTGAGCCCCTCCATGAGAGAGGCGCTGTCGATAAGCTCCTCCTGCGGAATTTCCTCAACATCGTCAAGAGCTTCGGGAATTTCTTCAATAATCTCTGCCTCTGTCGGGATATCTGCAATAAATTCCTCGAGCGGAAGCTCGATTCCCAGATGCTCCAGCGTGTCATAGAGCTTTTCAATCTGGTCAGAGTCCATCTCAAGCTCTTCGGCAACATCCATAAGCTCTTTCTGTGACAGCTTGCCGCGCTTTTTACCTGTTTCTATAAGGTCACGCAGTATCTGCTTTTTTTCGTCTATTGCGCGTGTTTTTGATTCGTTTGTGTTATCCATTTCCCAAACCCTTCTTCTTTCTGTAAAATTCCGCGGCGGCAGAGAGGTCAATCTCGCCGCTCAGGGCGGTATCCTTAATATGTTCGCGTTTTATTGTTTCTGTATAATCCCCCGATGATGCGGCACGCTCGCCGAGATGACGCGCAAAAACCGCTGCTATATGTGATGATTCTTCGGGAGAAAAAGCCTGAGATATTGTGCCCATGTCGGTATCGAGCCCGCGTGCGGCACGCTCCGTAATAAGTGAGAAGAGCCGCCCTAAAAGCTCTGACGAAAACATGTCGGGAGAAAGCTCACGCAAGGCGCGCATCGCAACATCTTTGTTTGTTGCGGCGATGGAGAGAAGCCCCTCCTCTGCAACTGCCGAGCGAGGATTTTTATACCGCGCTCCGCGCTCCGACGGCATTATGGCGCCTATCGGGTCAAGTGCGCGCTTTTCCTCATCACGCCGCTGTTTTTTGATGAGCTTTTTTCGCTCGCGCTCAGCTTCTTCCAAAATTGCGTCGCGCGACACCTTTGTCTCCTGAGCTATGCGCCCTGCGTATATCTCGCGCTCAACTGCACTTGAAAGTGCCGCAAGGTGGGCTATAGCCTCTTTTAAATATGCTATGCGCCCGTCCTCGTTGTCGAGATTGTGTCGGGATTTTGCGTTTCCGAGCCGGTATTCCGCCGCGGCAAGTGCCCCGTCTAAAAGCTTTTCAAACTTCTCCCGTCCGAATTTTTTTATAAATTCGTCCGGGTCCTTTGCTCCGCTCATTCTGAGCACGCGCACGGAAATCCCCGCCCGCTTCAAGACCTCCATCGCCCTCTCCGTCGCGGCGAGCCCCGCTTTGTCGGAGTCGTATGCGATAATCACCTTGCTTTTGTATTTCGATATAAGCCGCGCCTGCTCATCGGTGAGCGCTGTGCCGAGGGAGGCAACGGCAGAATCAAAGCCTGCCTGATGAAGTGCGATAACGTCCATATATCCTTCGGCGAGTATTATATACTCCGCCTCGCTCTTCTTTGCAATATTGAGTGCGTAGAGATTCCTGCGCTTGTTGAATACTGATGATTCGGGTGAGTTAAGGTACTTCGGCTCGCCCCCGTCCATAACACGTCCGCCGAATCCGATGACCGTCCCGCGTACATCAATAATGGGGAACATAACGCGGTTTCTGAACCGGTCATATATATTTCCGTTTTTTCCTGTAGTCACAAGCCCTGCATCAAGAAGCTCAGACTTTGTGTATCCTTTATCGGTAAGAGAATCAAGCATGACGCTCCACGCGTCATCAGAAAAACCGAGTCCGAAGCGAGTAACCGTAGCGGCGGAAAGTCCGCGCTCCGAGAGATAACGCCTTGCCGCCTCGCCTTCAGCGCTTTTGAGCCGGCTGTGGAAATGATGCGCCGCCTCGCGGCACGCGTCGAGCGCGCGCTTTTTCTTGTCGCGCTCCTCCGCTCCGTAGTTTGATTCCGGAACCTGAAGCCCTGCCCAGTCGGCAAGCTTTTTTACGGCATCAGGGAAGTCGAGATTTTCTGCGCGCATGACAAAGGTGGTGACATCGCCGCCTGCGCCGCAGCCGAAGCAGTGAAAGAATTGCTTGTCCGAGGAGACGGAGAACGACGGCGTCTTTTCGTTGTGAAAGGGGCAGAGCCCGACATTGCCGCCCCCGCGCCGTGCAAGTGACACATAGCGCGATACTATCGAGACAATATCCGAGCGCGCAAGCAGCTCGTCCATAAATTGTTGCGGAAATGCCACGTTTTTTCTCACCTCTTCACATTTTTTCCAATTAGTGCAGATTTTAGTCTGTTTATCAGATATGCCCCCATGAAACGGGCATAAAAATCTCTGAATATGTGCTTATTGCATATCTGTCAGTCATTCCTGCTATGTAGTCGCATACGGCGGTTTCCGTCCCCTCATTTGAGGCAATCTCGCGGTACTCGGCAGGCAGTCTGTCTATGTTTTTTGTATAATAATTAAAGAGACGCGAAATCATTCCACGCACCTTTTCTTCCTGGGAAAGGGCGTATTTCGTCCTGTATACATGCTCAAACATAAATGTGCGGAGCCCATCCGTTGCGTCCTTTATATGCGGCGACATAAGAATATCGCCCTTGCCCTCGCTTGCAGCTATCGTGTCAAGAACAAGTGTATTTATCCGCACGCTGTGCCTGTCGCCGAGAACCTTTGTGTACTTTTCGGGGATGTCACGCTCACTTATAACGCCTGCGCGGCAGGCATCGTCTATATCATGGTTAATGTACGCGAATCTGTCTGCGAGGGCGACAATCCGACCCTCAAGCGTTTCTGCGCGGCCGCGGCCGCTATGGTTTAAGATACCGTCGCGCACCTCGCGCGTTAAATTAAGCCCGAGACCGCTCCGCTCAAGCTTCTCAACCACGCGCACGCTCTGGAGATTGTGGGAGAAAGCGCCGCCGGTAAGGGCAGAAAGCTCACGCTCGCCGCCGTGCCCGAATGGCGTATGGCCGAGGTCGTGCCCCATCGCAATAGCCTCACAAAGGCTTTCGTTTAAGCGCAGTGCCCGGGTGATTGTCCTTGCGATTCCGCTTACCTCAAGCGTGTGCGTAAGGCGCGTTCTGTAGTGGTCACCCTCCGGGGAAATGAACACCTGTGTTTTATGCTTTAAGCGACGGAAGGACTTTGAGTGGAGAATCCTGTCGCGGTCGCGTGCAAAGCACGGGCGCACGGGGCAATCCTCCTCGGGAACTTCGCGCCCGGAGCTCTCAGAAGAAAGCTTTGCAAATTCCGAAAAATGCTCGCGCTCGTAGAGCTCCTCCGCCTCGCGTATAGTCATTCTGTCACCCGCCTTTTTTTACTCTGTATAAGTAATATACTCCTGCTTTGTACATTTTTCCTCTTTTTTTGCAAAAAATAATCTGAAAGTAACAAAAAAATGTCAGAGACACCGCAAAACAGGTTCGCGGCGCCTCTTACTTTATGATTTTATCTTTTTCGGGTCTCCTGCCTCGAGGGGGATATCGTATATATCACGATACGACTCTGCGTCCTCCTCGTCTCTGGGGATTATTATACCGAGGCCCGTGCATTCCGTCGACGATGCAACTGACATATCAAAAAAGAGCTCGTCGCTCGGAGTTGGTTCAGGCACAAGTTTATCTTTCTTTTCCAATGAAAACACTCCCTCCGAAAATATTGTTCCCGATATAGTTTATTATATTTCGGAGATTTGTGTGTGCGGCTGCTGTAAAATTTAATTATATATAGAAAAAATTGTTTTTTTAATCATCTTCGCGGTCAAGTGTGCGGTATTGTATCGCTTCGGCGATATGCTCAGGGCGTATGACCGGGGATTCCTCCATGTCCGCAATGGTAAGCGCAAGGCGGAGAATTTTGTCATATGACCTGCCTGTAAGACCGAGGCTGTCAAAGGCACGGCGAAGGAGAGTCTTTGACGCATCGTCAAGCACACAGAAGGTGTGCACCTGGCTCGGTGTCATGTTGGCGTTGCAGGAAACACCCGTGCCCGAGAGCCTTTTTTGGGCGATGAGCCGGGCTTTGTTGACGCGTTTCCTGATTTCTTCCGAGGTCTCCTCGGTGCCGTTTTTTCCGGACATGTCCTCATAGCTGACGGCAGGGACGGTGACATGAATATCTATGCGGTCAAGAAGCGGGCCTGAAATTTTGCCTCTGTAGTTTTTGACGGATTGAGGTGTGCATGTACACACATTTTTCGATTCATGACCGTGCCAGCCGCATTTGCATGGGTTCATTGCACAGACGAGCATAAAGGACGCAGGGTAAGTAATCGTCCCTGCAACGCGCGATATGGTAATCTCGCCCACCTCGAGAGGCTGGCGCAGAATTTCAAGCGAATTGCGCGAAAATTCGGGAAGCTCGTCCAGAAAGAGAACGCCGTTGTGCGCAAGGGTAATCTCGCCGGGGCGCGGCGTTGTACCGCCGCCGGAAAGCCCTGCCGCAGATGTCGTATGATGCGGAGAGCGGAACGGACGCGAGGTTATTAGCGGATTATCGCCTGAAACAAGCCCTGCGAGCGAATGAAGCTCTGTAGTTGCAAGCGATTCCTCGCGCGTCATATCAGGAAGTATTGACGGAAGCCGCTCGGCAAGCATGCTCTTTCCTGAGCCGGGCGGGCCAATCATCAGTATGTTATGTCCGCCGGCGGCAGCGATTTCGAGCGCGCGTTTTACATTGCTCTGGCCGCGCACATCGGAAAAATCCGGCGCGGAGCTTCTGTCTGCGGACGGAACCCACACGGGCTCGCGGGAAAGGCCTGCCTCGCCGCGCAAATGCGAAATTATATCGCCTGCACACCGCGCGCCGTACACCTCAAGAGCATCGCCTGCAAGAGAGGCCTCGCGCGCGTTTTCATAAGGGACAAAGAGGCGGCGGATTCCCGCGTTTTTTGCGGCAATGGCCATGGACAGAATGCCGTTTGCCGGGCGCAGATTCCCCTCGAGTGACAGCTCACCGATAAATGCACAGTCGTTTCCGATTTGAGGAAGCTGCCCTGATGAGATGAGTATTGCAAGGAGAATGGGAAGGTCATAAACAGGGCCTTCCTTTCTGGTGCCGGCAGGGGCAAGATTTATTGTTATCCTGCTTTTGGGAAAATCCGCGCCGAGGTTTTTAACTGTTGCACGGACGCGGTCGCGCGCCTCGCGGACAGATGCGTCCGGAAGGCCGACCACCTCAAATGAAGGAAGGCCGCCCGAGAGAAAACACTCTACGGTTACCGCGACCCCGCTTGCGCCGTGAAGACCGAAAGTATGTATATTTGAAACCAAAAAGCAACCACCTCTTGTCATTTTCATAATCGTATCATATTTTAAAGGCAAAAACAAGACACGAAGCAGCAGAATACGACACGGGAGAAATTTATACTTCAATAATCGCCGAAATGAAAATTAAAATGCATTGAGAGGACAAAAAACAGAGCAGTTATGTATCAACTGCTCTGTTTTTGTGTTATTAATTTAAAAATTTATGCGTCGTTTTGTGTCACGGAGTAGAACATATCCGGTATTTTTTCACCTTTTTTGATTATTTCAAAGGCCTCCAGAAGCTCATTGACCTCATCGATACCGACGAAGAACTCAGGCTTGCGCCCGTCAATTATTGCGGCGAACTGACGCTCGTTCATCTTTGCAAGCTCAAGCGTTGATGTTCTGCCGTTCTTGAGTGTCGCCGTGATTTTAACGGCGCTTTCGCCGTATTTTGTGCCGTCCTGAAATTCACCTTGGAGGGTAAATCGAACAGTGCGCAGGTAGAGGTTCGTTGCATTGTCGGCTCCTAAATCCTTGCCGTCATATGAGCCCTCGAGTGCGTCGGGAGTAAGCCTCAGTTTAAATGAATGCTTCTCGCCGCCCGGAAGCTCATAGTCGATGCGCGATATATCGGACGAGTTGTGGAACCAGACAAGGCGCATGATTATATCGGAATGGCTTATCGACATAAAGCCGATGTCCGCTTCTGTTACAAGAACGCTCGGGATACCTTCGTTCATAACATATCTGCCGCCGCTGCTTGCCCTGTCGCCGATAAGAATGGAAACCTCCATGCCGTCAGTCGTTGTAAAGCGGAGGCGGGACGGATTGTCAAGTCCGTATTTTTTTAGGTCTTTTGGGTGGTCCTCGACGATTGACTGCGCGCGTATTTCAATTATTCTGTCCAAGAAGGAAGAATACAGTGTATCGGTTGACGCATCTGATGTTACGGGAGAAGTTATAAGATAATCCGAGGTGATTTTTGCCGCGACATTTTCGTCGTTTGTACCCGCGTCCTTCTTGCGGGTAAGGGCAATCGTCTTTTTGCCGGGACGCTCAAGGGAAACTGTCTGAAGCATATCAGATGTTTCCGGCGGGGAAAACAGTATAAATGAGCGGTAATCGGAAAGCGTAGCCATGAGTACATCTGCCGTAGTTCTGCCGACTGTGTAGACATTCTTTCTGTCACTGCGCTTTATATACACGCCTGAGCCGAGCGGGGTATCGTTTCCGATTATAAGCGTTATCTTTTCGCCGTCGGTAAAGGTAACCTTTATTGTGCGGCGCGGCGCGTCAAAGCCAAAAAGTGAATCCTCTCCGCCCTCGGGGATTTCCTCGACGGGAACGAGAAGTGAAACATAGCCGCTGAGAGTGAGAAGGTCAGCCATATTATAAGTAAGCTTCGGGTCACCGCCGCGGAGAGCTGCGGTCTGCATACCGTCGCTGCCCTTTGAGTAGTCAATTGCAAAATTCTCACCCTCGTCTGTGGATATCTCAACGCTCTTAACCTCCGAAGAGGAGCGGTCTACGATTTTTGAGAGGTTGGATGTGGAATGTGAGGGAGAGCTGCTGCCGGGTTCGTCGCTTATTGCAGGGAAAAGCTTATAAAGGCCGAAAACTGCAACGGCGAGAACAACAAGGGCTATTGCTGTGATTATAAGCGGTTTAAGCTGTTTCATAACAAATTCTCCAAGGAGAAACGGGCAAATTCCGGGGTATCATTTACGGGGGATTGCCTTCGTTTCGTCAGTATACTCGGCAATACGCGCGATATTGCCTGTGGTTCTGCGTTATTGGGGGTGTCCGCAGAGCTTTGGCTACTTATTGCGCCGGCGCAGGAAAACAAATATTCCGGCGGCTATTATAACAAGCGGTATTATGAATATAAGAACATTGCGGAGAAGTCTCGCTTGAGACTGAGAAATAAAGAGGTCGTAATTAGGCTCAACCTTCGGCATTATCTGCATGGTAAGCGTATTCGGGTTTGTATATTCAACAATTTCGGAGAGCAGACGGTTGTTAAACGCGCGTGAAATGCCGAGGACTTCCTCCGATGCAATTTCATCGGTGCCGAATGCGACAACGCGTGCAACGCCTGCGTCAATGTTTGCACCGAGCCTTCGCTGTGAAACCGTGCCGACGGTAAACGGCCCCGACTCATCATTGCCCTGTCGGGTCAGGACGGAGATGGGATTGTCCGCGGAGATGAGCTTTGCATATGAGCCCTTGCCTGTCACCAGAAGCGGAGTGACCGAAGTGTAGTCTTTTTCCTGCCACAGAATATTTACGGGGCATGTGCGCGGCGCAACGATAAGAAGCTGACCCTGAGTCTCCTCATCTACAATGTCGGACGATGCAAGCTCGGGAACGACATAGACGGGGGACATAAGCGCGCTGTCCTCATCGCATACGACATACGGCGCGAAGGAGATTCCCCACTCTGAGAGATAGCGCTCAAGGACGGGTAGCTTCGGCGCTCTTATGCTCCAGAAGACATAGAGATTGTTCCCTGCAGTCTTCATATAAGCATCAAGAACGGCGATTTCCTCTGCGGAAAAGTCGGTCATGGGGGCTGAAATAACAAGGTTATTTACTCCCTCAGGGATACTTTTTGATAATAAGTCAATATCGACGGGGCCAAAATTATTGCCTTTAAAAATATTGTTAAGTGCCGCGGGGCGTTCCTCACCGTGTCCCGTTACAAAGCCTGCGCCTGAAACCTCGGGAGAGGCAACATAGAGAATTGCCGAGGTGAGAAGCTCCTCGCCCTGGAAGTATATCTTGTTCGTGTTATTGTTCATTGTAAAGGCGAATTGGTCGCTTTCGATTACGGTATAACGCTTGGGGCTCTCTATAACGAGTGCACGCGCTTTTGCGCCACGCGCCTTTGTGTACTTTTCAAAAAAAGCCGGGTTTTTATTCGGGTCGATAAACTCGTGCTTGATTTTCCCGCCGGACTCTGTACTGTAGCGGGAGATAAGCTCGAGCGTACTGCTCATTGTGCTGTTTTTCTCCATGGAAGCACGCGTTGAGAGAATATATATTGTTATATCATCCTCAAGCGATGAGAGAACTTCCTTTGTATCTTCTGTAAGGGTGTATATGCCGGATTCGGTCATGTCAATCTTCAGTGAAAAACGGTCTGTAAGAAAACCTGCAAGTATGTTCACAAGCACGACAACTGCGACAAAGAGAGCGACAAACACGGTGGAAATCGATCCGTATTTGAATTTGCGCATATTAAATGAAAATTTCATATTCCTTATCCTCCATAGGTAAAAAGGGTAAATCCGAACCTTGTTTCCTGCGCGAATTTTTGCCCGGGTTTGTAAAAATGCTCAAAAAACTCCCCTGAAATCAGCTCCAGCGGCGCTTGTCTATCACGCGCGATGTAAAGAAGAGGAACAGCACCGAGAGGCTTATAAAGTACACAATGTCTGCAAGGGAGAATCTTCCGGAAAAGAAGCTGGAAAAGCGTGTGATTATTGAAAGGAAAGATGTAACACGCGAAATGATTTCTATATCGGTGTTCTGGAAAGCGAGGTTAAGGAAGAAGAACAGCGACAGCGTGGCCATTGAGGCAAGCGCTGAGATTATCTGGCTTTCCGTGAGCGAGGACATAAACTGCGATATTGCGATATACGCACCTGCTGCGAAGATAATTGCGATGTAATTTCCGATGCTTACTCCGACTTGCAGAGTGCCGAATATGAGAGACAGAATCGGGTATATAAGCGTCAGCGAAAGTGAGCATAAGAAAAGCGCAAGAGCCGCGAAATATTTTCCGAGAACAATGTCGGATATAGAGACGGGGGCTGTAAGAAGAAGCTGGTCCGTCTTCTGTTTGCGCTCCTCACTCCAGATGCGCATTGTCATAAGCGGAATAAGGAAAATCATCGCTATAAGCATATAGGAAAACATATAGATAAAGGAGCTCTGATAAAAGACAATGTTGTTAAAATAATAAATGATGTTCATAATGAGCGCAAAGGCTGCGCAGTATACAAAGCCTATACCGCCTGTGAAATATGAGCGGAACTCGCGCTTGAATATTGCTTTCATTGTGCGTCCTCCTTATCCTTCTGAGTGAGTCTTGCAAAGACTGATTCGAGAGAGACATCAACCGATGCAAAGGAGAGAAGCGGACAGTCTGCCTCGGCAAGCGCGTAAAAAAGCGGCTTGCGGATATCGGCGCTGTCTTTTGCGGTTATGATATACTCACGCGCGCCGCCTTCTTCCTGTGCGTCGCCCGGAGTAACATCGTCTACACCCTCAACGCCTTTTACGGCAGGGATGATTTTTTCGGAATCGCCCTCGATTTTTGCCGAGAAGCGCATCTCACCGCCTATATTGTGCAGGAGGTTACGGACCGTGTCATCAGCGACGATTTCGCCCTCGTTTATAACGACGACGCGCTCGCAAACAGCACTGACCTCAGGAATGATATGCGTGGAGAGTATGACTGTTTTGTCACGACCGAGGTTTTTAATAAGATTTCTTATTTCCACTATCTGGTTAGGGTCAAGGCCGACCGTCGGCTCATCGAGAATAAGAACATCCGGGTCGCCGATTAGAGCCTGTGCAAGGCCGACGCGCTGGCGGTAGCCTTTTGACAGATTGCGGATAACACGCGCCCTCACATGCCCGATGCCGACAAGCTCGCAGATGCGGGCAATATGAGCCTCGCGCTCGGAGGATACTTTCTTGAGCTCAAATACAAATTTCAGATATTCGTCCACTGTCATATCAAAGTATAGCGGCGGCTGCTCGGGAAGATATCCTATATGGCGGCGGGCTTCAAGAGCGTCGTCGAGAACATCGTACCCTGCAATGGAGACGCTTCCGCCCGTTGCGGAAAGGTATCCTGTGACGATGTTCATGGTAGTGCTTTTTCCGGCGCCGTTGGGGCCGAGAAAGCCGACTATTTCGCCTTTTTTCACTCCGAATGAGATGCCTTTTACAGCTTCTTTCGGGCCATATCGCTTTGTGAGATTTTTAATTTGTATCATAAGCTTAACCTCTTCTGCGTTTTATACCGTATACAATAACACATTTAAAGATATGTTTTGTTAATTTTCTGTGAAATTGATATCTTTTGAAATTTCAATATGCAAATCAGAAAGCTGAACATCCTCGACAAAGTCAGGAGATGCCATCATAATCTCGGATGCATTCTGAACCTTCGGGAAGGCAATAACATCGCGGATAGAGTCGCAGCCTGCCAGAAGCATAACAAGCCTGTCGAGGCCGAATGCCATGCCGCCGTGCGGCGGTGCGCCGTAGGAAAATGCCTCTATCATATGCCCGAAACGGCTCTGAGCCTCCTCTTTTGTAAAGCCGAGCGCGCGGAACATGCGCTCCTGAAGCTCGGACGAGTGGATGCGTATTGAACCGCCGCCGACCTCGCTTCCGTTGATGACAAGGTCATATGCCTTTGCGCGGGCCGATGCGGGGTCACTTGTGACAAGCTCTATATCCTCGTCACGCGGCGAGGTGAACGGGTGATGCTTTGCAACAAAGCGGTCTTCCTCCTCGGAGTACTCAAAGAGCGGGAAGTCGACGACCCACAGAAGGTCAAAGCGGTTTTCGTCTATTGCGCCGAGACGCTTTGCGCACTCAAGGCGCAACGCGCCGAGAGAGGTCATGACCGTCTCGTCGTTTGTGTCTGCAACGACAAATATAACATCCCCGTCTGCGAGCTCTGCGCGCTCACAGATTGCCTTTACCTCGTCCTCTGTGAGGAATTTTGCAAAGCTTGAGGTCATTGCTCCGTCGGAGAGCTTGAGCCATGCAAGACCCTTTGCGCGATATGTCTTTATCCATTCGGCAAGCGCGTCAATTTCCTTGCGTGCAAATTTTGCGCCGCCGTCGACCTTTATCATGCGTACACTGCCGCCGCCCTCAACTGCAGAGGAGAATACCTTAAATCCACATGTCTTTGCTATGTCCGAGATATCGCGAAGCTCAAACCCGAAGCGTGTGTCAGGCTTGTCCGAGCCGAAGCGCGACATTGCCTCGGAATATGGCATGCGGCGGAGCGGAAGTTCAACCTTAATTCCGAGTATCTCCTCAAAAAGGCGGGCGGCAAAGCCCTCGTTTATGCCCATGACATCATCCATGTCGGCAAATGACATCTCAAGGTCAATCTGTGTAAATTCCGGCTGGCGGTCTGCGCGAAGGTCCTCATCGCGGAAGCAACGCGCAATCTGCATGTATCTGTCAAAGCCTGCAAGCATAAGAAGCTGTTTATACTGCTGGGGTGACTGCGGAAGCGCATAGAATTTTCCGGGGTGAACGCGGGACGGAACAAGATAGTCGCGCGCGCCCTCGGGTGTGGATTTTGTAAGCATGGGTGTCTCTATTTCATAAAAGCCGCACTCGTCATAGTAGTCGCGCGCAAGCTTTGTTATGCGATGACGAAGCGCAATTGTGCGCTGCATGTCAGGGCGGCGCAGGTCAAGATATCTGTACTTAAGGCGAAGAACATCGTTTACATCACTGTTCTCGACTATTTCAAACGGAGGCGTATTAGCCTTTGAAAGAATGCGCATTTCGCTTGCGAGGATTTCGACAGCGCCTGTCGGTATTCTGTCGGTGATTGCGCCCTCGCCACGGCTCCTTACCGTACCGCGCACGGCGAGAACATACTCGCTTCTGACGGTGAATGCCTTTGCAAACAAATCGCCTGCAACAGCTTCGTCAAATGTGCACTGCACGATGCCGGAGCGGTCGCGCAGGTCGATAAATATAAGTCCGCCGAGGTTTCGCATGCGCTGAACCCAGCCGCATACGACGACCTCTTTGCCTATATGCTCACTGCGGAAGGTTCCGCAGTAGTCGGTTCTTTTCATTCCTGTAATGTTTTCCATGTCAAAAGCTCCTATTCTGCCGCAGAACCGGCTTAAAATTCAATATCAGCTATCGCGCGTGCAGAAAGCTCGCACTCCTTGCGGCTTCCGTCTGCCATGTTCTTAACCGTCACGCGCCCTGAGGCAAGCTCATCATCACCGATTACGAGCGATTTCTTTGCGCCGGTCTTGTCTGCGTATTTCATCTGTGCTTTAAGTGAGCGGCCCGTGGTGTCGCGCTCTGCAGAAATGCCGAGCGTTCGAAGCTCGTATACGAGCTTGTGTGCCGCGGCTTCTGCCGCATCGCCCATATGTGCGATGAAAATATCCGGCACGACGTCATTTTTCGGAACGTTCCCTACGGCTTCAAGAGTGAGCATGAGCCGCTCGATTCCGCAACCGAAGCCGAGACCGGGCATGTCGGGCCCGCCGAGGCTTCCGACAAGGCCGTTGTATCTGCCGCCGCCGCAGACGGTAGCCTGCGCGCCGAGGTGGCTTGACACAAATTCAAATACGGTGTTTGTGTAATAATCAAGTCCGCGGACAAGCATCG
Source organism: Eubacteriales bacterium (assembly GCA_045649105.1). Taxonomy (GTDB): domain Bacteria; phylum Bacillota; class Clostridia; order Oscillospirales; family JAAYXM01; genus JAZRPG01. The sequence continues at coordinate 71,533 of JAZRPG010000022.1, forward strand.
GGTCGACTACATATGCGATTCCCGTATCATCGAGAAGACGGCGAAGCTTTTCAAAGTGTGCACGGCATGAATCGCAAAGAAAATCAGAGATTTTCGGGGCGTCAAGCGCAATGTTTTTGCATATGCTGCTTTTACAGTCGAGGATACGCATGGGGTTGCGCTCAAGGCGGTCATTGCATGTGTCGCAGAGCTCTCCGCGGCGGCTCTCAAAATATTCACGCAGAGCAGCGTGGTAGCCGCGGCGGCATTCGCCGCAGCCGCAGGAGTTTATATGAAGCTCTGTGCCCGTGATGCCAAGCTCGGAAAGCATTGTCGCGACGAGGGAGATAACCTCGGCATCGGCAGATGCGTCAGAGCTTCCGAAATATTCAACGCCGAACTGATGGTGCTCGCGCAGGCGGCCTGCCTGCGGCTTTTCATAGCGGAAATTCGGCGCGATATAGAAGACCTTAAGCGGGAGCCCCTTTGTATGCAGCGAGTTTTCAATAAAACTGCGCACAACAGAGGCAGTGCCCTCAGGACGGAGTGCGATGTGTCTGCCGCCCTTGTCGAGAAAGTCATACATTTCTTTCTGAACGACATCGGTAGTATCGCCGACACCGCGGTTAAAGAGCGCAATATCTTCAAATGTGGGGAAGCGTATTTCCCTGAAGCCGAAACGGTGCGCAAGACGGCGCAATTTATCTTCAAGAGCTTGCCATTTTTCAGACTCGCCGGGGAGAATATCACGCGTGCCGCGCGGTGCAGTTATCTTTTCCATGCAATCACTCTGCCTTTATATATAAATATGTATTGTATCAGAAAATTTTATCCTATTTCAGGCAAAATGTCAAGTTGTGCGTGTTGGCAATAATGCGCAGATAAGGCAAATATTTTGCATTTTCTTATTCATTTTTTTGTAATATAATGATTGAAAAGAAAATATTTTGACAAAGAGGGCAAGTGTATGGAAATACAGATGATAAAAGACGGTGTTTTAGCGGCGTTTGTCAGTCATGATGAGCTTACGGAGAGAGGTCTTTCCGACGGGAGATTCAATTCCGAGAGTGCACACGATATAGCCCGCGAGGCGCTTTTTGAGTCGGGCGAGAGAAATATCGGCGAAATTGAGGTTGATGCGTACATAAACGGCTGCGGGCTTATGCTGTTTGCTGCAGTGCGGAAAGAGGGCAAAAGCGCCGTAAAATTCAGCTCACTTGAAGCTTTGCTTTCATATGTTGCATGCCTTCCGCGGGATACGGAATCGCGCCTTGTCCTCTTGGACGGAGAGTATTGCCTGATTTCCCCCTGCTTATCTCAGAAGGCTCGGGAGTATGGCGAGGTGTGCAGATGTACGGAGGATATCATGTGCGCGGCGCCGCTTATAAAAAAGCAAGCCGTTGCGCAGTTATATAACTATTTTCATTTGTAGAAAAACATCCCTGCCCTTTATGCCGAGTGTTCTAAAGGACAGTAAAAGCCTTGAACTCGTTGAGTTCAAGGCTTTTCTATTATCCCTTTGCACAAGAGAACCTAGAAACGATTTTTTATATTCTATCGTTTATGTACTTTGCAATTCTGCTTGCATCAGACGATGATACACCTATTTTGTATATCACTCCGTTGCTGTTTATTAAAAGCTTATCTTTATTTACAGACACACTTGATATTTTGTCATAGCTTAAAGAAAAAGAAGCACGAGTGAAATTAATAAGTCCTTCTCCTTGAATATAATTTTCGAAAACAGAGATGCAGGTTTTTGAAAATTTGGCTCCGATCACGATTATAAAAATTCCTACACATTTTATTAAGAGATCAATTATGGTAGTTGTCATCGCAAGCTCATCTTCATTTCTGCTCCCTTCAATTCCAAAAGAGAAAACAGTGGTAATTATAACTGTAAAAATTATTATAGCAATTCCAATCATAATCAGTTTTTTGCCGCTTCCTTGCACACTTATAACAGGGTTGTTCATAATTTTACCTCCAAGTTTTATTTTTGCGCATATTATCTGTTGGAGCTTCATCTTTTCACCACCTATCAGCTATAGACTTACAAATAAAAAATGCGCCTACCGAAGCAGACGCACAAAAACGCAAACTCCGATAGTCGCCAAACTAACTTAAATAAAGATAGGAGCATTCCACAACAATATTTAATGGAGTTCGCATTTTTAACTAATCCAAAATATTGTTGCAGAAAAAGAGTATAAATATCCCTAAAAACAAAAATACTCCTAAACATATTTTATTAAGTTAGTTTGGCATACTTATTATATATCAAGTTTTCATAATTATCAATATATTTCTGCAAAATTGTCCGATACTGTAACAAGCAGGGAAGAAGTGTACCATATTCCAAACATTTAGGATAATCCTAAGACCTTATCAAAAAAGCCTTAAACGATAATTCTCGTTTAAGGCTTAATATTATTTGGATTTGATTGTTTTTAGTGACGAAATGAGCATTCTACGAATAGCGCCACATTCATTTTGCATCTTCTTATATTTTTCTTCTTCGATACAATCTGTTTCAAAAAGCAATTCTAACCAATATTCTGTTTCGTAACACTCTTTTTGAGCAATTTCTAGTTTTGATATAAAATCATTTTTGCTTTGTGCGTATTGTGCTTCATGAAGGTTTGCTCCTATTGAAGTCGCCGAACGCAATAATTGATTGACCAATACAGCTTCTTTGTGACTTGATTTAATTTCTCTGCAAAGAAAAACTATATTTTTAGCAAATTCTTTTGCTTTATCTCTTAAAACGCTATCCGCCATTTCTATCACCTCTTAAATTTATTGTACTGCTATATTATTCCTTTTTCAAGTGATATTCTGTACTTTGTACAGAGTGATATTTTTGATAAATCAAAAGTGTTATTAAAACATTTGTTTTAGTGGTATTTTATTCGCCAACAAACTGTGCGAAGCACAATATCACTGCGGAGCAATATCACTTGCAAAGCAAATACCACTCGCATAATAATGCGAATAAAACTGCCGAGTGTCCTTAGGAACACTCGGCATACGGGTCGGGATGTTTTTAAGAATCCGAATATTTATGAGGTTAAAACAGCTTGTGAAGCAACGGTTCAAACGCAATCCCGTCCAGGCGTGAAACGCCGAGAGAGGAAGAGTAATTTACCGCGGCTTTCAGAAATGAGGTCGCGCGGCGGACGGCGCGAGAAAGAGATGTGCCGTTTATAATATATCCGCACAGAAGAGATGCAAACAGGTCACCCGTGCCGCAATATTCCCCGTCTATGTAGCGCGCGGAAGCGCAGAAGCGTTTGCCGCTTTCGGTATCGATTGCGAGGTTGCATACATGGTTTTTGCGACGGACCCCGGTCACGACTGCTTTTTTTGCACCGACAGATGCGGCAAGCTCAAATATTTTTTCATCATCGCAGTTGCACAAATTCTTGTACGGAACACCGGTCAGAAAGCTGAGCTCTGTAAGGTTCGGCGTTATTATATCCGCTCTTGCGGAGAGCTCGCGCATTTTCTCTACCAGATTCGCTGTGTATGTGGGGTACAGCTTGCCGTGGTCGCCCATCACGGGGTCGACAAATAAAAGAGTATCAGAGCTTTTGAATTTTTCGATAAACATGTTTATAATGTCAACCTGACGCTCGCTTCCCAGAAAGCCGGTATATATTCCGTCAAAACGGAGATTGAGCTTTTCCCAGTTTTTGAGATACTGCTCCATATTGTCTGTGAAGTCGGAGAAATAATATTCATTAAAGCCCGTATGGTTTGAAAGAATTGCCGTAGGCAGAGGACATGCGCGCACGCGCAGTGCGCTCAGTACCGGGAGAGATACCGTGAGCGCACATCTGCCGAATCCCGACAGGTCGTTTATTACGGCGCAGTTTTTGAGAATTGCGGATTTCAGCAGAGTCGCCCCCTTTTTTTGGAGTTCAAATTAAAGTAATTATACACCGAATCCGACACTGTGCGCAAGTGCAAAAATAAAAAACGCATTCTGTAAAAAAGAGGCTGCAAAATGCAGCCTCTTTCATGTGTGCGGTTTAGAATGCGTTTATGAGATTTCCGACGGTTTCTTTCGCGTCACCGAGCATCATAATTGTTTTATCGTTGTTATAGAGCGGATTGGGCACGCCTGCATATCCGGGCTTTTCGTCGAAATTGCAGACGATGATGTGCTTTGCATCGGCAGCGTTCAGCACGGGCATGCCGTAAATCGGAGTTCCCTCGGCAGTGTTCGCCGCGGGGTTAACAACATCGTTTGCGCCGATGATGATTGCTGCGTCGCAATCTGCAAATTCTCCGTTAATGGCGTCCATTTCGTAAAGCTTATCATACGGAACATCGACCTCGCAGAGAAGAACATTCATATGTCCGGGCATTCTTCCTGCAACGGGGTGAATGGCGAATTTAACTTCAATGCCACGCTCCTCAAGCTTGTCGGAAAGGCTTTTGACAACGCTTTGAGCCTGCGCAAGCGCCATGCCGTAGCCGGGAACAATCATTACTTTCTTTGCGTTGTTTAAAATATCGCCGATACTTGCTGAAGCTTTTTCTTCAGCTTTTTCTTCAGCTTTTTCTTCCTGCTGTTCTTTGACCTTTACGGCAACCGCCTTTTTGACAGTGCCGCCAACAAGAATGTTTATAAGGCTTCTGTTCATCGCCTTGCACATAATTTGTGTAAGGAGAAGTCCCGAAGCACCTACAATTCCGCCGATTGCAACAAGTAACGGGTCGTTTACGGCAATGCCTGCAATACCGCCCGCAACACCGCTTAAGGAGTTAAGAAGCGAAATTGTAATGGGCATATCCGCGCCGCCGACGCGAATAGCAAAGGCAACGCCGAAAAACGCTGAAAGAAGGCTTATGAGCCAAGCGGGAGCTTTGATTACAACTGCAATGACAGTTAAAATAATTGTTATTGCAATTATTCCGGTATGGAACTTCCATACAACGGGCTTTTGCGGCAAAAGCTTATGAAGCTTACCTGCTGCCACAACGCTTCCCGTAAATGTTACAAAGCCTACTACCAGAGCTGTTTCACCGACAAAAACCGCAAACATATCTCCGCCTGCCTGATTTATTGTCAGAATAGCAACAAGCGCGCTTGCAAGACCGCCGAGCCCGTTTAAAAGGGCGACTGCCTGGGGCATCTGAATCATTTTGACCTTGACGGCACCTATGATACCGATTACCGTACCGATTGCAATGCCGAGCCATGCCTGCCAGGCGGTGAGTATCTCAGCGTTGTAAAGAACAACTGCCATTGCAGCTGCGGTACAAATTGCAGAAAGAGTATTACCCATATTGGCGGTTTTGACTTTACTCATCATACTGATGCCGAGCAAAACACCTAAAACGAGGACTGCACTTATAATGTAATACATTTATTTGTCCCCCTTTTTAAACATTTTAAGCATTCTGCCTGTTACCGCAAAGCCGCCAACGACATTTATCATTGCAAAAATGATTGCGGCAATGCCTACAGCAATGCTGATTACGGGGGAGTTTTCTTTAAGAGCGACAGCCAGAACGGTTAATGCACCCAAAACGGTAATTCCGGAAAGTGCATTCATGCCCGACATAAGCGGGGTGTGCAAAAGTGTGGGAACTTTATTGATTATTACATATCCGACGATTGCCGCCACAACAAAGACAACAATAAGTATCATAAAAGCACCTCTTATTTATTCATTGCTTCAAGAGCGCCTTTGTGTACGATTTCGCCGTTGATGGTCGTAAGGATGCCTTTTACAATATCGTCGTTTGTATCTAAGTTAATTGTGCCGTCTTTTGTGAGGTACTTAACGAGATTGTAGATGTTATGTGAGAACATCCATGTCGAGCTTGTCGGGAGAAGGCCCGGGATATTCTTGATACCCTCGATAGTGACCTTGTGCCTGACAGCCTTTTCACCGGGAACCGTGATTGCGCAGTTTCCGCCCTGGTCAATTGAGATATCGACGATGACAGAGCCGGGCTTCATTGATTTTACCATTTCCTCGGTAATGATAACGGGAGCGAGCTTGCTCGGAACAAGTGCGGAGCAGAAGACGATGTCCATGTCCTTTATGGTGTCGCGCAGAGCTTCTCTTTCCTTTTCGAGCCACTCCTCGCTGAGTGCGTTTGCATAGCCGCCGGGGCCGACTGCAATCTCTGCAGGAACGCCTGTGTCGATAATCTTTGCGCCGAGGCTTGTTGCCTGCTCAGCTGCTGCGGGGCGGATATCTGCCGCGTATGTAACGGCGCCGAGTCTCTTTGCTGTTGCAAGGGCCTGAAGACCGGCGACGCCGGTTCCGATAACCATTGCATTGCACGGCTTAATCATGCCGACAGCACAGAAAATCTGAGGAATGAACTTTGCAAGGTCATTTGCGGCCATGAGGATTCCCTTATAGCCCGCGCATGTGCTCATTGATGTAAGAGCGTCGAGATTCTGTGCCCTTGATATGCGCGGAACACCGTCAAGAGTAAGGCCGATAATGCCCTTTGCAGCCATTTTCTTGACCATCTCATGGTTTACGGGTGATGCGGGGTGGATAAAGGTAATGAGGTACTGACCATCGTGCATCATATCTACCTCGTGGAGGCCTTTTGCCTCGTTGAACAGCGGCTCCTTGACCTTCAATATGATGTCTGACTTTGCATACAGCTCTGCAACATCGTCGATTATTACGGCGCCTGCTGCTGCGTATTCCTCATCGCTGAAGAATGCGCCGTCACCGGCAGATGTCTCTACGAGAACATCAAAGCCGTCTGCCTTGAGCTTTGAGACGGTTTCGGGAATTGCGGAAACGCGTCCCTCCTCATGCATGATTTCCTTTGGGATACCGATTACCATAATACCATTCCTTTCTGAAATAATTTTATTTAAAAAATTATTCTACTTTAGGGAGAAGGGAAAGCTCGTTCTTGTTTGTCGAAAGAACAACTGAGGTACGGGTAAGGGAAACACCGCTTATTGCTTTTATGTTGTTTAAAATGTTTTCGAGAGTATGCATTGAGGCTGTTACTGCCTTGAGTATGAAGTCAAAATCGCCCGCTATGTAGTGACATTCTGTTATTTCATCAATATCCTTTACTAATTCGGTAAATTCCTTGTTGTGCTTCGGATGCTCGAGACGCACGGAGATAAAGGCGGTAAGGTCACGGCCTGTCATGGACTGATTTATAATTGCAGTATATTGTTTAATCATACCGGAGGATTCAAGCTTTTTTATCCTCTCAATGACGGCTGAAGTCGACAGGTTTATCTTTGCGCCGATATTGGTTGCGTTTTCTCTGGCATTTTCTTTAAGACAGCACAGGATTTGATAATCCAGTGAATCCATTGATATCGCTCCTGAAGTTTTTTTCTTAATTATACCTAAAATATTGTAAAAAGTAAATATGTTTTGATAAATTACGATAATATTTTTGCAAGAGCGGGCAAAAGAACAAAAAAATCCGACAATTTTTATGCAAAGAAAAAGTTTGAAAAAATTTTAAGTTTTTTCTTTTTTCGGGAAATTGCCGTTTTTGCATGAAAAAAGCGTTAACCGGGCAGTAAAACGGTGTGACCGGTGTATGTTTTTTGACAAATCGGCAGCTTGAGTGCTAAAACCGGCAATAATTTCATGCAAACCGAAAGTTAACAAAATGTCCGATTTAGTTCGCGAATTTTGTCATTATCGGAAAATTTGTTAATAATTTATTACATTTAAGGAAAATGGTATTGACAAGAATAAAAAAATGAGTAAAATATGATTTAGCACTCGACACCTGAGAGTGCTAAACGGTAAAGAAAAAGCAGGGAGGCGAGATGTGTGAGTCTGGACGACAGAAAACGCCGTATACTGAAGGCTATAGTGGATGAGTATATAGAAAACGCAGAGCCTGTCGGCTCTAAGGTCATCGCGGCACGCGGCCGGCTTGATGTCTCCGCTGCCACGATACGGAATGAGATGTCAGAGCTTGAGGAGCTCGGCTATCTTGAGCAGCCGCACATTTCATCCGGCAGAATCCCTTCTACGGCAGGGTACAGGCTGTATGTAAACGAGCTTATGAACAGGTACAGACTGTCCGTTATGGAGGCAGAGGCGATAAATAAGGCGTTGCGCGGGAAGATGCACGAGCTTGAGCGCATGCTCCGCGACCTTGGAAGCTTTGTCTCACAGCTTACGAATTACACAACCTATACCGTTGTGCCTGCCGCCTCATCGGAGACGATAAAAAAGTTTGATGTGTTTCTTGTGGAGCCCCAGACCGCAGTGGTGGTTATTGTGACGAGCTCCGCGCTTCTGCGAAACAAGCGGATAAAGCTTATGTCGCCCATGGATGACGGGGATATATCCCGCCTTGTCGCGATTTTAAACGAAAGGTTCACAGACCGCACGCTTGACCGGATTACGCTTTCGCATGTAAAGAGCGCCGCACATGACGCGGGAAGCGCATCGGCGCTTCTTGAAGAAATTGCCGCATTTGCCGGAGAAGTTCTTGACAGCAGTGCCGACAGCGATATTTACATCGGCGGTATTTCGCGGATACTCAGCCACCCTGAGTACAGAGACCCGCAAAAAGCGCAGGAGCTTTTGGATTATCTGACAGATAAAAAGGAAATATTGCGGCGTGCGAAGGAGCATATTTCGAGCAGCTCGTCACCGACGGTGCAGATTTCAATCGGAGCGGAGAATGAAGATGAGTCGCTTCGCGATGCAAGCATAGTATGGGGAACATACGATGTGGGAGAAAACCTGCGCGGAGTTGTCGGAATAGTCGGGCCGAGGCGGATGGATTATGCAAAGGTCGCCGCGAACCTGAGTTATTTTATAGAAGGCTTTAACAAGTTGCTGAGGGATTCGTTCTTTAACGATTAAAGTAAATGTAAATTGCGCTCTATATGTTTCAATGGAGGTTTTTAAATGGAAGACAATAAGAAAATGAGCGAGAAGGAGCTCGTGTGTGAAGAGACGGCGACTGCGACGGAGGAAGCCGTAACAGAAGAAGCGACGGTTGAGGAAACGGTTTCCAAAAGCGAGCTTGATGCAGCAAACAAGGAAATTGCAGAGCTTAAGGACAAATATCTGCGCACGGCTGCTGAGTATGACAACTTCAGAAAGAGGACGGCGCGGGAGAGGGAGGCTCTTTTCGGCGATGCGACTGCGGCAACGGTCAGCGCATTTCTCACGGTTTATGACAACCTTGAGCGCGCAATGGAGAATCCGACGACGGACGAGGCGTATAAGAAAGGCGTTGAGCTCACATTTGCACAGCTTTGCGATGTGCTCAAAAAAATCAATGTTTCAATAATATCGCCGCTCGGAGAAGCATTTGACCCTAATTTCCACAACGCGGTAATGCATGAGGAGAATCCGGAGCTTTCCGAAAACACGGTTTCGGAGGTGTTCCAGAAGGGCTTTAAGCTTGGTGAGCGCGTAATACGCCCGGCACTTGTAAAAGTAGCAAACTAAATTTTTTTACATTATATATTATATTTATTTTTTGGAGGTAATCACTATGTCAAAAATAATAGGAATCGATCTCGGTACAACAAATTCCTGCGTTGCGGTAATGGAAGGCGGCGAGCCTACTGTTCTCGTTAATGCGGAAGGCGCAAGAACAACTCCGTCCGTTGTCGCATTTTCAAAGGACGGGGAGCGCATCGTCGGTCAGGTTGCAAAAAGACAGGCCGTTACAAATCCGGACAGAACAATCTCGTCAATCAAGCGCGAGATGGGTACTGATTTTAAAGCAAACATAGACGGAAAGTCATATTCTCCGCAGGAAATTTCAGCGATGGTGCTCCAGAAGCTCAAGACGGATGCGGAGAGCTTCATCGGTTCAAAAATAACACAGGCAGTTATCACGGTCCCGGCATACTTCACGGACAGTCAGCGCCAGGCAACAAAGGATGCAGGAAAGATTGCAGGCCTTGAGGTTCTCCGTATAGTCAATGAGCCGACGGCGGCAGCGCTTGCATACGGACTTGACAAAGAGGCTGACCAGAAAATCATGATTTATGACCTCGGCGGCGGAACGTTCGATGTATCTATCCTTGAAATAGGCGACGGTGTTGTTGAGGTTCTCGCAACAGCGGGTAACAACCGCCTCGGCGGCGATGACTTTGACGAGCGCATCACAAAGTGGATGGTTTCTGAGTTCAAGAAGGACACGGGCGTCGATATCACGACAGACAAGATGGCGATGCAGCGTCTCCGTGAGGCGGCAGAGAAGGCAAAGATTGAGCTTTCGGGCGTCACCTCTACGGCGATTAGCCTTCCGTATATAACGGCAGATGCAACAGGCCCGAAGCACCTTGAGCTTACGCTTACCCGCGCAAAGTTTAATGAGCTTACGGCGGACCTCGTTGAAAACACGATGGTTCCGGTTCGTCAGGCTATGTCTGATGCAAAGCTCTCTCCGAGCGACCTTTCAAAGGTTCTTCTTGTCGGCGGTTCAACAAGAATTCCTGCAGTAAGCGATGCGGTAAAGAACTTTACGGGTAAAGAGCCGTTTAAGGGAATCAACCCTGACGAGTGTGTTGCAATCGGTGCTGCTATCCAGGGCGGCGTTCTCGCAGGCGATGTAAAGGATATTCTTCTTCTCGATGTTACACCGCTTTCACTCGGAATTGAGACGATGGGCGGCGTGTTCACAAAGCTTATCGAGCGCAATACGACAATCCCGACAAACAAGAGCCAGGTCTTCTCCACTGCGGCAGACGGACAGACCTCTGTTGAGGTACATGTGCTTCAGGGTGAGCGTGAGATGGCGGCATATAATAAGACACTCGGCCGTTTCCACCTCGACGGAATTCCGGCAGCTCCGCGCGGAGTACCGCAGATTGAGGTTACATTTGACATTGATGCGGACGGCATAGTAAATGTCGGCGCAAAGGACCTCGGCACGGGTAAGGAGCAGAAGATAACAATCACGGCATCCACAAACCTCTCAAAGGAGGATATTGAGAAGGCGGTTGCTGAGGCGGCTCAGTTCTCTGAGGAGGATAAGAAGCGCCGCGAGGAGGTCGACATCAGAAACGGTGCAGACCAGATGGTATATCAGACAGAGAAAGCTCTCACGGAGCTTGGCGACAAGATTTCAGAGGATGAAAAAAGTGCGGTAACTGCTGAGGTGGATAAGCTTAAGGAAGCCCTTAAGGGAACCGACACGGAGGCAATAAAGGCACAGACAGAGGCTCTTACAAAGAAATTCTATGAGATTTCGGAAAAGCTCTATAAAGCTGCTGCGGCAAATGCCGAAGCAGCAGGCGCTGAGGCACCGAACGACGGCGCTCCGAACGGCGACAATGTTGTTGACGCCGATTTCACACAGGTTGATTAATAAGTAAAAATAAACGGGGCGGTGTGTAAGCATCGCCCCGAAAGCCCTGGGGGGAAACATTTACATGGCAGAGACAAAGAGAGATTATTATGAAATTCTGGGTGTACAGAAGACGGCGACTGATGCGGAGCTTAAGAGCGCGTATCGCAAGCTTGCAAAGAAGTACCACCCTGATATAAATAAGGACGATAAAAGCGCTGAGGCTAAGTTTAAAGAAGTAAACGAGGCTTATGAGGTGCTGTCTGACGCGACGAAACGCAGTAAGTACGACCAGTTCGGCCACGCGGGGGTCGACCCGAATTTCGGCGGCGGATATGGGTCGTATGGCGGCGGGTTCGGCGGTTTTGAGGATTTTGACCTCGGGGACATATTCGGCTCATTCTTCGGCGGCGGGTTCGGCGGCGGCGCATCACAGAGAAGAAACGCGCCGACGCGGGGAGAGAGTATCCGCTCAAGCGTTGTTCTTTCGTTTGAGGAGGCTGCGTTCGGCTGCAAGAAAGAAATTACGGTCAACCGCATGGAGTCATGCTCCGATTGCGGCGGTTCGGGAGCGGAAAAGGGCACAAGCGCAGAAACCTGTGCGACATGTCACGGAACAGGCAGCGTTAAAACGACGCGGCGCACACCGCTCGGCATGGTGTCTACATCGGGCGCGTGTCCCACATGCCACGGAACGGGTAAGATAATAAAAAATCCGTGCAAGGTGTGCAGCGGCAGCGGGAAAAAACGCGTATCAAGGAAACTTTCGGTAAATATTCCTGCAGGAATTGATGAGGGGCAGACCGTATCACTTCGAGGAGAGGGCAATGCGGGAAGCAACGGGGGTCCTGCAGGTGATGTTCTCATCACTATATCCGTGCGCCCGCATCATATACTGACCCGTGACGGGACATCGGTAATGTGCGATGTGCCTATAACATTCACACAGGCAGTGCTGGGCGCGGAGATTGAGGTGCCGACGCTTGACGGGAAAGTCAAATACACGGTTCCTGAGGGCACGCAGACAGGAACGGTGTTCCGCCTTCGCGGAAAGGGAGTTCCCGTTCTTTCAGGTTCAAGGCGCGGGGATCAGTTTGTGCGGGTAAATATTGAGGTACCGCGAAATCTTAATCAGAAACAAAAGGATTTGCTGACCGAGTTTTCAAAATCAGTCGGAGAGGGAAGCTATACGGAACGCAAGAGTTTTTTTGAAAAGCTTAAGAAAAAATAAGAACAGGTCCGCAGTGCTCTGTTCAAATATTTAAATTTACTGCTTTATGATAATGTCTTTGGGCTGTAATCCTTCATTTGCGACAATAATCAGTCTGAAATTACAGAAATTTGTTATTGACAGAGTCCTATTTTGTGATATAATGATTCTGTAGCTAAGCGTAGAGAAGGAGCAGGGTTGATGGAGCTTGATATAAAAAAGACATTATCCGTTCTTTTTTCAAAGTTTTGGATTATAGTCGCAGCAACAATTGCAAGCGGGCTCTTTGCGCTCGTTGCGAATGTATTTTTTGTGACTCCTATGTATACGTCGCAGGCGGTTTTGTATGTAAACAACATGGCTGAGCGTAAATCAGCTGTGGTAACATCAAACGATGTGATGGTTTCAAAAGAGCTTGTATCTACATGCATTGTTATTTTGAACAGCCGAACCGTTCTTGATAAAGTAGCACAAGAGTCCGGCCTTGACTATACCGCGGGACAGCTGAAATCAATGATATCTGCAGGAGCTGTTTCGTCTACGGAAATATTCAGAGTCCAGGTAAGAAATTCTGACCCCCTAAAGGCGAAGAAAATTGCCGATGCTATATTGAAGGTCGCACCCGGAGAGATTAAAAGAGTTATAAACGGCGGTTCCGTATCAGTTATCGATTATGCGACGACTCCGCTTGCACCGTCTTCTCCGAATGTTCCGAAAAATACTTTGATAGGGGCATTTTTCGGTGCAGTACTTGCGGTATTTTTAATAATTGTTGTTAACCTGTTCGATACCCGCATCAAGTCTGAGTATGACCTTGTTGAGAATTTCGAACTTCCGATAATAGGCGTGGTTCCCGCTTTCAAATTAGCAGAAAAAGCTGCACTTTCTGATGATTCAGGAGGGTTGGCAAAGTTATGAGATGGCATTTCGGGAAAAAGATAAGCAACGGTGAATATGTTAAAAGCGAGCTGCTTTCCGAGAAAACTCCGTTTGTAGTAGCTGAAGCATATAAAGCCATGCGCACAAATCTTATGTTCCTCCTTTCGGAAGGAAAGCAGATTGTGGCGTATACAAGTGTGTATGAAGCTGAAGGCAAGACGACGACTTGTATAAATATGGCGATTGCTTTCGGGCAGCTGGGCAAGAAGGTTCTTGTAATTGACATGGACATGAGAAGACCGCGCCTGCACAAATATTTTGAAGTTTCATCTTCTCCCGGTCTGAGCGACAGGCTTGCAAATTTCACAAGCGAGGTAAATATAGTAAAGACGGCATATGAAAATGTTTCGTTGCTTCCGGTCGGTACAATTCCGCCAAGCCCGTCTGAGCTTATTTCATCAGGCGTTCTTGATGAGCTTTTTGATGATTTCAGAAAAGAGTATGATTACATATTCATCGATACACCGCCTGCATATATTGCGCCCGATGTTTCGGTAATGGCAAGCAGGATTGACGGTATCGTTTTTGTTGTTCGCGAAAATGCTACTTCGACCGAGATGATAAAAAATACTGTGCTGGGGCTTGAGCGCGCAGGTGCGAAAATTTTCGGTTTTGTACTCAATGACTCTTCCGGAAAAACTGTGGTTGAGCAGTATAAATACAGGCGCCAGTATAAGCTACGCGTTGATAACTCCTTTTTGAATAAATTTAAAAAGAGCAGTGAAACGAAGTAGGGAAAAATAATATGTATGTTGATTTTCATTCACATATACTTCCGTGCGCCGACCATGGGAGCAACGGCATAGAGACATCGCTGAGCCAGATAAATAATGCGTATGCCGCAGGGATAGATACCATTGTTGCAACTCCGCATTTTTATCCGACATCCGATACGGTGGAAGAGTTCGTCAGCCGCCGCGAAAAGGCATATAATGAGCTTGTGGGGCACGACCTTCACGGCATAAAGATAATCCGTGCTGCCGAGGTTCAGATAACTGCGAATATTGAGAAAATAGACGGGATTGAAAAGCTGTGCATAGAAAACACAGATTACATATTGCTTGAATTTCCTCCTGAGCCCTGGCCGTTCTGGATACAGGAAGCGGTGTACCGGGTAGCTGCAACCCGCAGGCTGCACCCGATATGTGCGCATATTGACAGATACAGTCCTGCAGGGCGTGAAAAAATATTTAATATGAATATTGCAGTACAGATGAATGCTGATGCGCTTGCCGGCAGCTGGAGCAAGCGGAATAAGTTTAAGAAGCTCATAGCCTGCGGCGATGTCCACATTATCGGGAGTGATGCTCACGGCTTGGGTAATGATGCTTATAAAGCCTATGCCCGTGCGATGAAAAAACTTGGCATTCTGGGCGAAAAAGTAACAAAAAACGCGCGCAATATCCTATCAGGGATGTTATAATAAATTTAAGTAACAAACCCGCAATAGAAAATTTTCTGGGAAGGTGTAGAATTATGAAGAAAACACTCAAAAGCACAATCGCAATACTCATGGTAGCAGCAATGCTGGTTGTATCGGCTTTTGCAGCAGATGCAACACCCACGCTCTCCGATTTCTCGGATGCTCCGAGTTCGGACAGCTGGATGTACAACGGACTGAACATAGCTGTTGAAAACAACGTTATGAACGGTCACAACGGTGAGATTAAGCCTGCAGGCAACCTCACACGCGCAGAGATGATAGCGATGGTTGTTCGCGTTCTTGGCGCAAGCAACAAGACGGCAGACATCTCAAAGTTTATCGATGTTCCTGCTGATGCTTGGTACACTGATGTTATTGAGGCAGGCTATGCTATCGGAATCGTCAACGGCAGCGGCAATAAGATGAATCCGAATGCTTCCATTTCCCGTGAAGAGACATTCGCAATCCTTGCCCGTGCATTTATGTATGTTACAGACAACAAGAATGTAGTAAATGCATTCGCAGACGGCGCAAATGTTTCAAATTGGGCACTTAATGCAACAGCAGCACTTGTTGATGCTAATGTTGTTCAGGGCGCAAACGGAAAGATTAATCCGAAGGCAGCTGTAACCCGTGCAGAGTTTGCAACAATGCTTTCGCGTATCGTTTCTGTTTATATCAACTCAAGCACAGATGTTCCTTCTGTAATTGAGGGTAACGTAGTTATTAACGCACCTGATGTTGTTCTTAACGATGTAGAGATTAAGGGTAACCTTTATATTGCTGACGGCGCAGCTGACAGCGACATCGTTCTTAACAATGTTACAATTTCCGGTTCAACAGTAATCCGTGGCGGTAATGTCATTAAGGACGGCGCAGTCGTTAAGCCTGAGGATGTAAATCCTGTTATGCCGGGCGAAGATGAAACTCCGGACACTCCGGTAGTTCCTGATACTCCGGTAGTTCCGGACACACCGGTAAAGCCTGAGAATCCTTCAGCAGGCAGCACAACGAACAATGCAGGCGTTCCGAGCGGAAGCACTACACCTACCATTAAGAGTGCATATGTCACATATTCAATCGACGGCGGAGAGACTTTTGATGTATGGGATGCAACTGTTGCAGCTAAGAAGGTAACATTTGATTTCGCAGCACTTGCCGAAGAGGCAGAAACTACGGATATCATCTTCGGTGAGATTTATGTCGGCACTTCACGCGATGTAAATTGCAACCATAACGGACTTGGCGTTTCCTTCGCTTCAAACGAGGAAGTTGCTGTTGCTGATATAATGGCAGCTATTGCAGAGCAGGGTCTTCAGATTGTTATAGTAAGTGCAGAGGACAACACACTTGCAGACCTCATGGATCATATGGAGACTGCATTCATCGCATATGATGAGTGGGCAGCAGACCTGTTTGAGAACCGCGGCATTACTTGCGAGAGCGAGACAAGCGCAACATTCACAGGTAAGCTTGGAAACGCAAATGCTGCATTTGAGCTTTGCATCGTGGTTCCTGAGTTTGGCGGTGCCTTAGGTGGCGGCGGATCCGTGGGTGGCGGAAGTGCACCTGAACTTTAATTAAATTTAAAGTTAGGTTATATCTGTTACCTAAAGAGTCTATATTTTGGTTTTATCAAGCGTCCGTTTTCTCGAAACGGACGCTTGTCCTCGCTAAGGGTTTATTTCTGAGCTTCCGTAAATTTCGGGTATTAAATCTGCGCTCGGATTGCGGTTAAGCCGGGATTTCTTGGGAGAGATAGAACATGAAAAAGAAGATTATAATAATACTTGCAGTAATAACAGCTGTTTTGGCTCTGCTTTTTTGCGGATACAGACTTGGAATGTCATTTGTTGAGGACAAGGCTGTAGACATGCTCCTTAAGGACCAGATTAATGACATGATTGACAGCGGAGAAGTAACGCTTGAGGAGCTTGAGGAAATTTTAAACATTCCGGACGAAGGAGAAGAGACTGAGAATATACAGCAGTCTGAGGGAGTGGCTGAAAACGGCAACGGAGAAACACAGCCTGAAAAGGACATCACTGCGGAAGATGAGCCATCTCCGCCGGCGCAGAAGCCAGTGACTTCACAGAAGCCGGACCGTCAGGAAGTAGTAGAAAAGGCCAGCGAAAAGATTGAGGATAGGATTTCGCGGGAGGACAAGCGCGCAATAATGCGGCTTATCGGCTCACGGCTTACAAGCTCTGATATAAGTTATCTTTCAGGCCTCCTAAAAGGCGGGCTGTCCTCTGCAGAAAAGAAAGAAGCAAAGAAAATAGCACTGTCTCGTTTTTCAAGTGCGGAAATGCAAGAGATAAAAGGCTTTTACCGTAAGTATATAGGGCTTATAAAGAAGGAAAAATGAGAGAAAAAGAAGGACATCAGATTTTCTGGGGAGCGCTATCCTTTTTCTGGGTAATGTATATCTATTCTCACTCAGCAAGCACAGCGCCGCAGTCACAGGCACAGAGCAATTCCGTAGTCAGAATAATTATTGATATAGCAGAGCGTTTTTTCGGTTTTGTTCTGACAGCGGAGCTTTGCGAAAATATGGGGAGAATAGTCCGGAAATGTGCACATATGGCGATATTCTTTATACTTGGCGCATTGCTGTTTGTATTTATCATGAGCATCTGCAAAAAGAAAAGGCCGATATGCGCGCTTATCTCTACTGCGGCATTTGCCGCAGCTGATGAATTCCATCAGATGTTCACTCCGGGCAGGGGCCCGTCCTTAAGAGATGTTGCGATTGACACATTCGGCGCTATGCTTGGTATTTTTGTTTTGTTGCTTATTTTCAGAAAAGGTTGTTTCCCGAAAAAGTTACACGGATATCTGCCTGAATACAGAAAGCACAGGGGGAGGAAGAAAAGTGAAATATGACGTAGCGATTATCGGCGCAGGCCCTGCAGGTATATTTACTGCGCTTGAGCTTGTGCGACGCGGGAATAAGAAGAAAATTGCGATAGTAGAAAAGGGACGCTCGATTACGGAGCGCAATTGCCCGAAGACAAAGACGCGCGCCTGTGTAAATTGCAAGCCATACTGCAATATAACGACAGGTTTTTCCGGCGCAGGTGCTTTTTCTGACGGTAAGCTGTCACTCAGCCCTGATGTCGGCGGAATGCTTCCTGAGCTTATCGGGTATGATGTTGCCGAGGGAATGATAAAATATACGGATAAGATTTATCTGGACTTCGGAGCTGACGAGCATATTGAAGGCGTGGGGCAGACCGAGGAGGTAAAGAAAATCCGCCTCAATGCAATCCGCGCAGGGCTGCGGCTTGTCGATTGTCCGATACGCCATCTGGGTACGGAAAAGGCACAGGAGCTGTACCTTGCGATTGAAAAGCACCTTGAGGCATCCGGCGTAGACATCATGTTTGGCTGGCAGTGCACGGATATAATAATCGAGGACAAGGTGTGCCGCGGCGCATATATAGAGAAAAACGGGGAGCAGCGCGAGCTTTATGCCGACCATACAGTGGTTGCGACAGGCAGACGCGGTGCGAGCTGGCTTGAAAATCTGTGTGCAGAGCATAACATCGCTCACCAGCCGGGGACTGTTGATATAGGCGTCCGCGTAGAGGTGCGCAACGAGGTAATGGAGCGCGTAAATGAGGTTTTGTATGAATCAAAGCTCATCGGATATCCGAAGCCGTTTAAGAACAAAGTACGCACCTTTTGTCAGAATCCGGGCGGGTTTGTAAGCCAGGAGAATTATGATAATGACCTTGCCGTTGTAAACGGACATTCATATAAAGAGCTTAAGTCGGACAATACAAATCTTGCCGTTTTGTGCTCGCATAATTTTAATGAACCGTTCAATCAGCCTATTTTGTATGCGCAGAAGGTCGGAGAGCTTACGAATATGCTCGGTGCGGGACATATACTTGTCCAGCGCTACGGTGACATACTTGACGGAAAGCGAACATGGGCAAAGGAGCTTGCCCAGTCAAATGTGAAGCCGACGCTTCCTGACGCTGTTGCAGGTGATATTACGGCTGCAATGCCGTACCGTGCGATGATAAGCATAATAAATTTTATCGCCGCGGTAGATATGGTTGTGCCCGGCTTTGCATCGGCGGAAACGCTTCTGTATTCGCCTGAGCTTAAGTTTTACAGCAACCGTGTCAAAATGGATAAGGATTTTAACACGAGTATCGGCGGGCTGTACTGTCTCGGTGATTCAAGCGGATGGACGCGCGGACTTATGATGGCGTCTGTGATGGGCGTTATGATGGGGCGGAATCTGTCTGAAAAATAAGTAAGTGAATCGGGCAGAAACGATTGGTTTCGTTTCTGCCCGATTTTTATGGTAATTTGGACTGGATATTCTTATATACTGCGGTAATGCCCGGCTATGTGCAGAATACATGAAGACCTATGGTTTTTATTATGGGGCGAGAGCGTATCCAGGCGTTTGTAGCCTTTTGCGGATTGTAATAATATATCGCATCGGGAACAGGGTTTACGCCGTTTAACACATCATATGCTGCGCGGCGTGCTTCGTCTGATACAGGCTCGTCAAATTGTCCGTCGGTAACGGCGGAAAATGCGCCGTTCTGATAGATTACGCCGGCGATAGTCCCCGGGAATGACGGATGCTTAACGCGATTGAGAACAACGGCGCCCACTGCCACCTGCCCGAGATACGGCTCACCTCTCGCCTCGGCTGAAATAATTCTTGAGAGAAGATAAATATCGTTTGCGGTGATATCAGCTGTAGGCGAGGAAAGAAGCCCCATTTTTTCGAGCGTGACAGGTCCTGCCTTGCCGTCCGTTGCAAGCCCGTATCTTTGCTGATAGTCCTTTACTGCACGCTCGGTTTCAGCGCCGAATATCCCGTCCAGAGAGCCATGGTATAATCCTTCATTATTGAGCACACGCTGTATCTCAAGGACCGCATGCCCGCGTGAGCCGAGCTTGTAAATCTCAGCAGCATGGGTGCGCGTGCTTCCTATGAGAAAGAAAGCGAAAGCTATTGCGGCAAGCCCTGCCATAGTCGGGAAAATACGTCTTTTCATAAGTATATCTCCTTTCAGACGGGTGTCTGAATGCCAATTTGACAATATTTTGCTCTGAATATGCACATATTATACAACTTGACAAGAATATCCGAAAAGCTATATAATTATTTATTAACAGATAAAAAGATGTTATAACTTATTGATATATAATTTGATTATATTACAATTTGTTTTGTGTGGGGGTTGGTTTTATGTATCATAAGCTTGCGATTGAAGATGTGCTTGAGTCGCTTGATGTAAACCCTGAATCGGGACTCAGTGAGAAGGAGGCTCGCGCGCGCTGTTCAGAGAATGGGGCAAGCTCTGCAGATGAAAGAGGAGGAGCGTCACTTTTTAAGTCAATCCTTGCTCAGCTTAAAGGGCCGTTAATATATATTCTTTTTGCCGCTGCGGCAATTTCTGCACTCGTCGGGGAGTGGGTCGACTCGCTCGTTATTCTCGCTGTTGTTGTTATAAACTCGGCGGTAGGCGTCGTGCAGGAGAGAAAGGCGTTTCGCGCACTTGATGCACTGAGAAAACTCACGGTTGCGCGCGCCATCGTCCGCCGTGACGGGAAGGTTTTGGAGATTCCTGCAGATGAGCTTGCCGTTGGCGATGTTGTTCTCATTGAGGCAGGGCAGGTTGTTCCGGCAGACCTTCGCCTTATATTCAGCGCATCACTTTTAATAGATGAGTCGGCACTGACGGGTGACGCCTCACCTGTTGCGAAGGATTATGAGTACATCTCACCCGGGGATATCCCGGTTGGGGAACGCAAAAACTCGGCATATCAGGGGACTGTTGTCACGGCCGGCCGTGGAGAAGGCGTTGTAACGGCAACGGGAATGTCCACAGAGGTCGGGCAGAATTCGGATATATTAAGCTTGCAGGAGGATGAAAAAACTCCGCTCCAGACCTATATTGCAAAGCTCGGAAAAATGCTCGGCATTGCGTCTCTTTTGGCGTGTGCATTGTTTTTTGTAATAGGCATTATTCGCCGCAAGGCATTTATTGAGCTTCTTCTGACGGCGGTATCGCTTGCCGTTGCGGTTATTCCTGAGGGACTCACGGCTCTTGTCACCGTTGCAATTGCGCTTGGCGCAACGCGGATGGCTGAAAAAAACGCGATAGTGCGCAAGCTTTCGGTTGCGGAGATGCTGGGCTCAGTAACGGTTATCTGCACCGATAAGACGGGTGCGCTTACACAGAATGACATGACGGTTGTGGCGACATATAGCGACGGAGCGGTAAAAGATGCGAGGG
>JAZRPG010000023.1:0-4105 GCA_045649105.1 Eubacteriales bacterium
GATAAGAGCATTGACTTCACACGCATCAATGCGTTCCATATGGACGAGTATATAGGCCTTTCGGCTGATGCTCCGCAGGGATTTGGTAACTTCCTCCGCGACAGACTTTTCGGTCTTGTTCCGTTTAAGTCAGTAAATTACCTCGATTGCTCTGCGAAGGATCCGGAGGCAGAATGTGAGCGCTACTCCAAGCTTCTTGCCGACAACCCGTCAGACATCGTTTGCATGGGTATCGGTGAGAACGGACACATCGCATTCAATGACCCACCTGTTGCTGACTTTAATGACCCGAAGCTTGTTAAGGTTGTTGAACTTGACCTTGTCTGCCGCAATCAGCAGGTTAATGACGGTTGCTTTGCAAAGCTTTCTGATGTTCCGACACATGCGCTTTCGCTTACGGTTCCGGCACTTATGAGACCGAAATATGTCTTCTGCATGGTTCCGGCAAAGACAAAGGCGCAGGCTGTACATGATACAATCAATAATAAGGAAATCAGTGAGAAGTGCCCTGCAACAATACTTCGTACGCATGATGCAGCGACACTTTATATTGAGCCGGACAGTGCTTCACTCCTCGGCTAATTCTCATACATATTGCAATCTGTCCGCGAGAGTGTGTAACGCATTCTCGCGGATTTTCACAAAAAGCCGGTTTTGAGAATACCATAATATAAAAATGCGATGCCGGCTGTTTCTTGTGGGGGTTTTATGAAGCGAAGCAAACGAGAAATATGTTTTTTGGTTCTGTCGGTGCTTGCGTTCTCTTTTTGCGTAGTGCTGATGTCAGAATATATCCAGAGGAAGAATGTGGCGTCGGTTTTGGGATTTGTTTTCGCAAAGCCGGGCGTTGTGGCTTTTTGTACCGTTGTGGTGTTCTTCTTCACTATGGCGATTATATATATAACGAAGTCTGTATTTGCCGGGTCTGCTGTCAGCGGATTTGTTGCGTATATTCTTTCGTGTGTGGAGTTTTTCAAATATAGCATCAGCGGGTCACACCTCGTTGTTGCTGATTTGGGTTTTGCCTTTAATGCGGGCGCGATAGCGGGCTTTGCTGATATAAAACCTGAGGCACATCTTGTGCGCGCACTCGCTTTTTTAGTGCTTTTGCTGATGGTTATGTACAATGTGCGTGTTTCACTTCCGGGAACGGTGTGCCGCGGTGTCGCGGGTGCTGCAATCTGTGTTGCTTCAATTGCGGCGCTCATATCGCCGAGCAGTGCGTCGCAGAGGACATACTCCGTTCTGGATTTTGACACGGTGCCTGCGCTTACCACGATGGCGATGAATGAGCGGTTTGAAAATGATGGTTTTCTCGGATTTCTCTCTCAGAATGCAACGGAATATATAAGCTCGGGTATTGACACGCCTGACGGATATTCAAAGGAGTTTATGGACAAAGCTTCGTCCGGAAAAACTCGGGAGGGTGATGGAAGACGGCCGAATGTCATAATTATAGCGTCAGAATCCTTTTCGGACCTTCGCGATATATCGGATGAGTCTGTCCCTGATGAGGTGTATGACGGGTTTGATGAGGCGGCGTCGCTCGGCGAGGTTGGAGAGTGTATATTGCCTACCTTCGGAGGGTATACGGTAAGGTCTGAGTTTGAGCTTCTGTTCGGCCTTCCGGCGCTTTCTATGTCTAATGTTCCTTCACCTCACAGCATGCTTGATGAAGAGCGTGAGCAGAATACGATTGTGGGCATGTACCGTGATGCCGGATATATGACCACGTATATCCATGCTTTTGAAGGGAGCTTCTATAACAGGGACGAAATGTACGCAAAGTACGGATTCCGGAGACTTGTCTTCGGCGATGCCTTTGATGCATCAAAGGATATGTACCGCAGATATATAGGGGATGATGCTGTAGCTGAAAAGATTAAACAGACGCTCCAAAATGAAGAGGAGCCGAGTTTTGTATTTGCAATGACGATGCAGAATCATCAGCCGTATATAGATGAAAACGGTGGCGCATCCGATGAGCTTTCGTATTACCTGCAGGGGATTGAGCGCTCATCACGGTCGCTTTATGAGCTTGTGAGCTGGCTCGAAGAATTTGAGGAAGAGACGATTTTGCTTTTTGTGGGAGACCACTTGCCTTTTTTCACTCCGCAGGGCGGTGTGTACGAACGGTTGGGTGTGTATGATGGTTCTGTCGCGCGGCTGTATACCCAAAAGTATTTGGTGTATTCAAATTATGGAAAAATAAAGCTCAGTGACAGAAAGGTTTCGCTTTTTTACCTGCCGCATCTGATTGTTGAAAAATCCGGTATAGGTTATGGAGAATTCACCGGAACGATGCTTGATATGATGGCGAAAGAGCCTGTGTACAGCGTTGTTTCTGATATGATGGGCGGAAATGATATTCTCGATGCGATTACTTATGACAGAACACTTGGAGATTGCTGGTTAAAATAGAGATATATAAATTGTGTGAGCAGACATGCGAATTTGCGTGCCTGCTCTTTTTTTGTTGGGGTGAGCCTGTAAAACTTGCTTTTTAAGGTGATTGGTAAAATAAAAAACCACTTTACACCACCGTTTTTTTGGGATAATTAAGTATCAGCTGTGACGATTTGGGTAATGTTGCAATGTTATTACAAAATTTGACGAAAAAATGTAATAAAATTTTAAAAAAAGTATTGCAATTTCGTAAGTAACAATTTATAATATAAATACTGGTGGTGTAAAGTGGTTTAAATGTGGGGTGAGATTTTTGAGAGGCGAATACGCGCATGTGATAGACGATAAGGGTCGTCTTTTTATACCGGCTAAATTCCGTGCTGAGCTTGGTTGCAACTTTGTTGTTACAAAAGGGCTCGGCAGATGCCTTTCTGTCTACCCGATGTCTGAATGGGACGCATTTGAGAGCAAGATAAACGGATTGCCTACAAAGCAGGCGCGCCAGCTCCAGTTGTTTTTTGTCGCACCGGCGCAGGATGTTGAACTTGACGGGCAGGGGCGTGTGCTTATACCGCAGAAGCTCCGCGAGTATGCAGGCCTGAGCAAAAATCTCGTTATTGCCGGCATGATTAACCACATTGAAATTTGGGACGAGTTCGAGTGGAACGCCATGAATCTTACGCCTGAAAACATTGCAGATGTCATGGACGAGGCGGGTATATAATATGAAACCGTTGCACATGCCTGTAATGCTTTCTGAGTGCATAGAGGCGCTTGCGATAAAGCCGGGCGGGACATATATAGACGGGACATTCGGGCGCGGAGGACATTCGCGCGAGATATTAAAGCAGCTTTGCGGCGGCAAGCTCATATGTGTTGACCGCGACACAAGCGCAATTAATTTTGGACGCGAATTACTTTCGGATTTTGAAAATGTAAGCTTTATAAAAGCAAATTTTTGTGAAATTCCTGAGCTCGTGCATGAAAAGGCAGACGGAATTCTGCTTGACCTTGGCGTTTCTTCGCCGCAGCTTGACGAGGCGGAGAGAGGTTTTTCATATATGTCGGACGGGCCGCTTGATATGCGTATGGACAGAGAAAGTGCCGTTTCAGCCGCGGATATAGTGAATAAGTGGAGCGCAGATGAAATCAGAACGGTGCTCTCTCAATATGGCGAGGAAAGATATTCAAATCGCATAGCCGATGCCATAGTAAAGTATCGCAAGGACAAGGAAATTACATCAACGCTGCAGCTTGTTGGTATTATAAAATCGGCAATGCCGCAGGCGGCTTTAAGAGAAAAACAGCACCCGGCAAAGCGGACATTTCAAGGGCTTCGCATTGCGGTTAATGACGAACTCGGAGAGGTGGAAAGATTCCTTGAACGCCTGCCTGAAATGTTGAATGTCGGCGGAAGAATAGCAATTATTACATTCCATTCTCTTGAGGACAGGATAGTGAAGCGCGCGTTCAGGGCCGCTGAAAATCCATGCATTTGTCCGGCGTCATTTCCGGTATGCACTTGCGGAAGAAAACCGACGCTTAAGGTTATTACAAACCGCCCGATTCTTCCGGGCGACGATGAGGTACATGAAAATCCGCGTTCGCGCTCGGCAAAGCTCCGGGTCGCAGAGCGAGTATGATATGAGGGGGAAGCAGAACATGCAGGCTGTTGCTGAAAAGAGAGTAGCATATGATT
>JAZRPG010000024.1:0-13803 GCA_045649105.1 Eubacteriales bacterium
GCGCCGTCCGGACCTGCTACAAGCTCAAATGTGCTGAGTCCGCCGTATTTCCATGTTTCAAACGATTTGTCAGGATTGTTTGCCTTAAATGTTATGATTGCCGTACCCTTCTCAAGTGAGATTCCCTCGCCTGCATTGTCGACTACGCTCGTTGCAGTCGTTTTACATCTCCACCATTCATTCATGTATGGATCCGGGAACTCTTTATATGTGGAATATTTTCCGACATAATCGGCTGCAGCCGTTGAAACCTGAGTCGGATTTACATATACCTCGGTATCAAGTCCGTCTATAGCAAGGAAATGGTTTACCTTTAATTCATATACACCCGACTCCGGGACATTTACCTTAAAGGCAACATAGTTGTCATCGGCAAAATAAACACCCTTTAACTCGTACTTTATTCCGCCTGCGCCGGACTGCTTTGAGGGGTCTATATTTCCGCCTGCATATTCAAAGAAGCCGTTCGTAATCTCATTTGTAAGGAGTGAAAGCTTGCACGCATCCTGGCCATAGGCGGTGCCTGCAGCAGCCACTGCCTTCTGCATGTTAGCATCAAATTCATACTTTATGGTGATTCCACCCTCGCCAAGAACCTTTACGGCGATAGAATAGCTTCCGACAGCTTCCCCTTCATAGCTTGCGTCAAGAGTAACAGTTGTCTCGCCCTCAGCTACTGCCAGTATTTCGCCGTCCTCAGTTATTGTGGCGACTTCCTCATCTTCGCTTACAACATTAGAGATGTCTGCCGCAGCTGTTGTCCTGTCAGAGAGAAGAACAGTAACCGACGGTGTCTTTTTCTGTCCGACTCTGATGTTGACCGAGGTCTGGTCCTGTGTCGCCTTATCCATGTATGCAACGCCCGGGCCCGATACAAGCTCGAATGAGCCAAGGCCGCCGTATACCCATGTTTTGCCTGACGCATCAGGGTCATTCGCCTTAAAGGTTATATACGCCGTACCTTCCTCAAGCGATATACCCTCGCCTGCGTTGTCAACTACACTTGTTGCAGTCGTGTTTACTCTCCACCACTCGTTATTTGTGGGGTTTGAAACCTCTTTATATGTAGAGTATTTTCCGACATAATCGGCTGCATTCGTTGAAACCTCGTCCTGATTTACATATACCTCGGTATCAATTCCGTCAACGGCAAGCCAATGGTTTACCTTTAATTCATATATGCCTGTCTCCGAAACCTTTACCTTAAAGGAAACATAATTGTCATCAGAGAAATAAACGCCTTTTAACTGGTACTTTATGCCGCCGTTTCCGCCGGCACGTTTCGCGTTGGGGTTTATACTTCCGCCTGCATATTCAAAGAAGCCGTCCGTCACATCACTTGTGAGGAGGGAAAGAGAGCACGCCTCCTGGCCGTCACCCGTTCCTGCGGCGGCGGCAGCCTTCTTCATATTACCCTCAAATTCATACTTTACGGTGATTCCGTTATCGCCAAGGACCTTTACATCAACAGAATAGCTTCCGACAGCCGCGCCGCCGTAGCTTGCATCAAAGGTGACGGTTGTCTCACCCTCGGCAACTCCCAGTATTTCGCCGTCCTCAGTTATTGTGGCGACTTCCTCATCTTCACTTATAACATTAGAGATGTCTGCTGCACCTGTCGTTCTGTCAGAGAGAAGAACAGTAACCGACGGCGCCTTTTTCTGACCTGCTCTGATATTGAACGAGGTCTGGTCCTGTGTCGCCTTTCCCATATATGCAACACCCGGACCCGACACAAGCTCAAATGAGCCAAGACCGCCGTATTTCCATGTTTCAAACGACTTGTCAGGATTGTTTGCCTTAAATGTTATATACGCCGTACCTGCTTCAAGAGAGATGCCCGCGCCGTCATCATCGAGCACGCTCGTTGCAGTCGTGTTTACTCTCCACCACTCGTTATTTGTGGGGTTTGAAACCTCTTTATATGTAGAGTATTTTCCGACATAGTCAGCTTCGTTTGTTGAAATCTCGGTCTGATTTACATATACCTCGGTATCAAGTCCGTCAACGGCAAGCCAATAGTTTACCTTTAAATCATATACTCCCGTCTCCGGAACCTTTACCTTAAAGGAAACATAATTGTCATCAGAGAAATAAACGCCCTTTAAGCCGTACTTTATGCCGCCGTTTCCGCCTTCGCGTTTCGCGTTGGGGTTTATACTTCCGCCTGCATACTCGAAAAATCCGTCCGTCACAGTGCTTGTGAGGAGCGAAAGTGTGCAAGCGGCCTGACCGTCACCCGTTCCTGCGGCGGCGGCAGCCTTCTTCATATTCGCCTCAAATTCATACTTTACGGTGATACCCGTGTCACTCGCCTCAGCACTGTATGCCGGAACGATTGCCAGCACCATGCTAAGAGCAAGTACAAACGATAAAACTCTCTTCATTTTCTCTCTCCTTTTCTGAATGAATATAGGATATTATATTACTACAACCCATTTCACCTATTTTTAGTACTAGTAGTTTAACATATGTTAATATATTTGTAAAGATAATTTCACTTGAAAATTAGCGGTTTTTTTTGCATTTTTCAAATATATTTGACAGGCTTTTTATGCCATTGCTGTTTGCATTTTCTTGTATATGCAAAGAAAATGCGGAGACGCGCTTGCGTCTCCGCATTTTTATTTCGAGTTTTTCTACTTTTTGAGGTTAAACCATGCCTTTTTGCCGAGGTAAATAGCTGTATCGCCGAGCTCTTCCTCAATGCGGAGAAGCTGGTTGTACTTTGCAACACGGTCTGTACGGCTCGGTGCACCCGTCTTAATCTGTCCTGCGTTAAGAGCTACTGCGATGTCTGCAATCGTTGTATCCTCTGTCTCGCCTGAGCGGTGAGATACGACCGCTGTGTAGCCTGCGCGGTTAGCCATCTGGATAGCATCAAGAGTCTCCGTGAGAGAGCCGATCTGGTTAACCTTGATAAGTATTGAATTTCCGACGCCGAGGTCAATACCCTTTGAAAGACGCTCAACATTTGTAACAAACAGGTCGTCGCCAACGAGCTGAACCTTGTCTCCGATTGCCTTTGTGAGCATTGCCCATGCTTCCCAGTCCTCTTCTGCAACGCCGTCCTCAAGGGAAATTATCGGGTACTTGCTTGTGAGGTTCTTCCAGTAGTTTACGAGCTGCTGCTTTGTCATCTTCTTCTTTGCCTTCGGGAGGAGGTATGTGCCGTCCTCCTGATACCACTCAGAGGAAGCAGCGTCAATAGCAATCATGAAGTCCTCGCCCGGCTTATAGCCTGCGCGCTCAACAGCAGTAAGGATAACCTTTATTGCGTCCTCGTCCTTCTTGAGGTTCGGAGCGAAACCGCCCTCGTCGCCGACAGCAGTTGTCATGCCCATCTCGTTAAGAACAGCCTTGAGGTTGTGGAAAACCTCTGTGCACCAGCGAAGTGCCTCAGAGAATGTCGGTGCGCCGACAGGCATAATCATGAACTCCTGAACATCAACATTGTTAGAAGCATGTGCGCCACCGTTTAAGATGTTCATCATCGGAACGGGAAGTGTCTTTGCGTTTACGCCGCCGATGTATGTGTAGAGCGGCATCTGGAGAGCTTCAGCAGCTGCCTTTGCAACAGCCATTGAAGTACCGAGGATTGCGTTTGCGCCAAACTTTGTCTTGTTCGGTGTGCCGTCAAGCTCTATCATTGTGCGGTCGATTGCGACCTGGTCAAGTGCGTTCATACCGATGATTGCTTCCGCAATCTCTGTGTTGACAGCTTCAACAGCCTTGAAAACGCTCTTGCCCATGAACTTTGACTTGTCGCCGTCGCGAAGCTCGCAAGCTTCAAAAATACCTGTTGATGCGCCTGACGGAACTGCTGCGCGGCCCATGTATGTGTTTGTGCCGTCGTCAACATAAACATCAACCTCAACTGTCGGGTTGCCGCGGGAGTCAATTACCTGACGCCCTACGACATCAACGATTTCTGCAAATTTCTTCATCTTTTTTCTCCTTTTCTTTATATTAATTTTAATTACTCGGCTATAAGTGACTGACCCGTCATCTCTTTTGGCTGATTTACGCCCATAAGGTCAAGAAGCGTCGGCGCAATGTCGGCAAGTCTGCCGTCATGCAACGATACATCAGCTCCGACGATAACGAGCGGAACGGGGTTTACGGTGTGCGCCGTAAACGGAGAGCCTGCATCTCCTTCAAACATCTTGTCTGCATTTCCGTGGTCAGCCGTAATAACGCTTATTCCGCCGACGGCAGAAACGGCATCAACCACGCGCCCGACGCATGTATCAACAGTCTCAACTGCGCGGCGCGCCGCGTCAAATACGCCTGTGTGGCCGACCATATCGCAGTTTGCGTAGTTTAATATTATTACATCGTATTTCCCGCTGCTTATGCTCTCAATAACTCTGTCAGTTACCTCAAATGCGCTCATCTCGGGCTTTAAGTCATATGTTGCAACCTTTGGTGAATTAACAAGGATTCTGTCCTCGCCCTCATACATCTTCTCAACACCGCCGTTGAAGAAGAAGGTCACATGTGCGTATTTCTCCGTCTCCGCAATGCGGAGCTGCTTTGCGCCGAGGCGGCTTATATATTCTCCGAATGTGTTGTCAAGGCTCTCGGGTGCGAAAGCAACTTCGACATTCGGCATGTTTGCGTCATACTGAGTCATGCATACATAAAACAGCTTTTTGTATCCTCCCGCGCGGTCAAACCCGTCAAAATCAGGGTCGACAAGCGTGCGCGTAATCTCGCGTGCGCGGTCGGGACGGAAGTTAAAGAATATGACGGAATCGTTTTCCTCAACGCCTTTGTAACCCTCACTGACATGCGGAATCACAAACTCGTCCGTCACATCCTCCGTGTAGGACTTGTTTATGACGGCTACGGGGTCGCTCATGCGCTCTCCCTCGCCGAAAACTATCGCGCGGTATGCACGCTCAACGCGGTCCCATCTGTTGTCACGGTCCATCGCATAGAAACGGCCCATGACCGTTGCAACGCTGCCCGTGCCGATGTCCCTGCACTTATCGACGCATTCCTTCACAAAGCCTGCGCCCGAGGTCGGCGAAACATCACGCCCGTCGAGGAAGCAGTGAACATATACGCGCTCAAGGCCGAACCTCTTTGCAAGGGCTAAAAGCGCCCAGACATGCGAGCTGTGGCTATGGACACCTCCCGAGGACATAAGACCCATGAGGTGAAGCGCGCTGCCGTTCTTTTTGCAGTTTTCACACGCGGCGACAAGCTTCGGCATTTCGTAAAAGCTGCCGTCCTCAATCGCGCGTGTTATGCGCGGCAGGTCCTGAAACACGACACGGCCTGCGCCGATGTTCGTATGGCCAACCTCGCTGTTTCCCATCTGCCCGTCAGGAAGCCCGACATCAAGCCCCGCAGCGCGGAGTCGGCAGGAGGGGTTGTCGCGCATTATGCGGTCAAGATTCGGAGTTTCGGCAACACTTATCGCGTTTGCCGCGCCGCTTTCGGCAAGTCCGTATCCGTCCATGATGATAAGCGTAATAGGTGTTTTTGTGTTCATATTAATTACTGATTCGCCGCGTTTATAACAGCTGCGAAATCCTCCGTTTTAAGTGATGCGCCGCCGATGAGTCCGCCGTCAACATCGAGCTGTGAAAGAAGCTCTGCCGCGTTCTTCGGGTTCATCGAGCCGCCGTACTGGATTGTGACTGCGCGTGCTACGCGTGCGCCGTACTTCTGGCGGATAACAGCACGGATAAGTCCGCAAACCTCTGCAGCCTGCTCGGCTGTAGCGGTTTTGCCCGTGCCTATAGCCCAGATGGGCTCGTATGCGAATACGACCTTGCGGATTTTTTCCGCAGGAATGTCTGCAAGAGCAATTTTAACCTGCATTGTGATATGCTCTGCCGTAACATCATACTCACGCTGTTCAAGCGTTTCTCCGACGCAGATTATCGGGCGCAGACCCGCCTCGAGAGCAGCCTTTACCTTAAGGTTTACCGTCTTGTCAGTCTCTCCGAAGTACTCGCGGCGCTCGCTGTGTCCGATTACGACGAATTTTACGCCGAGCTCCTTAAGCATCTCAGCCGAAACCTCGCCCGTGAAGGCACCTGATTTTTCAAAATGCATATTCTGCGCAGCTATTGCAACCTTTGCGTCACGAGCAACGCGTACTGCAACAGGAATATCTACAAACGGAACACAGAGAACAACATCGCACCATTTCTGCTTGCCCACTGCGCTCTTAAGCTGTTCAATCATTTTCTTTGTCTCTGCCGGTGTTTTATTCATCTTCCAGTTTCCGGCGATTATTGTCTTGCGGTACTTTCTGTTCATTGTAAATCTTTTTCCCCTTTTTATTTATCTTCAAGACATGCAATTCCCGGGAGAGTTTTGCCCTCGAGGAACTCAAGTGAAGCTCCGCCGCCCGTGGAGATATGCGTCATCTTTTTCTCAAAACCAAGCTTCTTTACGGCAGATGCGCTGTCGCCGCCGCCGATGATGGAAACCGCGCCGCTCTCAGCAATTGCAGCTGCGAGTGACTTTGTT
The DNA here is from genome assembly GCA_045649105.1 of Eubacteriales bacterium. Taxonomy (GTDB): domain Bacteria; phylum Bacillota; class Clostridia; order Oscillospirales; family JAAYXM01; genus JAZRPG01. Next base: position 6,493 of record JAZRPG010000024.1, read on the forward strand.
CCGACTGCGAACCTGTCAAACTCAAATACGCCCATCGGACCGTTCCAGATGACGGTTCCCGCGCTCTTTACAGCGTCGCAATATGCCTTTACCGTCTCCTCGCCGATGTCGACGCCGAGCCATGTATCGGGAATGTCAGAGGTCGGGACTGTCTTTGCCTCGGCATCTGCTTTAAACTCTGCCGCCGCAACCGTGTCTGTCGGGAGAAGGAGATTGACGCCGAGCTTCTTTGCCTTCTCTATCATGTCGCGTGCATAATCAAGCTTATCGTCCTCGCAGAGTGATGCGCCGATTTTTCCGCCCTTTGCCTTTGCAAATGTATATGCCATGCCGCCGCCGATAATAAGCGTGTCGACCTTTTCAAGCAGATTGTTTATAACTCCGAGCTTGTCGGAAACCTTTGCGCCGCCGAGAATTGCAACAAGCGGACGCTTCGGATTGTTGAGCGCATCGCCCATTATGCTGATTTCCTTGCCGATAAGGTATCCGCAGACAGCAGGAAGATAATCCGCAACGCCTGCAGTGGATGCATGTGCTCTGTGAGCCGCGCCGAATGCATCGTTTACATAAAGCTCTGCAAGAGATGCAAGCTCTTTTGCAAAGCCTGCCTCGTTCTTTTCCTCTTCCTTATGATAGCGAACGTTCTCGAGAAGCATAACCTCTCCGTCCTTAAGGCCTGCTGCGAGTGACTTTGCACTTGCGCCGACAACATCGTCTGCCATCTTTACTTCACAGCCGAGAAGCTCAGACAAACGCTTTGCAACAGGGCTGAGTGTATATTTGGGGTTGACCTCGCCCTTCGGACGGCCAAGGTGCGAGCAGAGAATGACTCTTGCCCCCTTATCCATAAGATACTTTACTGTCGGGAGAGCCGCAACGATACGCTTATCCGACGTAATATTGCCGTTCTCGTCCTGGGGAACATTAAAATCGCAACGCACAAGGACGCGCTTTCCCGCAGGGTTTATGTCCTCAATTGTCTTTTTGTTGTAGTTCATTATGTCTTCCTCCGTTCCGCCGAAATTTACGGCGTTATTTGCAGCAAATAAGTGTCAGTGAAACCGACTCATTTTTCAGGCAATAACATTATAACATATATTGGTTGTATATTATATTGCTATTTTAACTATTTTTGAGCGTTTTCATAACAAATTTTTGCCGATTTGTACTATTATTGCCCGTGAAGCTCGCCCTCAAGCTCAAAACCGCGGAAGCCCGTCTGACGAAGTGCCTCGTAGATAACTATTGCGGCAGAGTTTGATAAATTCAGACTCCGCAGGGCGGGGAGCATGGGAATCCGTATGCAGCGCGACGGGTGCGCGGCGAGAAGTGATTCCGGAAGACCCTTCGTCTCCTTGCCGAAAATAAAATACGCGCCGTCCTTATATTCAAAATCGGTGTATACATTTTTCCCCTTCGTGGTAGCAAAATAAAAATCGCCGCCTGCGTTTTTCTCAAAAAAGTCGTCTATGCTATCATATACCGTAACATCGAGAAATTTCCAGTAGTCAAGCCCTGCGCGACGAAGCTGTCTGTCCGAAATGTCAAAACCGAGAGGACGGACAAGGTGAAGCCGCGCGCCCGTCACGGCGCAGGTCCTTGAAATATTCCCCGTATTCGCCGGGATTTCAGGCTCAACAAGAACTATATTAAACACATCATACCTCTTATCCCGGGCAAAGCGGGCACCCCGGGCACGCCCGGAAACCGTCAGGCAAAGCCTTGCCGCAATTTTCTCTTTCCGACTAAAAAATACTTTAGCTGTTATTTTATGACATTTCGCGCGTTTTTGCAATACTTTTTTTGATTAAATTTCCGTTAAATATTAAATAAAGGAGATGTCGGGCATCTCCTTTATAACATCAGAATTCAAATATAAGCTTTTCTTTTTACTCCTCAGGCTGCCCAACCTTAACAAACGAAATATCTCCGCGGAAATAGTCAAGATACTTTGCGTATACCGTGCTGTATATAATCTGATAGACCGTTGCAAGCGCCGGGACATATCCGCACAGCAAATCCCAAAAAAGATAACTTAAACGCAGCTTTATGCATTCTCCGCTTTTTCCTTTTACAAGAGCAAGACACGCGCGGAATGAGGATATTGCACCGCCGTTTTTTCCCTCCGCAAGAATATATGCCGCGAAGTTGAACCTGCTGTACCACAGCAGAAGAAAAATCAGCGCCGCCATAAAGATAAGAAGCACGGGGATAACAATAACCGGAGTGCCCTGTGCCACATTATATGCAATAAACACAAGCGGAACAAAGGCTACAACAAGCATAACCATAAGAGCAATAAGCACGCCTGCGAGGATGACCCTGAGAAAAATTGCGGAAAACACATCCGAAAGGCGCGTGAAAACAGAAAAGACCGCAGAAAGCTTTGCCTTCTCTCCTCGCGAGACGGAAAGAAAGACTCTGTTCATTCCTATCGTGAACGGCGGTATCAGAAAGAGATACAAAAGAAACGCAACGCCGAATGACGCCGCCGTACGCAGCGAAAATCCGCCCGGCAAAAACAGCAGAAGCATGTCAAGCTCTGTCTCGGCTGCTAAAAGCTCCTCCGCAAACGGTGCGCGCACCGGCAAAAAGCCGACAACAAGCGCATTCAGCACAATATACATGACAATCAGCAGTATCAGGCGAAGCCAGTTTCCGGAAACCGACTTCCATGACATTGCCTTTATTATTCTTCGCTTTTGTGTATCTGTCATAAAACAAATTCTCCTTGCTTCAGGTTATTGCGGATTTCCCGCGTCTCCGTCCGTGACGAGCCAGTCGGGGGCCTCTTCTCCTTCCGCCTGATTGCCCTCCTCAAGCTCTGCCTCTGTCGCCTCCGTCTCGCCGCCGCTTTCCTTTTCCGTTTCGGACGGGGCTTTCTCTTCGGGCGGCACCGTCTCCGTTTCTGATGTTGCGGGGACTGACGGCGCCTCTTCCGTCACTGCCGCCGTGCCGACATGGACAATCTGCGGCATCGGCTTATATGACGATTTATTCTCAAAGCTTGAGCTTATGAGCTTCCCGCTTTCGTCGTACACCTTGCGGTATACCTCCATAACAAGGCCTTCCTGCCCCTTCTGCTCTATGCTCCTCTTGCCCTCGGCAAGCGTGTTTACATATCTTACCCGCTCCTCGAACGGACTTGTTGACAGCGTCTTCTTGCTCAGCTTTACGGTGAATTTATCCGTCTCGGTGCCCATGAGCTTTATGCGGATATAATTATCCTTCGATGTTGCAACTATCTTTATCGGATACGGGCTTGTGTTTTTAAACCTGAAATCGATTGAGCCGTATACTACCGTTGCGTCCTCGCCTTTTGGCGCATAGTCAACATAGAACGAATGATTTTTTCGCTCCGTGATTTGCATATTGGCTTGGATTGCCGCCATATACAGCGTTGATGACACCTGGCAAATTCCGCCGCCGACTCCGTCGACGACCTCGCCCGAAGCAAATATCGCCGCCTCCTGAAAACCGCGCGCCTTTGTGCGCGGGCCTACGGTCGTGTTATATGAAAACTCCTCTCCGGGGTTGAGCACCTTTCCGTTTACGAGCTTTGCCGCAAGGCGGACATTTGCCGTTCTTGCAACCTTCTTCGGGCTGAAGCGCGTCGTCACATCGGCGAGAACATCCTTAAACAATCCTGCCTCAAGGGTCTTTGTATAAACCTTTGGCTGTGTTATCTGAAGCGGAATACGCAGCACCTCGCCCGGGCTCTTCTCATACGCAATGCGCGCGGACTCCAGGTCAAAATCAACGCCGACGACATGCGGAACGATTACATTTTCCTTATCCTGCTTTTCAAGACGCGCATCGGAGACCTCCTTATGCACCTCGGAATAAAGGGTGTCCATATCAATCCCTTTTGATTCCGCAGTGACGCGCGCAACTTCTACCGCCGAATAATCCTGCGCGGAAAACCGCTCCCTGACGGTTTTCGCAAGGCCCTCGGCATCAAGCTTTTTCCCGTCGGCCTTTGGGTAAAGAACAAGCTCCTTATCGGTAAGCTCATACGATGCGTCCACCGGCGCAACATCATGAGCAGAAAGCTCTGAAATCACTTTTGCGAGCGCGGACTCATCAACCGCTATGCCGCCCTCGGCCTCGCGCCCGGCAAAAAGGGCAGAAACAACATCTCCGATGCGTGAGAAAAAGCCGCCCTCATGACCTATGGCAAGCGCCGCGTCTGCCATATCCCCCGAGGACAGGGAAACCCCGAGCTCCTCTGCCGAAACTGTGCGCGCGGCAATATCCTCAAGCTTTATCTCAAGCTTTGCCCCCTCATATTGCGTCTTACTCCGGGCATCAAGCGCCGAGACAGCCTCCTCGCGGTTCATTCCGCCAAGGCTTATGCCTCCGCCGGTGACCCCCGGGAATATATCTCCGTGTGCATATGTATAAACAGTGAGCGCGACAAGGAGAAGGACGGCCGCCGCGCAAGCCGCCACAGCCGCAATCACGGGCTTTGATTTGAAATTAAGGCTCCCGCCGAAGAATTTTACCATACCGTCAGACCACCTTTTCAAGGCATATATATACAGTATATATCGTTATATTCCCAAAATCAACAACAGGTTTGTAATCTTCTTGAATTTTTTGGCTTTCTTTTTTCTGTTTTATATAAAATCGGCGCGCATCTTGCAATATTTGCACAAACCGTGCTATAATAATCAGAAAACATTACATTCCAAACGGAAAGAGGAATCAGCAATGGAGAAGAAAAAGTTCTATATCACCACACCGATTTATTACCCGTCCGATAAGCTGCACATCGGTCATGCATATTCGACCGTTTCTGCAGATGCGGAGGCAAGATATAAACGAATGCGCGGATTTGACGTTATGTTCCTCACGGGAACGGATGAGCACGGGCAGAAGATTTCACGCATTGCCGAAAAGCTCGGCACAACGCCGAAGGCGTATGTTGACGAAATTGTCGCAAGCATTGTTAGGCTCTGGAAAACGCTCAACATCTCAAATGACGATTTTATCCGCACGACGGACGAAAGACACGAAACCGCTGTCGCAAAAATTTTCCAGAAGCTGTATGACCAGGGCGACATCTACAAGAGCGAATACAAGGGCTGGTACTGCGCGCCGTGCGAATCGTTCTGGAACGAGCGTCAGCTCGTAGACGGCAAGTGCCCCGACTGCGGCCGCGATGTTGAGCTTGCGTGCGAGGAGAGCTATTTCTTCCGCCTTTCAAAATATCAGGACAGGCTTATAAAATACCTTGAGGAGCACCCTGACTTTATCAGTCCTCCGTCCCGCCTTAACGAAATGATGAATAACTTTATAAAGCCCGGGCTTGAGGATTTGTGCGTGTCGCGCACATCGTTTGACTGGGGAATAAAGGTGCCTTTTGACCCGAAGCATGTTGTTTATGTCTGGCTCGATGCCCTTTCAAACTATATTACTGCGCTCGGATACATGTCTGACGACGACTCGAAATTCAAGAAATACTGGCCGTGCAATGTCCACCTCGTAGGTAAGGAGATTGTCCGCTTCCACACGATTATATGGCCGATTATGCTTATGGCTCTTGATATTCCGCTCCCTGAGCGTGTCTTCGGACACGGCTGGCTCCTTCTCGACGGCGGCAAGATGAGCAAATCAAAGGGCAATGTTGTCGACCCCGAGGTGCTCTGCGAGAGATACGGAACCGACGCCATCCGCTATTTCCTCCTCCGTGAGGTACCGTTCGGCTCTGACGGAATGTTCAGCAACGAGGCGCTTTTCTCACGCATAAACTCTGACCTTGCAAACGACCTCGGAAACCTCCTCTCACGCACCGTTGCAATGACCGAAAAGTACTTCGGCGGCACAACTCCCGAAGCCATTGAGGCGGCAGATATTGATAATGAGCTTATTTCGCTCGCCTCAGAGGTTGTCAAAAACTACGAGCACGACATGGACGAGATGCTCTTCCCGAACGCACTTTCCGAGGTATGGCGCCTCATCGGCCGTGCAAATAAATATATTGACGAAACGATGCCGTGGGCGCTTGCAAAGGACGAATCAAAGCGTGCCCGCCTCGGCGCTGTGCTCTATAACCTCTGTGAGGCGCTTCGCATTGCGGCGATACTGATTACTCCCGCAATGCCGTCTGCGAGCGAGCGCATCTTTGCTCAGCTCGGCACAGACGATGACGCGCTCAAGACATGGGACGCGCTCGCATGGGGGACGCAGAAGGCATATGCAGTAAAGAGAGGCGAAGTCCTCTTCCCGAGAATAGATATTGAGGCTGAGTTTGAGGCTCTTGCGGCGGCTGCCGCACCTAAGGCGCGCGAGGTCGCGCCGTATCTCCCCGAAATCGGGATTGATGATTTCTGCAAGGTTGATTTGCGTGTTGCTAAGGTTTTAGAGTGTGAGCCTGTCCCGAAATCAGACAAGCTGCTTCGCCTCATTGTCGATACGGGCGAGGCAACGCGCCAGATAGTCTCGGGAATTGCAAAGTGCTATAAGCCGGAGGAGATAATCGGCAAAAAGGTCATTCTTGTTTCAAATTTAAAGCCCGCAAAGCTGCGCGGTGTTGAGAGCAACGGCATGCTTCTCGCCGCAGACACGGACGACGGCGGCTGCAAGGTCATTTTCGTTGATGATTCAATAGAGCCGGGCTCACAAATCCATTAAGTTTTATATTCACAGGAAAGCGGAGCAGGGGAGATATCCCTCTGCTCCGCTCGGCTTTTCAGAGATTAATATTTAAAAGAACATTATTTAAATATTGAAGCTTGTCATTTTAATTTAACCACATTATTAAAAATTGCAATATGTCTCTTGTCAATTTCTAAATCCGCATGATAATGGCCAAAAAACCACTTATTGTAGTTTAGCTTTTCTTTAACCGTGTCTAAAAAGTCTGTGAAATAATTTCTTTCATAATCCGAAAAAAGAGATTCCTGAACAGAACTCGCCATGCAATGGGTAACGACAACATCAACGGACCATTTGTGATTATCCAAATTTATTATTGCCGTCTCAATCTCTTCATTTGTCGGCAACTCTTCTTCCCACCAGCTAATATTCAATTTCCTGTTTTCCCTGTCATGAGAGCTTGCCCCGCCAAATGCAAAAATTTTTATTCCGTCAATTGTATAGACCTGCCCGCGCATCAAATGAAAGAGTTTGTCATTTATCTTGTGCACATTTCCGCCACTAAAAGTAACAACAGGAAAATTTTCATTCAGCATTTTGTGGTTTTCATGATTTCCGTCTACAAACAGAGTTGTAAATTTCTTTTCTGCAAACCACTTAAGCCAATACTTTTCCTCATTGTCTCCGTTCCAGATACCGCCAAAATCACCG
>JAZRPG010000025.1:0-40847 GCA_045649105.1 Eubacteriales bacterium
AATATCCGTACAGCCAGGCGGACGGGATAAGGAATGTATACGGAGCCGTTACGGCCGCAAATATCAAAGACATTTTAATCCGCGTCTTTGTCTCCAGATTTTTAAAGGTTATATAAAAATTCAGAACATAAATCAGAACTGACGAAACAAGCAACGAAGGCACTGTCAGATAAAGCTCATCGCCCATTGTCCCGACGCCGGCAATCGTTGCGGCAAGCATACAAGCCGCGCCTATAATATCCGACAGCATTCCAATCAGGAATATTTTTAAAATATTCCTTTTATAAAAGGCTTTTTTCTCTTCAAACCTCAGCATCCTCAGAGAAAGCACAAGGACTATGCTGTCAATTACAAAATTCCCGGGAAGGACAATAAGCCACATTTGCGGAAACAGCATCAGCATCCAGAACGGAAACAACACATTGTACAGCTTCTCATTTCTCTTCACGGTCGCCTCATCTCCCTTTTATCTGCATCCTTAAGATTTCACCGTTTTTTATCCGTTTACCGTATTTATCGGCATTCCGTTTATAAACGCCTCGAGATTTTCAGCAACACGCAAAACGAGCCTTCTGCGCGTCTCTATCGGCGCCCATGCTATGTGCGGCGTTATTATACAGTTTTTAGCATTAAAAAGCGGATTTTCCGCAAGCATAGGCTCAACCGTCATTACATCAAGCCCCGCGCCTGCTATTTTTTCGCCATTAAGCGCGTCTGCAAGGTCTTTTTCATCTATCACGCCGCCACGAGAGGTGTTTATAAGATACGCCGACTTTTTCATAAGCGCAAGAGTCTCTTTACGCACAACGCGCTCTGTTTCTTTATTAAGCGGCGCATGCAGCGTAAGATAATCAGACGCTGAAAAGAGCTCCTCAAGGGAAACTGTTTTTATTGCCTTATCCTTCGGCGCCGTGCGCGTATGCACAATAACACTCATGTTGAATGCGCGGCCTATTTCTGCTACTGCACGGCCTATGCTGCCGTAGCCGAAAATGCCGAGCGTCTTCCCCGAAATCTCCGATGTCGGAAACGGAAAATACGAAAATGTCTTTGATGCAATCCAGTCTCCCGCATGGGTTGATTTATTATACTCATACAAACTCCCCGCAAGAGCGAGCAGCAACGAAAATGTGTGCTGCGCGACAGCATCGGTCGAATATCCCGGCACATTTGAAACAATGACGCCTCTTTCGCTTGCCGCCTCAATGTCTATGTTATTATAGCCCGTTGCAAAAAGGCCTGCATATTTAAGATTAGTACATGCTTCAATAACTTTTCTGTCTATATTTGCCTTATTGCAAATTACGGCATCGGCATCACCGATGACAGAGATAAGCTCAGACTGCGGCACTAAGTCCTCGCACACAGTCTCGCCTAACCGTTTAATCGGCTCAAGAGACACATCTCCGTTTGTTACGGTACAACAATCAAGTATAACAATCTTCATTTCTTCTCCTCATGGACTCTCCGAGAAATTTTCCGATACACTGACAAAAGCAGCGCCGCACTGCAATCGCAGCGAGGCGCTGCCATCTTTTTTAAGAAGCCGCGTTTACGCTTTAAAATAATCCTCAAATTTAAGGCCGAGTGTTGCGCCGATTTCCTTGAGCTCTGCAAGTGTCTTCTCGTTTACGGGGATGCCCGATACGAGCTTCTCAGCTTTTGACTCAACCTCTTTTTCACCGTGTGTAAAGATACGGTCATGTCCGTCTGCCTTCGGGCTCTCACGGAGCTCCTGAAGAAGCTTTGACATGCGCGCCTTGATTTCCTTCTTATCTCCGAATATGCCGTAATCAATCGCCATGAGGCAGAAAGATGTGTCAGCATTACCGCTGTTTCTGACATGCGGTGATGTTGTTCCGCCCGTCATTATTGATGTAAACAGCTCGACTATTATTCCGAGGCCGTAGCCCTTGTGCGAGCCTGTTTCCTCTGAGAAGCCGCCGAGCGGGAAAATCCCTCCGCCGAGCTTGCCGATAATGTTCTTTAAAACTCTGTTTGCATCATCGCAGTCGCTTCCGTTCTCGTCTGCAACCCAGCCTGTGGGAAGCGGAAGCTCTTTCTTTCTGTAAACCTCAAGCTTGCCGCGTGTAATAACCGTAGTAGCCGCATCATACCAGAAGTTTACAGGGTCAGCCGGCATTGCAACGGCAATCGGGCTTGTTCCGAGCATAGCCTTCTTTCCGTATGTCGGGATAGCTATTGCCTCTGTATTTGTCATGCTTATACCTATCATATCGGCATCTGCCGCCATAGATGTATAATAACCTGCTATTCCATAGTGGTTTGAGCCTCTGACGCAGACAGCGCCGAATCCGTGCTCACGAGCCATATCAATTGCCATCTGCATTGAATTTTTTGCGACAACCTGTCCCATTGACTTGGGAGCATCAATAACAGCTGATACCGGAGTCTTGAATATTATTTCGGGCTTTACATCGGGGATAATTGAACCTTCTTCTATAGCGAGATGGTATCTTATAAGGCGCTGTACGCCGTGCGACTCTATGCCATAGAGGTCAGCCGTGAGAAGAACGTCAGTAATGTCTGCGCTTTCCTTATCTGTGTAGCCACGCTTTTTGAATATATCCTCACAGTATCTGCGAAGTGTTGCAACATCAAGATTTATATATGCCATTTTGTCTCATTCCCTTTCCGAATTGAGTTTTTATCTCTGAACACGGCCTGAGCCGTCTCCGCCCATAAGTGCTTTTACCTCACTGAGTGTTGCGCGGTTAAAGTCGCCACTTATGGAGTGCTTGAGGCAGGATGCCGCAACAGCAAAGTTGAGCGCGTCCTCCTTGCTCTCATATGCGTTAAGTCCGTATATAATTCCGCCTGAGAAAGAATCGCCGCCGCCTACGCGGTCAACAATATCGGTTATCTCATACTTCTTGCTGAGATAGAAATTATCTCTGTCGCAGAGGCATGCAGACCAGCCGTTTGTATCGGCGCTCTTGCTCTCACGGAGCGTGATTGCAAGCGTCTTCATGTTCGGATATGCATCAAGCACCTTGCGTGCAAGAGCCTCGTACTTTGCTGTGTCGAGTTTGCCTTCCTCTACCTTTACGTCGATTGTTATTCCGAGTGACTTCTGGCAGTCCTCCTCGTTAGCTATACCGACATCAACATACTTGACAAGCTCGCACATAACCTCAGGAGCGCTTTTTCCATACTTCCAGAGGTTTTTGCGGAAATTAAAGTCGCAGGAAACCGTAAGTCCGAGCTTCTTTGCTGCCTTTACTGCCTCAAGCGAAAGCTCAGCTGCAGATGCGCTTATTGCCGGAGTGATTCCTGTAATATGGAACCATGTTGCACCGTCAAATATCTTCTCCCAGTCAAAATCTCCGCACTTTGAAAGAGCTATTGCGGAATACTCGCGGTCATATACTACTTTCGATGCGCGCTGATTCGCGCCGGTTTCGAGGTAATATATTCCCATTCTTCCGTTTGTGCGGATAATGTCCTTCGTCTCAACGCCGAAATAACGAAGCTCATTAACGCAAGCATCGCCGATTGCATTCGCCGGCAGCGCCGTTACAAATGAAGCGTCCATTCCGTAATTTGAAAGCGAAACCGCAACATTTGCCTCTCCGCCTCCGAAAGTTGCCTCAAATGACGGTGACTGGAAAAATCTCTCAAGTGCCGGGGGTTTAAGTCTGAGCATTATTTCACCGAATGTAACTACCTTTGCCATTTCTCAACATCGCTCCTTATATATTTTAATATTAATATTTTTTACACTTTACTTTCCTCATGTTTTTTGAGTATGCGCTTTATTTTATCAACAGGGGTCAACAGTGAGCTTATCGACATGTCATGATTCATCGTATCTATGATAAGTGAAAGGAATTTTGACATATTGACATCGGAATACCACGGAGCATTTAACACCTCGGGTGTGTGGTAATTTAAGTTTGTCGAAAATACCTTGGTGAGCGCGCCGTCGGCATAGCATTTGTCAAACGCCGCCGTGCCCTCAGTGAACAGTCCGAATGTAACGCCCACGAAAATCCGCCTTGCGCCCTTCCTCTTAAGCTCGTAAACGATTTCGATAACAGACTCGCCCGACGATATCATATCGTCAATGATAAGCACATCCTTCCCCTCGACAGGGTCGCCGAGGAACTCATGGCTTATTATCGGGTTACGCCCGTTTACAATCCGCGTATAATCACGGCGCTTATAGAACATTCCGACATTGAGTCCGAGCATGCTTGCATAATAAAGGCTTCGGCTCATTCCGCCCTCATCGGGGCTTATTACAATCATGTTATCCTTATTAATCTCAATATCAGGCTCCTCGCGGAGAAGCGCCTTGATTATCTGGTATGTAGGACTTACATTTTCAAATCCGATAAGCGGTATCGCGTTCTGCACACGCGGGTCGTGCGCATCAAATGTTATTATATTGTCAACTCCGAGATGCTCAAGCTCCTGCAACGCGAGTGCACAGTCGAGCGATTCGCGCGCGCCTTTTCTGTGCTGGCGGCTCTCATAAAGCATGGGCATTATAACATTGATACGGCGCGCCTTGCCTCCGATAGCCGCAATAACGCGCTTTATATCCTGGAATATGTCATCGGGGCTCATATGACACTCCATATTGTACATCTTATATGTACAGCTGTAGTTGCTTATGTCTGCAAGAATATAAATATCATATCCGCGCACTGTCTCTTTAAGAATCGCCTTACCCTCGCCTGACGCAAACCTCGGCGTCGCATGGTTTATAAGATATGAATCTCTCAGGTAAGCGGGGAAGTGAAGCGGAACATTTCCGTTTTCTACATTGTATCGTCTCTGAAGCACGAGATTCTCATCAACCATATTGCCCAACTCACGGCTGCTTTCAAGCGAAATAATACCTAAGGGAGCAAAAGGAATCTTGTCCTCCGGAGCAGCGCTGAATGAATTTGCCATGTTTTTAGACAGCCCCTTTCGACTTATTATGTATAATACACAATTACAGGATAATAATATCACACTATTACCCGTTTCGCAAGGACGAAACGCAACAAATTTTTTATACGCCGTCATAATAAATATTGTCGAAAACAACTATAAACAGAAAGTACCCGTAATTTTACGTCGGCACTGCATGGCTTTTATTATTTTTTTAATTTTTACCGTTGACGGAAAAGAGTTTTTATATTATAATATAATCTGCTCGGAAAAAAGTTTGTTTTGCTGAAGTAGCTCAGTCGGCAGAGCACATCACTCGTAATGATGAGGTCATGGGTTCGATTCCCATCTTCAGCTCCATTCTTTTTGCAGGTGTAGTTCAATGGCAGAACTCCAGCTTCCCAAGCTGGTAGCGTGGGTTCGATTCCCATCACCTGCTCCATTACCTGCAATATATAGCGCGCGCTGTTTTTCGGCGCGCGCTTTTTTAGAATTTCGGAGGTGATTTCGTGTCACACACAATAGCCGCAACAGCAACAGCTCCTATGCGCAGTGCAATCGGTGTTATCCGCCTGTCCGGCGACACGGCACTTGCGGTCGCATCACGCGTTTTCAGCGCAGACCTCGGCGCGCATCCGCGCGAGATGATGACGGGGCGCATATTGGCAGCAGACGGCCGCGTATGCGATTTTGGAATGGGTGTATACTTTAAAGCTCCCGCAAGCTTCACCGGCGAGGACACTGTCGAGCTTTATTGCCACGGCTCTCTCGCCGTATTACGCACGGTGCTTGATGCGCTCTACCGCGCAGGTGCCCGCCCTGCCGAGCCGGGGGAATTTACACAGCGCGCATTTTTGAACGGAAAAATGGACCTCACCCAGGCAGAAGCGGTAATCGACCTTATCGACGCAGAAACAACTCTTGCCGCGCGCAATGCCGCCGAGCAGATAAACGGCGCAATAGGCGGAGAAATAAGCGGAATTTCCTCCGCACTCACATCAATCGCGGCCGAGTTCTATGCCTTTGTCGACTACCCCGACGATGACATTCCCGATATAGACAGAGCATCCCTCGCCTCAAGGCTCCGCACCGCCGCGGAAAGTGCGATGGCTCTTGCAGACAGCTATAACAGCGGCAGAATTGTGCGTCAGGGCGTCCGCGCCGCGCTTATAGGCTGTCCTAATGTCGGAAAATCCTCAATACTCAACAAAATACTCAACTTTGAGCGCAGCATTGTCACCGACACGGCAGGGACAACGCGTGATACCGTTGAGGAATCCGTCACTATAAACTCTCTTGCCGTTCACCTTATCGACACGGCGGGCATACGGAGCACGGATGAGGAAATTGAGCGCCTCGGCATTCTCCGCTCCGAATCTGCCGCAAACGATGCTGACATTATTCTCGCAGTTCTCGACGGCTCACGCGAGCTCGGAGAAGACGACATGCATGTCCTTGAGCTTGCAAAAAAGAGAAAAAGCATTATTATAATAAACAAGTGCGACCTTGAGCCGCGCATTGACCTTTCGCTTCTCGGCGATGCAGACAAAATCAAGGTCTGCGCAAAGAGCGGAGACGGTATTTCCGAGCTCAAGGCGAGGATATGCGAAAAATTCGGCGAGCTTGACCTTGCGTGTGACGGAAAAACAGTCACAAATCCGCGTCACGCGTCCACTCTCCGCCGCGCAGGAGAGAGAATAGCAGCAGCCGCAGAGGCATTTGAGCTTGGCATAACTCCTGATGTTGCCGTGCTTGATATAGAGTCTGCGATAAATATTCTGGGCGAGATTACGGGCGAAAGCGCACAAGATTCCGTCGTTTCCGAGATATTCCGCCGTTTCTGCGTCGGAAAATAGCGCTATTTCGCTGTTTTCAGAATCTCGCTGAGCTCCTCACCGAGAAGCTTTACCGCGCCGAGCGCTTCATCAAGCGAATTTGCAGATGTTCCCACCTCGACAAGCATCGAGCCTGTGGTGGCATGCATGTTAAATCTCTCCTTGCGCAGATTTATCGGGCGCATTATGCCCGGATACTTGCTTGCAAGCGCATTCTGCAGTTTCACGGCAAGCTTTAAGTTCTCCGCCCAATTCGGGTGCGGAAGCCCGCTCTCGCCGGTGCTCATAACGAGCATCATCTGAGCAACCTTTTTGCCGCCCACCTCTGCAACAGTTTTATACTTAACCCCTTCTTTAGTCGTCATTGAGTCTCTGTGGACATCGATGACGACTTTTATTGAAGGCGATTTTTTCAGATGATTTCCTATTGCAGACAGTGTGCGTGTGTATGAGCCGTTGTACGACGGGCTGTCATATATATTCCTGTCATGAACGACGCTTATGCCCTTATTTTTAAGCGTCTCCGCAAGCTCATCACCCAGACGCACGACATTGTATCTCTTATCCTCGGTCCTCTCAACATCCGTGAGAGAATATGTATCCTTCCCCTGCGGAAAGAAGCTCTCACTTCCGTGGGTATGAACTATGAGCACATGCGGCCCCTTGCCCGTGAGCGAGAAAGGAAGCTTCGCACCGAGAAGCCACTTGAGGTCTATTCCCTTTGTGCTGTCGTTTTTGACAAATATATTGCCGAGCGTCACATATCCCTTAGGCGAGGTTGGATTTATGGTAATCTCCTTTATGGGTAATTTTTCCGTCTTGTCCCCTCCCCCGGGAGTATATATCCATTCCGTTATATCTTCAGCTTCTTCGGTCATTACCGTCTCCTCCGCTTCGGACTCATCTGCGGCACCCGGGACTGCCGCCGTTTCGGCAAACACTTCGCCAAGTATTCTTCCGCTTATGTCAGAGCCTTCAAAAAGCTGTGTTTCATTAGACATGGCATAACGCAGAAGCTCTGAATTTCCGCCGAGCCTTGACATGTATTTTTCCATATACTGTTCTGTTGCGCCTGATGACAAAAAGCGTATTATAAAAGCCCCGGCAATAAAGACTGCCGCAAGACTAATTAAACGGGCCCCTCCTGCACTGCGTTTCTTTTTCATTCCACAGACCTCCAAAAGAGATTACGCGATATATAATTTATATTAGAGGCTGTCCTCAAAAATGCCTTAAAATAAGAGCGCGACCCGTGAGGGGCCGCGCTCTTGTTTTCTCTATTCCGCGTTTTTTTCGATTTTAAATATCCTGCGTAAAATTCCCGCAAGTGACTTTGGCGACCGCATAACAACAATTTTCACACTGCACACCCCCAAAAAAAGTTCAGCATATAAGAAGCATAACTCCTACCGCGATGAGCATGACGCAGAGAACAAACACCAGAAACCCCGATGGAAAAATAACTCCCAGCAGAATTCCGACGGCTATGGCTATTGCCAGTAGAATGCCCGTCACTCCGCTCTTTTGGCACATATTTTCGCACCGTCCTCTCCGCACCTTTTTGCTATATTCTACGCAAAGGCGGCATAGGTCGTGAGTTGTCCCGTCGCGCTATTTGTCCAAAATTGCAGAAAGCTCCTGCGTTGCTCGCGCAAACTCTCGCACAACTGAAAATACCGTTTCGCGGCTTCTTAAATCCACACCCGCATCCGACAACAGCTGAAGCGGATATTTTGAGCTTCCGCCACGCAGAAAACGCATATATTTCTCAGCGGCCCCGCCCGACGACAGAACAAGCTCGTTTATGCGCGAGGCAGCGGCGTATCCCGTTGCATACTGATATACATAAAAGCTCGTGTAAAAATGCGGTATCCTCGCCCACTCATACGATATATTTTCATCGCACACAGCAGCGCTTCCGTAGTATTTTTTGTTTATCCCGCCGTATATGTCGCATAACGACTCCGCGGTCAGCGCCGTGCCGTCCATATACGCCGCATGCACATCACGCTCAAACTCGGCAAACATTGCCTGGCGGTAAAACGTTGTCCGTATCCCCTCAAGCTCCCTGCAGAGAAGGGCTGCGCGCCTTTTTTCGCTTGAAGCCGTTTTTAAGAGATATTTAAGAAGCAGACCCTCGTTTACCGTGCTTGCAACCTCGGCAACAAAAATTTTGTAATCGCGGTACACCGGCGGCTGAGCGGCATTTGTGTAATAAGAATGCATCGCATGCCCCATCTCGTGCGCAAGTGTAAAGACATCATCAATCCCGCCCTGGTAATTCATAAGCACAAAAGGATGCGTCTTATTATCGCCCCAGGAATATGCGCCCGGCGTCTTGCCTCTGTTTTCATACACATCAACCCAGCGCTCCGAGAATGCACGGCGCATGTCCTTCACATACTGCTCTCCGAGCGGCGCGACAGCAGAAAGCACAAGCTCACACGCCTGCTCATACGGAATCTTCTCCTTATCCTCACCGACAAGGGGCGTGTACAGGTCATACATGCAGAGCCTCTCAAGCCCGAGCGCGCGGCGGCGAAGCTCAAGATAATCCGAAAGCTCGGAAAGCCCCTCACCGACAACATTGAGAAGCCCGTCATACACGCTTTTATCTATGCAATTTTCAGAAAGGCGCATGTCTATTGTCGACTCAAAGCCGCGCGCACGCGCATGGAATAAATCGCTCTTTACATTCCCTGCAAAGGTTGCGGCAAAGAGGTTTTTGTATGCGCGGTACTGCTTATAGAGCGCAGAATATGCATTCTGTCTCACTCCGCGGTCGGCGCTTTCTAAAAATATGCCATACCTGCTCTGCGTAAGCTCCGTCTCAGCGCCGTCCTCACCGACTATGGTTCCGAACTTTATGTCTGCATTATTCATCGCCGCAAAGATATCAGACGGCGCCTCACACGCAGGCCCCGACAGCGAAAGAAGCCTCTCACCCGCGGCATCGAGTGTGTGCTCTGCCCCACGGAACATATCGTCAAAAAACTGACGGTAAACCGAAAGCGGCTCGCACTGCGACATAAAGCTCTCTATCTTTTCTCTCCCGAGCGCAATAAGCTCAGGACTGAAAAAGGCACACTTCGCGGCACAATCGCTTGCAAGGTCTGACGCACGGTCTGCCATCGCACGGTATTTTGCACATTCGTTGTCCTCATCGCGCCGCATCGCCGCATATGCGTTTACAGAAAGAAGCAGCCCGTCAAGCTCGTCAGAAAGCGAAAGCGCCGCAAGAAGCCCCTCCGCACTTTTTCCGAGCTCACCGCGCAGCGTCAAAAAGCGCTCTGCACATTCCAAAGCGCGGTCAAACGCCGTCTCCCACGCGCCATCATTCTCAAAAATGTCCTCAAGACGCCACTTGTATATCTCATTAATCTGATTTCTTTCCTTAAGCTCTGACAAAATATTATGCCTCCGTTTTTTTGTTTTTTGTACGGATAAATATACGCACCGTTTCACAAAATACATACTGAAATATATAATACCACAGCGGAAATACACTATGCAAGAGGTGTCCTCATTATGGCATGTATCGGAATCCTTGATAAGAGCTGCGGCACTTCCGCCGCCCTTGAAGCATCACTGCGCAGATGCGGTATTGGTAATGTCAGGATAGAATCAGCACACGAAGGCAAAAGCTACGATGCGGTTCTTATAGGCACTGACCCGCCCGAGATATGCACATGCAACGCGGATATTCTCATAGTTGCCGACTGCATAAGCGCGCGCAGAGTTCTCCCGCTTAAGGCAAAAAGCGTCATCTCCTACGGCCTGTGCCAGAAGGACACCGTCACCGTCTCAAGCCTTATTAACAAACGCCTTGTCATATCCCTGCAGCGCGAAATCCCCACACTTCTCAATCATGTTGTCAGCGAACAGGATTTCTGCATCGACATAAAATGCACGGACATAATCGACAGTACGCTCGGGATTATCGCAGCGCTTCTCGTGTCCGATGTAAGCCCCGAAACCATTTCAAGCAATACCGCGCTTTTTTAGACACGAAACAGCTTGTCATATTTTTTCATGCCCGCTAATATACATTAATAAAACTTAAGCACACGGTGTTCGACTCCCGTGTGCTTATGATATGAGGTGTAAGCATGGAAAATATTTCTCAGAACTCCCTCTCGCTTTGCGGCGAGATATGCACAAACATAGAATACTCACACGAATCGCACGGAAGTCACTTCTACAGCTTTAAGCTTAAAACACAGCGACTTTCCGGTACATATGACATAATAAATATTCTCGCACGCGCCGACCTTCTCGATAAAGAGCATTTTTCAACCGGCGATTTCGTCTCCATACAAAGCGAGCTGCGCTCGTTCAACAAAAAAACGGGCGACAGAAACCGGCTTATTATCTCCGCATTTGCAAAGGAGCTCACACGCGCAAATGACGGCGAATTTGAAAATAATCTGTGCCTCTCCGGCACGATATGCAAGGCTCCCGTTTTCAGAAAAACTCCGCTCGGGCGCGAAATATGCGACATAATGCTCGCCATAAACCGGCGCTACGGCCGCTCAGACTATATCCCCCTCGTCGTCTGGGGACGGAACGCACGGCACGCAGGCTCGCTCTCTGTCGGCGATGTAATCGTCATTACAGGCCGCATACAAAGCCGCGAATATACAAAAGTTGAGGACGGCTGCGAAACGACGCGCACCGCGTTTGAGGTGTCGGTTTCTTCAATCGAAGCAGTGTAGTCCTGCCGGACGGGCCTGCTTTTTAAAAAGCAGCAAAACCGGTGAGAACTCACGCTTCGCTCCCGCGAACCCGCAAAACCTCCCCGTACCTCTCCGCGTGCATTGCCGCGGCTTTTCTTCAATGTGCTGCTTTGATTTATAGCTCATCTGAGTTTTGTTACACAAAAAAATGCCCGTCTCACCGAAATTCGGAAATATTCTCTTTCAAACCACGCGACTGTCGCGTGGTTTTCTTTATACAAAAAGCAGGGGGCGATATAAATTATCTCCCCCCCTGCCATATTACTGCATTTTTTACGGACGCTGACCGAGACCACCCTCAAGCGTCAATGTCTCGCCCGTCATAAACTTAAAGTCAGGATGTGCAAGCTGAACACATACTCTGCCGATTTCAAGCTCAGAATCGCCGAAGTGACCCATCGGCGGCATCTTTACATTTTTGTCGAACGCATCGGGATACGCGTTCTTGAACTGCTCAAGCTGAGATGTCCATGCAAGCGGGCAAATAACATTTACATTCACTCCGTCCTTGCCCCACTCAGTCGCCGCGACGCGCGTAAGTCCGCGTATTCCTTCCTTCGCCGCAGCGTATGCGCACTGACCGAAGTTTCCGAAAAGGCCGGCGCCTGATGCAAAGTTTATAACCGCGCCCTTAGTTTTTACAAGGTGCGGATAGCACGCTTTCATATAATAAAACGTTGCATAAAGACCGGAATACATCGCAAGGTCAAACTGCTCTGTCGTATGGTCTGCAATGGAGACGCCCGACGCTGATGCCTGTGCATTATTTATAAGCACGTCTATTCTGCCGAACTCAGCAATAGTTTTTTCAACAACGGAATTTACGATTGCCTCATTATCTGCACCCGAGGAAACATCTGCCTGCATAATAAGAACGCGCACGCCGTACAGTCTCTCAAGCTCCTCTTTTGCGTCCTCAAGCTTTTTGACATTCCGCCCTGTTATCACAAGGTTTGCGCCCTCTTTTGCATATGCCGTCGCAATGCCGTAGCCGATTGAGCCGCAACGCCCGTCAGAGAGGACTGCGCGCCCCGCGCCGGTTATTATCGCTGTCTTTCCTGATAAAAATCCCATCTTCGCACCTCTTTGTTAATTTTTTGACATACTAACAATAGTATAACATATTCTTCAGAAAAAACAATATTTTTTCTTATTTTCTTTTATGTTTTTAATACATTTTCCTTAGAAGGGGTGGCTTCTTCACCCCTCCGCGCGCATCGCCGCGGATTTCTTCTATGTGTTACTTTAATTTTTTCTTCTATGTGTCGCTTTGATTTTTCTCTTCTTCTAGATATTACTTTGATTTTCCCTCAACTGAGTTTCGTTCAAGGCTTTTTCTTGAGGGGGAGCCGCTTTGGGGCGACTGATGAGGTATTTCCTGCCGTCGGCTTATTGCCGAAGCTGCTCTTTTCTAAAAAACTACATTCCTGTCCTGCCGGACGGGCCTACTTTTTAAAAAGTAGCAAAACCAGGGAGAACTCACGGTTCGCTCCCGCGAACCTAGGAAACCTCCCCGTAGCCCTCCGCGCGCATCGCCGCGGATTTCTTCTATGTGTTGCTTTGTTTTTTCTTCTTCTATATATTACTTTGATTTTTCTTCATTTTGAGTTTTGCCATATAAAAACGAGGCACGGAAAATCCGTGCCTCGTATGCTTTAAATATTTAGATTAGCCAATCATCTGTGCATCTGTGTATACAACACTTATATTTTCTCCGTCGCTGTATACGAGATAGCCTCTTGCGTATTTAGCATTTGTTGCGTCTGCGCTTCTTGCTGTCATCTGGCCGTGAGCGTCAGTTTTTTCAGTAGCTGCCTTCTGCCAGTATGCACCAAGCGTTACATCTGCAGTTGCACCGAAGACGATACCTGCCTCAACAAATTCAGCTCCGAATGTGTTGTACTCGAGCATGAACTCTGTTGTGCGCGAAGCATGTTTTGTAAGAAGTGCAGTCGGAGAGAGAGTTCCCTCTGACCCGGAGTTATCAACAACTATTGCTGTCGCTGTCCACGGATAATGCTCATAAGTTTCTCCGCGGTAAACAATCGTACCGTCACGCAAGAAGTTAGCTATACCACTATCAGCGTTAACAGTAACCGCCGTATTATTCGTTGCAGCCGTTGCGCTTCCGTTTACCGTAATGCCGCTTACAGACTGGTCAGCGTCCTTTGTAAAGTCTGCAACTACGCGCTTAATGTTTGTGACCTTTTCTCCGTTGTAGACCCTGCCGTCGTTAAACTTCCAGCCATTGAAGGTATAGCCCGCAAATATCGGAGCATAGCCGCTAAGGTCAGGCGTGAAGGAGTTTGTTCCATCGCCGAGAACATCAATTATCGTGTTGTTCGGACCCCAGAGCTCAAGCTTTACATCTCCCGGATTGTCATATACTGCCGTTACACATGTCGGAGATACGAGAGTGAATGTGTAAGAAGCAGCAGTTATTGCCTTGCCGTTCTTTACTCCGCCAATTCTGAAGTACTTGAAGTTTGCATCAGCCGGCTTTGTAAGCGTGATTTTCGTTCCGACCGCTATATCCTCTATCTCGCCGTTTCCTTCTGCACCGCTTACCGATCCCGAAGGAATGTCAATTCCCAAGAACTTTGTCGTCGTTCCGAGAGATTCCTTAACTTTTACATTTACCGTTACCGGAGCAATGGGGAAACCGTCAATAACAGCGGAGATTTCAGCAGTACCCTTGCCGACCGGCGTAATAACACCGCTTGCATCAACAGTTGCAACATCTTCATCTGAAGAAGCATATGTTACAGCTCCTATTGAATAGCTACCCCAGGTTGATGAATTGTAGAGCGTTCCGGCATTATATCCTGCCTGTGCGGTATCCTCGCCGGCTGTGAGTTCAGTTTTATCAACTGTAGTTTCAGCTTCGCCTATGGGTGCACCAACATCTGCATCACCCTGAGAAATCATGAAGTAGTCAAGTGCGAATCCGGTGTACGTTGATATACCGGAAACTGCGTGGATAGCCATTATATGCTCACCTTTTGTAAGGTAGATGGCTTCTTCCCCTGCTTCATCGCCATATGTATCTACAAGGGAGTATCCGGTATCATCAGCAATGTTGCTTACTACGCCGAGATAATGCGTACCCTTTGTTCCGCTAACCGCATTATTAGTCCACCTAACGTTAGAAGCTGTATTATACATAGTAGACATAGCTGTATCAATGTCATGAATCATGTATGAGAAACGGCCTGCTGCTGCACTAGCAAGCTTTGAAGGCAATCCGCTCTTTATCGCAAATGTTACGTTATAATAACCATCCTTCGGGACAGTGAACGCAAGTGCATAGACGTTGTACGGACCATTACCATTGGCAGGAGCATAAGGACCGAATTGGACCTCACTCCAATTTATAACGCTGTTACCATATTGGTCAAACCTGCTGTGAAAACGCCAAAAACCGCCATGCGTGCTCTTTAAAGCAGCAGAACCCGGCATGTTACCACTATAAGCGGGCTGTGTTGCCGAAGTATGGTACAACGGAGAAATGACCTGCTTAAACAAAGCCGTATTTCCGTATGCAGCATTAGCACCCAAAATGCTCGGAGTCGTACCGTATATTACTCTGGTATTATTCTTACCCTTCGCTACATTTACCGTTACCGGAGTAAGCGGGAAGCCGTCAATAAGGGCAGAGATTTCAGCAGTACCCTTGCCGACCGGAGTAATAACACCGTTTTCATCAACAGTTGCAACATCTTCATTTGAAGATTCATATGTTACAGTACCTATTGAATAGTTGCCCCAGGTTGCTGAATTGTAGAGCTTTCCGACGACATTATAATCTGCCTGTGCAGTACCCTCGCCGACTGTGAGCTCAGTTCTATCAACCGTCGTTTCAGCTTCGCCCATGGGTGCACCAACATTTGCATTACCCTGAGAAATCATGAAATAGTCAAGTGCAAAACCGGTGTAGTTGGCACTTCCGCCTACAGTCGGAACGCCGTGGAAAGCAATTATATGCTCACCTTTTGTAAGGTAGAGGGGTGTTTCACCTTCTCCATCGCCGTATGTATCTGTAAGCTGTTTGCTATCATCAAGGTTACTTACTACGCCGAGGTAATGCGTACCCTTTGTTCCGGTATAAGTGCCGTCAGTATTATATTTAACATTTGTGGCTCCATTGTACATAGTAGAAGTAGCTACATTACCATCAAATATCATATAGGAAAAACGGCCTTTTACTGCGTCGCTTAAACCATCGCCCGCGCCGGGGACTCCATCTTTAATCGCAACAGTTACATTATAGTAGCCGTCCTTCGGGACCGTGAACGCGAGTGCGTAGTAGTTATACGGGCCGTTACCTGAAGTGCCGGTATAAGGAGCAAAACTGAGTTTACTCCATTTTATGGTAGCGGTGTTTGCATAAGCGTCAAGGCCGCTATGGAAACGCCAAAAGCCACCATGCGTGTTAGTTATAGCAGCAGTAGAAAACGGTTTACTATAGCTAAAAGGATACCTTAATGTACTGCTATGGTACGCAGGAGAAATAACTTCCTTAAAATAAGCTGTATTGCCTACTACAGCTTCAGTCCAAAGGCTCGGGATCAAACCGTATACCACCTTGGTATTTCCCTGCTCATCTGCCGCAGCATATGTCGGCTCAGCTGCAAATGCGACTGACGCGGGAATGAGCGCGCAGAGCATGCAGAGCACGAGAGCAATTGATAAAACGCGTCTTTTCATTGTCTTACCTCCAGAAAAATTAAATATATTTTACGATTTTGTAAATACTACGTTTATAATATCACTGCAAAAAGTGTTTGTCAATATTTTTTCTTTTTTATTTCAGGAGTTTTTTTAATTTTACAACAGTTTTTTGCCGACTGTTTTCGCCAATTTTCCGATAAACAGTCAGTTTTTACAATCTTATTCCTGAGCCGTAGCCGATGATTTCGCCTTTTAAGAGGCGCGCCTTTGTCACACGCTGAAGCGTCGTATCCTCGGGGCAGGAGGTCGGGTCTTCAATCTCCTCTTTGCCGAAGACCCAATGGAGCATATCCTCGGGGCTGTCCTGAAAGTCGATTATATCATACTTATTCTGGAAGCGGACGATAAGCGAGCTTTCGGGAAGCACCTCGGCAAGCCATGGCTGCATAATCCATGAATAGCAGAAGAAGATGCACTCGTCGACACCGAAATATTTTTTGAAAAATGCGCGCGCCGCATCGTATGCCGCTTCGCAATCTTCCTCAACAAGACGCCCCGCAGCAGGGATATGTACGCTTATTATCTTATCGCCTTTTTTAACCTTGCGACCCTCGATTTCAGCATCGTATATGCTGTCCGTGTAGTGGAACACGAGCCTGCCGATACGGAAAATGGTACCGTTTACATGATGGCGGAACCATCTGCGCTTATCGCACGGCAAACCGTACACGCCGGTTGCGGCACAGAACTTCTCGCAATGTGACACCATATCCGCAAAGGTCTCATAGAATATATCCTCGGGCATGCCCTTTTTGCGGTAATTCTCAAGCCCTCTCGCACCGAGCAGTATATATATGAAAAGACTAAGCTTTTCGCCGGGGATACCCTCACGAAGAGCAAAAGCATCTACATATTTGCCAAATTCAGTGAGCGTGTCCGAATTTGTTTCTTTCTCCTTATCGTACTCTGTAATTGCGCCGTCAAGAGATGCCTTAAAATCCTCACGGTCACACATGGCAAGAAGCTCATAAAAGCTGTCCCTACCTTCTTTTGCGAGACCTATTTTTTCAAACATCAGGTCAAAATCCACTTTTCCCACGCCGTTAAACCTCCACTAAAAATAATTACATAATTAAGTCCGTAAAACACCTTTTAGTATACCGATATATATAACCTTTGTCAATACGGATTGGAGCCTCAGAGGCATTTTCCGATTGACACGAAAGGACAAATGGAATATACTTATTAAATATTAATACTACATATCAACAAAGTGGCCAATATATCTTTTATACGGAGGTCTTTTTTACTATGGAAAAGCTTTTTTCAGATTATTACAAGCAGTATGACAACGCTTTAAACCGCGAGGTTATGCCCTTCTGGCTTGCGCATACGCGCGACGAGAGCGGCGCGATAAACAACTGCATCACGGAGGACGGTACACTCCTCTCCCGCGACAGATACATATGGTCGCAGGGGCGCGCGCTCTGGACATATTCCGCAATGTACAACAGGGTTGAGAAAAAGGCGGAGTATCTCGATGCGGCGACCGGACTTTTTAACTACCTCGTCGGAATCGGGCGCGATGAGCTCGGCAGGTGGAATTACCTCTACGACGGTGACGGAAAGCTCCTTGAGGGCGATGTCAGCATATATGTCGACGGATTTGTGCTTGCGGGGATGACCGAGTACTACATTGCTACGAAAAACGAGGTTGCAAAAAAGCTTGCGCTCGAGACATTTGAGAACACTTATAAGCGCCTCCTGACGCCGGGCAGCTACAAGGTTGCTCCGTATGTGATACCCGACGGAATGAAGACGCACGGCGTCAACATGATTTTCGCATTCTTCTACGAATGCCTCGGAAAGGCGCTCGGCCGCGACGATATACGCGATATTGCACACGAGCTTGCGCTTGAGGTTCTCAATAAATTCTATGTTGAGGAAAAGGACGCGATACTTGAGTTTGTCAATGTGGACGGAAGCTTCTCCGACACGCCCGAGGGGCGCTCATGCGTCCCCGGCCACGCTATTGAATGCATGTGGTTTCTCATAAACATCTTTGAGGACAGAAACGAAACCGCTAACATCGAAAAGTGCTGCAGGATTATAAAGCGGCACATTGAGCTCGGCTGGGATTCGGAAAAGGGCGGCATGCGCCTTGCGCTCGACATAGACGGGCGAGAGCCGATTTTCTGGGGCAAGCCGACATACAAGCCGTGGTGGGTACAGGTTGAGACGCTCGTCGCAACGGCTTATGCATACAAGCACACGGGCGATATGTGGTTTATGGACATACACAGAAAGGTAAACGAATTTTCCTTCTCACACTATCCGTCAGGCAGCGGCGACTGGTACAACTGGCTCGACAAGGACGGAAATGTCGGCGAGTCGGCAGCGCTCCCCGTCAAGGACCCGTTCCACCTGCCGCGCGCGCTCATATATCTCCGCGACCTTTTCGGAAGACAGCTTCCGAACATGTAAAATTGTTTGAGGTGGTTTTATGAATCTGTACATAATGGCTGACCTTGAGGGAATAGGCGGTATATGTTCAGGCGCACATTTGAAATCACCGCAGACTCGGTTGCCGAGCTTTTGCGCATAGCATTAAGATAAGAATCCACCCCCCGCAATGCATGGCATTGCGGGGGGATTATTATATAGTTTCGACATATTTACAAAACTTTTACTTTATTTTTTGCGCAAAATATAGTAAAATGTACATATAAATATAATAACGGAAGTGATGGCTTGAAGAAATACTCTTTTACTGCTATGGCTCTTGCCGCGCTGCTGATTCTTTCCGCCTGCGGCAAAAAGACAGACGCAAGCAAGAATATCTCACACAACGATATCAGCGCGGTTGAGACCGTAAATCCCGCAAAGGACGATTATTATACAGATATCCCTGAGGGAAAGGCGACGGAAATCGTCTTTTCCGAGAGCGGGATAACATTTGACAACGCTCCGGTTGACGGAGCAACGGTTGAGATAACCAAAGGCGGCACATATATTCTTACGGGAAAGGCCGCAGATGCTCAGGTTATTATAAGTGCGCCTGACAGAAAGACCGTGCGCCTTGTTCTCGGCGGTGTTGACCTTACATCAAGCGTCGGCGCGCCGATATATACAAAGAGCGAAGCAAAAACGGTTATTTCACTCGCAGACAACACGGTCAACACGCTTTCCGACGCTCCCGGGCTTAAGGACACAAAGGTTACGGCGGCGCTTTACTGCACGGGCGACCTTACAATAAATGGCGGCGGCACCCTTAATGTCTACGGCAAAACGAATGATGCGATTACCTCACGCGGGGTAGCAAAAATAATGAGCGGTACGCTTAATACAGATTCGGCAAAGACCGGAATTGTCGCGGCGGACGGGTTTATTATGCAAAACGGAAGCCTCAGCATAAAAGCATCAGACGGCGGCATAAAAACACTCAACGGTGACAGCCGCTCACTCGGGTATATTGAGCTTTTCGGCGGCAGCATTTCGATAAGCTCCGTATCTGATGCGATATATTCCGCAAACACGATATACTGCAGCGACGGAACGCTTTCGCTCACCACATCGGGCGACGCAGAGCCGAGAGCTGTTTATGCCGAGCGGGATATGAAAATTTCCGGCGGAAGCTTCAACATTGCAGCGTGCGATGATGCCGTAAGGGCAGGCGGCGGACTTCTGATTGACGGAGGAAGCCTCGACATCAGCTCCGGAAACCACGCCCTTTCCGCCGCAAAGATTCTTCTTATCCGAAATGGCACAACAGATGTTATAAGCAGCCTCTGCGGACTTTGCAGCGAGGTCATAGCCATATCCGGCGGTGATACAAGAATCTCCGCCTCGGAGGACGGCATCAGCGCTGAGTCGGACGACGAAAAGGCGCCTTGTGCAATCCGCATTTCGGACGGAAGCATATCTGTTTCAAGCGCCGAGAACGGCATTGACTCTGACGGAAGCATTATGATGAGCGGAGGCACGCTCGTCATAAGCGGGCCTGTCGATACCGAGAACAACACGCTTGATTACGATGATAAGTTTGAAATAAGCGGCGGCACGCTCATCGCATCGGGCAGTTCAAAAGATGTGAAGTATCCGTCTGATACATCACGACAGCGGACAGCAGTGCTTACCTTTAAGGACACCGTACCTGCAGGAAGTAATGTTACGCTTCGCGATGAGCTCGGAAATGTTGCAATTTCAAATATCTCTGCCGAGAGATTCTCAACAATTCTTATCTCGTCAGAGCAATTTGCAAAGGGGAACAAGTACTCTGTATTCCTCGGCGACATGAAGCTCGGTGAGTTTAAAATTGACGGCAAGATTACAGCAGCAGATGCCGCGCAGACAAAGGCAAAATAGATTTTATCCGAACAAAAAGAGAAAGAGCAGGACGAAAAAAGCTCCGTCCTGCGCTTATTGTTTCATTCTTTATCCGAGGGCTATATCCAAAACCATCATAAGAGAAAAGCCGAGTGCAACGCCGACAGTCCCCGCGTTGCTGTGCTCGCCCGTTTGTGAGCCCGGGATAAGCTCCTCCACGACGACATATACCATCGCACCTGCCGCAAACGACAGGATATACGGAAGAACGGGAACGACAAGAGAGGTTAAAAGAATTGTCAGCACAGCGCCGAGCGGCTCCACTATACCGGACATCGCGCCGTATGCAAATGCGCGGCGCTTTGAAAGACCCGTGCCCACAAGCGGCGCCGAAATAATCGCGCCCTCCGGAAAGTTCTGCAGCGCAATGCCTGCCGCAAGGGCGAACGCGGCAGCACCGGATATTGCCATCTCCCCTGATGCAACCCCTGCAAACAGCACGCCCACCGCCATGCCCTCCGGGATATTATGAAGCGTTACAGCCAGCACAAGCATAAGAGACTTGCCAAGCTTTGATTCCTTACCCTCACGGCTTTCGGAATTTACATGAATATGCGGAACAAGCATATCAAGGACCAGCAAAAAGAACATACCGAGCAGAAAACCGACGAGCGCAGGAATCCACGGGATTTTGCCCGACTGCTCCGACATTTCTATTGCGGGAATGATAAGCGACCACACGCTTGCCGCAAGCATGACACCCGACGCAAAACCCAGAAGCGTTTTCTGCAGGCGGTCATTCATCGCGCCTTTTAAGAAAAACACCACGCCTGAGCCGAGCACCGTGCCTAAAAACGGGATTGTGATTCCAAGCAGGATTTTAACCGTTTCATTCATATAAACTCACCACGATATCATTCTTTATTTTTGCCGATGCTTTCCGCATGCTTCTTTATTGCATCAAAAGAAGCCTCGCTTATATCATGCTCTATTTTGCACGCATCCTCTGACGCCGTGTCCCTGTCTACTCCGAGCATTACAAGAAACTCCGTAATAAGATTGTGCCTCTCATAAATTTTGCCTGCCACTTCTTTTCCCGTATCGGTAAGCAATAAATACCCGCTGCTGTCAGCAGTTACATATCCTCCGCTTTTAAGCAGGCCTATCGCATGGCTGACACTCGGCTTTGAAAAGCCCATATATTCACAAATATCTATTGCGCGGACACGGCCGCCGCGCTTTGAAAGTATCAGAATCGTTTCAAGATACATTTCTCCGGATTCCTGCAAATGCATATTGCACACCCCAATCTGTTCAGCTTTTCTGCACATCCCGCAAGAGACAGCGGCAAAAAAAACGAAGCTTCAGTAACTGTTTGTAAGCCTTTTTAAAGCCTTGAGCATATCTTATCCGAACAATATGACACAACTGCCCCGCCGCAGACGCAGGCAAAAGCCGATGCCGCACCTGATAATGAGGAAATAACATCAACCGGGAAAATCATTATCATGCTTGCAGCAACAATCCCTATAATGGCATGTGAGGCCTCTGCGTATCTGCTTTTATACAAGGCGCTGACTGCCCGCGGGAGAAGAAGCATACACAGCCCGAAGCCCAACCCGAGCGGAAGCACAACTGACGGCGCCAGCCTCGAAATGCCAATCAGCATAGGCCGGTACAAGCCAAAAAACATAAGCAGCGTTGATGAGCTTAAGCCCGGGACAATAAAACTTATGCCCCATACAATGCCCGAAAAGAAGAAGCTCAGTATATTGGGCGTGACCTCGATACCATCAGCACTGCGCAGGAAAACCAGAACAGCAAGCATAACAGCAAAGCTGCACACCAGCGAAACATATGATGATGTTCCCCTTCCCTTTTCGCCCGCGCCCTGCCAGAGCCCCGGCATTGTACCTATAACAAAGCCGATAAATACGCAGGTAACAAGACTGCTGTTGGCTTCCATCAGCGCTCCCGCAAGACCTGAAAGGCCTATAAAGCCAACACCGGCACCGAGAATAAAGATGAGGAGCTTGCCCCAATGCTTTTTAAGCGTTTCTCTCGGACGTGAAAGAAGACCAATCAGATGGTCATACATTCCGAACGCGACACAAAGAGTACCCCCGCTGATTCCGGGCATGATTGCCCCGAACCCTACAAGGATTCCCTTAAGAGCCAGTATGCAGTTTTTCGCGATATCCCGAATCTGCATTTTACTCCTTATCCTCCCATTTGACGAGTCTGTTAAGTCCTTCCGCATGAATCAGCACGGCAGCACAAGAAGAAGTGAGCCTGAAAAAACGCTGCCATGAATCCAAGCGCAATAATACGAGCCGGGGACATTTTTTCATCAACGCTTTCATTTCCGGCCCAAAGAAATCACAAGAGTTCACGGAACTAAATTATTTTATAAATACAAGTATAGCAAAAAAGTTTCAATTTTACAACTAAAATAATTAAATATCGCATCATTAATTTGCTGTTGCACACAATTTTCTTCTATGATATACTTAACTTACCGGAAAACGGGCATTTTGAATGTAAAAGACAGAATTGAGGAGGGTTTGAAAATGAAAGGCGTATTAATTGTAAATCACTTTCTGAACTCCGACAAATTCAGCGACATCTATGCTCGGCTCAGACGCAGCGCAGAGGCGCTCGGCGTCTCTCTTTCCCTCATGACAAACCGTGAGCTTCTGCATGTTGAGGGCGAGCCTCTTCCGTTTGGCTTTTCCCCTGATTTTGTGCTTTTCTGGGACAAGGACGTGCTTCTTGCAGAGAAATGCGAAAGTATGAAAATCCCCACATTTAACAGCTCGTCCGCCATTGCCGCATGTGATAACAAAGCCGTTATGCACCGTCGCCTCGAGGGGCTGCCCATGCCAAAAACGATAATTGCACCCATGACCTTTTCCAACATCGGATACGGTGAGGCTGAATTTCTTGATGATGTTGCGCAGGCGCTGGGCTTCCCCCTCGTCGTCAAGCAGTGCTTCGGCTCCTTCGGGCGCGAGGTTTATCTTGCGCGGAATATGGATTCTCTTAAAAAAATCGTCAGCGAGCACGGGAATGTATCTCTTATTTTTCAGGAGCTTATACGCGAAAGCTTCGGCAGGGATATCCGCATAAATGTCGTCGGAGGGCGCGTAGTTGCCTCCATGCTCCGCGAGAGTACAAACGGCGATTTCCGCTCAAACATCACTCTCGGCGGCTGTGCCGTGGGGTATTCCCCGTCCGATGACGAGCGCGAGCTTGCGCTTGCCGCATCTGAGCGGCTCGGGCTTGATTTTGCAGGCGTTGATATTCTTTTCGGAAAAGATGACAAGCCCATTCTCTGCGAGGTAAATTCAAACGCGCATTTTAAAAGCACGCTTGATTACACAGGCGTTGACATGGCAGACCATATTATGACGCATATTATTAAAAAAACGGTGAGATAACGATATGACAGCTTGGCTTATTTATGAAGCGTCAGGTGCCCTTCGCAACCGCGAGTATATACAGTTTTATATAGACGAGGGCAGAGGACGCAATATTGATATAAAGCTCGTTTTAGCAGATGATATTGATTTTACGGTGCCCATGCCCGATTTTGCGATTGTCCGCGCAATGCTTCCTGATCTTTCCCGCAAGCTTGAGGACAGAGGTGTCCCCGTTTTTAACAACTCGCGCGTCTCTGAGATATGCAATGACAAGGCTAAGACATATGAATATCTTGATTCCTGCGGCATACCTGTTATTCCGTGGCAGACCTTCCGCGGCGGAAATGCTCCCGATGCCATTGAGTTTCCGTCGGTGATAAAGCCATGCTGCGGGCATGGCGGTCAGGACGTGTTTCTCGTAAACAACGAGGAGGAATACAAATCGGCTTTAAAAAAAATCCTTCCCCGCGATTTTGTAATCCAGCGCGTAGCCGAAAGGCTCGGCCACGACCTTCGCGTATATGTTATCGGGAATGAGCCTGTCGCATCAGTCCTACGCACGGCAAAGGGCGACTTCCGAAGCAATTTTTCGCTCGGCGGAGATGTCTGCGCGCATGTTCTCACCGATGAGGAAAGAGCACTCGTCGCAAAGGTTTGCAGCATTTTTGATTTTGGTCTCTGCGGTGTTGACATCATGTACGACAAGGGTCATCCCGTCATAAACGAGATTGAAGATGTCGTCGGCTCAAGAATGCTTTATGCGACCCATGATATAAATATCGTGGCAATGTATCTCGATTTTATACAAAACAAACTTTCATTATAAATAAAACACCGTCAAATGACGCAACTTAAAAAAGTTGCGTCTTTTTTTATAAAAAAATATATAAATGAATAATTTTTATCTGATAATCAATACTAATCTCAACAACTGATTATTGGAGGAGAAATTATATGAAACCGAAACACCTTATAGATACACAGGATTTTACGCGCCCTGAGATTATGCACATAATCAATCTCGCTCTTGCGCTTAAAAAATGTATCAAAAACGGATACTATCCGCCGCTTTTGAAAAACAAAACGCTCGGCATGATATTCCAGCAGAGTTCAACGCGTACAAGAGTTTCGTTTGAAACAGCCATGGAACAGCTCGGCGGACATGCCCAGTACCTCGCACCTGGTCAGATCCAGCTCGGCGGACACGAAACAATGGAGGACACGGGGCGCGTACTTTCGCGTCTTGTCGATATTATTATGGCGCGGGTTGACAGCCATGACACGGTTGTCGAGCTTGCAAAATGCTCAAGCATTCCCGTCATCAACGGAATGTCGGACTATAACCACCCGACCCAGGAGCTCGGAGACGCAATTACCATGATAGAGCACCTTCCCGACGATAAAAGCATCGAGGAATGCAAGATAGTATTCGTCGGTGACGCGACACAGGTCTGTGCGTCCACCATGATGATGACAACAAAGCTTGGTATGGACTTTGTTCATTTCGGCCCTAAAGGCAAGCAGCTCTCGCCAGAGATGCAGAAAATAGGAAACGAAAACTGCAAGAAGTATGGCGGAAGCCTTCTTGTTACCGAGGATGAGGACGAGGCTCTTGCAGGCGCAGACTTCGTCTACACCGACGTCTGGTACGGATTATATAACAAAGAGCTTTCAAAAGAGGAGCGCCTTGCCGCATTCATGCCTAAATATCAGGTCACACCCCGTATGATGAAAAAGGCAGCACCGCACGCAAAATTCCTGCACTGCCTGCCTGCATCACGCGGTGAAGAGGTCGTCGATGAGGTTCTTGATGCGGACTATTCAATAGCCTTTGACGAGGCGGAAAACAGACTTACTGCAATGCGCGCAATCCTTGTGTACCTGCTCTCCGATAAGCTCGGTCAGGAGTTTGTTCACGAGGCTGTAAAAAACCGTTTGAGCGGTGCGCTGTCCTGCATACTTGATTTTTAAGGGGGACTTTGTATGTCAGGCAAGGTAAAAAAATTCAGACTCTTTGACGCAGTGCTTGCCGCCGTATGCATAGTACTCGTCGTAGAGTCTGCGGCACCCGCCGCGGCAATAGGAAATTCGCAGTTTTTCTGGTGGATATTCCTTCTTCTCGGCTTTTTTCTGCCCTACGGAATGATTTCCTCGGAGCTCGGAACCACCTACGATGACGAGGGCGGAATCTACGACTGGGTCCGCCGCGCCTTCGGCGAGAGCTGGGGCTGCCGCGTTTCCTGGTATTACTATATAAACTTTCCTCTCTGGATGGGCTCCCTCGCCGTTCTTTTCACAGATGTCATAACGCAGATTTCAGGATTTGACCCGTCGACTCCGGTGGCGCTTGTGATAAGGCTTCTCTTTATCTGGACAGTAGTCATAATCAGCAGCTTTAAGGTAAGCGACAGCAAATGGATTCTGAACATTGCCGCGATACTGAAAGCCGTTATAATGCTGACAATCGGCATTCTCGGCATATATGCCGCAGTCACACGCGGCTCTGCAAACGATTTTACACTGTCCTCATTTATCCCGTCATTCGGCGCAGGCGGACTTTCATATATATCGATAATTATATTTAATTTCCTCGGTTTTGAGGTGGTTACCACATTCGCCTCGGAGATGAAGGACCCGGGGCGTGAAATCCCCAAGGCGATTGTTCTCGGAGGACTCCTTATCGCGGTGTTTTATATCCTTTCCGCATTCGGAATCGGCGTTGCCGTGCCCGTAGACGAGCTTTCTGCCTCAGGCGGACTTATTGACAGCTTTATGCTCCTGCTCGGACAGAGCGGCGGCGCGCTTATCGTAATATTCGGAATTATGTTCCTTTATACCCTCTTTGCAAACCTTATATCGTGGTCGCTCGGCGTAAACTATGTCGCAAAATATTCCGCAAGCCGCGGCAGCCTTCCGA
Source organism: Eubacteriales bacterium (assembly GCA_045649105.1). Taxonomy (GTDB): domain Bacteria; phylum Bacillota; class Clostridia; order Oscillospirales; family JAAYXM01; genus JAZRPG01. Next base: position 26,813 of record JAZRPG010000025.1, read on the forward strand.
AGATTTTTGCAAAGGAGAGCCGCAGCGGAATGCCGATAGGTGCAAATATAGCAAACGGAGTTATCGCAAGCCTCGTCGTAATTGCAGCTCCCCTTATCCCGAGCCAGGATATATTCTGGAGCTTCTTCGCGCTTAATATGGTAACGCTTCTCATGTCATATATTCTTATGTTCCCGGCATTTCTGCGGCTGCGCAAAACAGACCCCGACGCAGAGCGCCCGTACAGGGTGGCCGGCGGAAAATTCCGCCTCGGTATTATGACATATCTCCCGATGATACTTCTTATAATATCGGTTATTTTCTGCGTCGTCCCGCTTGATTCCTCACCTGAGGAGATGTCTGCAAAAATACCGATTCTTATAGGCACGGTTATTGCAATAATTATCGGCGAAATACTTGTCTGGCGGTCGCATGTCAAAAGAAAAAACTAACAGAGGAGAACAGTATGAAAACCATTGAATCAACACCTAAAAAAGACGGATTCCGCATGCCGGGAGAGTTTGAAAAGCATCTGGGCACATATATCATATGGCCTCAGCGTCCCGATAACTGGCGGCTCGGCGGAAAGCCTGCGCAAAAGGTATTTACTCTTGTCGCCGAGACAATTTCAAAGTATGAGCCCGTAACCGTATGCGTAAACCACGACCAGTATGCAAATGCACGGAATATGCTTCCCGAAAATGTGCGTGTTGTCGAAATGTCAAATAACGACTCCTGGGTCCGCGACTGTGGCCCTACCTTTGTCATAAACGGAAGCGAGGTCCGCGGTGTCGACTGGGTATTTAACGCATGGGGCGGGCTGGTAGACGGGCTGTATTTCCCGTGGGACAAGGACGACGCAGTCGCACAGAAAATACTTGAGCTTGAGCGCTGTGACAGATACCGCACCATTGAGTTTATTTTAGAGGGCGGCTCCATTCATGTCGACGGTGAGGGAACTCTCGTAACGACTGAGGAATGTCTCTTAAGCGAGGGGCGCAACAGCCATCTGACGCGTGAGGAAATTGAAGATACGCTCAAGGAGTATCTCAATCTTGAAAAAATTATATGGCTCCCGCGCGGAATATATCTTGATGAGACAAACGGGCATGTCGACAATATTTTCAGCTTTGTTCGCCCGGGCGAGGCAATTCTCGCCTGGACAGAGGATAAAAACGACCCGCAGTATGAAATATGTCAGGAGTGCCTTGAGGTTCTTAATCGCGAGTGCGATGCAAAGGGCAGAAAAATAAAAGTCCACAAGCTTCTCCTCCCGAAGCCCATACTGATTACGGATGAGGAGAGCGAAGGCGTCGATGCGATTGACGGCACACTCCCGAGAATTGAGGGCGACAGACTCGCCGCCTCATATGCAAACTTCTATATTGTAAACGGCGCCGTAATCTTCCCGATGTTTAACGACCCGAACGATGAAAAGGCGCGCGCAACGCTTGCAGAAGCATTCCCCAACCGCGAAATTGTCGGAATATATGCACGCGAGATTCTTCTCGGCGGCGGCAACATTCATTGCATTACGCAACAGATGCCGGCGCCGTCAGGCAACTGAGGTGCAACCGTATGGCATCAAGAATAGTAATTGCACTCGGCGGTAACGCGCTCGGCGACACCACCGAGGAACAAAAACAGAAGATATATTCCGCCGCGCCATCTCTTGTCGGGCTTATATCGCAGGGCTATGAAATAATCATAAGCCACGGCAACGGACCGCAGGTCGGCATGATAAACCTTGCATTTGCGGAAGCTTCAGAGAAAAACGAAAAGATACCTCCCATTGAGCTTCCCGAATGTACTGCGATGAGTCAGGGCTATATAGGATACCACCTGCAAAACGGAATAAAGCGCGAGCTTCGCAACAAGGGAATGCCCTGGCATGTTGCAACAATGATAACGCAGATTGAAGTCGATGCTGATGACCCTGCATTTAAAAACCCCTCGAAGCCGATAGGCCCGTACTACACGCGTGAGCAGGCAGAGGCGCTTATGCGTGAGAGGCCTGATGCAATATACCGCGAGGATGCGGGTCGCGGCTGGCGGCGCATGGTAGCATCTCCAAAGCCGCGTGACATTATTGAACGCGATTCAATACTCAACCTTCTCGACAACGAATTTATCGTTATAGCCTGCGGCGGAGGCGGAATCCCCGTAATACGCCGCGGCGACGGGGTATACGAAGGCGTCAGCGCCGTAATAGACAAGGACTCTGCAAGCGCAAGGCTTGCGGAGGTGTGCGATGCGGAATACCTGTTTATTCTCACGGCAGTTGAGCGCGTCGCACTCGACTGGGGAAAGCCGTCACAGCGCTTTGTCGATAAAATGAGCGTCAGCGAGGCTCTCAGATATTGTGAGGAGGGGCACTTTGCCCCCGGAAGCATGCTTCCGAAGGTGCGTGCCGCAATAAGCTTTGCTGAAAGCAAGCCCGGCAGACGCGCGATTATCGCATCTCTCGACAACGCACCGCTTGCAATACAGGGAAAGAGCGGAACGGAAATATCTCTTTAATTCACAAAACCGGTGTCTGTGATGTGCTTTACATCGCAGACACCGGCGTATTTTACCACTTTTCTTTCACTATTTGACATTTTTTATATCTTGGAATAAAATAAGTTTCATATTAAATACATAGGAGGAACTATGAGGGACTATCTTCACACAACATTATCTTCCGAAGAGCTCTTTGAAATGAGCTCAACTGCCCTCGCGCATGTCGGCGATGCTGTCTTTGAGCTTCTTGTGCGTTCAAACCTCTCCGCATCAGGTGAACGCACGGCAAAAAAATTACACACAAAAACGGTGCAGTCCGTTTCCGCATCCGCCCAGTACGATGCCGCCGCCCGCATTCTTCCGCTCCTTGACGAGGAGGAACGCGGAGTTTTTATGCGTGCGCGCAACGCAAAGGTAAACTCTCTCCCAAAACATTCAACACCTGAGGTATATCACACTGCAACTGCCTTCGAGGCTCTCCTCGGCTACATCTACCTTTCAGGCCGTTACGAAAGGCTTAATGAATTATTTTCAATCGCGATAAAATAATTATTCATCGTTTTGCATAATTATTCTTAATATTTATCTTGTTTTTTCGCAAAAACCTATTGACAATAACAAAAAACGATGTATACTATATAGTGTAATTATTCATTCGGAGGTAAATTATAATGAACAAGACCGATATAAAGAAAGTAGTTCTCGCATATTCAGGAGGACTTGACACATCAATAATTATTCCGTGGCTTAAGGAAAACTACAACAACTGCGAGGTTATTGCAGTTTCCGGAGATGTTGGTCAGGGAACAGAGCTCGACGGCCTCGAGGAAAAGGCAATCGCAACAGGCGCATCAAAGCTCTACATAGAGAATCTTCAGGAGGAGTTTATCACCGACTTCATCTACCCCACAATGCAGGCAGGTGCAGTTTACGAGGGAAGCTATCTTCTCGGCACCTCTTTTGCGCGCCCGATAATTGCAAAGCGCATAGCTGAAATAGCACTGAAAGAGGGCGCAGATGCAATTTGCCACGGCTGCACCGGAAAAGGAAATGACCAGGTTCGTTTCGAGCTTGCCATAAAGGCATTCGCACCGAACATGAAGATAATCGCACCCTGGCGTGAGTGGGATATACAGTCCCGCGATGAGGAAATTGACTACGCCGAGGCACATAATATCCCGCTTAAGATAAGCCGCGAGACAAACTATTCAAAGGACAAGAACCTCTGGCACCTGTCACACGAGGGAATGGACCTTGAGGACCCCGCAAATGAGCCACTTTACAATAAGCCGGGATTCCTTGAAATGGGAGTTTCACCCGAGCAGGCTCCCGACAAACCCACATACATCACAATCTCATTCGAGAAGGGCGTTCCTGTCGCAATCGACGGCAAGAAGCTCTCCCCTGTCGAGCTTATCGGAACACTCAACAAGGTCGGCGGAGAAAACGGAATCGGCCTTGCCGATATCGTTGAAAACCGTCTCGTAGGCATGAAGTCACGCGGCGTATATGAGACTCCGGGCGGAACAATCCTCTATAAGGCGCACTCAATCCTTGAAACGCTCTGCCTCGACCGCGATACCCAGCATTACAAAGAGCTTGTCGCCGCAAAATTTGCAGACCTCGTTTACTTCGGACAGTGGTTCACCCCGCTCCGTGAGGCTCTTTCCGCATTCGTTACCGAAACACAGAAGACTGTTACGGGCGATGTAAAGCTCAAGCTCTATAAGGGCAATATAATCCCCGCAGGTACAACATCTCCGTTCTCCCTCTACAGCGAGGACTTTGCGACATTCGACAAGGATGATGTATATGACCAGACCGATTCCGCAGGATTTATCAACCTGTTCGGACTCCCGATAAAGGTCAAGGCACTTCTTGATGCGTCCCGCGAGGGAAAATAATTTTCACCCGAGGTTTTTTTCAATGACTAAAGTGTTTATAGACGGCAGCGCCGGAACAACAGGACTGAGAATTGCGCAGCGGCTGAGTGAGAGAGATGACATATCACTCATAAAAGTCGACGAAGCGCGTCGTCGCGATGCGGATTACCGCCGCGAATGTATCGCCGAATCTGACATAACCTTTCTCTGTCTTCCGGACGATGCCGCCCGTGAGTCTGTCGCCCTCGCTGAGGGAACAGGCGCAAGAATAATAGATGCATCGACCGCACACAGGACAAACAGCGCCTGGTGTTACGGTTTTCCCGAGCTTTCCGCAGCGCACCGCCAATCTCTTAAATCAAGCTTGCGCACCGCAGTCCCCGGCTGCCACGCGAGCGGCGTAATCGCTCTGCTGTACCCTCTTGTTTCATCAGGAATCATGCCGAAGGACTACCCCGTCGTCATACATTCCCTCACGGGTTACAGCGGCGGAGGAAAGCCTATGATTGCCGAGTACCGGTCCGACTCACGCGCCCCTGAGCTTTCAAGCCCGCGTGAATACGGTCTTTCTCAGAACCACAAGCATCTGCCCGAGATACGCGCAGTGTGCAATCTTTCGCGCACCCCGCTTTTCTCACCCATTGTTGCAGATTACTATTCCGGCATGCGCGTTACCATACCGCTCTTTTCGGATATGCTCGCGCCCGGAACAACACTTAAAAGCATCCGCGAGCTTTTTGGCAATCATTACAGCGGGCAGACGCTCGTTAGCGTTGCCGGAGCTGATGATGAGAAATTCCTCGCATCAAACCCCATGTCAGGGCTTGACTCCATGACAATTTCCATATACGGAAATGACGAGCGCATTCTCCTCACATCATGCTTTGACAATCTCGGCAAAGGCGCATCGGGAGCCGCCATACAATGCATGAACATTATGCTTGGCCTTCCCGAAACCACAGGGCTCTCGTACTAAGAAAGGTGAATCATTATATGAAATTTATAAACGATGGCGTATGTGCCGCAAAAGGCTTTACTGCATCGGGAATCCATTGCGGAATACGGAAAAACAAGGATAAATTTGACCTTGCGCTTATAAAGAGCTCCGTGCGCGCGGCAGCCGCCGCCGTATATACGCAAAACCTCGTAAAGGGCGCACCCATTGAGGTCACCCGAAACCATCTTTCGGACGGTTTTGCTCAGGCTGTCATATGCAACAGCGGAAACGCAAACACCTGCAATGCAAACGGAGTTGAGATTGCAGAAGCCATGGCAAAGCTCACATCAGAATATGCCTCAGTTAAAAAGGACGATGTAATCGTGGCATCAACCGGCGTAATCGGCCAGCCGCTCGACATAGCTCCGATAGCAAACGGCATGGAAAGCCTTGTCGCAGGGCTCGGCAACAACAGCATCGACGCGGCACACGCGATAATGACAACCGATGTCGCTCTCAAAGAGTTTGCAGTAGAGTTTGAAATCGGCGGAAAGCTTTGCCGCCTCGGCGGTATTGCAAAGGGTTCCGGCATGATACACCCGAACATGGCAACCATGCTTGTATTTATAACAACGGATGTCGCCATCACTCCCGGGCTTCTCGCAAAAGCTCTTAAGGCAGACACTGCCGATACATTCAACATGATAAGCGTAGACGGTGATACCTCAACAAACGACATGTGCTGTATCATGGCAAACGGCGAGGCAAAAAACCCGATAATAGATTGCGAGGGCGAGGCGTACGATATATTTAAGTCCGCCCTGTGCGCCGTTACAACCTCTCTCTGCCGCTCAATCGCAAAGGACGGCGAAGGCGCAACATAGCTCCTTACATGCACAGTCTCAGGTGCAAAAACAAAGGGCATCGCGCGCACGGCGGCAAAGTCCGTCATCTGCTCAAGCCTTCTGAAGGCGGCTATGTTCGGCGCTGATGCAAACTGGGGGCGCATTCTCTGCGCACTCGGATATTCAGGCGCCGATATAGATGTTAAAAAAGTAGATGTAGCCTTCAAATCCGCAAAAGGCGAGATTTCAGTCTGCAAAAACGGAGCAGGCGTTGAATTTTCAGAGGAGCTTGCAGCGGAAATACTCGGCGAAGACGAGATTGAAATTCTTATTGAGCTTTCAAGCGGCTGCGAATATGCAACCGCATGGGGCTGCGACCTCACATATGATTACGTAAAAATAAACGGTGATTACCGAACATAAAAAGGGGTGCTCACAGAGTGGAGCTTACAAACAACGAACGCGCGGAAGTGCTCATACGGGCACTTCCCTACATACAAAAATACAGAAATAAGATTGTCGTCATCAAATACGGCGGAAACGCCATGATAGACGAGGAACTCAAGCGTGCCGTAATGGGCGACGTCGTTCTCCTCACGCTTGTCGGCGTCAAGGTCGTCCTCGTGCACGGCGGAGGCCCTGAAATATCCGACATGCTCAAGAAAATAGGCAAAAAGAGCGAGTTTTTAAACGGACTCCGTGTTACTGACCGCGAGACTGCCGAAATCGTCCTTCAGATTCTTGCAGGAAAGATAAACAAGAGCCTTGTTAACCTTCTGCAGAACACAGGCGCACCCGCAATCGGGCTGTGCGGAATTGACGGACACATGATTGAAGCTGAGCCGCAGGACCCGGAGCTTGGCTTTGTCGGCAAAATAACGAATGTGAACACAAAGCCGGTAACAGATGTACTGGACGCAGGCTACATACCCGTCGTCTCAACTGTCGGCTGTGACAGTGACGGCAATGTATACAACATAAACGCCGATACCGTTGCCGCCGCACTTGCAGGTGCGCTCGGTGCAGAGGCACTTATCTCTCTCACCGATATATCAGGAATTCTCCGTGACCGCGACGACGAAAGCTCACTCATTCCGAAAATACATGTCAGCGACGCACCGCGTCTTGTAAAAGAAGGTGTAATCTCGGGCGGTATGATTCCGAAAGTAGATTGCTGCATTGAGGCGATACGCCGTGGCGTCAGCAGAGTTTTCATTATCGACGGGCGCGTTCCGCACTCGATTATAATGGAGCTTCTGACCGACGAAGGCATAGGAACAATGTTCCTGTAAAGCTGAAAGGAATTTTTGTATGAACACAATTGAAATATGCGACAAATATGTCGCGCCAACATACAAGAGAGCCAACCTCGCCATTGCGCGCGGGGAAGGCTCCATACTGTATGATGAGGACGGAAAAAGTTATATAGACCTCGGAAGCGGTATCGCGGTCAACACCTTTGGTGTATCTGACCCCGTCTGGCAGGAGGCAGTTTGCGAGCAGGCAAAGAAAATACAGCACGCATCAAACCTCTATTACACCGCACCACAGGCAGAGCTTGCACGCATGCTTTGCACGCGCACGGGGCTGTCCTCCGTATTTTTCGGTAACTCAGGCGCCGAGGCAAACGAATGTGCAATAAAGGCAGCGCGCAAATACTCACACGACAAATACGGCGACGGACGGCATATCATAGTCACGCTCAGAAACAGCTTCCACGGGCGGACGGTAACCACTCTGTCAGCAACGGGACAGGACATCTTCCACAAGGACTTTACTCCATTTACGGAAGGGTTTGTATATGCTGAGCCAAACGATATAGATAACCTCCGTGAAATTTTTGATAAGCATCCGTGCTGTGCATTCATGGCAGAGCTTATACAGGGCGAGAGCGGGGTTACCAACCTCGACCCTGAATATATTAAGGCGGCGCATGCTCTTTGTGCAGAGCGCGACATTTTATTCATAGCAGATGAGGTGCAGACGGGCAACGGACGCACGGGAAAACTCTATGCATATATGCATTTCGGCATTCTTCCGGACATCGTCACCACTGCAAAAGGTCTGGCGGGAGGACTTCCGCTCGGCGCTGCAATGTTCGGCAAAAAATGCCGCGACACTCTCGGCTACGGGTCTCACGGCTCGACCTTCGGCGGAAACCCTATTTGCGCCGCCGCCGCCATAAGTACGCTCTCACGCATTGATGATGAGCTCCTTTCGGGCGTTACAGAGCGAAGCAATATTATAAAGCAGGAGCTTCTCGGCGTGCCGGGAGTCAAGTCAATAAGCGGACTCGGACTTATGCTCGGCATCGAATGCGAGCGCCCCGCATCAGACATCGTGAAGGAATGTCTTGAAAAAGGCGTCGTCGTACTTACGGCTCACGAAAAAGTCCGCCTGCTTCCGGCGCTTAATATCCCTGTCGATACACTTACCAAGGCTGTTAAAATAATCAAAGAGGTGGTACATATATGAAGCATCTGTTAAAGCTTTCAGACCTTGATGCAAAGGAAATCCTTTCACTGCTTAATTTAGCTGACCAGCTTAAATACGAGAAGAAAAACGGCATTGAGCACAAATACTTAAACGGCAAGACTCTCGGCATGATATTCCAGAAGTCATCGACCCGGACGCGTGTTTCATTCGAGGTTGGCATTTACCAGCTCGGCGGAACAGCCCTTTTCCTCAGCCCCCGCGACCTGCAGATAGGCCGCGGCGAGCCGATAGAGGATACTGCGCGTGTACTCTCCCGCTATCTTGACGGAATTATGATACGCACCTTTGACCAGGCAGAGGTTGAAGCTCTTGCAAAGCACGGTTCAATCCCGATAATAAACGGGCTTACCGACTATGCGCACCCGTGCCAGGTTCTTGCAGACCTTATGACAATACGCGAGTACAAGCATTCATTCGACGGGCTTAAACTCTGTTTTGTAGGCGACGGCAACAACATGGCAAACTCTCTTATCGTCGGCTGCATTAAGATGGGCATGGAAGTCGCAATCGCCTGCCCCGATGAATATAAACCTGATGCCGATATTATGAAATGGGCATCGGAAAACGGCAAATTTACATGCACGAGCAATATTACAGAGGCAGTCTCCGGCGCAGATGTGCTCTATACCGATGTCTGGGCATCCATGGGTCAGGAAGATGAGGCTAAAATCCGCGCAAAGGCTTTCTCCGGTTTCTGCATTGACTCATCAGTTATGGAAAAGGCGGCAAAGGACGCAATCGTCATGCACTGCCTGCCTGCACACCGCGGCGAGGAAATCAGCGCTGAGGTTTTGGAGGCACAGGCGCATGTAATATTTGACGAAGCAGAAAACAGACTGCATGCACAAAAAGCCGTTATGGTAAAACTCATGGCAGACTGATTTTTAATCCCGCAGCCCAAAGGTATGAAACCATATAAAAAAGCATATTTACACCTGCAAAACGGCAATGTATTTGAAGGGTTCGCCTTCGGCTCAGAAAATGAGTCCGTAGGCGAACCCGTTTTCAACACGGGAGCAGGCGGGTTTATTAAAACCCTTACTGACCCTGTATGCTTCGGACAAATCGGGGTTTTCACCTTTCCTCTTGTCGGCAACTACGGCATTATTGAAAGCAATTTTAAAAGCTCCGCGGCGGTGACCTTATCGTAAATTACACAGATGAGAGAGTCACACTTACCGGAAATGCAAGCCTTGTTTATGAAGGAATAATCGAATACTAATTTATTCAGTTCAAAAAACATGGGTTACAGATACGCACTGCAACCCATGTTTTTTTGTTCAAACAGTCTTTGATATTTATTTAATGTCTTAAAACAGATATTGCAAATCACATATCCGTCTTATATAATATAATACAGAGACAGCTTGATACTGGGGGAATTTTAAATGAAAAAGCGTCCGGTGGCAATACTCACGTTAGTTATTATCTGCATTTCACTTACTCTGACACCTATCTCTGCAGCTCCTGCATATACAAGCTATGCCGAGAGTCTTTCTGCGCTTGGCGTCTTTCTCGGCACGGGAAATGGCTTTGAGCTTGAACGTGCGCCAACGCGGATAGAATGTCTTGTTATGCTTATTCGCCTTCTCGGTGCGGAGAAGGAAGCAATCGCGATGAACGACGAAGCAATCCCGTTTACAGATGTCCCCAAGTGGGCAAACGGCTATGCCGCGTATGCATATAAGAACAGGCTGACAAACGGAATCAGCGAAAAAAACTTTGGCTCGCAGATGACGGCAGACGCTAAGATGTACACTACTTTTCTGTTGCGCGCATTGGGGTATAACGATAACCACGGCGATTTTTCATATAACAGTGCTGTAGAATTTGCACATGATATCGGTCTTATAGATTCATCGTTTAACTCCACCCTGAATAAAGACATATTTCTCCGCGGACACATCGCAAAAATGTCATACGACGCGCTTAACTTCAAATACAAAAACAGCACGGATTCCTTAATCGAAGTTCTTATGGAGCGCGGCAGCATACCAAAAGAAATTGGCAAAAAGTTCATTTTAGGCAAGGTTACAACCGAGAAAACACCCCTTACAAAATCGGAACTCTCAAAAAATACGCGCAGTCTCGTCGAAATAGCCACAATTTCTGACGGTGATATGCACATCGGCAGCGGCGTCATTATCGATAGTGACGGCATAATATACACTACATATCACAATATACGTCGCGCAACCGAAATAGTTGTAGTCCTCGACGACGGGCGAGAGTTCAGAAACAATGTACGGGTGCTCGGCTTTGACCTTGACAAAAACATAGCGATAATTAAAATCCCGGTTTCAGGCCTCATTCCCGCAGTTCTCGGCACTTCAAACGGCATATCGGCAGGCGAAGAAGTAATGGCGATAAGCAGTCCCTTCGGCCTTCTCAATACAGTAACATCCGGACTTATCTCCGCAGTTTCCGACGGGTATATTCAGACCTCGGCTCCGATAAGCGAGGGTTCTGCGGGAGGCGCACTGCTTAACATATACGGCGAAGTTATCGGAATCGCAACAGATACCATAACTGACGGAAATAATATAGGCTTTGCCATACCGATAGACAGTTTTAAAAATATTAAAACTGATGAAAATTACACACTTGATCAATTTTACGCCTACTGCTTAATGAACAATACACCAAGAAAACCGCCGCAAAATCTCCGCATAGCTTATGACTTTACCGATAATGTAGTAGGCTTTCAATGGGACCCTGTGCCCGGAGCTGACTATTACCACATGTATTTTCTGTCATCCGAAAGTGACAACCTCATATGCATTTACGATGAGACGAAAGTAAATATGATGAAGTTTGAGTACACCGATGATTTTTCAGTTGGCATCGGGACCTTCAAGGTCGGCAAATCGTACGCGGCATTTGTCACCTGTGTCATCGACGGAATTGAATCCAAACTCTCAGAGCCTCTGGTATTTACAAAGAAAAAAGCCCCTGAACTCATGGTGTTTTACTATGACGATGCGCCTTCGGTTATCGATTTCGGACGCACCTTCGGTCAGGCTCGCTTTAAGGCAAAGGACAATGTATACGAATACCGCAATGTACGCGAAGAATCCCTTGCCGCGTACAAAAGAGAGCTCGTAATCGCCGGTTTTTCGCGCGTCTCAGAGGCTGATACCGATATTGGGCTCACCGGTGATACCTATTACGACCCGAAAAACAATGTGACGGTTGTAATATCTGAGACGAAGAAGGATACAATTCTCAATGTAACAATCACAATTTACTGATAAAGGGAGCAACCTGTATGTGTAAAAAAAATCTCAGAATTATCTCACGGCTTATCATCGCGGTATTTCTTCTTTCGCTGTTTTCTTTTTCCGCGCTTGCAACAAATTATGACAGCTACGCAAAAAGCCTCTCTACACTCGGCGTTTTCAAGGGCACGGGAAAGGGCTTTGAGCTTGAACGAGCTCCTACGCGTGCCGAAAGCCTTGTAATGCTCATTCGTCTCCTCGGTGCAGAAAAGGAAGCTCTCGCAATGAAGGATGTCTCCACCAAATTCACCGATGTCCCCGAATGGGTCCGCGGATATGTCGCATATGCTGTTAAAAACGGGCTAACACGCGGCATAAGTGATACAAAATTCGGCTCATCGCTCTCCACTGATGCAAGAATGTACACCACATTTCTGCTTCGCTCACTGGGATACAACGACAATGCAGGCGACTTCAGCTATACAAAATCCATTCAATTTGCAAGGTCAATAGGTCTTATTGACTCAGACTTTGAATCACAGCTTGAGCGTTCTTCATTTCTTCGCGGACATATTGCGAAAATGTCATACGACGCGCTTCGTCTTCCCCTGCGCGGCAGCGATGTGTCTCTTATTCAAAGTCTTGTAGCAAAGGGCAGCATAAACGCAGCCGCCGCAAATGCTTTTACAGCTACAAACCTCTCCGCAGCACCTGTCACTGATGAAAAAAGCATACAAGAGATTGCAAAAAACGCAAACAGTGTCGTATACATAGAATCAATATCAAGTGATGCATCTTCTTTAGGCAGTGGCTTCATAATCAACCAGAACGGAACAATCGTCACAAACTACCATGTTATTGAAGGGGCACAGAAGCTTATTGTCACGCTCAATGATAATCGCTCATTCTCAAAGGATATAACCGTTCTGGGTTACAGCCGCGCACTTGACCTTGCAATTATAAAAATAAACGCTACAGGTCTTCCTGCCGTTAAGCTCGGCGACTCAAGCAGTGTCCGTGTTGCCGACAATGTAGTTGCAATCGGAAGCCCCATGGGACAGTTTAACACTGTTTCAAACGGCATTGTTTCAGCTATGTGGGGTTCCCATATTCAGATTTCCGCGCCCATAAGTCATGGTTCAAGCGGCGGAGCACTCTTTAATATGCGCGGCGAGGTAATCGGTGTCACTTCAAGCGGTATCGACGAGGGGCAGAATCTTGGGTTTGCAATTCCGATAAACCGGCTCAAAGACATACAACTCAACAAAAATTTTACATTAAGCCAATTTACAAGCTATGCCGCATCACACAGCGAGGCGGGCGAGCCACCCATGCTTGCATACACTGTAAAAGAAACGCCTAAATATATGTATATACAATGGAACGAGGTCCCTGAGGCCGATTATTACCATGTTTACTTTTGTAACGCCGGGTCAGATACATATTATTATGATACAGACGAAAGAGGACAGAAGAAAAAATACTATTACGGCAAAGAGTATTCAGCAAAAATCGGCCCGTTCGAATCAGGAAAGCGAGTTTATGTCATTGTCACATCCGTTCAGGACGGTGTTGAGTCGGAGGACAGCACTCAGTTTATACTCACAAAAAGCGCTCCTGATGTAGGTGCAATGTACTACACAGGCTTCAAGGTCCCTGATTTCGGAAAGTATTTCGGCTATACTCCGGCAGAATATAAAACAGACGCATATCTGTACAACGGCCTTACAAAAGCACATATACAGGAATATGAATCACTTTTAGATGAATTTGGATTTGAGTACTATGGAGAGGACTATGACGCAGAATCCGACATAGATTACTACTTCTACAGTAACGAATCGTTAAACCTTGATGTTATTCTGCTCATTACAGGAAATGCCGGCAAATATGATATGATAGTATATATATCAAAATCTGACAGTTAAAAAAGTGCCCACCCCGCAAACTCCAAGGCAGGCACAATATAAAAAGCTTGCAGAGCATATCGGAAATTCCTCTCGATTTTCCGATATGCTCTTTCTTACATCAACTACCCTTCATTTTCTACATAAATACGCAGAATTTTCCCGCTTTTTTTGTATATAATTTTAAAGTTTTATGTGCAAAAAAAGTTTACTTTGAAAGAGCTTTATGTTACAATAACAGAAACCACAAAAAATAAACAAGCAAAAA
>JAZRPG010000026.1:0-9136 GCA_045649105.1 Eubacteriales bacterium
TATATGATTCCTCAGATTTTCCATCAGAAGACAGTAGACAGAGATAACTTCCCGTTCAACCAGTTTGATGAGAAGATTGTGTATACAGAGGATATGTGTCCTAAGGCTATGGATTACATGACGAGATGCGCAGGAGTATGCTTATCACCCTTAACAACCGATAAGGATATTGAAGATATTGTTACGGCGATTAAAAAGGTAGCGGCAGAGGTTCTGTAGAAAGAGGGAAGCAATAATGTTGCGGTTTTTTGATACAAATTGTATGATCGGGCGTCGTATGTCATGCAGAGAGGGCTCTCTTGTAACAACGGCTGATGTAGTCGAAATCATGGAACGCTGCGGAATTGACAGAGCTCTTGTCTATCACAGCGTGGCTAAGGAAAACGATATGAAGCTCGGCAACAGCTTGCTTAAAGAGGACATCGCGGACTATCCGCAGTTTATGCAGCAATGGGCAGTCATGCCGTCCATTTTCGATGATTTTATGAAGCCTGACGAGCTTCTGGAGAAAATGAAAGCTGCCGATGTCAGATCGGTGCGTCTTGTTCCGGCGACATTTAAGTATTCTCTGAAGCCTAATGCATCAGGCGAGCTGATTAACGCTTTGGCTGAGCATAATGTGCCGATATTTATAGAATTTTCTCAGACAAATGCAGATGCTCTGTACAATTTGTGCACCGATTATCCGAAGGCTCGGTTTATTTTGTGCGAGCCGGGATATGTTTCTGCGCGTTACTTATTCCCTGTCATGAAGAGCTGCAGCAACCTGTACATGGAAACGAGCAATCTGGTTACACATAACGGAGTGGAGAGGTTCTGCTCTGAGTTTGGCGCAGAACGCCTTATTTTCGGCACAGGAATTCCCAATGTGTCTGCTGCCGGAGCGGTTTCGCTGATCCGATATGCAAATATCAGCGAAGCGGACAAAGAGAAAATTGCATACAAAAATATAGAGTCATTACTCGGGGAGGTGTCCTTATGATTGCAGATAAAGCGCTTTTGGGGCTTGCTCTGGACGATGTATTCGTTTTTGATGTGCACGGGCACCTTTGCAGTGATGCAAAAATCTGCCAGCCAAATGACGACGGAGCGGGACTTGTGGCAACAATGGACCGGTTGGGTGTTAACTCAATTTGTGTTTCGTCAGGTCTCGCCATGGAATCGGATGAGCAGAGAGGAAACGAGCTGACGGCGAAAACTGCACAGGAATTCCCCGGAAGAATTTATGGTTACGCCGTACCCAATCCGTACCATGATAATTGTGATATCGCAAAGTATTTTGAAGAGGACACGGGAATGGTCGGCGTTAAAATTCATGCCGATATCCAGGGAACATCGATTTCCGACCCGCGCTATCTGCCATATATGGAGTTTGCTGATAAAAAAGGTCTTCCCGTTTTGTTCCATACATGGATGGATTATGAGGTTCGCGAGGTCTGTGCCCTTGCCCAGAAATTCAAGAACGCAAAAATGATTCTGGGTCACGCGGCCATGACAGGAATTACGGCAAAAAAAGCAGCGATTGAGGCTTGCAAGCTTTGTGAAAATGTCTTTGTCGATACAGCGATGTCATCTACTTATGACGGGGCTATTGAGTGGATTGTCTCAAAAGTCGGAGCAGACAGATTGCTGTACGGCAGCGATTTGCCGTTCTTTGATTGCCGTCAGACTTTCGGAAAGCTGGCACTCTGCAAGCTTTCTGATTCTGATAAAATCAAAATCTTCGGCGAGAATGCAAAAAAATTATTTAATCTTGTTTTTAAATAAGTCAGGCATTGTTTTACGTATGTCTGCGTATAAAAAAGAGTGGCTGTTTGCCACTCTTTTTTAGTCAGAGTTTCAAAGTAAACGACATCCGGGGGGGTTCGGTAAATAAATCTTAAATTTTTACCTGAATGAATTGACATTCCTTTCTGCAGACGATACAATTATTACTGACAAAAATTGTAAGACAGTACGAAAGGTCTGCGGATTTTATATCAGAAAAACAGTTTTATGGAGAAAATAAATGGCACATATTTTTTCGTCAATTAAGGAAGCGCTTAGCTCCGTTATACCGATTGCATTGATAGTCCTGCTGCTTTCCGTCACCTGTGTCCCCCTTGATACAGGTGTGCTTGTTATGTTTTTGTTCGGGACATTCCTGCTGATTCTCGGAATGAGTTTCTTTACCGTAGGTTCGGGGATTTCCATGGAGCCGTTGGGCGACGGAATCGGTAAAACACTGAGCAAAAACAAAAAAATGATGTTTCCGCTTATTGCGTGTTTTGTTCTCGGCTTTTTTATTACGGTTTCGGAGCCTGATTTAAAGGTGCTGGCAGAGCAGGTACCGACTATTCCCAATGCGATGCTTATTATGTGCGTCGGCGTTGGTGTAGGCGCCTTCTTAAGTATTGCGCTTATCAGAAACAGAAGGGAAGTTTCCTTAAGATTATTGCTCATAATATTCTATATACTGATAATCGGAATGGCGCTGCTTGCTCCGAAGGAATTTGTGCCCACGGCTTTTGATTCAGGCGGCGTGACGACCGGACCTATTACTGTACCGTTTATCATGGCTCTGGGCGCGGGCCTTGCGGCAAGCAAAAAAGGAAAGCACACGGGCGAGCACAGCTTCGGTCTTGTGGCACTTTGCAGTATCGGTCCTATCCTCTCTGTGCTCCTGCTCAGTATTTTTTATAAGCCGCACCCGACTACATCTGTTTATGAAATAACGAATGTTTTGACTACTGTGGAGGCATTCAAGCAGTTTTTGTATGCACTGCCGGTTTATGCCAAAGAGATACTGGTGGCATTTATACCCATTGTTGCGCTTTTTGTAATTTTCCAGCTTTCCACAAAAAGGTTTCACATACACAATGTTATAAAGATGTCTGTCGGCTTTTTATACACATATATTGGTCTGATATTATTTTTAACAGGCGCAAATGTCGGATTTATGCCCGCAGGAAGACTGATTGGCGCTGAAATTTCAGGCAGTGCGTTCAGGTCCGTGCTTATACCGATCGGAATGCTTATGGGCTACTTTGTTGTTTCTGCCGAGCCTGCCGTGCATTCCCTGAAAAAGCAGGTAAGTGAAATAACAAACGGCGCTATTTCCCAGAAGTCTGTCGGGATTGCGCTTTCTGTCGGAGTTTCCGTTTCTGTCGGTATTTCAATGCTGAGAGTACTTACGGGGATACCGATAATGCCGTTTTTGATATTCGGATATTCCGTATCACTTGTCATAAGCTTTTTTGTTCCGAGTATTTATACGGGCATTGCTTTTGACTCGGGCGGCGTTGCAAGCGGACCGATGACATCTACCTTTATGCTTCCCTTTGCTGTAGGAGCATGCGAAGCAATGAACGGGAATGTTATGACGGATGCTTTCGGTATTGTTGCGATGATTGCCATGACTCCTCTTATTACGATTCAGATTTTGGGACTGTACGGGCGAAGAAAACGCATCAGAATGCTCAGAAAATTCCATATGGAAATCAGCATGGTAAAGGATGATATATTATTCTTTGATGAGGAGGATAAACCGCATGAGTAAAAGGCCTATGATACTTTTCTCAATAGTTGAACGCGACAAGGGAAAGAAGCTCATTAAGGAACTGGAAAAAATAAACGTAAAAGTCAATTTTCAATGCGTCGGAGCAGGGACTGCGCCGACAGAGATGATGGATATATTCGGGATTGGCAGCAGGGATAAGGACATTGTCATAAGTCTTGGGAGCGAAGCTGTCATCAAAGATATGATGGCGAATTTCGGAATGCTCTTTTCAAGCCACACAAAATACGGAGGGCTCATGATAATACTCAAAACCTCCGCCGCAAACAGGATTCTGACGGAAATATTGAACTTTAATGTTGATAAAAATTCAGAAAAAGGGAATGGTTCCATGAAAAACGAGCATCACAATAATTTGATTATTATTTCGGTAAATGAAGGCTTTTCAGACGATGTAATGCAGGTTGCAAGAAAGGCGGGAGCAACGGGCGGAACGGTCATAAAAGGCAGGCTTGCAGAGATTGAGCAATTTGCAGAGACGGGCAAAACCGATGTTGACGGAGAGCGTGAAATTCTTTGTATTCTTGCGCCGCTTAAAACAAGCGCACAGATTATGGAGGAGGTTAATAAAGAATTCGGGATAACCTCCGATGCAAACGGGATAATCGTTTCCGTTTTGACGGAAAAGGCGTATAAAATATAATATCATCATATATAAAAAACTGTCGCGGACTCTGTAAGTCTACGACAGTTTTTTTCATTTCAATATATTCAGGCCGAATCGGGCGATTGTACTCTCTGCCGTTTCAAGCTCTTCATCATTTGGAAGCTTTTGCGGAAGAGTGTCTTCCATTTCGAGGGATTTATACTTAGTTCCCGCAAAATTGTGATAGGGTAATATCCTTACGCCGACTATATTTTTAAGGGAAGAAAGAAACTGGCCTATCTTCTCAATCTGGTCTGTATTATACTCGGGGACAAGGGGTATCCTTATCTCAATTTTCTGATTGCTTCGGTCTAAGTATTTTAAATTTTCAAGGATAACTTTGTTTGACTGGCCTGTACATTTTATATGAACATCCTCATCAAACGCTTTAAAATCGTATAAGAAAAGGTCTGTGTACGGCATTACCCTGTCAAGCGCTTCTTTTGAGACAAAGCCGCAGGTGTCAACGGCTGTATGAATGCCCTCGGCTTTAAGCTTCTCCAAAAGCTCGGCACAAAAGTCCGACTGCATCAGGCATTCGCCACCTGAGAGGGTGACCCCGCCGTTTGAGGTATCGTAGAAATCCTTATCCTCCAGAAGCTCATCCATGATGTCTTCTGCATGCACATATTTTCCGTAGACTATCAGATTTTTGCCGTAGCACGCATCGACGCACAAGCCGCAGACGGTGCATTTCTCACGGTTAAATCTGTGCACATTATTTTCGTCCATATAATGCGCGCCGTTGGGGCAAGCGGGGACGCACCTTGCGCAATTTACGCATTTGTGCTCTATATATCCCAGCTGCTTGTTCTTTGAAATGCTTTCGGGATTATGACACCAGACACACTTTAAGGGACAGCCTTTGAAAAAAACCGTTGTCCTGATGCCGGGGCCGTCATGAATCGCAAAATGCTTGATATCAAATATGTACCCTTCCATTCTAACCGTTGCCCTTCTTTGTCTTTACTAAATTTATCAATATAATTCCCACGCTTATCAATAAAAGAGACGCGCCGTAATTCCATCTGAAAATGTTCTCACCGAGCATTACCGAGGACATTACCACGCCGAAAACGGTTATAAGAAGATTAAATGAGGAAATCTCGGATGCGGGGAAGTATTTAAGCGGCATAAGTGAAAGGATATACGCTGCCGCCGAAATCAGAACAAGTGCAAGCAAAGACAGGACGGCGGTCAGGTTAACAAAATGAATTCTTCCGCCGGAAAAGACGGAGAATATGCACAGAAAAATTCCGCCGATGAGCTGGCCGTAGCCTACAAGCTTGGGCGCGGAGATTTCTTCTGCGGTGCTTTTGCTGACAAAATAAGCCGCCGTCTGGCAGATGACTGCACAAAGCATAATACCTTCGCCGAGAGGGTTAAAGGTGAATGAAACTCCGTCGGTATTTATTACGAGAACTCCCATAAAGCCTAAAATTACGCCGATGACCTTGTTAAGGCTCAGCTTGTCGGATTTAAAGAAGAGTCCGCTTGTGAGGACTATTATAAAAACGCACAACTGGTCATAGACGGCGCCTTTTGAGCCGTCAATCCGTGACAGGCCAATATATGTAAAAGCATATTGCAGTGCTGTCCCGAGAATTCCGTATAAAACTACCTTCTTAATATGGTTGGACTTTATCCGTATTTTGGTTTCATCCGTGAAACAGCACCACAAAAGAGCGAGCGCTCCCGAGAATGAAAAGCGTATGCCTGCCACAAGGCATTTTGACATATTATCGCTGTCAGGAATGCGGAATGCTTCCATACAGATTTTTACAAGAGGGAACGCACAACCCCATAAAAATGTATAAAAAATTGCCGTGAGGACAACATTTTTCTTGCTCTTAAAAAAACTATCCATATTTATGCGCCTTCTTTTATTAATTGAATGATTTGGAGCGGAGTATATATGCGTCCTGCTCTTTTTTTGTCATATTGTTCCAGAGGACATTCCAGCCGGACACACGAACCTGAAGGTTTTTGTATTTATCGGGATTTTTCTGTGCATCCAAAAGCATTTCAGGATTAAAGATATTAAACTGTATGGAAATACCGTCGTTCTTCATGTAATTCATGACGATTCCTTCCAGCGCGTTAAGGCCGTCCTCGCCGCTTACTGCCGAGGGGTGAAGCATTGCATCAATAACAAATGCTTCTGAAAACAGGGTCGGGTCAAGCTTCATTGCCGAGCGTATCATCGGCAGAATTCCGCGGCGCTCCATTCCTATTACGGGAGCAACATTTTTAGAGCACTCCTCGCCCCTTCTTCTTCCGTCAGGCGTTGCCTCTGTTCCGTCTCCGTAATAAAGGAAATGCAATGTCGACGGCACGCCTGCTTTATAAACGCCGCCGCGGCCGTTCTTCCGGCCGGTAAGGTATATGCTGTACCACTTATATAATGCAGACGCCAGTGCATCTGCCTCCTTGTCGTCGTTTCCGTACTTGTGCTTGGCGGTAAGCGCTTTCATGCGGAGGTCGTCATAGCCTTCCCAGTTGTTGAGTATGGCGTCTCTCATTTCAGAGAGAGTTGTGACCTTTTCTTCAAAAACCAATTCCTTTATCGCAAGCAAGGAATCGACTGCCGTGGCAAAAGAACAAAGGAAAAGCGTCGATGTCGGATATTTTACGCCGAAGGCATATGCGTCCACCGCTTTTTTGAGGCTGTCGGGAACTGTCGCCGAAAGCATTACGGACGGGGTTATTGCGCCGACATATTTATCGTACCTGCTTGCAGTTGCGACCATGGTGTCGACAATATTTTTAAACTGCTTCATAAATGCAGCATAAACCTCGTCAAAGCTGCTGAAATCTTCAACATTTCCTGTTTTGAGGCCGAGCTGCTTTCCTGTTACGGTATCAACGCCGTTTGTAAGCACATAGACAATTGCCTTTGCCATGTTGGGGTATCCCGAAATCATGCACGCCTCACCGCCGCGGATATGCATCTCGTTGCAGCCGCTTATATCGCAGTTGCGCGCCTCATCCTCGGTTACGCCGTAGCAGCTCATCAGGGATTTTATCATTCCGGGTACGCAGCAGAATACGAAGCTGCTCTGTCCGGCTCTGATAAGCTCTAAAACCTTGCGTATTATTTTCGGGTTTGTGTTATAGTCGATTTTAATCTGTATCTTGGGGTTGTAAAGCTTTAATTCTTCATATACCTCAAGTATATCAAGCGTAAATTCGCTTATATCCGTTTTGTTGTCAAAATCGGTGCCGCAGAGGTAGAAGGGCTGACCGAAGTAGTTGCCCATAGATGAAAACTGCAGCATAAAGTATGCTAAGAAGGTCTTGATTTCTTCCCGTGTAAAGATGCCGTTTTCTATGTCGCTTTTATAAAACTTATACAAGGTACGGTCAAGACCGTTACCGAGAGAGCGCACCTGGAACTGGTCAACAAATTCTGCACACATGAAGTATGTATACATCAGAAGGAGCGCTTCAAACATGTTCTTTGGCGGCTCTTTGCTGATGTTACAGAGGCTTTTTTCAATAAGTTCTGTTTTTTCGCAGCTGTGTGAGAGTGCGAAGTCCCTTATTCTTGAAATCAGGCGGATTATAGCCTCATACTCTATTTTGATTGACTCAAAAAAAGCATTTTCTTCGGAAGAAAGCTCTCTTTCGTCTGAAAGCTTTCTGCGATATTCCTCGCTTCGTGCAAGAAGTCCCGGAAAACCGAGAGGCATTATGTCAACCCAGTTCGGTACTACATGGTCTGTATCGAGTATCAGATTTCCCGTGGCCGAATCTCTGTAGTCAGCCATTACCTTCTTAACATCGGGCATGGAATCAAAGACTTCATCATTCCATCTGGATATAAAAGGCTCTTCAAGCGGTCTGTTCCAGTTGTAAAAGCCGAAGAAATAGTCATTCGGGGAAACATTTATGCGCGCGTTATCAAGAACGAAGGCAAAAGCCCTTGCCTTCGCCTCAGAATGAGGCAGCTCCTTTGTTTTTTCATAAAGAGCCTCCAGACGCTTGGACATTTCTTTCTTGTCAAGTCCTGTTGACTCGTCATAACTCAGGGACTCTTCATCGGAATTTATGTCATTAAATTGGCTGAGATATTTGTTTTCTATATAGGCTCTGTCTTCGGACGGTATCAGACTCATAATTACTCCTCCCGGTTACGGCTTTTTGTGATAATTGTGATGCGTTATAAGGATTTTGGATTTTTTTAAAATATTGCATGGATTTGACTGCTTTTTCAGTATAAAAAGTCTACTATATCAAAAGAGGAAATACAAGTAAAAAACGCGTTTTTTGCACAAAACGGAACTCCAAAAATCAGGGCTGAACCTCGTAAGATTACAAAGGCTTAATTAACAAGTTGTATCGTCAGTGAATGTACAGTATAATAAAAATATAAATTGTTTGAAAACTGCAACTTTTATAACATGAGAATTATAAGAGACTTAAAAGAAAGGGGGGACGGTGTGAAGAGGAATGTTGCATGGACTGTTTTGTCGGCTGTGTTTCTTTTTATACCTCCGTTTTTAACCGCGAGGTTTGCAGGTACGAGCGGAATGGCGCTTTGCTTTGTAATGTTTTATGCTGTCAATCCCATATTTTTTGCAGCTGAAGGTATTGCATGCGGCAAAAATATCAAAAAGCATTGGTTTTTGCCGCTTGTTTCGGCGCTTATATATCTTTTTTCCATGTGGTCGGTGTTCGATGCGGGCGAAACTGATTTTATACTGTATGCGGGCATTTATCTTTCAATAGGTACTGTTATGATGCTTATTACATCGTTAGGAAGGAGAAAGTAAATGATGAAAAAGGTGAGCAGATTTCTTTGTTTCATAATCATGCTGTTATCAATGCCGATGACGGCGCTTGCGGGAAGTGTTCCTGAAGATTTGCTTCATTCGGACGATGCGCAGATATTCTTTGCAGAGGTTGTTTACTACCACCCCGATAAAGAAAAT